>JAFAIM010000015.1 GCA_019236735.1 Burkholderiaceae bacterium
ATCGTCATCGACAGCGACTACGTGTGGCGGCATGGGCGTGACGGCTTGCATGCGGCCTCCGGCCCGCAACAGATCGGCGTCGGGCTGCGTCAATTCTCGCTCCATTTTTTCCCTCCGGTGCCCCCAAGTGCACCGTTGGCCGTCGAAGAGCCGATGCCGCGTCTCCGACGCCTAGATCGGCCGACCAAACTGTCGCACAGACCGGGCGTCGCGGGCATCAAAGGGTGGGGATCCCCCGATTTCAAGTGTAACGTGGGGTCGTTTGCGGCAGACTACCGGTCTGCGCTACGTTGCTGGGGTCGCGTCGCCGTTACCGATCGGAACTCCATGGTCCCTTTGGTGTTGCTGGAGCGCTCCTGCCCCTATGAACAACGAGGCTTCACCGGCTAGTGTCAGCCAGGCTGGTTCGCAGGCCGATGCGCCACACCAGAGGCGGATTCTGGTTGTCAACGCGGATCGGGCGACGTTCGGCCTGCTGGCGGAGTGGCTGATTGCAGCGGGCTACGAAATCGTCGATGCCGAAGCCGATGCCGATGGCGGGAGCTCGGAACGGGCATTCGCGGCGGCGATCATCGATGTTCCATTCATACGTCACGGGGTCACCGAACTGGCACGACGTGTCTCGACGCGTTACCCGGGCACGCCGATCCTTGCGCTGTCGGCGACATTCTTTTCGAATGTCCGGTGCGGCGGAGAGTGCGCGCGCAAGCTCGGCGTCACGGGCGTTCTGCCCAAGCCGGTGGGTCGCGAAGCGCTGCTGGAGGCAGTCGGGCGCTTGGCGGGAAACACGGAATGACCTTCGCCGCCATTGCGCTGGCTGTGCTGGTGGCGTTGTTGCTGATCAAACTGACACGGCAACTGGCGCATCTTCGTTCGGTTCGCGACTCGTTGGCCGCTGCGCGTGAAAGATTCGCACTGGCGGTGGCCGGCTGCAACGACGGCATCTGGGATTGGGATCTGAAGAACGGCCGCATATTCGTCTCGGCGCGCACGCGCGAGCTGATCGGAATGGAGCCGGGACCCGATCTGATGGGAAGCGAGGAGTGGGCTTCGACCTTGAGCGTTCATCCCGAAGATGCGGCACGCCGTATAGAGGCGCTGCAGGGGCATCTTGCCGGCAAGAATCCGTATTACGACGTCGAGTACCGGATACGCCACCCCGACGGCAACTACCGATGGATTCATGTTCGCGGCCTTTGTCTGCGCGACTCCGAGGGGCGGGCGGTGCGCATGGCCGGATCGACCAGCGACATCGACGCGCGCAAGCGCGCCGAGGAGGCTCTGCGCCAGTCGGAGGAGCGCTACGCGCTCACGATGACCGGATCGCAAGAGGCGCACTGGGTATGGAACGTCGCGTCGGACGAGATCGATGGCTCGCCGCTGCTGAATGAGATGCTCGAGATTCCAGCCACCCGAGTTTTAACGACGCGCAGCGAATTCCTCGAACTGATGCCGTTCCATCCGGATGACCGCGAGATTCCGCGCAAGGGCATGGAGGATCACCTTGCCGGCCTGACGCCGCGGCTGGATGTCGAATACCGTCTGATCGCGCGCGGCACCGGTGAGATCCGATGGATCCACACGCGTGCAACGTGCTTTCGCGACGCCGCCGGAACGCCGCTGCGAGTTGCCGGCACGACCTATGACGTATCGGAGCGCAAACACGCCGAGCTGAGGTTGCGTGAAAGCGAGCATCGCTTTGCCTTGGTGGTGGCTGGCACCAACGACGGCATCATCGATTGGGACATCTTAAACGACCGGACCTACGTATCCGATCGAACCAAACGGATCCTGGGCCTGGATCCCAACGATTCCTTCTCGCGTCGCGCAGACTATCTATCGAAGGTGGAGGTGCACCCCAACGACCTGGAGATGCTCGAGCGCGCATTTCACTATGAGCCGCTCCGCGCGACCAACAGTCACGAGGTGGACTTTCGCGTTCGCGATGCCGACGGCAACTACCGCTGGGTGCGGATGCGAGGCAAGCACGTGCTCGATTCGAAGGGCCGGCCGAAGCGCTGGGCCGGATCTCTGAGCGACATCGACGCCGAGAAGCGCACGCAGCAGGCTTTGCGCGAATCCGAGGAACGCTTTCAGCTGGCCATAGCGGGCGTCAATCAAGGGGTGTGGGACTGGGACCTTGCGAGTGACACGGTGTTTATGTCCGATCGCGCGCAACGCCTCTTCGGCCTGAAGCCAGGCGAGCCGCGAAGGCTGCGGCGTGATTGGGTGGATCGCTGGAACTACCACCCCGACGACCGGCCGCGTCTGCGTGCCGCCGTGTCGTCGTACCTGCACGGCACCATGAAAACCTTCACCGTCGAATACCGGATGCGTCTGCCGTCTGGCGACTGGCATTGGTTCCAGGACCGCGGCGTGGCGCTGCGCGATGAAAGTGGCCGGCCGTACCGGATGGCCGGATCGATCGAGGACATCACCGAGCGCAAGAACGCGCAGGCGGAGCGTGACCGCCTCGAACAGCAACTGCGCCAAGCGCAAAAACTGGAAGCTATCGGGACGCTCGCCGGCGGCGTCGCGCACGACTTCAACAACATCCTGGCGGCCATTCTCGGATACGGCGACATGGCACAGAAGCAGGCGGCCGAAGGCACATCGCTGCGCCGCTATATCGATGCAGCGATGAGCGCAGGATTGCGTGCCAAGGCGCTGGTCGAGCGGATTCTCGCTTTTAGCCGCAGCGGCATGAGCGAGCGTGTTCCGGTCCAGCTGGAGCCGATTGTGGCCGAAGTGCTCGACAACGTGGCGGCTTCGTTGGCGCCGAACGTGCGCCTTGAGCGCCGCCTTGCGGCGCACCGCGTGACAGTGCTCGCGGATCCGGCTCAGCTGCATCAGATCGCGCTGAATCTGTGCACCAACGCAGTCCAGGCAATCGAATCCGCGGGAACCGTATCGGTGGTTCTCGACGTCGTCGAGTCCGACACTGAACGCAGCGTGTCCACCACGACGCTTCCTTCGGGCAAATACCTGAAGCTGCAGGTATCCGACTCGGGCAGGGGGATCGACCCGCAAATCATGGACCGCATTTTCGATCCCTTTTTTACGACCAAAGAGCTTGGTACCGGCACCGGCCTTGGCCTGTCGCTGGTGCATGGCATCGTCGCCGATCTCGATGGCGGAATCGATGTGCACAGCACGCCGCAAATCGGGTCGACCTTCGACGTGTACCTGCCGTGGCACAGCCTCGCGTCTCCCAACGAAGTCTCCGAGGAGGCGATCATCAACGGTGCGGGCGAAACGATCCTGCTGGTCGATGACGAGGTCACCCTCGTGCACCTGGGCGAAGAGATGATGGCCGAGCTCGGCTACGAGCCGGTCGGATTCACCTCGAGCATCGCGGCGCTCGAGAGCTTTCGCGCCGAGCCGGGGCGCTTTGATGCAGTGTTGACCGACGAGGCGATGCCGTCGATGAGCGGCTCCGAGCTGGCAGTCGAAATCCGCAAGCTGCGGCCCGACATTCCGATCGTGCTGATGAGCGGCTATCCGACGCCCGCTCTTGCAGCGCGCGCGCGCGATGCCGGTGTATTCGAAGTGCTGGCCAAGCCTCTGGCGGCACGCGACATTGCACGCAGCTTGGCGGGCGCACTCCGGAGCTAGTGCAAGACCGTCCGAAGGGTAGGGGCAATTCGGGTAGGGCCAATTCGGAGCGGGTCGACTGATCGCGTTGCCAGCGCTCCGCAAAAACCAGCGTTGCAATTGAAATTCGGCGCTTTCCTCCGGCAATCGTGCTGCAACTGCCGCTCGCGATCATTCGTCCGTGTCCGATTCGATGTATCCAAGGTAACTTCGGTGATGATGAGGTGCGAGAGTGTTGTGGAGGTTGGTGCAAAAGCTGAGCCCGTATTTGCTGCTGGAGCTGCTCCTACCGGGCGGCACCGTGATTGCGACGCTTCTTTACTTGTATCGATCCCGGAAGGGCATCGGACCGGCAGATAGAAATCGCCTGAAGGAGGCCCGAAATGTCCCGTGAAACAACTGTTCCATCGTCTGCAGTCCCGCAGGCGCTGCTCGACGACGTGATGTTTTCGATCACGTTGACGGTTGTCCTTTTGTCGGTTGGAGCGCCAGTCGCTGTCTGGTTGTGATCGGCGATTGATGCAAGGATGATTTTATGAGCGATGCGACGACCCAGCGGAACCTGTTGAAAGAGGCTCCCGCCTACGTTTGCAGAGCAGACTGCCCGTTCCGGCTTTTGTGTGAATTTGCGGCAGAGCCCTTACATGCTTCGAAACCCCCGAGAAAGGCGAAGCCCGGAACTTTCCGCAGCCTCGCCATCGAGGCATTGGCATTTGAGGTCTGAAGGTTGACGGGAACGATCTTGATGGAAGGGAAAAACGACATGAGCTCGGGCCGTCCTACCGCCCTGGTTACCGGCGCCTCGAGCGGACTGGGGGCGGAGTTCGCATCGCAACTGGCCGAGGACGGATACGACCTGATCCTGGTCGCGCGGGGCAGCAATTTTCTGCAGCGGTTCGCGAGGGAACTCGAGGCCAACCATCGTGTTCGGGCAACCCCCGTTGCATTCGATCTTTCTCGGCCGGCTGCTGCGGACGAGCTGTGGGAGCAAATTGGATCGAAGGGACCCTGCATCGATGTGTTGATCAACAATGCAGGAGTTGGCATAAGCGGTCCTTTCGCACGCAGTGACTCGCATGCGACGCAAGGCATGTTGGAGCTGAACATCAATGCGCTCACGACGCTGACGCGCAGAGCCTTGCCCGGCATGCTCGAGCTTGGCTGGGGCCACATACTCAACGTCTCCTCGGTAGCCGGTTATCAAGCTGGCGGACCGGGTATGGCGGCCTACTACGCCAGCAAGAGCTACGTGCTCAGCTTCACGCGCGCGCTGGCGCGCGAGCTGCACAGCACCGGTGTCACCGCCACTGCGCTCTGTCCTGGCCCGATACGTACGAGCTTTTGGACAGCAGCGGGAGCGCAGCAGGCAGGCCTTTTGCGCTGGATTCCTCAGATGCATGCCGCGCATGTCGCTGCGAGTGGGCTGCGCGCGATGCGCGCCGGCCGTGCCAGCGTGGTACCTGGAGTCTTGAACAAGCTGACGGCTTTTCTCGGCGCCCTTCCGCCGTACCGGATCTCTCTCGAAGTGAATCGTCTGCTGCTACGCTGAAGTGCGAGCCTTGGCGACAACAGTTTGGTCGGATGCGACGCCGAGCATCAGGCGATGATGATCGGCGTTCGCGATCCGAATCCTTCTACTTCCAGGAATCGACGAAATCCGCTCGTCGATTTTCCGCCCAGCATTTTTCTTGATGGCACGTCTCGCGCGGCTTTTCCTTGCCGAAACTGACCGTGTCGATCCTTGCGGCCGGAACACCCATCAATACCAGCCGTTCTTTCACGGCGTCGGCGCGGCGCTGGCCCAGCGCCAGGTTGTACTCGCTGCTCCCACGTTCGTCACAATTGCCCTGCAGAGTGAGGTCGTCGCGCGAATACGTTTGAAGTGCCTTTGCATGCCTCGCGATCAGAGAATCCGCGACCGACCTTATCGCCGACTGGTTGTAGTCGAAGTAAATGCTGTCGCGGTCCAACGATGATTGCAGGTGCTCGAACGTGGCCATCGGAGACTGCGCATTCACGAGCGCCACCGGTTTCGACGAGGGGATCGGAGTCGCGTCGGAATGCGACGTCGTTGGTGACGTCTGAGGCTGCGAAACGATCGGTGCGGGAGTCAGTGGTGTCGACGAACACGCAGCCGCCAGTAGCAGAGCCGGACCGAAAACGATCGCTAGTCGTTTCATTTTCTCGCTCCTGTAGGGGAAAGCATCCGGCTGCTCGCCGGATGGTCGATTGACATGAGTTAGCGTACCGACGAAGTATTAGGCGAGCGTGAGGGTGGGCTGAGGCACGTGCGATTGCCCGGCAGATTGCATGTACCATTGACCGAAGAAGGACGCCAAGCGCCCCGTGAGGCATCGCAGAAAGCCCCGGCCCTGATCGACATCACAGCTTCGCAGCTCGCAGCCGTATTCGGACTGGCAGCCTCGGCGTCATTCGGAAGCGGTGACTTTTGCGGTGGCATTGCCGCCAAGCGTTCGCACGTCTTCGGCGTGCTGGCGACCGGGCGTGCGTGCGGCTTCATCGCTGCTGCGGCGCTGGCGGCCTTGAGCGGCGAAGAGTGGCCCTCCATCGCCGCCCTCGGATGGGCGTGCGCCGCTGGGGTCGTGGGCACGCTGGCGCTCCCGGCGTTTTATCGAGCGCTCGCGATCGGCAAGATGGGAATCGGTGCTCCGGTCACATCGGTCCTCGCGGCCGGTGTTCCCGTCGTGGTTGCGACCGTCACACAGGGTTTTCCCAAACTGATCCAGGTGGTGGGGCTGCTTCTGGCGTTGGTAGCACTGTGGCTGATGTCTCGACCGCAGGGGCGCACGCGCCCGGAAGGACTCGGGCTTGCCGTGTTCGCCGGCCTCGGCTTCGGCGCCTTTCTGGTTTGCATCCACTTGGCCGGCAGCGAAAGTCTGTACTGGGCGATGGCGGTAGCGCTTGCCACCTCGTTGGTACTGAGCCTCATCATCCTGATCGCCCAGGGCGGGTCGCTTCCGAGGTTCGGCGCGCTTCCGATCGCTGCCACCGCCGGCCTACTGGACACGTGCGGAAACGTCTCCTTCGTGTTGGCCAGCAGATACGGGCGATTGGACGTGGCGGCGATTCTGTCCTCGCTCTACCCAGGCGTTACGGTGCTGCTGGCCTGGCTGCTCCTGAAGGAGCGCATCACGCCTCTGCAATCTGTCGGGATGACGGCCGCGTTGATCGCGGTGCCTTTGATCACCGCCTACTGACTCGCGGGTAGAAGATGTGGGAGAACGCGCTATCGGGTGCCGATTGCCCGCTCAGAAACAGACCCTTTGGGAGTTTCGCTCGCTCGCGGAAGACTGAAGAAAAACGCAGCGCCGTCGTCGGGAGCGCTCTGAGCCCAGACCCGGCCAAGATGTTTGTCGACGATGCGCTTGACCGTGGCCAAACCGATCCCGGTCCCCGAAAAATCCTCAGCGCAGTGCAAGCGTTGGAACGGGTTGAATAGCCGATCGATGTTGGACATGTCAAAACCGACGCCGTTGTCCTTCACGCAAAAAACGCTCTGTCCGGCGGCATCGTAGCCGTCGATTTGAATGCGGGGTTCGCGCCTCTTTGCGCTGTACTTCAGCGCGTTGGAAATCAAGTTCACCCACACCTGGCGCAGTAAGGTGGGATCCGCCCAGGATTGCGGCAAAGAGCCGACAGAAATTTCCGCCGTGCCTGCGCTATTCGAAGCAACTGCTTCCTCGCACGCCTGCGCGACCAAGATGGCGGTGTCCAATCTCTCCTTGTGCACCGCCTGATGGCCCACTCGGGAAAGTGCGAGCAGGGCATCGACGATGTCCGCCATGCGTCGCGCGGAGCTGCGAATCATCCGGATCTTGCGTCGGACCTCGTCGTTCAATTCCGAAGCGTGACGTTCTTCCAGGAATCCGGCGAATCCGTCCAGTTCTCGCAGTGGCGCGCGCAGGTCATGAGACACGGAGGAGCTGAAGGATCGCAGATCGTCGTTCGCGTGCGTGAGCTTGGTCAGCAGTTCGTCGCGTGCGCGCGCCATCGTGAGGTGGGTGCGAACTCGTGCCAAAAGCTCCTGCGACGTGAACGGCTTGGCCAGGTAATCGTCCGCACCGGCCGCCAGACCCTCCAACGAGGCTTCCTGACCGGCGCGCGCGGAAAGCAGGATCACCGGGAGCGTGCGCGTCTCCGGATCTTCACGCAGTGCGCGAACCAGGCCCAGCCCATCCAGGTTGGGCATCATCACATCGCTCAACACGAGATCGGGCTTGCGGTCGCGCACGGCTTCCAAGGCTTCGCGCCCGTCGGACACCGTCTGTACGTCGTAATGGGGCGAAAGCAAACTACCCAGGAACGTGCGCAAGTCGCGGTTGTCATCGACGATCAGCACGCGAGCGTCGCCCTCAGACGACGTCGAAGCGACCGGCCGCGCCTCGTACGGCAGCCATTGAAGCGCCTCGTCCAAGTAGGCGGCAGCGCTGCGGACGGCCGCTGCAGTGTCGGAGGATTCGGCCACGTGTTCGGTGGGCAAGTGGGCGCATCCCGTGCGAAGCTCGACGGCAAACTCCGTCCCCTTGCCTTCCTCGCTGGCAACGTGAATTTCTCCGCCGTGGAGTTTGACCAGTTCATCCACGAGTGCCAGGCCGATTCCGGTGCCTTCGTGAGAACGCGAACGCGTGCCTTCCACGCGGTGAAAACGCTCGAACAGGCGCGGCAACTCGCTTTGAGGTATGCCGGCACCGCTGTCCTTGACCGTCAGGCGTGCACCGATCCCGGTCGCCGACATGCGCACGCTGACTGCGCCTTCGAACGTGAATTTCAGGGCGTTCGACAGCAGATTCATCACGATCTTTTCCCACATGTCGCGATCCACATAGATCGGGATCGGAAGCGGCGGGCAATCGACGACGAACGACAGACCTGCCTTCTCGAACGCACCATGAAAGACGCTTGCCAGATCGGCCGTGAAGCGCCCCAGATCGGTCAGCACGTATCGCGCCGAGTGGCGCCCCGCCTCCATGCGCGAGAAGTCGAGCAGCGCGTTCACCAGGCGCAACAGGCGCAGCGCATTTCGGTGCATCTGGCCAAGGCGCTGCAAAGGCTCGGAGCCGAGTGTTTCGTCGCCCAGCAGCGACTCCAGCGGTCCGAGCAGCAGGGTAAGTGGGGTGCGAAACTCGTGGCTGACATTTGCGAAGAACGTGGTCTTGGCTCGGTCGAGCTCGGCCATCGCTGCGGCTCGCCTTCGCTCGTCTTCGCGCGCCCGCATGGCCCCGAACAACCGCCCCAGCTGCGCCACGGTCAGATCGAGAAAATTGCGGTATCGATGATCAAGAGCAAGGTGCGGACTGATGCCGGAAATCAAGACACCGGCAACGCTTTGCCGATCGATCGACATGATCGGCAAAACGACCACACGCTGCGGCGATGGGCCGCCAGGCAGTGGTCCGATGCGGTCTGCCAGGTCTTCGATGATGACGAGCTCGCGTTCTTTGACGGCTCGGCAAACTTCTGGGAGCTCCGCTGCGTTCAGCATCCACTCAATTCGCGGAGGAAAGCGTTCGTCGCCATCGGCCAGCCCGACCGAAGTCGACCGCACCAGAACGCTCGCTTCGGTGGGATCGGCAAGATAGATCAGAAAAAAAGGAAAGTCGGCGGCTTGCTTTGCGAGAACTTGCGCCACTAAGGCGCTCATCGCCGCGACGCTCTGAGCTTGAACGGTCAGATTCGAAAGCTCGTGCAGTGCACTGACGCGCCGCTCGCCCAGCACGGCTTCGGTCGTTTCGGTGACCAGCTGCAACACCCCAGCAATCGCACCCTCGTCATCGCGCAGCGGGCTGAAGGTAAAAGTGAAATACGATTCCTCGGTGAAGCCGTGCCGGGTCAGTGGAATCAGCGTCTTGTTGACTTCTATTCGCTCCCCGTTGCTCAGCACTCTCTGCATCCAAGGATCGATCGCGTCGTAGGCTTCCGGCCAGCACTCACGGAAGCTCGAGCCGAGATGACGCGGGTGGCGCGGTCCCATGATGACGGCGTAGCCGTCGTTGTAGATCTGAACCCGCTGTTCGCCCCAAAAGATGATTGCCGCGGTCGGCAGCTCCAGGATCGTGCTCAGGTAGTTTTTGAGGCTGCGCGGCCAGCCGTCGATCGGACCAAGCGCCGTCGCACTCCAATCCATCTCGCGAATCAAGCGGCCGGTCTCACCACCGCCGCTTGGTGGATGGAAGTTCACTCCTGGCACAGCGGGCTCACCAGTGCGGGCTGGGTTAATGGCAGGTACGCTGCCGCAGGCTCCCATGCGGATCGACGCTTTGTCAAGGGCAAACCGGGTGATCAGTGGGGACTGTGTCGTGCATGTTGGAGGCATGGGCGCAGCGCGCGCCAGTTCTGTCCAGGTCAATCTTAGATACCAATGCCTGTAATAAGTGCTGGATTGCTGCTCTTTCGATGGAGGGCCGCGCAACTGGAGGTGCTGCTGGTCCACCCAGGCGGGCCCTACTGGGAACAGCGCGACGCGGGCGCTTGGTCGATCCCGAAAGGAGAAGTGGAGCGGGGCGAGGATGCGAGAAGCGCAGCGCTGCGGGAATTCCGCGAGGAAACCGGCTTCCTCACAGTGGGCGAGACATTGCCATTGGGACAAGCGAAGCAGCCGAGCAGGAAAGTCATAATTGCGTGGGCGATGGCTGGGGACGCGGACCCCGCTCAGCTAACAAGCAACTCAGTCACCATCGAGTGGCCGCCCCGGTCAGGCCGGCAACGCGAGATCCCCGAAGTCGATAAAGCCGAATGGTTCGATCTCACCGAGGCGCGCCGGCGCATCCAACCCGGCCAGGTGTACTTCATCGACGCACTGGCCAGCCTTTTCGCGGCGGGCGGCACTTCAGCCGAGACGCCGTGAGTTGCGCCTCGGATTGAATCGACGACGACAGCGCTTGCCGATGGGGGAAACGTTCCGCTCGCTGCGGCACTACAACTACCGGCTCTGGGCGCTGGGTGCGCTCATCTCCAATATCGGCACGTGGATGCAGCGCACTGCACAGGACTGGATCGTCCTCACGCAGTTGACGCACGAGAGCGCAACGGCGGTGGGGATCGTGATGTCGCTCCAGTTCGGGCCTCAACTGCTGCTGCTGCCGTTCACGGGGCTTGCAGCCGATCGGATGAACCGGCGCAAGCTGCTCCTCGTCACGCAGGCGTCGATGGGCGCGCTGGCGCTGGCGCTCGGGCTGCTCACACTTGCCGGCGTCGTGTCGCTGTGGCACGTCTATCTGCTGGCGTTCCTGCTCGGTTGCGTGACGGCCTTTGACGCGCCGGCGCGCCAGACCTTCGTCGGTGAGCTGGTCGGTGAGGAGGATCTGGCCAACGCGGTGGCGCTGAACTCCACCTCGTTTCATTCTGCCCGCATGATCGGTCCGGCGATTGCCGGCGTATTGCTCGGAGCAGTGGGATCGGGTTGGGTGTTCCTGATCAACGCCGCTTCTTTCGGCGCGGTGCTGTATTCGCTCAGCGCGCTGCGCATCGGCGAGTTGCATGCTCAGATGCGCGCGGCACGCGACGACCCAGGCGGATTCCTGCAGGGGCTGCGCTACGTGTGGCGCAGGCGCGATCTGGTGACAGTGATGTGGATGATGTTCCTGGTCAGCACGTTCGGGTTCAACTTCCAACTCTTCATCCCGACGATGTCGGTGGTGGCGTTCCGCGGCGGCTCCGAACAGTACGGGGCGCTCGCATCGGTGATGGCCGCGGGCTCGGTGGCCGGGGCGCTTTTTGCGGCCCGCCAAAAGCGACCCCGGCTGTATGTGCTGCTCGTTTCATCCGCGCTGTTCGGCGTCGGCTCGCTTGCCGCAGCGATCGCTCCGAATGCTTGGGTTTTCGGAGCCACGCTGGTGTTCGCGGGCGTGTTCGCTCAGATCTACTTGACAACCACCAACAGCCTGGTGCAGCTGTCGACCCAACAGGCTATGCGCGGTCGCGTGATGGCGCTGCTGCTGGCAATCGTGCTGGGTTGCACACCGCTCGGTGCGCCGGTGGTTGGCTGGGTGGCCGATGCGTTCGGGCCGCGTTGGTCGGTCGCAGTCGCTGCGGCATCAGGGTTCGCGACGGTGCTGGTGGGGATCCGGTACCTCATGAGATACGGCAGAAGGCATTTGCGTTGGCTTGCGCGTGCACAAAGCCAATCGGCCGACGCCACGCAGCCGTCGATCCGATCTTCGGAACGCAACTGACCGCTAGGTCATTCCGCGCTGAGCTCGATTGCGTCGACTCGGTCCGGATAGAACGCGAGGTGTTCGGCGATTTGCGCCACCGCGGGATAGGGCGCCTCGTAGCTCCAGACGGCGTTGACCGAGCGGTCGCCGCCGGCCGGAATGCTGTAGTAGGCGCAGTCGCCTTTGAACGGGCAGTACGTCTGATGCGAGCTGCGCTGCAGCTGCGTCATGTCGACATCTTTGCGTGGGACGTATTGCACGGCCGGATACGTCGCCTCCTTCAACGTCAGAGCGTCACGAGTATCGGCGATCCGTTTGCCGGCCACCGTCACCGTGACCCTTCCTCGCGTCGGTGTGACGGTGATCGGATGGTCCGGCCCCGGAATTCTCATCGGCTTGGCGCTCATCGTTGGTCTCCTCGGTGCAACGACCGGGGCACAGCTTAGCGCCGCCTACTCTCCAAACGGTGGTTGCCAGTAGTCGGGACCGGGCTTTTCCGGTGAATTGGAATCGGCTTGGCTGCCTGGCTGGGCAGCGAGGCTACGCGGGCACCGCGGCTGCCTCACCGGGCGACTTGCGCCCACTGGGCGGACGCTCGTCCATCATCCACTGGAGCACGAATGCGGCAGCGCCGATCGCGATCAGCGCGCCCCAGGCGATGTTGTAGTTCCCCCTGATGTCGAATACGACGCCGCCCATCCAGGCGCCCACGAATGAGCCCACCTGGTGGCTGAGAAACGCGACGCCGTACAGCGTATTGAAGTTGGTGAAGCCGAACACGCGCCCGACGATCCCCGTCACCAGCGGAACGACTCCGAGCCACAGCAAGCCCATCGCGGCGGCGAATATCAGAGTGGAAGTCGCCGTCACCGGTACCGACAGGAAAGCGATGATCGCCAGCGTGCGCAGCAGATAAATCAGCGCCAAAAGGTGCTTTTGGCTGTAGCGCGCGCCGAGCAGCCCGAACGCGTACGTTCCGATCGCATTGAAAAGCCCGATCAGCGCCAACGCAGTGGCGCTGACGCCCGGTGCGACACCGCAGATCTGCAGGTACGACGGCAGGTACGAGGTGATGAAGACGAGTTGGAAGCCACAGGCGAAGAACGCCACTGTCATGTACAGGTAGCCTTTATGCGACAGCGCTTCGCGCACCGCCGCCGTGGCGCTCTGGCCCGCATTGCGCGCGGCTTGTTTCGCCGGAGCCGAATCGCGAATCGGCAGCGACAACAGCGCCATCGATGCGGCGATCGCGGCGGCGGCGGCAATCGCGACCTGCCAACCAAAGGCGTGGATCAATCCTTGCGACACGGGCGCGAGCACCATCGTGCCGAGCGATCCGGCCGCTGCCACGATTCCGACCGTCTGCGTGCGCCGATCCGGCGCAGATGCGCGCGAAACGGTGCCGATTAAAACGCCGAAACCCGTCCCGGCGACGCCGATTCCGGTCAGAAATCCTGCGATTTCGAGCCCGGCCGGAACCGAGTTCGAGAAGATCATCATCAGCAGACCGGCCGCGTACAAAAAAGCTGTGCCCAGCAGCACCGGCCGCGGCCCGTAACGGTCCGCCAGCGCTCCGACAAACGGCTGAGAGATTCCCCAGACGATATTCTGTAGCGCGATCGAAAAGCCGAATGTCGCCGCCGAGATGCCCAAGCCCACTGTCATCGGGCGAAGGAACAGTCCCAGGCTTTGGCGCAGCCCCATGCAAATCGAGATGATCAGCCCGCTCAACACGAGCAGCATCAGCATCGAGCGGTGTTGCTGGACCGACGGCACCATCCTGCTTCCTTTCGCGACGTCTCGATCGCCGAGGGCGAACTCGCATTGGAGCCTTGCCGGCAACGGAATGCAAGCGAAATTCCTGCCGCTCTCGCATGAGCATACAGAATGTGAGAAGGGAACCAGCGGGAAAACACTACCGCAGCGCGGCTTTGTTTGTCGCGCTTGCTCCCCGGGAGGCGACGGCTCGAACGGCGCTGCCGGTTTCCGTTCGTGCCTGCGCTTCGGCCTGCGACTGAATCCACCGCGCGGCGGTGGCAACGTCCGAACGCGGCTTCTCGCGGGCTTGGACCAGCCAGTACGCGTGTGCTGTAACGGGGCCGGGCTGCCGACTCGCCAGTATTCTGAGGCGCCCATCGGAAAGCATCGGTCCGAGCAGTGTCAATCTGCCGATCGCAATCCCCTGTCCCGCCATCGCGGCTGTGATCACCTGATCGTATTGATTGAAGCGCAGCGTACCCTTTGGCTTGGCCTTGTCCCATCCCTGGCTTGCCAGCCACTCGTGCCAGTGCAACCAGGGAAAGCGCGCGCCTTCGAACTCCAGCAGGAAATGGCGCTCGAGCGAACGGGGCGAGTCGAGCGAATCGATCCCGAGAGCGGGGTGCGCGACCGGAACCACCGTTTCGCCGAACAGCCGCACCGCTCCTTCCGGCGCGGTCTTGCGTGCGCAGTAGCGGATGGCCAGATCGATTCCTTCGCCGCGCAAATCCTCGACCCGGTCGCTGGCGGCGATTCGCAGGTCCACTCCCGGATGCTCCTGCTGGAAATTGCGCAGCCGAGGCAGAAGCCACAAGCTCGCAAACCCGATCGTGCAGGTGATCGTGACCGGATGGCGCACCGCGCCGACGCGGATCGCGCCGATCGCGTCCTGCAGCTGCTGAACGGCGCTGTTCGCGCTTCGGAACAGGCGGTCGCCTTCGGGGGTGAAAGCAATCGAGCGGTGACCTCGTGTCAACAGCTTGACCCCGAGCAGGTCTTCCAGCGCGCGGATCTGGCGGCTGACCGCCGACTGCGTGATGTACAGATCCTGCGCGGCGAGCGTGATGCTCATGCGGCGCCCCACCGCGACGAAACCGCGGATCAGGTCGAGGGACAACAGGCGAGCGATCGGAACTGACATTCCCCTACATCATGCCAGTTTTCTCGCCGCGACCCTGCGGTCAAAACCACGACCCTTCGTGGGTCAGGAATTCGAGCTCTTCGGGTGTCGAGGTGCGCCCCAGGATGCGGTTGCGGTGCGGGTACCGGCCGAACCTGTCGATGATGGCCTTGTGCCGGCGCTCGGAATCGAGGCTTGATTCCATCCCCGGCGCAGCGAGTAGTCGCAGCGCCCATTCGTGCATCGCGGCCGATTCGCTGTGCACGAACGGCATATACAGGAACGCGCGCTGCTCTTTTGAGAGAGCTACGTCGGCGCCGACCCGCACCGCCTCCTGCGCCAGGGCGAGCGCGAGCGGATCGGATGCGAAGCTGCGCAGATCGTCGCGATAAATGTTGCGCGAGAACTGATCGAGCACGATCACCTCGGCCAATCGCCCGGTCGGATGCTCGCGCCAAGCGTACAACTCGCAGCGCGTTGCGGCGGAGTGGGTCGCGCCAAAACGCGTCGCCAGCGAGGCATCAAAAGTCGGGTCGCGCGCCCACCATTGCTTCGGCGCAATTTCGTCGAACCAGAAGTGGATGACCGTTTCCGGGCTGGTAACCATGTAATCGTCCGTTTATCGTCGGCGTCTTCGGCGTGTTCGTTGAGCGGTCGAATTGTATGGGTCGCGCGATCAGTTACGATGAAGCCATGACCATCCCATTTGCATCCAGCCGCGAACACCTGGTGCACGCGCTCTACGAAGCCGCAGAGCTCGAGCACAACCTGATGTGCACCTATTTGTACGCGGCATTCAGTCTCAAGCGCGGGCAGGCCGAAGGACTCGGACCCGAGGAGGCGGACGCGGTCGAACGGTGGCGCCGATCGATCATCCAGGTCGCGATCGAGGAAATGGCGCATCTGACCGCGGTGTGGAACATCACCGCAGCGTTGGGCGGAGCTCCGCGCTTCGGCAGGATGAATTTCCCGCTGGACCCTGGCTATCTGCCCGCGGGAATCGTCGTCAAGCTCGCGCCCTTCAACGCGCAAACGCTGCAGCATTTCATCTTCCTGGAGCGCCCGCAGGGGTCGGACGAACCCGAGGGACAGGGCTTCGCGCCCGAACGCAAGTTCGTGCGAGGCCATCCCAGCGCGCGGCTGACGCCGATGGGGATCGACTACGAGACGGTAGGCGAGTTCTATGAGGCGCTGAAGCAGGGTTTGGCGGAATTTTCCGCGCGCGTCGGAGAAGAACGCGCCTTTGCCGGAGACCCGGAGCGCCAGGTGGCGGGCGCCTCGCTCGGTCTGACCCAGGTAAAACCGGTTCGGTGCCTGCGCACCGCTCTGACCGCGTTCGACTCGATCATCCGGCAAGGGGAGGGCGCCCCCGCCGACGTAGAGCAATCGCACTTCCAGTCGTTCCTGCGCGTTCGCGGTGAACTGGCCGCGTCAACGCAGGCCAATCCCGATTTCTCGCCCGCGTACCCGGCCGCTACCAATCCGGTCTTGCGCCGTCCGCCACGTCCCGAG
The DNA here is from genome assembly GCA_019236735.1 of Burkholderiaceae bacterium. Lineage (GTDB taxonomy): Bacteria > Pseudomonadota > Gammaproteobacteria > Burkholderiales > Burkholderiaceae_F > VBCK01. The sequence continues at coordinate 16,159 of JAFAIM010000015.1, forward strand.
GGGCGGGTGTGGATCGAGAATCCCGAGGCAGTGGCGACGGTCGATCTTGCCAACGCCAGCTACGCCCTGATGCTCAGATTGCTGGCGTACGCGTACGCAGCGCCTCTTTCGGATTCAGCCCGTAGTGCCGCACCTGATCTGGGCGTTGCGCTGATGAGGGCAATCACGTTGTTGGGCGAGCACGCCGCGCGGTTGCCGGCAGGACCTTCGAACCCTGGTTGCCATGCTGGCGTGTCATTTATCACGTTGCGCGACGCTGCCGCCCTTCCGGCCGGACCGGCCGCGCATGGATTCCTGCTAGAACGCATGCAGGAAATCGCTGCGGGCGCGCGCGAGCTGGCGCAACGCGGTGCGCCGCGGCTGGTCGAAGCGTCCGTGCAATATGAGTCAATTCTGAAACGAGCGGGCCGGCATCTGCAGCTGCCGACCCCTCACGCTGCCCCGCCGAGTGCGTCCGCTGCGGCCTCTGTCGCCGCAGGCAAGCCCGCTACCGATGCAACCGAGCGCGCAGCGGCAGGCCAGGTCGAAGCCGTCGCGGGGCGCGATGTCGAGATCCGATTCGAGGCCAAGCGTTGCATCCATGCGCGCTTTTGCGTCACCGGCGCGCCACGGGTGTTCCTCGCCAACGCTCAAGGACCGTGGATCCACCCCGATGCGATGCCGGTGGAGCGGGTCGTCGAGATCGCGCATGCGTGCCCATCCGGTGCGATCCAATACGTGCGGCGCGACGGCGGCCACAACGAAACGCCGCCGCCGGTGAATCTGGCCGCGGTGCGGGAGGCCGGTCCGTACGCATTTCGTGGCGACTTGCGAATCGACGGCAGCGCGGTCGGATTCCGGGCCACGCTGTGCCGTTGCGGCGCCTCAGCGAACAAGCCATTTTGCGACGGGTCGCATCACGCGATTGGCTTTACCGCGACCGGCGAGCCGCCCACGCTGGATGCGCCGGCGCTGGCGCAGCGCGATGGCCCGTTGACCGTCGAGCCGCAGACCGATGGGCCACTGCAGGTGCAAGGCAATTTGGAGATCATCACCGGCACCGGGCGAGTCGTGGCGCGCGTCGACTCTGCCCGCTTGTGCCGCTGCGGCGGCAGCCAGAACAAGCCATTTTGCGACGGAACTCACGCGCGGATCGGTTTCCGTAGCTAGTGGCATGTAACACCCGATTCGGGAGTGTTACATGCCACTAGGGAGTGCACCCCGTCTCGGCAAATGTCCGATCGACGAACTGGGCGCCGGAGACACCCAGGTCGAGCAGCAGGCGTTGGAAACACGGATGATTGTTGAGCAGCATCCGCCCGGCCTTCTCGACGGTCACAAGATCGTCTGCCGAGATCGTCCAAGCTGTCGGAACCACCTTGACCTTGTCGCGCAGCTCTTTTTGCTCGGCGACATTTCCTCTGAGCTGGTCGAAGTCGATCTGGATCGAGTAAACCTTCAGCTGTCCGAACAGCGCGTCGGGCGGCGCGCCCCTGGCGGCTTGCCGCAACTGTTCGACCAATACCCCCATCTGCGCATTGACCGAGGCGGTCGTCGCGTCGATCGGCACCGAGGTCACGCTGCCGACCATGTCGATGATTCCCGGCAGCGAGGGCGACGTTGAAACGCTCGAGGCGGCGTCCGATCGCGCATTGATCAGCAGCACCACCACGCGCCGCACGGTTCCCGTGTTGAGTTTGAACAGCAGCCCCGAGATCCCTTCGGGAGAGGAGATCTCGCTCAACAGGCTGTGCACGCCGACGTTGTCGGCCAGACCGCCATCCATGAAATATAGATAGTCGATCTGACGGAAATTGTCCGGCCCGTGCCGCAGATCGTTCGCATACCTGGCGCGCTTGTACTCTTCGACGTCCAGATAAGGCCCGTACTTGCCGGTGACGTGCTCGGTGATCCACTCGGGTATCGGCCGTGCCTTGCACGCGCTGGGCGATGTGCTGTGCGATGCGTCGGCCGCTGCGCCGATGGAGTAGTTGCGGAACGGCACCGGGGTGAGGGCGATCGGAAATGCGGCGGACGCAGCCACTCCGACGGCGATCGGCTCCTGGTCGAAATCGGAGCAGATCTCGTCGAAGCGTGCCGGCGTAAACGCGAACACTTCGCCGGAAGCCATGTCGGAAGCGTTCAGGATGATGAACGGCTTGCCGGGCTGATTCAAATCCGCGAACGTGCGCTTGTGGAAGACCTGCCGGTCGAACAGCTCCTCCTCGACCTGGATTCGCGAAGCGCCGCTAATGGCGAGCTTGAACCACGTGATCGGATTGACCGCGCTGCCCTCCAGCGTCGCCATGTTGTCGGGAGTAAGGAACTGCGGCTTGAACTCGTCCAGCTTGTCGGGGCCGTACAGGCCGAAATACGCGGCGATGACGCTACCTCCCGATACGGACGAAACAACAGTCACATCGTCGACCAGACGCCGGGTGCCGCCGCCAGACTGGTATTGGTACAGGGAAAGCTCGCGCAGCACTGCCCAGCCAAGAGCTGCGGCGCGCGAGCCTCCTCCCGAGATGCCGACCAGGATCTGCGGCCGGTCTTTTTGAGAATCGTCGATTCGTCGCCGCTCCTCGTTGTTCGGCTTGCCCTGGAGCGGGAAGTTCTCGAAGTGGGTGGCGGCGCACCCGCTGACAAAGGCGACGCAGACCGCGCCCAACGCGATTGAGCAGCGCATCGGATCGGCGCGCCGCTACGGCTTGGAGAAGATCACGACCCGGGGCTGCATCACGGTAGTCCCGGTCAAAACGACATCCTGGTTCGCGGGCGCATAGCCGGCGCCGGACAGCGTCACGTTGTATTCGTCGGCGGGCAGCATCAGCGTATGGTTGGTAAAGCCGACGTTCGCACCGTTGGCCTGCACACTGCGCTCCTCCGGGAATGTCACCAGCAAGAATTCGAGCGACACGTTCGCCTCCGGTTTTTTGCGTTTAGGCATAGGCGGGTTTGGGCATAGGTGGGTCTAGGCATAGGCGGCTTGATACGGCTCAAGACTGTACAACCGCACAGACGTAGCCGGTGGCCGGAACCCGACGCGTGTTGCTACATCAGGCCGGCCGCCGCGATTGCCCAGACTTTACCCTCAGGCTGCGCCGCCAGCGTGGCCAGCGGCCGGTCGCTTAGGCAGCGGTAGCGAGCCGCCCGTCGCGGTAGTCAGCAAGCGCCCGCTCAATTTCTTCGCGCGTATTCATCACGAACGGACCGTATTGCACCACCGGCTCGCGCAGCGGCCTGGCCGCCAACAGCAGAAGGCGCGCTCCCGTGGCGCCGGCCTTCGCGCGCACCTCGCCGCCATCCGACAGCACGCCTGCCGCTCGGTGTGGCAAAAGCCTGGCCTGGCTGGGCGGACCGATCTCGGCACCGCCCTCATACGCGTATACAAATGCGTTGTAGCCCTGCGCGATCGGCGCGTGGAACTCGGCACCAGCCGGGAGGTGCACGTCGAGGTACAAAGGATCGGTCGACAAGTTTGCACCGTTGCCGTTGATTGGGCCGGCAACGTCGCCGAATCTCCCGGCGATGACTTTGACCTCGCCGCCTTGCGGTAGTCGCACGACCGGGATCTGCGCAGCCGCGACGTCGCGGTAGCTGGCCGGCTTCATCTTTTCCTTCGACGGCAGATTGATCCACAGTTGGAAGCCTCGCATACGGCCTTCCGTCTGCTGCGGCATTTCGGAGTGGATGATTCCGTGCGCCGCAGTCATCCACTGAACATCGCCCGGCCCCAAGTCGCCACGGTTGCCGAGGTGGTCTTCATGGCGCATGTGGCCATCGAGCATGTAGGTGACGGTCTCGAATCCGCGGTGCGGATGCGACGGAAATCCGGCCAGATAGTCGTTTGGCTCGTCGGAAAAGAACTCGTCGAGCATCAGGAACGGATCGACATACAGGCCGCGCTGGCTGCCGAGGCTGCGGCGCAGCTTTACTCCCGCGCCGTCCGAGGTCGGTACGGATTGAATGACGCGCTCCAACGTTCGCGTGGTCGTTGAGTTCAGGTCTTGTTTCGTTGCGTCCTGCTTCATCTTGGATCTCCTTGCATTTTTTGATGGAGCCTGCCGCTCCACACCTGAAAGCATTTAACTATGAATCCATTGGATAAAAAAGTAGAATCTTTCAGCCATATCTATCCAATGGTTCGATAAATTGACTGCTGCACCGAAAATCACGCTCGATCAGTGGCGCGCTTTGCTCGCCATCGTCGAAGCCGGCGGATACGCCCAGGCGGCCGATAGCCTGCACAAGAGCCAGTCGGCAGTGACCTATGCCGTACAGAAGCTCGAATCGCTGTTGGGCGTGAAAGCTTTCGAGGTCGTTGGCCGCAAAGCGCGTCTGACCGACACCGGCGAGGTGCTGTACCGGCGCGCCAGAGCGCTGTTGGACGAGGCCGGCTCTCTCGAAGGCGCAGCCGCAACGCTGGCGGCCGGCTGGGAACCCGAGTTGCGCCTGGCGGTGGAGATCGTCTTCCCGACGTGGCTGCTGCTGCAGTGTTTCAAACGCTTCGCAGGCGAGCGGCCGCAGACTCGCATCGAGTTGTACGAATCCGTTCTCAGCGGCACCGAAGAGGCACTGATACAGCGCAGCGTCGACCTCGCGATCTGTACGCGCGTGCCGCAGGGCTTTGCCGGCGACGCACTGGTTCGGCTGCGAATCGTCGCGGCCGCGCACCCGGACCATCCACTGCACCGGCTCGGGCGCGAGCTGACGCTACAGGACTTGCGCAAGCATCGTCACCTCGTGATCCGCGATACCGGCAGCCAGCGCCGAAGCGGCAGCTCGGTGGGGGCGGAACAGGTCTGGACGGTGAGCCACAAGGCAACGTCGATTCGTGCCGCGTGCATGGGACTGGGCTTTGCGTGGTTCGCCGAGGACACGATCCGCGCAGAACTGCAGCAGGGGCTGCTGAAGCTGCTGCCGCTGCGCGACGGCGCACAGCGGTTCGCCGAGCTCTACCTCGTGTTCGCCGATCGCGACTATGCAGGTCCGGGAGCTTTGCGCCTTGCGCAGATCATTCGCGAAGAGGTGCGATCTGCGTGCGATGAAGCGAACGCGGAGCAATGACCGCTCCCTTCCCACTCTCACACACGACACTCTCGCAAAAAACCCCTACACGCCCGCCGCGCGGCAGCAATCGCGCAGAGGGCGTGCGAACGCGTCCCCCGTAGGAAAACCTCTTACGACTAGTGAACAATTGACGGGCCAAATTCCCGGTTACGTTGCCGTGTCAGGGCGCGGCGATCCGGTAGCTTGCCTCCCCTAGCAGGTGTGCAGTCCGGCGCCTGTGCAACCGCTTCCGCGGTTGCAGGGCCTGAAGCCGCGGGGGCAGAGCAGCTGCGGCACCTCAAGGGGGATTCGGATCATGATGGTGCAACTTTCCGCCGGCGTGCGGGCACGCGCGATTGCAATCGTGTGCATTGCCGGCTTTGTGCTCGGACTATCTGGGAGCGCGCAAGCGCGCGTGACTAGGATCGTGTTCGGCGCGCCGACGTCTCCGCTCGGCAGCACGAGCTTCGGGCAGGTAGGCCCGTATGAAGAGCTCGACGGCATCGCGTACGGCGAGATCGACCCACGCGATCCGCTCAACGCGGTGATCCAGGACATCGACATGGCGGCGCGCAACGCGCGCGGAATGGTCGAGTACACGACTACCGTGTCGATCCTGAAGCCCGTGAACATCAGCGCCGGCAACCACGCGATGTTGTTCGAGATCGTCAACCGCGGTCACAAGCTCGATCCTGGCTTCTACAACGTCGGCAGCGACGGCTTCCTCGAAAACCAAGGCTTCACGCTCGTTTGGGCCGGCTGGCAAGCCGACCTGGTGCCCACGGCGGCGTCCGGCGCGCTGGTGAACATGTCGGCCCCTGTGGCGGTTCGGCGCGACGGCAGTTCCATCACCGGCCCGGTGCGGTCCGAGTTCATCCTTTCGAAGTCGGCACCCACGCAGCCGATCCTCGCCGACTCGAGCTCCAACACACCGGGCTACGCGACGGCAAACCCGGACAACTCGCACGACACCTTGACGATGCGCGTGCATCAGAACGATCCGCGCACGATCATTCCCAACAGCGAATGGGCTTACGCGGACTGCGGTACGACGGTGTCGCCGATAGCGTTCCCGGGTACACCCGACCCGCGCAAGGTTTGCCTGAAGGCGGGCTTCGACACCAATCACATCTACGAACTGCTGTATACCGCGAAGGATCCGATTGTCATGGGGTTGGGGCTTGCCGCGATCCGCGACGTGGCCGCATTCCTGCGCGGCGAGTCGGATGATGACGAACGCACCGCCAACCCGCTGGCGGGCAAGATCGATTGGGCGCTGCTCAACGGAATCTCGCAAAGCGGACGCTTGCTGCGGACCTTCCTGGAGCTCGGTTTCAACCAGGACGAACAGCGCCGCCAGGTTTTTGACGGCATGCAGCCGCACATCGGATCGGTGCGCAACTACATCAACATTCGCTTCTCGCAGCCGGGTCGCTTGGCCGGAACCCAGCACACCGAGAAGCAGTACCCGGGTCCCGAGGGCCCGCTCACGTACGGCGACTCGTTCGATCCTTTCACCGGTGAGATGAGCGGCCTGCTTGACCGCTGCACGAGCACCCGCACCTGCCCGAAGATCGTTCACACGATGACCGACTCCGAGTACTGGGAGGCTTCCGGCGCGTTCGACACCGTCGACCCGGCCGGCAAGCACGACGTCCAGATCCCGGCCAATGTTCGCATCTACCAGTTTGCGAGCACGCAGCACGGCGGCTTCACGCCCTTTAGTACGTTTCCGCCGCCGGCCAGCGCAACTTGCGAACAACTGCCGAACACCAATTCGTACACCTATAACATCCGCGCGTTGCTGGTTGCGCTGCTCAATTGGGTGTCCAAGGGCACGCAACCTCCCGCCAGCAAGTACTCGAGCCTGGCGCGCGGAACCCTCGTCGCGCCGGAGCGCGTCGCTTTCCCCGTCATTCCGAACATCACAGGCCCAGCCGGCACATGGAATACCCGCGAGGTGTTCCAGCGCGGTCCGCAGTACGACGCAGGCGACGTCTCGGGCGTCATCTCGATGGAACCGCCGCATGTGCGCGCCGAATACCCGACATTGCTGCCGCAGGTGAACTCGGACGGCAACGACGTCGACGGGCTGCATTCGGTCACTCTTTCGGCGCCGCTGGGCACGTACACCGGATGGAACGTTCGCGCCGCCGGCTTCAGCCAGGGTGACGCGTGCGACCTGACCGGCAGCTACATTCCATTCGCAGTGACGAAAACGCAGCGCGAAGCAACGGGCGATCCCCGCCTGTCGCTGCAGGAGCGGTATATCAACCTGCCCGGATACACGGCGGCGGCTCAGGCTGCTGCGGCAAATCTGGTTGCGCAAGGCTATCTGCTGCCGTCTGATGAAGGTGCCGCGGTTGCCGCGGCGGTTGCTCAGGCCCAGCAGACAGGGCTGTAAGAGGCTGAAACAGGCGCAGAGCGCTAGTAGCGCTCTGCGCCGACGGTCTACAGGCCGCTCGAGCAAGCGGCTTTTTTTTGCTCAGACCGATTCGGAATGAACTTCGCACCGCAAGTTCGCGTCCAACCGTGAGAAGAGTTTGGCGGACGACGAAGCGTCTTAAGCTATTGCTATGGACACCCCGACTCGAGCGGCGCAGCGGCTTGCCGTTCATGCCGCCGCGGCGATCTCGGTGGCGCTGCTCGGATGCGTGCTGACGGTGGCGCCGGCTGCTGCGCAGACCTGGTCGACGGCGGCGCAGGACGATCCGCCGCCCGCCGTGGTAACGGCGCGCTACACATCGGCTCAGCTCGATCAGATGCTTGCGCCGCTCGCGTTGTACCCGGACGATCTTCTGGGTCAGATCCTGATGGCCGCCACGTATCCGCTGGAGATCGTCGAGGCGGACCGCTGGTTGCAGCAACCCGCCAACGCGTCGCTGCGCGGAACGGCGCTCGCCCAGGCGCTGCAATCGCTGCCTTGGGACGCAAGCGTCAAGTCTTTGGTGGCCTATCCGCCGATCCTGGCCTGGATGGATAGCGGGCTGGACTGGACCGAGGCAGTCGGCGAGGCCTTCCTCGCGCAGCAACCCGACGTGATGGACAGTGTGCAGCGGCTGCGCGTGCGAGCAAAGGACGCGGGAGGGCTTTCGTCCAGCCAGCGCCAGACGGTGACGACGAACGGCCAGGACATCGAGATCGCCTCTCCCGACCAGAGTGTCTTGTATGTGCCGGTGTATGACCCGGACACGGTCTACGGGCCGTGGCCGTACCCTGATTACCCGCCGTACGACTTTGCGATGCCAGGCTATGCGCCCGGCACCTTCATCGTGCTTCCGATTCTGATCGGATACTGGGGCTGGGACCGCTGCGACTGGCGGCACCATCGGATCGATATCGTCGGCGTTCCCGGTGGGCAAACGCCACGGCAAGCGCCGCAGCGGCCGTCGCCACAGCAGCACCCGGTGGCGTGGCAGTACGATCCAGCGCATCGGCATAACGTGCCGTATAACAATCCGACGCTGAGCGCAAAGTTCGAAGCCGCGTCGCGTTTGGGTGTGCCGGGATCGAAGAAGCCCGCGAGAGCGCCTTCCGCAGCGACGCGCCCGGCGGACAGAGCTGTGAATATGCATGCGCCAGAGGCAATTGCGGTGCCGATGCCGTCGCCGCCTCGATCCACTGAGGTGCTGAGCACGCAGCCCCAGCCAATGTGGCAGCCGAACCGGTCAGCGCCTGCCGTGCCGCCGCAACCTCCTCACCCCGCACCAGCTCTGGTGGAAACCCCGGCACTGCGAGCCGAATCGCCGCCACGCGCACCCGAAGTACACGCACCCGAAGTACACGCTTCCGACCCGCGTGGTGCCGAAGTCGAACGCCTCGATCGCGCGCCGGCGCCGGGCGATTCACAGCGCCACTAGCTTCATCGCGCCGGAGCGCGCCACACGAATCGGTGTCAGCCCTCCTGGCTGTCTTCGAGTAATGAAAAGCGCACCGGCAGGATCTCCTTGGTCGTCGCCAATCCCTTGTCGTCCTTCTCGACCAACAGCAACTGTTGGCTTTCCGGAAGACCCGCAGGGACCACCATCTTGCCGCCGGATTTGAGCTGGTACAGCAGCGTGGGGGGCACCAGATCCGGCGCTGCCGTCACGATGATCTTGTCGAATGGTGCGTGCTGGGCCCATCCGGCGCGGCCGTCACCGATTCGCACCTCGACGTTTGTATAGCCCTGGCGAGCCAGACGCTGGCGCGCTTCGAGCGCGAGCTCCTCGATGATCTCGACGCTGTATACGGTGTGCGCGAGCTCGGCCAAAATGGCCGCCTGATATCCCAGTCCGGTCCCGATTTCCAGCACGACATCGCCCGCCTGCAAGTCCAGCAGATCGGTCATCAGCGCGACGATGAACGGCTGAGAAATCGTCTTGTCGAAGCCGCTCGGCAGCGGGGTGTCCGCGTATGCGAGCGGCTGCACTTCCAGCCGCACGAATTCGTGACGGGGCACCTGACCCAGCACGTCCAGCACGCGACGGTCCAATGACGCTTTGCCCAGACGGGCGGTGAGAAAAATCGTCTGGGCTGCGATCTGCGCGACCATCTGACGTCGCAGTGCAGCGAAATCCGTTTCGCTCATGGTGTTTCACCTGCATCCAAGCGTTGATGCTACAACTTTGCAGGAGCACACTGCGGCCGGCGCCCGGTATTGGGCGGCGGCCCACGCCCGACGGATCGGCAACCGGCTCAACCAGCGATGATGATGGCCACAGCGACGTTCCGCTTCTACGAGGAATTGAACGATTTTCTGCCAGCGGCGAGACGCCGCCGCGATTTCGCCTGCAACTGCGCGCGCGATGCCACGGTCAAGCATATGATCGAGGCGCTGGGTGTACCTCATACCGAGGTCGAGCTCGTATTGGTCGGTGGTGAGTCGGTCGGATTCGAGCGCAGAATCCACGACGGCGATCGCGTGGCCGTGTATCCGAAGTTCGAGACGTTCGATATCACGCCACTGCTGCGCGTGCGCGAACACCCACTACGTGCGAACCGCTTCATCGCCGATGCGCATCTGGGCGCTCTGGCACAGCGCCTGCGCCTGTTCGGCTTCGATACGCTGTACGACAACCGTATCGAGGATTGCGAAGTCGAGCGCGTCGCCGGCGAGGAGCAACGCATTGTGCTCACACGCGACCGCCAGCTGTTGAAGCGGCGCGGCATTACGCACGGATGCTACGTGCGGGCGTTGCGCCCGCACGAGCAGTTGCGCGAGGTATTCGAGCGGCTCGATCTGGCGCGTGCTGCGCGTCCGTTCACGCGCTGCTTGCGTTGCAACGGGACCCTGCGTGCCGCCGAGCGGCAGCACGTTGCGGCGCGCGTTGCGCCGCAGATCGCCGCGCGCCACGCGCGCTTCAGCGTATGCAACGGCTGCACGCGGGTATTCTGGGAAGGGTCGCATTGGCGGCAGATGCGCGAACGGGTCGATGCGCTGCTCGCGTCGGTCCGCACAGGAGGGCATGATGGAGCAGGAAGCATTCAATCTGAGCGTACGCAAGTTTCTGAAGATGGTCGGGGTGAGGTCGCAGCAGGAGATCGAGCAGGCGATCGAGAAAGCGCTCGCTTCGGGGAAGATCCAGGGAAGCGAGAAGCTGCCCGCGACGATGACGCTCAGGATTGCGGCCGTGCAGCTGGAGGTGACATTCGACGGCAGCATCGACTTGCAGTGAGCCGCGGATGAAGACGTCGCCACTGCATCTGAACGTCCCCGAGCCGACCGGGCGGCCGGGACGCGCCACCGACTTTTCCTATCTGCATGTCTCACCGGCCGGCGCGGTGCGGCGTCCGCCGATCGACGTGTCGCCCGCCGACACCGGCGACCTCGCCAACGCGATGGTGCGCGTGCTCGACGAACAGGGCAGCCCGGTTGGCCCATGGGTTCCCACGATCGACGCCGATCGGCTGCGGTTGGGACTGCTCGCGATGCTGCGAACACGGGCATTCGACGCGCGAATGCTGATCGCGCAGCGGCAGAAGAAGATCTCGTTTTACATGCAATCGTTGGGCGAGGAGGCCATCGCTACCGCCCACTCGCTGGCGCTCGAGCCCGGCGATATGTGCTTCCCCACCTATCGCCAGCAAGGGCTGCTGCTGGCGCGCGACGACATCTCGATGTCGGAGCTGATGTGCCAGCTGATGTCCAACGAGCATGATCCGCTCAAAGGGCGGCAGCTGCCGGTGATGTATTCGTATAAACGAGCGGGGTTCTTCTCGATTTCCGGCAACCTGGCCACACAGTTCATCCAGGCTGTCGGGTGGGGCATGGCGTCGGCGATTCGTGGTGACAGCCGGATCGCCTCGGCCTGGATCGGCGATGGCGCAACCGCCGAGGCGGATTTCCACACTGCGTTGACTTTCGCACAGGTCTACCGCGCACCGGTCATATTGAACGTGGTGAACAACCAGTGGGCCATTTCGACGTTCCAAGCGATTGCAGGCGGCGAAGCGAGCACCTTTGCCGCGCGCGGAATCGGCTGTGGAATCGCCTCGCTACGCGTCGACGGCAACGATTTTCTCGCGGTCTACGCAGCCTCGCGCTGGGCCGCGGAGCGCGCCCGCGCCAATTTGGGGCCGACGCTGATCGAGTGGATCACATACCGCGCTGGCGCGCATTCGACCTCCGATGACCCGACGCGCTATCGGCCGGCGGACGACTGGCAGCACTTTCCGCTCGGCGACCCGATCGCGCGCTTGAAGCAGCACTTGATCCGCATCGGCGCATGGTCGGAAGCGGAGCACGAGAAGGCGCGCGCCGAGATCGAAGGACAAGTGGTCGAGGCGCAGCGCGAAGCGGAGCGCTACGGCACGCTGCTCGATGGGCGTATTCCGCCGCTTGCTTCGATGTTCGAGGACGTGTTCAAGGAAATGCCGTGGCATCTGCGCGAGCAGCTGCGACAGGCGGCTGAGCAGTGATGCGAGCGTGAAACAGTTGCCGGGAACCCTCACATGGCCGCGATGACGATGATTCAGGCGCTGCGCTCAGCGATGGATGTGATGCTGGAGCGCGATCCGAACGTCGTGATCTACGGTCAGGACGTCGGCTACTTTGGCGGCGTGTTCCGCTGCACCGAGGGGCTTCAGGCGAAATACGGCCGCACGCGCGTGTTCGATGCACCGATTTCCGAGGGCGGAATCGTCGGATCGGCGATCGGCATGGCGGCCTACGGCCTGCGACCAGTGGTCGAAATGCAATTCGCCGACTATTTCTATCCGGCTTACGACCAGATCGTTTCGGAAGCAGCCCGTTTGCGCCACCGCTCGGCCGGCGACTTCACCGCGCCGATCACGATCCGGATGCCGACCGGCGGCGGAATCTATGGAGGGCAGACGCACAGCCAGAGCCCGGAGGCGCTCTTCACGCATGTGTGCGGGCTGCGCACCGTGATACCGAGCAACCCATACGACGCCAAGGGCCTGCTGATTGCGTCGATCGAGTGTGACGATCCGGTGATCTTCTTCGAGCCCAAGCGCCTCTATAACGGCCCCTTCGACGGGCATCACGACCGCCCGATGGTGCCGTGGTCGGAGCGGCCCTCCAGCGAAGTTCCGCAGGGCCATTACACGGTTCCGCTCGAATCGGCTGCAGTGTTCCGGGCGGGATCGGAGGTGACGGTGCTCACGTACGGCTCGATGGTGTACGTGTCGGATGCGGCGGCGAGGGAAAGCGGCATCGACGCCGAGATCATCGATTTGCGCAGCCTGTGGCCGCTGGATCTGCCCACAGTGATTGAATCGGTGAAGAAGACGCGCCGCTGCGTGATCGTGCACGAGGCCACGCGCACCAGCGGTTTCGGCGCCGAGCTCACCGCGCTGGTACAGGAACGGTGCTTCTACTATCTGGAAGCGCCGATCGAGCGCGTCACCGGGTGGGACACGCCGTATCCGCATGCGCTGGAGTGGCAGTACTTTCCCGGGCCCGCAAGAGTGGCGACGGCAATGCGCCGCGCGCTGGAGGAATGAAGTGACCGTTCAGGTAATCAAGGTTCCCGATATCGGCGAAGGAATCGCCCAGGTCGAGCTGGTGGTCTGGCACGTCAAACCCGGCGATCCGATCGCCGAGGATCAGGCGATCGCCGATGTGATGACCGACAAGGCGACCGTCGAGATTCCCTCTCCGGTGGCCGGACAGGTGATCGAGCTCGGCGGCGAAGTCGGGCAGATGTTATCGGTCGGAGCTGCGCTGGTGCGGATCGAGCGGGGAAGCGCAGGCGATGCTGCATCGGCATCTGCCGCGACGCGAGCGGCGGCGGTGCCTGCGCCCCCGGCGCCGACACCGGCTACACCGTTTGCAGCCAAGCCGTCCGCGCCGGTCGCAGCCAAGCCGCCAGCAGCTGCAAAGCCGACGGCGACCGCTGCGCCGCCATCGGCCGTTGCGGCGGATCCGCAGCCGGGTCGCGTCACCTCGCGCGGGCGGCCGATCGCGTCACCCGCTGTGAGGGCGCGCGCGTGGGAGCTTGGCGTCGATCTGAACGACGTACCCGCGCACGGCCCTGCTGGCAGGATCATGAAGTCGGATCTGGAAGCGTATGCGGCGCGGGTGGCCTCGCGCCCCGCTGGGGCGCCGCCGGCAGCAGCACGACCGGCCGCGGCCAGTGTCGTGCGCCAGGAAGCGACGCACGAAACTCGAGTCGTCGGTTTGCGCAGGATGATTGCGCAGCGGATGCAGGAGTCCAAGCGCCGAATCCCGCACTACACGTACGTGGAGGAAGTGGACGTCACCGAGGTGGAAGCGCTGCGGTCGCAACTGAACGGCCGCTGGTCGGAGCAGCGTGGGCATCTGACGCTGCTGCCGTTCTTGGTTCAGGCGCTCGTGCAGGCGGTGCGCGAATTCCCGCACATCAACTCGCGCTTCGACGACGACGCCGGTGTGCTCACCCGCTTCGAAGCGGTGCACGTGGGGATCGCCACGCAGACCGACGCCGGACTGCTGGTACCAGTGTTGCGAGATGCGCACGCGCGCGACCTATGGTCGTGCGCCGCTGAAATCGCCCGTCTGGCGGTCGCCGCACGCGCTGGAGCGGCAACGCGCGGCGAGCTGACGGGCTCGACGATCACGATTACGAGCCTCGGGCGGCTGGGCGGAATCGTATCAACCCCCGTGATCAACTACCCGGAGGTTGCCATCGTCGGGGTGAACCGGATCGCGACGAGGCCGACATTCGTCGGTGACGCAATCGTTCCGCGGCAGGCGATGAATCTGTCGTCGTCGTTCGACCACCGCGTGATTGACGGCGCCGTGGCCGCAGGTTTCATTCAGTGCGTTCGCGGCCTGCTGGAGCAGCCCGCCACGATGTTCATCGCCTGATCGGCAATTCAGTTCTTCGCCAGCGTGCGCTCGTATTCGGCCGCGACTTCGTCTGCGGTCGGATTCGATTTTTCCGTCCCGTTCAGTGCATCAGCGCGCTGCGCGGTCTTCGAAGGGCAGTGCACCGGTGCCAGGATCAGAACGGTGTCCGCGGAGGAGCGTTCCGGCATCGCCGTCGCCACGAAGCCGTTGGCGCTGGCTTCAGCGCCAGCGCTGCCGAAGGTTGCGGCGGGATGACCATGTCCGTGCCACGCGTGTATCGCGAGGCTTCCGACACCGGCGAGCGCGATCAATTGGAGGAAGCGCATAAGGCCTGCTTGAGCAAATAGCGCTATTGTTTCGGCGAAATCCTTAAGGACAAGCGACAAAAAAGCAGCCAAGTACGGCCGATGCACAGAACACCGCCGTTGCGAGGCAATTGCTGCTTAAGGCGCTGGCCGATCATGCGCGCGAAGAGGTGATCGAACGCCTATCGAAAAGCGATCAAGATTGCGGGATCGAAGTCCAGCAACAGGACCCAAAGTGCAAAACACGGATGCGATCGCGCTCGTTGTCGCCGCAAGTCTGGCTTGGGTGGCGCCTGCCGCCGAGGCTCAGACCATTTTTAAATGCGTAGACGCGGAAGGAAATGTGACGTACACCGAGGTTCCGTGCCTTCGGTCGGAGGCCAGTTCGGTCGTGGACACGAGTTCCAACTCCGCTGACTTCAGTTCGGTCCGGAGGGAAACGGGTCGCCTACAAAGCCAGGCCGCACAGGCGGCACCACCAAGCTCATCCCAGCCCTCAAGCCATGAACCCTCTGCGGCACCACCGGCGCCTCCCGCGCCACCCGCGCAACGCTCGGGCTATTAGCGCTGGACCGTCGCTGCGCGAAGTGATAATGGTGCTCGGTCATCCTGGCACCGCGCCCGCATAACCCGTCAACTCCAGATAACCGCGGCCGATCGTGCGACCGTTTTCGAGCAGATCGCTCGCTCCCTCCCAGTACGCGAAACCGGTTGTCGCGCGCGAATCCAGCTCCTGATCCTGCATCAACGGCCGCGTCTCGAAGCGGCGCGAGCCGATTTGAATTCGCTGCGCCACCGGGTAGATGGCGCGCGTGCGCGGCGAGGTCCACAGCTCGCGCTGCGCGAACGCGATCTGCGCCGGCGCGAACGTTTGGGTGGGCCCGCCCGGCGTCCGCAGCGAAGCGTACGCGAAGTAGGGCGGATCGGCGGCAGCGGCGCCGGAGCGCCGGATCCGGAATACCGTCAGCGCCGAGCCATCGTCCAGATTGAAGCCAGCCCAGTCCCAACCGGCTGCCTGCGGCGGCAGCAGCGCGCTGGACCACTCGTGGTCGAGCCAGCCGAGTCCCTCGCGCAGCGCGCTATTGCCGGCGCCGCGATCTTCCGTTCGTGCAGCGTCGCCGTCCTGCGCGATCCACAATTTCGCCTGCAGCGCGAGTTGCGGCTGCGAGTAGTAGAAGCTCGCGGGCGCAGGACCTTCGCCGTTATCCAGCGGCTTGGGTCCCTTGCGCGAATACCCGCTGTTCCCTTGCAGCAGCGGCGGTTGCGCGGGCGTGGCGAGCACATCCAACTCGAAGCGCTCGCCACGCGCCCGTCCGTGATAGATCCCGCTCGCCGCGTCGCGCGCAAGACTCCAGCCATCGACCCGCACGTCGGTATCGAGCTCCGACATTGAAGCAATTCCGAATCCGGTTCGCTCGATGCGCTCCTCGTGCAGCAACGAGCCACGCGTGGGGTCGGCGATGGCCGCGTGCGCCATCACGACCTGGTGCGCTGCGAAGCGGCTCGGGTTGCCCGGATCGATCGGCGGGCGGATGCGAAAGAACGTCAGCTGAATTCCCAGCCTGCTTTGGCGCATCTGCGGCGCCGCGTCCAGCACTCCAGTCAAGTACCACCATTCGATCCGGAACGGCGCGTGGGCGCCGAAGTCGCGCGGAAACTGCAGCGCCCGCGGCGTCACAGGCGGGTAATCGATCTCGTCGCGCGCGCGCACCGCGGCTGGCGCCAGCGCCGCGGCCAGCAACAAACAGCGGCGCAGCCGATTCACCAGTCGTCCCGGACCGCGCGTACGGCGTCGATCGACAGAGCGCGCCGGCCGGCAGCGATCGATGTGACGGCTGCTGCGGCGAGCAGCGTTGCTGCCAGCAACAACACCGTGCGCACCGGTACGTGCAAATCCATCGACCAGTGGAAAGACTGTGGGTTGACGATCGCGACCAGGATCCATGCGACTCCCAACCCCGCTGCCAGTCCGAGCGCTGCCGCCAGCAGCGTCACGAGCGTCGCCTCGGCCGCCAACAGTGACAGGATCTGGTGTCGCTGCACACCCAGGTGGCGCAGCATTCCGAACTCGCGCGTGCGCGCGATCGCCTGCGCCGAGAAGGTGGCCGCAAGTCCCCCAAGTCCAATAGCGATCGCGGCCCATTCCAGCAGATAAGTGACGCGGAACGTCCGATCGAATACGTGCAGGCTCAAGCGGCGGATCTCGGCCGGCTCCCAGAAGCGGGCCGCCGGCGCATCGAGCTCGCTCAACAGTCGCTGCGCCACCGGCTGCGCAGCTTCGCCCGCCTTGAGCCACAGCGCCGCATCGGTGCGCGAAGTGTCGCCGGTGAGGCGCTCGTAATCGCGCACGTCGATGACGATGCTGCCATCCTGGCGCTGCCTCGCATAGTCGCGCCACACTCCGGCCACCGTCACTGCGACGCGCGTGGCTCCGAGCGGCAGCTGCAGTTCGCTTCCGGCTTGCGCGCCGAAACGGGCGACCACCGCTTCCGACACCCATACGGGGATCGCGAGCGGCGCTACCTGGCTGCTCGCGCCGACCAAAGGCAGCGTCGCTTGCGGGCGCGAGCGCTCGATCGCGCGCGCGATCAGCACCACGGGCGCGCGCGACGTGTCGAGCGCAACCGACAGCGAACGCGAGAACTGCGCGCGCGCAACGGAAGGATCGGTCCGCATCCGTTCCAGGTCGCGCTCGGAAAAAATCGCGGTCGTGCCGCCGGGTGCAGCGCGCGCGTACAAGTCCGCCGGCAATAGGCGCGAGAGCCACGCATCAAGCGACATCCGAAAGCTTGCGACCATCGTCGCCATCGCGACCATCAGCGCAAAGGAAGCGAGCACGCCTGCCGCGCCAACCGCGGCAAAGCGCGGCAGTCGCGCAAGGCGACTGGCAGCGAGCCAGGCCGGAGCGCCGCGCGCCGAGCGCAGCCGTGAGGACACTCGGTTCGCGAGCGGACCGAACAGAGTCGGTGCAACTATCGGCTGCAATGCAATCGTCGCCGTCAGCAGTACGCCGATCGAGGCATATGCGGCCAACGGTACGCCCCCCACCGGCGGCAGTGCGAGGAGGAGCGCCGCCAGCGCGAAGCCGATTGCTGCGACCCAACGGCGCGGCTGCTGCGAACCCGGCTGCGGCTCTGCTGCCGCTTTCAAGGCTGCAGCGGGCGGCTGCGCAGCAGCTTCGCGCGCCGGCAACCACGCGCCGCCGACTGCGGCCCCAACGCCGAGGGCAAAGAACAGCACTGTTGCCACCAGGTCGATCGCCACGCGTGCTTGCGTGCCGCCGAAGTAGCCGGCGCCGAGGTCTCCGCCCAGCGTTCGCAGCAGCACGTCCGCCAGCAAAGCCCCTAGCGCTAGCCCGAGCAGCGCTCCGACGCTGCCGGCGATGGCCGCCTCGCCGATCAACATCCGCTCGACCTGGGCGCGCGTCGCGCCGAGCATCCGCAACAGAGCAAGCTGCGCCCTCCGCGCCACCACCGCCTGCGACTGGAGCGAGAACACCAGGAAGGCGCCTGTGAACAAGGCTACCAGCGCCAGCACGTCCAGGTTCACGCGGTACGCCCGCGACGGCCCTTGTTCGCCGTCGGTGGCGGCTCGCGCGGGTTCGACGTTCAGGAAAGCCGGCAGCTGCCAGGCCCGCACCACGGCGTCGATGTCGACTTTGGGAGCGAATTTGACGTCGATGCGCGTGAGCCTCCCGAGTCTGTCCAGCCGCCACTGCGCGAATCCAAGGTCCATCGTCGCGATCGCGTCGCGGACTGCAGGCAGCTCGCCGGCGATCGGCAGGCTCACACGTTTTGCTCCGACCACAAGCGCGATGCTGTCACCTGGCGTGCGGTGCAGCTGTGCAAGTGCCGCCGGCGAAACGAACAGGCTATCGCCGAGCAGTTCGGAGAGCGAATCGGACTGCTGCTGCGGCCCGCCTTCGGCCCGACTGCCGGCCGGCGCAGCTGCGACCAGATCCGGCTGTAAACGGGCGCTGCGCAGCGCGTCGATCCCGATGATGCGCAGCGCCGCCGCCCGTTCGGGAGCAAACCTAGCGTGCGACTGCGGTCCTGCATCGACTGCCGCATCCACCTCCAGCAGCGGAGCGGCCACCTCCACCGCCGGATCGGTCGCGATCCGCCGGTACCAGTTTTCGTCGAAACCGCCCGGAGGGCCGACCACGGAAACGTCGGCGGCGCCCGACAGGCTGCGCTCGGCCGCTGAGAATTCCGCCAGCGCGGAGGCATTGATAAGGTGCACAGCGCTGCCCAGTGCCACCCCGATCGCGATCGCCACCACCTGCACCAATGTCCGCGCGCGCTGCTGTCGCGCCAGGCCTCCGGCGAAATGCGCAAGCAGCCAGCGCGCCGCCGAGCTCATCGCGCGCGGGCCGTCGCCGCTTCGCGGCCGTCGGCGAGCTGACCGTGAGCAAGCCGCAACACCCGGTCCGCGTGGCGCGCGGCTGCCTCCGAGTGAGTGACCACGATCGTGGCGGCATCACCGGCGCGCGCGTTCGCGGCCAGCAGCGCAA
>JAFAIM010000052.1 GCA_019236735.1 Burkholderiaceae bacterium
GTGTGGCCGGGCTGAACGTGTTTCGTCTGCTGAATGAGCCGACCGCCGCTGCGCTCGCCTATGGGCTGGATCATGGGTCCGAGGGCATCTATGCCGTTTACGACCTCGGCGGCGGCACCTTCGATGTATCGATTCTGCGACTGAGCCGCGGCGTATTCGAAGTGCTTGCCACCGGCGGCGACACCGCACTGGGTGGCGACGACTTCGACCACCGCGTGTATTGCTGGATCCTGGAGCAGAGCAGTCTTTCGCTGCCGGGCCACGAGGACATGCGGACACTGACGGCCAAGGCGCGCTCCGCCAAAGAGGCGCTGTCTTCGCACCCGTCTGCGACGATCCAGGCGCGTCTGGCGGGTGGGCGCTGGGTGCATTTGACGCTGTCGGCCGAGACCTTTTTCGGCCTCACGCAGCATCTGGTGCAAAAGACGATCGATTCGGCTCGGCGCACGCTCAAGGATGCGGGCCTTGCACCCTCGCAGATCAAGGGCGTTGTGCTGGTCGGTGGGGCTAGCCGGATGCCGCACGTGCGCAAGGCGGTGACGGAACTGTTCGGGCAAGCGCCGCTGACGGACCTGGATCCGGATCAGGTGGTCGCGCTCGGCGCGGCGATTCAAGCCAACTTGCTGGCGGGCAACCGCCCAGAAGGCGACGACTGGCTGCTGCTCGACGTCATTCCGCTTTCGCTGGGACTGGAGACGATGGGCGGCCTGGTCGAACGCGTGATCGCGCGCAATTCGACCATCCCAGTGGCGCGCGCGCAGGAGTTCACCACGTTCAAGGACGGCCAGTCCGCGATGGTGATCCATGTCGTTCAGGGCGAGCGCGAGCTGGTGGCGGATTGCCGTTCGCTGGCGCGCTTCGAGCTGCGCGGAATCCCGCCGATGGCGGCAGGCGCAGCGCGCGTGCGGGTCACCTTCCAGGTGGACGCGGATGGGCTGCTGTCGGTGTCGGCGCGCGAGACCACATCCGGGGTTGAGGCCGCAGTGACGGTGCGCCCCTCCTATGGGCTGTCCGACGACGAGATCGCGAGCATGCTTGCCGATTCGATCGCGAACGCGAGCGAAGACCAGCGGCAGCGCGAACTGCGCGAGCTGCAGGTCGACGGTCGGCGCCTGCTCGAGGCGACGGGCGCGGCGCTCGCTGCGGACGCGGACCTGCTGCAGCCGGACGAACGCCGCCGGATCGATTCCTCGCTGGCGTCCCTCGCGCCACTGCTGGAAGGCGATGCGGTCGAAGCGATCAGGCAAGCCGCCGCCGACCTCACGCGCGCCACCGAGGATTTCGCGGCGCGGCGGATGGATCGATCGATTCGCCATGCGCTGGCTGGGAGCCGGATCGACGACGTGCTGGCTCGATGATGCCGCGCATCAGCGTGCTCCCCCACCCGGAGATCTGCCCCGACGGCGCGGTGGTTGAGGCCGAGCCCGGGCAAAGTGTCTGCCGCGCGCTGTTGGACAACGGCGTTGAGATCGAACACGCGTGCGAGCTATCGTGCGCCTGCACGACCTGCCATGTAATCGTGCGCGAAGGGTTCGAATCGCTGCCGCCTTCGACCGACGAGGAGGACGACCTGCTCGACCGAGCGTGGGGGCTGACTTCGAGGTCGCGCCTGTCGTGCCAGGCAAAAGTGACCGACCGTGACCTCGTGATCGAGATCCCGCGTTACTCGATCAACCAGGTCAAGGAACGGCGCTGAAGGCGAGGCGGATGGAAGAATCGATGAAGTGGACCGATATCGACCAGATCGCTCAGGCGCTGGCCGACCGATTCCCGGACGTGGACCCGAAGACGGTGCGTTTCACGGATCTGCACGACTGGGTGTGCGAGCTGCCGGGATTCGACGACGATCCAAAACGCTCGGGCGAGAAGATCCTGGAAGCAATCCAGATGGCTTGGATCGAGGAAGCCGACTGAGGGGCGAATGGGAGAGGGGCATATGGGAGACTCTGCCGAATCGAAATGGCGCCACCACGGCGTGCGCGTCGTACACGGCAACGAGCTCGACACGAATACCCCGCAGACGCCGGGCATGAACCGCGCTGCGGCGATCACGTACGCGCGAGCCGGCGCCGAAAAGCTTTGGGCCGGAACCGTGGTGATTCACCCGAACGCGAAGACCGGGCCGCACCATCATGGCCACGTGGAAAGCGTGATCTATATCGTCAGCGGCCGCGCCCGGATGCGGTGGGGTGACCGCCTCGAATTCGTCGCCGAGGCCGGTCCGGGCGATTTCATCTACGTACCGCCATACGTGCCGCACCAGGAGATCAACGCTGCCGAGGACGAGCCGCTGTCGTGCGTGTTGGTGCGCAGCGGGCAGGAACCGGTGGTCGTCAACCTCGATATACCGGCGATCGAAGAGCCGGAGGAAGTCCACTGGGTGGATGACATCCATTCCCCACCCAACCCGCGATAGCTATCGGTTCTCATTCGAGCCTCGTGCCGACGGTCAACAGCTGAGCCTCACCCCTTCGCCATGTACTCAGCCTGCTGTTGGAGCGTGCGCTGCCAGGCCGGTAACGCCTCCAGCGTATGGGTCCAGCGCTCGATCGAGCGGTACTCCTGCACCGGGTACTTCGCCATCGCGGCCATCGTCATCGCCGAGCCGATCGAGAAGTCGGCCAAGGTCAGTTTCGGCCCGGTCACGAACTCGTTGTGCGCCAGCTGTCCGTCAAGCACCCGTGCGGCTCGGTGGAAGTTCTCCTGGCCGCGCGCAATTGCAGCGGCGTCGACCTCGTGCACGCCCAGGAACAGCGGCTTGATCACATGCTCGAACACGAAAATGGCGCACGACGAATCCCAGTGCGCCATATCCCAGAGTTGCCAGCGGGTAACGTTCAGGCGCTCGCGCTCATCCAGCGGCAAAAGGCCGGCCTCGGGCCGGCGCAGAGCCAGGTATTGCAGGATCGCATCCGACTCCCACAGGACATAGTCGCCGTCCTTCAGCGTCGGCATCCGCATATTGGGGTTCATCGCGGCATAGGCCGGTGCTCGTTGCTCGCCTTTGCGCAGGTCGACGATGCGGATCTGGTAGGGCAGATCCAGGTGGTTGGCTACCGACACGACTCGGAAAGCCCGCGGCGAGGGCGGAAAAACGTACAGTTCGATCGCCATTGCCTCTCCTCGGTAGTCGGATCGGATCCAAGATACCGCAACCGGCGGCGCGCGTCATCGGGAAATTGCACCGCGGCTCCGCCGCAGCCAATCGAGGATCGCCAGCGACGCCTGCAACGTGAAATCGCCGCGCTCGATGCCGTCCAGCGCCGCTTCAACGGAGCGCAGTTCAAAGGCGGAAACCTCGCCGTCCAGGTTCTTCGGGACAAAATCGTCCGGAAGCGCAACGTCAAACACTTGCGCAGTCTCGATCATCAGACCTTCTGGCACCGGTCGCTGCACCCGTAGAGACGATCCGCGCACGACGGAAACACCCTCGAGCGTCAAGCCTGCCTCCTCGTACGCCTCGCGCGCGAGCGCCTGCACGTCGCTTTCGTCCGAAGCGATCATTCCGCCGGCGAGGTTGTCCCAGCGGTCCGGGTCGCTCAGTTTGTGTGAAGCGCGCCGGGCCGCAAAGAGTGCACCGCCGCGACCGAACGCATTGAGCTGCACGGAGCGCGTCTCGATTCCGAGCGCGCGGCAGGCGGCGCGTTCAACGGTTCCGATCAGCTCGTTGTCGCTCGCGAACACGTCGAGCAGTTCCCGCCGTCCGGCGCGCACGATTCCGCGCTCACGCAATCGCTCCGCCGCCCATCCAAGAAGGTGCGTAGCCTCCTGCGCATCGGCCACCGGGCGCGATGGGGCAACCCAGCCGGTTTCGAACACGAACGGCGAGGGCGGTTGCAACAGGCACGTCCTGGTTGCTGGTGCGAGCCAGCCGCACACGCGTCCCCGCAGCGCGAGTGGCACGTATTCGGCACCCAGCGGCCGGTTCGCGTGCTGCTGGCACGCGAGCCAGAGGCGCAGCAGCCGCCCGGTGTTCTCGGCAGGCGCCCCGGCGCCTCCAGCCGCGCGGTCAGTGCACGCCATTCAGGGACGGTTCTCCTGCGGCCGCATGTGCGGAAACAGGATCACGTCCCGGATGCTGGCTGCGTCAGCGAGCAGCATCACAAAGCGGTCGACCCCGATTCCGCACCCCGCTGCCGGGGGCATGCCGTATTCGAGCGCGCGAATGTAGTCGGCGTCGTAATACATCGCCTCCTCGTCGCCCGCTTGCTTGGCCTCCGCCTGCCGGCGAAATCGTTCCGCCTGATCGTCCGGGTCGTTCAATTCCGAAAAGCCATTGGCCATCTCGCGCCCGGCAATGAACAGCTCGAAACGTTCCGCCACCTCGGGCCGCGCATCGGAAGCGCGCGACAGCGGCGAGACTTCCACCGGGTAGTCGACGACGAAGGTCGGTTGAACAAGCTTGGATTCCGCGGTGTGCTCGAACAGCGTCAGCTGCAGAGCGCCAATGCCGGCCCCCGGGTGGATTTGCGCCCCCAGACGTTCCAGCTGCGAGCGCAGCCAGTCGGGGTCGGCGAGCCGCGCCTCCGAGGCATCTGGAAGGTGACGCTGGATCGCCTGCGGGATCGTCAGCCGCTCGAACGGCGGAGCCAGATCGATCGTCTGCCCCTGATAGGAAAGGGTGGGTGAGCCCGTTGCTGCCGCGGCAGTGTGCCGCAGCAGCTGCTCGGTGAATTCCATCATCCAACGCACGTCGCGGTAGGCCGCGTAGAACTCGAGCATCGTGAACTCGGGGTTGTGGCGCGGGCTGATACCTTCATTGCGGAAATTGCGGTTGATCTCGAACAGGTTCTCCAGGCCCCCGACGACGAGTCGCTTGAGGTACAGCTCGGGGGCGATCCGCAGATACATGTCCATGTCGAGCGCGTGATGGTGCGTCAAGAACGGACGGGCCGCGGCTCCGCCCGGGATCGGTTGCAGCATCGGTGTTTCGACTTCCATGAACCCCTGGTCGGTCATCCAGCGGCGCAGCTCGGCGACCGCGCGCGAGCGGATCTGGAACGTGCGCCGCGTGGTCTCGTTGACGATCAGATCCAGGTAGCGCTGGCGGTAGCGAGCTTCGTGGTCGGTCAGCCCATGGAA
This sequence comes from Burkholderiaceae bacterium, assembly GCA_019236735.1. Classification (GTDB taxonomy): domain Bacteria; phylum Pseudomonadota; class Gammaproteobacteria; order Burkholderiales; family Burkholderiaceae_F; genus VBCK01. The sequence continues at coordinate 5,083 of JAFAIM010000052.1, forward strand.
CTTGTCCGGCAGCGGGCGAAGCGCTTTGGCGAGCAGCCGCAGCTGCGAGCAGCGAACCGTCAGCTCGCCGCGGTTGGTGCGAAACAGCACTCCGCGCGCACCGACGATGTCGCCGATGTCCCAGTGGCGAAACGCCTCGTGCGCCTCGGCTCCGGCATCGGCATCGCTCACGAACCACTGGATCCGCCCGGATCCATCCTGCACGGTCGCGAAACTGACCTTGCCCTGCAGGCGCTTGAGCATCAGGCGGCCGGCTACCGCCACCTGAACCGGGTTCGCCTCCAATTCGTCGCGAGCGGCCTGCGCATGGTGAGCCTGCAGTTCCGCGGCGTGGTCACCGCGGACGAAATCGTTCGGATACGCTGGGCCGGCGCCACGCATCCGCTCGAGCTTGGCGCGCCGCTCGGCAAGGATCGAATCGGCTTCGCTGTCGAGCGGTTCGGGTTCGGACATGAGAGCGGTCAGACGCCCTGCTTCAGACTGGCGGTGATCAGATCATCCAGGTCCCCGTCCAGCACTGCCTGGGTGTTGCCGATCTCGACCTGCGTTCGCAGGTCCTTGATGCGGGATTGGTCCAGCACGTACGAACGGATCTGGTGGCCCCAGGCCACGTCGGTCTTGGATTCCTCCAGGCGGGACTGTTCGGCCAAGCGCTTGCGCATCTCCAGCTCGAACAGCCTGGATCTGAGCATCGCCATGCATTCAGCGCGGTTGCGGTGCTGCGAACGGTCGTTCTGGCTCTGCACGACGATACCGGTCGGAATGTGGGTGATTCGAACCGCTGATTCGGTTTTGTTGACGTGCTGGCCGCCGGCTCCCGAGGCTCGATACACGTCGATGCGAAGATCGGCTGGGTTGATCTCGACCTGCACCGTGTCGTCGACCTCCGGATAGACGAACACGCTGGCGAACGAGGTATGTCGGCGCGCGTTGGAGTCGAACGGAGACTTGCGCACCAGCCGGTGCACTCCGGTCTCCGTTCGCAACATGCCGTACGCGTATGAACCGGAGACTTTGATCGTCGCGCTTTTGATCCCGGCCACTTCACCGGCCGACTCCTCCAGCACTTCGGCCTTGAAGCTCTTGCGTTCGGCGTAGCGCAGGTACATCCGCTCGAGCATCGCGGCCCAGTCCTGTGCTTCGGTTCCGCCTGCGCCCGCCTGGATGTCCAGGAAGCAGTTGTTCGGGTCCAGCGGGTTGTGGAACATCCGCCGGAACTCCAGATCGCCGATCTCGCGCGCGAGCGACGCCACGTCGGCCTCGATCGCCGTCAGCGCCGCAATGTCCCGATCGCTGCGCGACAGCTCGAACAGCTCGGTCGCGTCACCCAGATCGTGGTCGAGACGGTGCATCCGATCGACCACTTCCTCGAGCGACTTCTTCTCGCGTCCGAGATCCTGTGCCCGCTTGGGATCGCCCCAGATGTTCGGCTGCTCGAGCGCAAGGACCACTTCGCTCAGCCGCTTCTGCTTGGTGTCGACGTCAAAGATACCTCCGCAGATCCGATAGCCGGCTGCGCAGGTCGGACAGGGTTGCGGCGGTCTGATTGAGCTGTTCGGCGTCCATGGTTTTTCGTCTCCGATGCGCCGATTATCGCCGAACTGAAAGGGCGGAGCGGCCGGGTGCAGTCTCGCTCCTGGGGCGCCTTTCGCCACCACGGGGGCGGAGGCGGTGCCGCTGGTGGGTTGTAGCCGGCCGACCAGGGGCAGCCAGCACCGGCGCGGCCTTGCGCGGATACCCGGTCCGTCGAACCGAATTCGACCACACGGGACCCTTGCCGCGAAACCTTGCCCGAACGCCGTTGCCTCGCGTGTGATGTTGAACAACACGCGCAGGCAACCAGGATCCGGGCGGGATGGGACCGGCTATACCCGACGCGGCTCGCCATCACTGACGGCGACAGGACTGCCAACGGCGCCTGATCCGAACAGGCGCGAACTGGGCACATGCCGAAGTTTCAGGTGGGCCAAAGCGGCAATCCAAGCGGTAGGCCACCGAACCGCGGGAAGACGGCGTTGCTCAGGCGCGCCATGGAACGGCAGTCGAAGGCGATCATCGATCGTGTGATCCATGCGGCGATCGGCGGGGATGTTCAGTGCGCGAAGCTGGTCCTGGACCGCGTCTGCCCGCCGTTGCGCCCGGTCGATCTGCCTGTGCAACTACTCGGCGCCGACGGCGACGCCTGGGCCCGCGTCAACACGGTTATGACTGCTGCGCTCAGCGGGACGATCACGCCGGACGCCTGCGATGGCGTTGCTGGCCGCCTTGGCGCATGGTGCGAGGGTAATTGACAGCGCGACTCCGGGAAAACGGATCGCTGCCCTGGAAAGACGCTTCGACATAGGACCACCGTCGGCGACAGGGCCAGGAGCACCCGCGCCCGCGAGCGGGGTCCCTACGATGGCCAGCGGGCGTTGAGCGGTGCATCGCAACATGAGCGCCCGCTAACGCGGCAAGGTATCGATCTTTCGGACTGGCTCAGTTCGGCCAGGAGCCGACTACTGAGGGCACAAGGAAGCTCGGACAAGAGCGGCCCGCCGAGGCTCCTTTGCAGACGCGTTCAGCGCGGCAGCGCATAGGCGATTAGATAATCGCCCCGCGTACTGTCGCTCTTATAGCCGCCGGCGGCGATCACGAGATACTGCCGCCCGGAGATGGAATAGGTCATGGGTGTGGCCTGTCCCCCGGCGGGAAGCTTCACTTCCCAGAGGAGCTTACCGCTATCCGTGTCGAACGCACGCAGGCGGTCGTCGAGACTGGCGGCGATGAACACCAAGCCGCCGCCTGTGACGACAGGACCGCCCAGACCCGGCATGCCCAGAGGCACATGAATGAACGGTGTATCGCCGAGGGGGATTTGCCATTTGATCGTCCCGTGCTCCATATCCACCGCCGTAAGCACGCCCCAGGGCGGCTTTACGCACGGAATGCCAAGGTCGGACTTGAACACTTTGCGACGCATTCCGTACGGTGTGCCTTCCTGACGTCCGAACTCCCATTCCGCGTATTTGCCCGACGCACGTTCCTTCTCCCATCGGGCACGCGGCACGAGCTCGACGATGAACGGCAGATTGATCGTGTTGACGACAGCGAGTTGACGCTTGGGATCGAACGCGATGCCACCCCAATTGACACCGCCAGCACTGCCGGGCTGCATGATGGATTCCTTGAGCCGCGGCGGCTGGAAGATGCCTTCCGAGCGGTAGCTCTCGATACGCCTGCGGCACGCCCGGGTGTCGAACCAGGCGATCCCCCAAGCGTCATCTTCCGTGACCGGCGCCTGACGCGCCAGCGGTGGTGGCGCGACAGGATAAGGTTGCGTGGGCGAAGGGTGCTCGCCCGGAACTGCGTCCTGCGGCACGGGCCTTTCGATGATCGGGAAAAGTGGCGCGCCGCTCTCGCGGTCGAATGTGTAAAGGAAACCGGACTTGGTCGCTTGGATGACGGCGGCCACACGCCCGCCGTCGTGCAGAATCTCTACCAGCGTTGGCTGGGACCCGACGTCGTAGTCCCAGAGATCATGGTGCACCAGCTGCTGGCCCCAGCTGAACGTGCCGGTATTGCCGTCAAGGGCCACCACCGAGTTAGCCCAGCGATTATCGCCCGGGCGTTCGCCACCGAAGAAATCCGGGCTCGCGGATCCGGTGGGCACGAATACGAGGTGGCGGCTCGGGTCCACCGACAGTGGCGCCCAGGCATTGGCCGCGCTCGCCGTTTTGACGCTCTCCGGAGTCCATTCCTTGTACACCGGATTGGATTCATCACGCGGGATCGGGTCCCAGCTCCAGACCAACTTGCCGGTCCTGGCATCGAACGCCCGCACGGTGCCGAGTTCAACGAGCACAGCGCGATTGTCGCCGATGGATGACCCGACGATGACCTTCCCGTCCAGGACGGCGGATGGGGAGGTCACGAGATAGTCCCGCCACTCGTCACCCTCCTTGAACTGCGAACGCACGCCCTTCAGCAGGTTCACGGTGCCATGCTCACCGAAATCAGCGCAGGGCTTTCCCGTCGCCGCATCAAGCGCGAGCAACCTGCCGTCCAGCGTGGGTGCGTAAATGCGCGCATGGCACGGGGCGGCCTGAGGGCTAAGATCATCCACCCACAGGGATACCCCGCGCGACACACCGTCAGAATAGTGCAGGTCTCTGCGACTCTCGCTGTTGTGGCGCCAGCGCAGCGTGCCGGTGACCGCGTCTACTGCGACGACGTCCGTGCCGCTGGTCGTGAGATAGAGCGTGCCGTCGTAGAGGATAGGGGTGGCTTCGAATGCCGAGCGATTCCAGTCTTTTACGCCATGGCCGAGTTCGCCCGTACGGAAGATCCAGGCCACGCGAAGCCGGCCAACATTGGCCGGCGTTATCTCGGCCAGGGGCGAGTACCGGCTCCCGCCAGCGTCACCCCCATAGGCAGGCCAATCCGCATCAGGTGTCGGAGCAGCCGAGACACTGGTGACGACCGCAAGCACCTGCAGCCCGATGAACGGGCGAGTGATCGTCTGACGCGGTTCGGGCGTGTCCATCGCCACGGGCGATCTTACGAGGAGGCTGCTGCTTTTGCGATGATACGGTGAGGCGATGTGAATCGCCCCGGGTTCTCCGGAGGCTTCCGAGTTTGAGTCAGGCTGGGATAGCCGGACTTTCACTACGACAGTGCGAACTCGTCACGCTCGTCGCGTTTCGCCTCTGCAGTGCGTCGAGGCCGTGTGAAAACGGGAGTCCGCTTTGGCGCGATGCTGCGGCGAGCGCTGATGTCGGCTCAGGGTCGCGTGCACGCGATGAAGGTCAGCATTGTGGCGCTCGGTCGAAATTCGGGTCTGCGGCGCTGAGCCGGCCCTCAGCGATCCTGGGACTGGCGTAGAACGCATCGCCGCCGTACGATTTCGACTGCAGCGGCCGCTGGCCGAAGCCAGGGTCCGCCCATGACCCGTCCGTTCGCCGGTATCCCGAAATTCGCTCCGAAGCGGGCGCCCCCGCTGGGAGACCAGCTAATTCGCGGGCGGGAGACCGGGAGATCCAACTACGAGGTGATGATAAGCGCCCGATAACTGCGGCACTCCCTCGAGGTCCGGGCCGGCCTGCTGTTCGGGCAGTACGATTGCAGAAACTTCACAGCGCAGCGGTGCGCTTGATCGTTTCACTCGAAGGTCGCGTCGAGAAGCGCGGCGAGTCCGGAGATGTTCTTCACCAAGTTTTCCGGAATCGCGTGACGTTCTTCCAGCGTTTCGGGGTTCCAGTGCGCTACGTGCGTAGCGCCGTCACCGGCCTGCCAGATCAGCACGTGCAACGGCAGATCGATCGCGGACGTTGGCGCAGCTACCATGACCGGTGTGCCGCCCTTGGGATTTCCCAGCACCAGGACGATCGTCGGCGGCATCACCAGCCCCACGTTCTGCGCATTCCTGGCATGGTCGATACGCGCAAAAATGGTCAGGCCGCGCGCCTTGGCAGCCGCTTCGATCTTGTCGGCGGCCTCATCGACCGTGACGGGAACGATGCGCGAGAGCAGCCCGTGCTCCGCATGCGCGGGCAGGCTCAGGCCCAGCCAAGACAGCAATGCGAAGGCGGCAAGTACGAAAGATCTAACGATCATGGCGGTTCTCCCAGGCGACGAGGTTGGGGTGGGGCTTCGAAATGGCTGACCGGGCGACGGGCGGGTCATCCTGGCCTCGATCTGGTGATCGTCCGATCCGCAATAGATAGGCGGACAGCATCAGTGCCACCACCAAGGCCAGTGCGGCCAGCCACGCGCCCGCAGCGCGCAGCGTGTGAAGGTCGCTCTTGACCAGCCGCGGGGGAGTTGTCCTCGGCTGCGGTATCAGCAGCCGCCCGAAGCTCTCGGAGCCGAGGTGCAAGTCGAAGGTCTCAGCCGCACGCGCAACGTCGTCGGCCACGAGCGTCCCGATCTGAACGTCCGACCAATCGCCGGCAATCGCAATGACCCGCTGCTTGGCACTGCTCACGGCTCCTGCGAGAAGTAGCCGCTGTCGGCGTACGTGGACAACATCTCCTGAACCTCGCCATAGTCGCTTTTCGCCAACGCCAGCGAAAGACTGCGCAACATCGCACTGTCCATCAGTGTGCGAACGTGCAATATTTCCAAGTGGCTCTTCTTTGCGAACAGCCAAACGCCAAGCGCAGCGCATGCCAGCATGGACAGCACACAAGCCCCGCCGGCTTTGACCCAGCGCGCGCGAGCACTCCGAGAACGAGGATCGATGCTTGAGAGTGCCGAGCTCGCTGCTTCGCGTTGCCCGGACGCCGCGGCGCTCTTGCTCGCGTTGATGGCCGCGCTGCAAATCTCTTTCATGAGTTGCACATCGACATTGGAGGCCGGAAGTGATCCGATGCTGCTTAGCTCGGCGAGGACGACCACGCCCGGCTCCGTGCGCCAGACATAAAGCGAGCGCTGCAAGCCGAGCTTCTTGACAAGAATCTCGCCGATCGCAGTTTTCGAAAGCTGCTCGACGATTCTGGCGAAACCTGGACGCCCAGTATTCCATCCGCGCTCGGACTTATCGGCCCCGACGACGACGCGATTTTCGACCGACCAGCTCGATCGGCACTCGAGCGATTGTAGATCGATGACCGCGGTCCGCAACTTCCTGGCCTCTAGCGGATTGAAGAACGCTTCGAAGTCGCCGGGCAGCGACTACCACTCGCCGCTCGCCGCCGCCCCAAACTCCCCGATACGCGGTACCGGCGTGTCCGGACTTACCCTCTGTCCCCATGAAGGGACGGGCGAGTCAGTCGCGCGCCGGGTGGAAGCCACGCCGTTCACTTGGCAACGCTCATTGCGCGTCGCGTTTGCTCCACGTAGCTGTCCAGCTCGCGCAACTGCGCCTCGTCGGCGTCGTTCATGGCCGCAATGCCGGTCGCACTCGCGAAAACCGCCTGACAGGACGTCCACTCCCCCTTCTTTCAATTTCCACGATCCGCGGCGACAACGTGCAGTCGGATTCGCCGCAACCCCTGGTAGGTGTCGAACTTCAGCCGATACGCCAGGCGTGCGCGCGACGGCAGTGTTTCGGTCCGTCCGAACCAGACCGCCGGAAGCCGTCTGCGTTCGAGCCCGAGCGTCAGCTGCAGATGCCGGTCCTGCAGCAGGCGTTGTTCCAGAACCTCGAACTCGTTGGCGAACAGCGGCTCCGCGAAACCCTGGCCCCAAACGATCGCTTCGATCGCCTCGGCCAGCTCCGGCCCGATCTCGTTCGGCGCGAGCACGCCGTCGGTTGCGAGCGAGCGAGCGAACAGCGACGAGTCGGCCATTGCTCGCGTTGCCGCTTCGAACGCCTCGCTGAAGGCCTCCAGGTGCTCGCGGCGAAGGGTCAAGCCGGCCGCCATGGCATGCCCGCCGAAACGCTCGATCAACGCCGGCGCAGCCTTGGTGACGCGATCCAAGGTGTCGCGCAGGTGAATGCCGTCGATCGAACGGCCGGAGCCGCGCAGCGTGCCGTCTCCGCCCTGCGCGAACGCGATCGTCGGCCGGTGATAGCGCTCCTTGATGCGCGATGCCACCAATCCGACGATCCCCTGGTGCCACTGGGGGTCGAACAGAACGATCGATCGCCGCTGCGCGAATCCCTGCGCATCGATGCCGTCGATCGCTTCCTCCTGCATTTTTGCTTCGATCTGGCGGCGTTCTCGGTTCAGTCGATCGAGCTGACGCGCCAATTCGTCCGCGCGCGCCGGATCGTCGCACGTCAAGCATTCGATCCCGACGGTCATCTCTGCCAGGCGGCCGGCGGCGTTGATTCGGGGCGCAATCGAAAAGCCCAAGTCTTCGGCGCGAGCTTCCGGCGCGCTTCGGCCGGCGGCCCGGAACAGCGCCGCCACGCCCGGCTGAAGGCTGCCGCGCCGGATGTTCTGCAGACCCGCACTGACCAGCGCGCGGTTGTTGCGGTCCAGGCGGACCAGATCGGCTACCGTGCCGAGCGCCACTAGATCGAGCAGCGAACCCAGGTGGGGCTGCGATGCTCCGTCATACCGTCCGCGGCCGCGCAGCTCGGCCCGCAGCGCGGTCAGCACGTAGAACATCACTCCAACTCCCGCCAGATGCTTGGACGGGAAGGTGCATCCCGGCACGTTCGGATTGACGATCGCGCGGGCGGCGGGCAGCCGTTCGCCGGGAAGGTGATGGTCGGTGATCAGCACCTGGATGCCGAGAGCGTTGGCGCGCTCGACTCCCTCGACGCTCGCCACACCGTTGTCCACCGTGATGATCCAGTCCGGATGCCTCGCAGCCGCCAGCTCGACCAGCGCCGGGGTCAGTCCGTATCCGAATTCGAAGCGGTTTGGGACCAGGTATTCCACCTGGGCGCCCATCGCGCGCAATGCGCGCACGCCAACCGCGCACGCAGTGGCGCCGTCGCAGTCGTAGTCGGCGACGATCAGTAGTCGTTGCCCCTGCTCGATCGCTTCGGCCAGGAGAAACGCGGCGCGCTGGCACTGGTCCAGCAGTGCCGGAGCGTGCAGTTCGGCCAGCGTCGGGTTCAGTTCCGAGGTCGATAGGATGCCGCGCGCGGCCAAAGCGCGCGCAAGCGGCGCGGGGATGCCGGCGGCGGTCAAGCGGCCCGCGACACCCGGGTCGTACGGGCGCTCGGCCAGGGTCGGAAGTGGGGGAAGCGCACTCATGGGGGATCGATGGAAGCACGCTGGCGCTTCATCCCTGCGCGGGCTCTGTCAGAGACTCCCGAAGCGGTCGGCGCCGCGGCTCGAGAAAACTGCGCAGAATACTGTGACGACGCAGCAGCTCGAATGTCGCAACCCCGGCACGCCCGCAGGCAACCAGTTCGACCTGCTCTTGCGGCCCGGCATCAGCGGCGTCGAGTTGCGATTGAACCTGCGCGTTCACCGCGGTCCACGCGGTCGCCCAGGTTCGCCAGTCCCTTCGCCAGTAGGCCTCGAATAGCTGCGGGCAGACGGTCAGCGAATCGGTCGGCGCCCCGTTCAGCGAATCGCAGGGAGCGCCTGCGGCCTGCCAGCCGAGCAGAACTGGGTCTTCGCTGTGCACGCGCGCGAAGCGGCACCGATCGAGCGCCTGCCAGGCGCCGCCTCCGTGCAGCCAAAGTGCATTGGCGAGTTGCTGGCCGCGCTCTTCGCGTTCCCGGTTGACCCGATGGGCGTGCCACCGCATTTGCACCTCGTTCAGCAACCGCCGCCAGCGGGACGCATCCTCGCCATGCGGTAGACGCACCTCCACCGACGCACCCAGCGCGGCCTGCAGCGGGGTGGACTGCAAGTCCCAGGGCTCGGCCGGAAAAAGATACCAGCGTCCGGACACCTCGCGTAGTGTGGCGCCATGGGCGCGGGCGCTGTCGGCGGCTTCTTCGAATAGCGCTGCGCTCTCGGCTGCAGCCAACGCCGGTGTGTCGATTGCCGCGAGCACGGTGCGCTCCGCCTGCAGGCTGAAATGGACCGGCTCGCAGAACCAGATCTGTGCGTCCGCTGCGCCCGCCTCCCCGGGCGCGGCGCTCGCGCGCCAGGCATAGGGAGCGCACACCGGCGGTTCACCCGGAGCGGCGAACTCGCGCGCCAACCACGCCAGATGCGCGGCCCCTTCCGCCCAGCGCAGACAGCGCACCGGCAGCTCGCTCCACGAACGTCGCGCGCGCGTCAAGCGGCGCGCCAGAGGCTCGGGTACGAAGTCCGCGGCGATTGTCTCCCAGTCCTGCTCGAGCAGCAGTGCACCGGGGACGAGCAGCGTGTGGGTCATTCACATCTCCAGGACGGATCGAATTGTAGGTAAGCACGGATTGCCGGTTGCTAGAATCCATTTTTCCGTCCATCCGGTCGATCTTGGGCATTCCGTTCGAAATTCGGATCGGCCTGCGCTACACACGAGCCGGGCGCCGCGCGCACCGCCGCAACACGTTCATTTCTTTTATCTCGGCGATCTCGATCGGCGGGATCGCGCTGGGCGTCGCCGCGCTGATCGTCGTGCTGAGCGTGATGAACGGCTTCACGCGCGACGTGCGCGACCGCATGCTGTCCGTAATCCCGCACATCCAGATCGAGTCGACGGAGGGCACTCTGGCCGACTGGAATGCGATCGCTGCGCAGGCGCGGATGGATCCGGAGGTTGTTGCCAGCGCTCCTCTGGCACAGGGGCAGGCGATGCTGGTTCGCGACGACTCGGTGCGAGGGGTGGTGATCTCGGGCATCGATCCGATTGAGGAGGCGGGCGTGTCGGACATCGTCCAGCACTTAGATGGTGGTCGGATCGGTGAGCTGGCGGCCGGTGGCTTCGGGATCGTGCTCGGTCGCGACCTCGCACAGGCGCTGGGCGTGATGGTCGGCGACAAAGTAACGGTGGTGGTTCCGGAAGGAAACCTGACTCCGGCCGGCCTCATCCCGCGCTTAAAGCAGTTTCGCGTGATCGGGACGTTCAATTCGGGTCATTTCGAGTTCGACAGCGCTTTGGCGTTGATCAACCTGTCGGACGCCGAGCGGCTGTTCCGCTTGGCGGGGCCGACCGCAGTGCGGCTGCGGCTGCATGACATGCAGCTTGCCCCGCAGGTGGCGCGGCGCCTTGCTCGCGAGCTTGGGTCGCAGGTGCTGGTGAGGGACTGGTCGAGCGTGAACCGAACCTGGTTTGCCGCCACGCAGATCGAGAAGAGGATGATGTTCCTGATCCTGGCGCTGATCGTTGCCGTTGCCGCGTTCAATCTCGTATCCACGCTGGTGATGACGGTCACCGAGAAGCATGCCGACATTGCGATCCTGCGCACGTTGGGCGCGAGTCCGCGCAGCGTGATGGCCATTTTCGTGATCCAGGGCGCGCTGGTGGGGTTCTTGGGCGTCGGCTTGGGCTTGGCAGGCGGACTGCTGCTGGCGACAAATCTGGAGACGATCGTTCCCGTCATCGAGCATGCGTTCGGGATCCATTTTCTGGATCCGTCAATTTACTTCATCAGCGAATTGCCATCCGATCCGCGCGCCTCCGACATCGTTCCGATCTGTACGATTTCCCTGTTGTTGTCGTTTGTGGCGACGCTGTATCCGAGCTGGAGTGCTTCGCGCGTACGCCCGGCGCAAGCTTTGCGGTATGACTGATACCGTCCGCGCGCTTGGCCTTTTCAAGGCGTACCGCGAGGACAAGCTTGCGGTCGAGGTGCTCAAGGGCGCCGATCTGGGCGTCCGCGCGGGCGAGATCGTTGCGGTGGTCGGTGCGTCCGGTTCCGGCAAGAGCACGCTGCTGCACTGCCTGGGGGGTTTGGACTCGATCGACGCAGGATCGATCGCCATCGATGGTCGCGAGCTCGCCGAGTTGACCGAGGCGCAGCGGGGGGAGTTGCGCAATCGCCATCTCGGTTTCGTGTACCAGTTTCACCATTTGCTGCCGGAATTCACGGCGCTCGACAACGTATGCATGCCTCTTGTTATCCGGCGCATGCCGCTGCAGCAGGCCCGGGATCGGGCTGCCCAGATCCTGTCCGCCGTGGGCTTGGCCGATCGCTTGCAGCACCATCCCAGCGAGTTGTCGGGCGGCGAGCGCCAGCGCACCGCGATCGCGCGGGCGCTTGTCAGCGAGCCGGTGTGCGTACTGGCCGACGAGCCCACTGGAAACCTGGATCGCGAGACCGCGCGCACCGTCTTTGACGTCCTGATCGACGCCGCCCGCCGGTGCGGTGCGGCGATCGTGATTGCGACGCACGATTCGGAGCTGTCGGGGCGCTGCGATCGCGTCTTGCGCCTGAGCGGCGGGCGGCTACAGCCTGTCTGACGACACTGCCGCCGGCGGTCTGAGCCGCGATGGCGGCGACGTCTACACTGCAACGAAAGCTGCCGGGGCTTTGCTGCCGGCGCTTCATCGACCCGGGGCCTTCCAAATGTGGATCGACAGCCACTGTCATCTGGATGCGGAGGAGTTCGATCCAGACCGCGAGCAGGTGGTCGAGCGCGCGGTCGCCGCCGGCGTGCGAATGATGCTGATTCCTGCGGTCGAGGCACGCACCTTCGAACGCGCGCGCGACATCGCGCGTCGCTACGGCTTCGGTTACACGCTCGGGATCCACCCGCTGTACGTATCGCGCGCGGCCGATGCGGACTTGGAAACGCTGTCGGACGCGGTCCGACGCGCGCAAGTGGACCCGAACTTCATCGGTATCGGAGAGATCGGCTTGGACTTCCACGACGGCGCGCCGGACGCTGCTCGCCAGGAGAGCTTCTACGAGGCACAGCTGCGGCTGGCGCGTGCTTGGTCGCTGCCGGTGGTGCTGCACGTTCGCCGCTCGGCCGATCGCCTTCTGAAGTATCTGCGACGGATCGAGGTTCCGGGTGGCATCGCACACGCGTTCAACGGTTCCGAGCAGCAGGCGCACGAATTCGCTGCACTGGGGCTTCGGCTGGGTTTTGGCGGAGCGGCGACATTCAGCGGGTCGCTGCGGATCCGCAGGCACGCGGCGCAGGTACCGGAAAACCGGATCGCACTGGAAACCGACGCGCCGGATATCGCGCCGCAGTGGATGCACGAACCGTCTGGCGAGCGGCGCAATGAGCCGGCGCAGCTGCCGCGAATCGCTTCCGTGATCGCGCAACTGCGCTCGACCACACCGGAGCATCTGGCCACGATCAACAAGCGCAACGTGCTGGATGCCTTTCCGCGTCTTTCCGCTCTGGCCGAGGCGAAGCCAGTGGCGACTTAGTGGCCCGTAACCCCCACGAGTGGTTTGGGCGCTGATCGCCTTTGTCGGCGCCGTCGGATGCCTGCAGCAGGCTGCCTCGCTTCCTTCGGGGCAAGCGATGGCGGCCATCGCAGCAGCGGCGCTAGCGGCCTCGGGTACGGCATTCGTGCTGCACCGGGTTTCCTCGAGCGCCGCGGTCATCGTCGCTTGCGCTGCGGCAGCCCTGTCCGGGTACGACTACGCCGCGTGGCGAGCGGCGCACTGCCTCGCCGACGAGCTGCGTTTCGCCGACGAAGGACGCGAGATCGAGGTGACGGGAATCGTCGCCGGTTTGCCCTCTGCAATCGAACGCGGCGTGCGTTTTCCATTCGAGGTGGAGGCGGTCGAATCCGCTCAGGTGCACGTGCCGCAGCTGATCGCGTTGGCCTGGTACGACAATCCGGGCAAAGGTGCGCCGGAAGTACGGCCAGCGCAGCGCTGGCGCATGACGGTCAAACTGCGGCGCCCACATGGCACTTTCAATCCAGCCGGATTTGACTCCGAGTTGTGGATGCTCGAGCAGGGCGTGCGAGCCACCGGGTATGTGCGCGACCGTCCGGGACGGCCGCAGCCGCAATGCCTGCAACAGCTGGTGTTGCGGTTCAATCCGTTGATCGACCGCGCGCGCGATGCCTTGCGTGGGCGACTGCAGCACCTATTAAGCGGTCGGCGCTATGGGCCGGTGATCATCGCGCTCGTGATGGGAGATCAAGGTTCGATTGTCCAGTCGGACTGGACACTGTTCAACCGCACCGGGATCTCTCACTTGGTCAGCATCTCCGGCCTACACATCACGATGATCGCGGCGCTTGTCGCGTTGGTCGCGGGGGCGCTTTGGCGCCGCTCGATGCGGCTGCTGGCCTTTGCCCCGGTTCAGAGCGTGCGCGCGTGCGCCGGCGCCGCCGCGGCGCTCGGCTACTGCCTGCTGGCGGGATGGGGCGTACCGGCGCAGCGCACGTTCGTCATGCTGGCAACGGTGGCGCTGGCGCTGCTGCTGCGCTGGCAGCTCAGCGCGGCAACGATTTTGGCCAGCGCCGCTGTCGTCGTTTGCCTGTGGGATCCGTGGGCCGTCACCGCGACAGGCTTTTGGCTGTCGTTCGGCGCGGTTGCTTCGATTTTCCTGGTGTGCCACGGCAGGCTGCCAGAGGAAAGCGTCGAGCGAACCCATGCCTCGCCGCGGTCGCCACGCGTTCGGCTGCATGCATGGAGATCGCACGCTGCAAGCGCGGTGCGCGAAGCTTCTCGCATTCAGGCCGCGGTGACGATCGCACTCGTTCCGCTGACACTGGTGCTGTTCCAGCAGGTATCTCTGATCTCGCCGATCGCCAACGCGATCGCCATTCCGCTCGTCAGCTACCTGGTCACACCGCTGGCCTTGCTCGGAGCACTCGCTTGTGCTCTGGGCGATTGGCTGCTGCCGCTTGCGAAGGTGACTTTGCAGCTTTCGGAGACTCTGTTTGCGCTGCTCGCAGGGATACTAAATTGGCTCGTTCAGCTTCCGTACGCGTGGATGGGCTCTGCGGCGCCTCCGCCGTGGGCGGTGGCAGTCGCCGTCGGCGGCATCGTATGGCTGCTGGCACCGGCGGGGTGGCCGCTGCGCTGGGCCGGAATCGCGTGGCTATTGCCCGCGTTTGCGATGCCGCCCGAGCGCCCGCAGGCAGGAGGCCTCTGGCTGACTGCACTAGACGTTGGACAGGGAATGGCGCTGATCCTCGAGAGCGCAGAAGCCACAGTTGTGTTCGACACGGGGCCGAAAGTCGCCGAGGATGCAGATGCAGGTGCGCGTGTGATCGTGCCGTACCTGCGCGCTCGCGGTATCGACCGGGTGCAAGTGCTGGTGGTGTCGCATCTGGACTCGGATCACTCCGGCGGAGCCCGGTCGCTGCTCGAGAGCATCGCGGTCGATCGCGTTTTGACTTCGATCGATCCTGGCGAGGCGCTCCTTCAGGCGGCGCATGCGGTACAGCGCTGCGAAGCGGGACAGCACGCCGAGGTCGGAGACTTGCGACTTCGGGTGTTCAGCCCTGCGGCAGAGCTTTACGATCGCCCCCGCGCAACGACAAACCAGAAGAGTTGCGTCGTGATGGCACAACTGGGCGCCGCCCGCGTGCTGCTGACGGGAGACATCCCCGCGCGCGAGGAGGCTGCGATGGTGGGTGCTTTTGGAGCGGCTTTGCAAGCGGCGGTGATGGTGGCGCCGCACCACGGGAGCAAGACTTCATCCAGCGAGGCGCTGATCTCGGCGGTCGCACCGCATTGGGTGTCGATCCAAGCAGGGTACCGCAGCCGCTTCGGGCATCCGCATCCGCAGGTGGTCGAGCGCTACGAGCAACACGGAGCGCGGATCGTGCGCAGCGACTTCAGCGGAGCGGCCCGCTGGCGCTTCGATGCCTCCGGATCGGTGACGCTGGAGGAGTGGCGTCTGGATCATTCCCGCTATTGGCTAAATCAGCCGGCGGGGTGGGTAAACTCGGCCTCTCGCCGATTGGACCAGACAGGACCCGAGGCAGGACCATGACGACTCCGCGTACAGATGCGGTGCGCTGCCTGAGCCGCAGCGGTTTTCACACGATGCGTTATGCGGAGTGGGGCGCTGCCGACAACCCGCGCGTGCTGCTGTGCGTGCACGGACTGACGCGCGTGGGCGACGATTTTGCACATCTGGCCGCGGATTTGAGCGACCAGTACCGGGTGGTCTGTCCCGACGTGGTCGGACGCGGTCGCAGCGATTGGCTGGCGGACCCGAACTTATATGGGTTGCCGCAATACGCGTTCGATATGACCACCCTGATCGCGCGTCTGAACGTCGAGCGCGTCGATCTGCTTGGAACGTCAATGGGGGGGCTGATCGGACTTTCGCTGGCCGGACAGCCGAACGCGCCGATCGGCCGGCTGATCCTGAACGATATCGGGCCGCGGATGGAACTCGATGCGCTGGTTCGGATCGGAGAGTATGTCGCCAAGCCCCCGAGCTTCGCGGACCTGGACGAAGCCACCCAGTACGTTCGGTCGATTTCGCTCGGCTTCGGGCTGCGAACCGAGCAGCAGTGGCGCCAGCTGACTGAAACCGCGACTCGCTTCGACGGCTCGCGCTGGGTGTTCCGCTACGACCCCGGTATCGCCCAAACGCTCAAAGGCACGACGGCCGAAGCTAATGCCGCGGCCGGGGCAAAGCTCTGGGAGCTCTACGATGCGGTTCGCGGTCCAGCGCTGGTCGTGCGCGGTGCGGAATCGGATCTGCTATCGCGCGCCACTGCCGTCGAGATGACGCAGCGTGGCCCGCGCGCGCAGCTCACCGAGATCCCGGGCGTTGGCCACGCGCCGATGTTCTTCGATCCGGATCAGATCGCGATCGTGCGGCGCTTTCTGCTGTCGACATGATCCTGCCGGGGTAGTAAGACTCAAGGCAGCCGGATGCTCCGGCCCGCGAACCAGCGATCGATGCCTGCCACCGATCTGGCCCACTCGCTCCGACCGCGCCATGTGGCTTTGATTTCTTTGGGCGGAATCATCGGGGCGGGCCTGTTTGTCGGCAGCAGCGCCGCGATCCATATGGCGGGCCCTTCGGTGTTGGTCAGCTACGCGCTTTCGGGGCTACTGGTATTCCTGATCATGCGGATGCTGGGCGAAATGGCGGTTGCGCGCCCCGGTATCGGTACGTTCGCAGAGTATGCGGGACTGGGCCTTGGCCCATGGGCGGCATTCCTGACCGGCTGGCTCTACTGGTATTTCTGGGTGATCGTGGTCGGCGTAGAGACGATTGCGGGTGCGACGCTGCTGCAGCATTGGATTGCAGCGCCCGTATGGTCGATCGGCTTGGTGCTGATCGTCGCGATGACGGCAACGAATCTGCTTTCGGTGCGCACGTACGGCGAGTTCGAGTTCTGGTTTGCCTCACTCAAAGTTGCTGCGATCGCTGCCTTCATCGTGATAGGCCTCGGTTTCCTGCTGTTTTTCGGCCCCGGACCCGCCTCGGCGGCGCACCAGATGACCGAACACGGCGGCTTCTTTGCCAAGGGATGGATCGGCCCGGTGACGGCGATCCCGGTTGTGATCTTCTCGATGATGGGCAGCGAGGTCGCAACGATCGCTGCTGCCGAGACGCAGGATCCTGCACGCAACGTCACCCGTGCCGCGCGCACGGTGTCTCTTCGCGTTCTCGCTTTTTACGTGGCTTCGATCGCGATCATCGTCAGTGTCGAGCCGTGGGACAGCGTGGTGCCGGGCGATTCGCCTTTTACCCGGACGCTGCAGGCCATCGGGATTCCGGGAGCTGCAACGCTGATGTCGGTGATCGCGGTCACCGCAGTTCTGTCCTGCCTGAATTCCGGCTTGTACATCACGTCTCGAATGCTGCATGAGCTGGCACGGCGAGGCGACGCACCAGCGCTGTTCGCAGCAACCTCTGCGCGGCGGGTTCCGAGGCTCGGGATCCTGTTCGGGACAGCTGCCGGACTATTGGCGGCTCTCGCATCGGTCGTCTCGCCCAATGGGGTGTTTCTCTTCCTGATTAACACCTCGGGAGCGATGATCCTGTTCATCTACATGATCGTCGCACTCGCACAGATCCGCTTTCGCCAGAACGTGGAAGCGGCCGGCGAGCAGCTGCAACTGCGCATGTGGCTGTTTCCGTGGCTCAGCTACGGCGTCATTGGCGGTGTGGCGGCGGTGCTCGTCCTGATGGCCGTGACCCCTGGGCTATCGGTGCAGCTCGCCCTAAGCGCGTTGAGCGTGGCAGTGGCGCTTGCTGCGCTGTGGTTGCGGCGGGCGTTCTCGCGCAGGCGAGTGTTGAAAGCGCGAGCTGCTAGCTAAAGGAAGGTCGTCAGGCTGCGAGCGGATCTTGCAGGTAGAAGCGACTGAGCAGTTCGTACCACTGCGGAAATGCATCGAGCAGCCGCTGAGGACTGACGAAAAACGTCTCGCTGGAGACGGCAAAAAATTCGGCTTCGTCCTGGGCGGCGTAGGGATCGAGCGGCAAGCGCGCGTAGTACGGATCGGCTTGGTCGGACTCCGGATCGATGTCGGCGGGCAGGTCCAGTTCGACCAGATCAACGGCGGCGGCAAAACGCTGCCAGACGTCCTCCAAGACGCCGCGCCAATGGTGCGGGTCCAAGCCTGCATGCAGGCGTCGATCCAGCGGCGGCAGGCCGTCGGCCTGCCCGTCAAGCAAATCGAGTTTGTGAGCGAATTCGTGGATCACTACGTTGAACGCCGAATTCTCCGGCGCGTGCGCATCCGGGTCCCAGGAGACGATCACGGGGCCTCCTTCCCACGCTTCGCCGGCGGCGGTCTCCTCGAACTCATGCACGAGACCGGACTCGTCCTGAATTCGCCTGCGGGCCACGTATTCGGAGGGATAGACGATGATTCCGCTCCAGCCACGGTACCAATCGATTCCCAGCCGAAGGATCGGCAAGCACGCTTGCGCTCCGATCGCAACCTGAATCGCGGCAGTCAACTCCAGTCCGCCGGCCCCGCTCATCACCTTGGTCGCCAGAAGCCGGGCGCAGAGTTCGCGCAGCGACGCGCCGGCTTGTGTGTCGAAACGCCGCAGGAATGGAAGGGCGGCGCGCGTCTGTTCCCACAACGGCGGCGGGATTTCGACGCTGCCGCTGACGATGGAATCGAGCAGTCGTGCGAACATTTGCGAATATTGCCTCAGGTCCGACGCGCAGTTTCGGGGTGCATAATGGTCGGCAAGTCGCCGCCACAAATCGAAGCGATCGATGTGACGCAGCAACCGCACGCGCTGCCGGCCGAATCGGCGCTGGATGCAGCAGGAGCGCGGTCGCTGATCTTGCCGCTGTACGAGGGTCGGCTGCTACGAACCGGTGAGCCGTTCGCCGAGCATGCCGACGGCACGGCTGCAATCGTACAGTCGATCCGGGGTGCGCCCGATCTGCTGGCGGCCGCATACCTGTTCGGTGCGCACGAGGTGCTGCGAAACGCCGACGAATGGATCCGCACGCGCGCCGGCGCCAGCGTCGCTGTGTTGGTCGCGGATCTGCGCCAGTTGATGCTGTTGTCCGACAGCATTCGAACCCACTGGAACGAAGCGGCGGGTGGACAGGGAAGGCGGGAGCCTCAGGCGGAGGCGCTGCGGCGGATGCTGCTGGCGATGGTGAACGATCCGCGCGTGGTGGTGCTGCGCCTGGCCTCGCGCCTGCAAACGATGCGCTACCTCGCCCGCGAGCCGGCGACCGCGATGCTTGCGGCGACCGTCGCGGTTGCACGCGAAACATCGGCGCTGCTTGCGCCGCTGGCCAATCGGCTGGGCATCTGGCAGCTGAAGTGGGAACTGGAGGACCTCGCGCTGCAGTTGCTGGAGCCTCGGATTTACGAGCAGATTGCCGGGCAGCTCGAGCAAAGCCGGGCTCAGCGCGAGCGCACCGCCGAGGAAGCTTCGCAGCGCCTGCGCGAGTTGCTGGGAGGCGCGGGCATCGACGCGGAGATCAGCGGCCGGCCCAAGCACATCGCCAGCATCCACCAAAAGATGGTCGCCAAGGCGCTCAGATTCGAGCAAGTTCACGACCTGCTGGCGCTCCGGGTGATCGTCGATGAGGTCGCCGCCTGCTACGAGGCTCTTTCGGCAGTGCACTCGGCCTGGCCGCCGATCGAGCGGGAATATGACGACTACATCGCCCGTCCCAAACCGAACGGATACCAGTCCTTGCACACGGTTGTGCGTCCTCCGGACGGGCCGTTTATCGAGATCCAGATCCGCACGCGCCAGATGCACCAGGACGCCGAACTGGGCATCGCGGCTCACTGGCGCTACAAGGAGGGGCGGCGCGACGCGGCGGCCAGCTATGACGAGCGGATCGCCTGGCTGCGCCGGCTGTTCGACTGGAGCCAGGATGCAGAGGCGGCAGCGCTCGCTTCGCAGCCGCAGGCGGAGGCGGTCGCCGAGCGCGTATATGCATTGACCCCGCAGGGGCGTGTAATCGAACTGCCGCCGGGAGCGACACCGATCGATTTCGCCTATCACGTGCACACCGAGCTGGGACACCGCTGTCGCGGAGCGCGCGTGGACGGCGCACTGGTGGCGCTGAACACGCGGCTGCGCACCGGACAGACGGTCGAGATCATCGCGGCGCGCAGCGGCGGACCGAGTCGGGACTGGCTCAACCCTGAGCTGGGCTTTGTGTCGAGTGCACGTACCCGCACCAAGGTGCGGCAATGGTTCAATGCGATCGAGCACGAGCAGACGGTCGCTGCCGGAAGGGAAGCAGTCACACGCGAGCTGCAGCGCCTGGGGCGCACTGCCGTGAACCTCGAGGACCTGGCAGGTCGCTTGGGCTTCGCCTCGATCGACGAGCTTTGTGTGGCGATCGCGCGCGAGGAACTGGGTCCGCGCAGCATCGAGCAGGCGCTGTCAGGAACCGAACAGCCTGCTCCGGAAGAATCGGTGGTGGCGCCGCAACGGGCGCAACGTCCGACGTTGCCCGCGCATGGGCGCGTACTGGTAGTCGGAGTCGACTCCCTGATGACGAACCTCGCGCAATGCTGCCGTCCAATCCCACCGGACGAGATCGTCGGATTCGTGACGCGCGGCCGCGGCGTCTCGGTCCACCGGGCCTCGTGCGTCAACGCGCGCGCTCTCGCGAAACGCAACCCCGAGCGGGTGATCGAGGTCGGGTGGGGCGCGGGTGGGGAGGGCTATCCGACCGAAGTGTTCGTTCTGGCACAGGACCGCCCCGGCCTGCTGCGCGACATCTCCGAGGTGTTCGCCCGCGAAAAGCTCAACGTGCTGGGGGTGAACACGCTGTCGCAAAATGGCGAAGCGCGCATGCAATTCACGGTCCAGGTTCCGGACGCTGCGATCGCGCGCCGCGCGCTGGCGCAGATCACCGAGATTAAAGGGGTGATCGTCGCCAGAAGGCGGTGATAGCCCGACAATGGCGTTCAGCGCTCGGGGGCAGCCAACTGTGCCGCCAACAGATCGAAATGCCGCGCGTAGCGCGGGTCGATCCCGTCCAGCGACAGCCAAATCAGGAAGTCGGCAGTATTGAAGTCGGGATCCCACGCCGGCTCGCCGCAGACT
Organism: Burkholderiaceae bacterium; assembly: GCA_019236735.1. GTDB lineage: Bacteria > Pseudomonadota > Gammaproteobacteria > Burkholderiales > Burkholderiaceae_F > VBCK01. Next base: position 25,794 of record JAFAIM010000052.1, read on the forward strand.
TTGGCACCCAGCCTCACATAGCCTTTGATCAGAGGCGGAATCTCGACGCTGCTGGCCCGCGGGATGCGCGCGTGCGGAAATGGCACGCGTGGGAAGACCCGGTATTCGGGACTTGCCAGATACCCTTGGAGCTCATCGCGCAAGCGGGCTGCCTGCATCCCGCCATCGGCCAGCGGAGCGCTCGCACAGCCGATCAGATGACGGTAGCCGGCGCTCTTCATGTACTGCGCCATTCCCGCCCACAGCAGCAAAATGGCGCTGCCGTTGCGATAGTCGGCGTGCACGCAGGAACGACCGACCTCGATCAGCGATGGACGCAGGTGTGTCAGGCGCGACAGGTCGAATTCGTTCTCCGAATACAGCTTGCCGAGTGCACGCGCTTTGTGTGGCGGCAGAATCCGATAGGTGCCGACCACGCGCGTGGTGTCATCGTCGCGCACGATCAGGTGGTCGCAGAACGCGTCGAACTCGTCTTGATCGATGCCGTCGTCGGTCGGCTCCAGCTGCGCTCCCATTTCCTGCGCAAAGACCTCGAAGCGCAGCCGCTGTGCATCCTCGATATCGGCCGGGCCACGCGCCAATCCCACCGACAGGCGCGGCTCGCGCTGTCCTTTCTCGACGCCGGAGTCGACGCGCAGGACGCGCGGATCACGAAGTGCCATCGGCTCTCCCTTCCCCTACCTTCAAGGGGTGTTTCGTGTCCGGAACTTCGGAACCTCCGGACCGCCCCCCAGATTAGCCAGGTTCGTTGTCACGCGCGTGAAACCCTCGTTTCGCGAACATGACAAGCCATAAGCCGCCGGGTCATTGTAATGCGTCGTGTATCATGGCCCGCCCGCAGGCGCGTAGCTCAGCTGGCTAGAGCACCACCTTGACATGGTGGGGGTCGTTGGTTCGAGTCCAATCGCGCCTACCACCGTACTCCGATGCCCCTGATATCACTGCCGGACGGCTCGCACCGCACATTCGATCGCCCGGTCACCGTCGCGGAAATTGCCGCCGCCATCGGTTCTGGACTGGCCAAGGCCGCGCTGGCCGGGCGGGTCGATGGCCGGCTGGTGGACACGTCTTTCCTGGTCGATCGCGATGCCAACGTGGCGATCGTCACCGATCGGGATGCCGACGGCGTCGAGGTGATCCGACACTCGACCGCGCACCTGCTCGCGTATGCGGTCAAAGAGCTGTTCCCGGAGGCCCAGGTAACGATCGGGCCGGTGATCGAGAACGGCTTTTACTACGACATCTCCTATCACCGCGCCTTCACTCCCGAGGATCTGCAGGCGATCGAGCGCAAGATGGTCGAGCTTGCAGCGCTGGACGAACCGGTGCGCCGGGAGGTGTGGCAGCGCGACGAGGCGGTGCGGTACTTCGAGTCGATTGGCGAGCGCTACAAGGCCGAGATCATCGCCTCGATCCCACCGGAGGAACAGGTTTCGTTGTACCGCGAAGGTCGCTTCGTCGACCTGTGCCGCGGGCCCCACGTGCCGTCCACCGGCCGCCTGAAGGTCTTCAAGCTCACCAAAGTGGCCGGTGCGTACTGGCGGGGCGACAGCCGCAACGAGATGCTGCAGCGGATCTATGGCACGGCCTGGGCGCGCAAGGACGAGCTGGACGCGTACTTGCACATGCTGGAGGAGGCGGAGAAGCGAGACCACCGTCGCCTGGGGCGCGAACTGGACCTGTTTCACATGCAGGAGGAGGCGCCCGGCCTGGTGTTCTGGCATCCAAAAGGCTGGGTGATCTGGCAGCAGGTCGAGCAGTACATGCGCAGGGTGTATCGGGACAACGGCTACCAGGAGGTCAAAGGTCCGCAGCTGTTGGATCGCAGCATCTGGGAGAAAACTGGGCACTGGGAAAATTTTCGCGAGCACATGTTCACGACCGAGTCGGAAAATCGGCATTACGCGCTGAAGCCGATGAACTGTCCCGGGCACGTCCAGATCTACAAATCGGATTTGCGCTCATACCGGGATCTGCCGCTGCGCTATGGCGAATTCGGCCAGTGCCATCGCAACGAGGCCTCGGGCGCACTGCACGGCATCATGCGCGTGCGCGGGTTTACTCAAGACGATGGCCACATTTTCTGCACCGAGGATCAGATCCTCCCCGAGTGCGCCGCGTATACCGCGCTGTTGCAACGCGTGTATCGCGACTTCGGATTCGACAACATCGCCTACAAGGTTGCGACGCGCCCCGAGCGCAGGATCGGCTCCGACGAATTGTGGGACAAAGCCGAGCACGCCTTAATGGAGTCTCTGCGGCAGTCCGGATGCGACTTTGCGATCGCGCCGGGTGACGGCGTCTTCTACGGGCCGAAGATCGAATACCACTTGAAAGACTCGATCGGGCGATCGTGGCAATGCGGCACGATGCAGGTCGACTTTCTGATGCCTGGCCGGCTGGGTGCCGAGTATGTCGCTGAGGACAACGCCCGCCGCGTTCCGGTCATGCTGCACCGGGCCATTCTTGGATCGCTCGAGCGCTTTATCGGGATCCTGATCGAGCACTTTGCGGGGGCACTGCCAGTTTGGCTGGCGCCGGTGCAGGTCGTCGTCGCCAGCATCAGCGAGCACCAGCGCAACTACGCGATCCAATTGGCGGAAGAGCTGAAAAAACAGGGGGTTAGAGCCGACGCGGATTTGCGGGACGACAAGATCGGATATAAGATTCGCAGTCTTGCGCTGCAAAAGCTACCTTACATCTGCGTGGTCGGAGACAAGGAGCTGCAGGCGGGAACGGTGGCCGTGCGAGCTCGTGGAGGTGCCGACCTGGGCGCGATGTCCCTGGCGGATTTTTCCGAGCGGCTACGGCTGGAAGTCGAGCGGCGAAGCACGAGCCGGGGCGGCTGAGGGCGGCGACGAACGCGCGGTACGGCGGGCGGCCCGCGGAAGCACGCCAACGGGCCCGGGCTTGCGGCTCGATATTTTTTCAGGAGGTTTGCAACCATCGCTCAAGAACGTGCGCACCGACTCAATGGGGAGATCAGCGTTCCGGAGGTTCGGCTGATCGGCAAGAGTGGCGAGCAATTGGGAGTGGTCCGCACCGCCGATGCGCTGCGGATGGCTGAAGAGGCCGATGTAGATCTGGTGGAGATCGCACCGACCGCCGTTCCGCCGGTTTGCCGGTTAATGGACTACGGAAAGTTCCGGTACGAGGAGCAGAAAAAGGCGCACGAAGCGAAGCTGAAGCAGAAGCAGATCCAGATCAAGGAGATCAAGTTTCGGCCCGCTACCGACGAGAACGACTACCTCACGAAGGTACGAAAGCTCACGGAGTTCCTGGAGGAAGGTGATAAGGCCAAGGTAACGATGCGCTTTCGCGGCCGCGAAATGGCGCACCAGGAGCTGGGGTTGAAAGTGCTCGAACGGGTCAAAGCGGACCTGGAACTGATCAGCCAGGTCGAGGCGATGCCCAGGCTCGAGGGGCGGCAGATGGTGATGGTGCTGTCGCCCAGGAAGAAGAAGTAGCAGCATCGAAAAGAAATAACGACAAGTGTCGCGGGCAATGAAAGTTCCGCCGTTCGAGGCGGGCGCCTGGCGGCATCAAAGAACGGAGTACGTGTCATGCCGAAGTTGAAGACGAAGCGAGCCGCCGCCAAGCGCTTCACGGTCCGCTCGAGCGGATCGATCAAGCGTGCCCAGGCGTTCAAGCGGCACCTGCTGACCAAGAAGAAGACAAAGAACAAGCGCCATCTGCGCGGCCTGGTCGAGATCCATCCATCAGACACGGCGTCGGTGCGGCGCATGCTTCCGTACGCTTGAGCGAGGAGGCTGCCCCATGCCACGCGTAAAAAGAGGTGTCACCAGCCGCGCACGCCACAAGAAGGTGCTGACGCAGGCCAAAGGCTATACGCAGCGTCGTAAGAGCGTGTTCCGCGTCGCCAAGCAGGCGGTGATGAAAGCGGGGCAGTATGCGTACCGCGACCGGCGCCAGCGCAAGCGCGTGTTCCGCTCGTTGTGGATCGCCCGGATCAACGCAGCCGTGCGCGAGCACGACTTGTCGTACAGCGCGTTCATCGACGGCCTGCGCCGTGCCGCGATCGATCTGGACCGCAAGGTCCTGGCCGACATGGCCGTGCTGGACAAGCCCGCGTTCGCGGCGATTGTCGAACGCGTCAAGTCGCTGCGCGGCGCCTGAGAGGCCAAAGAGCCTTGGCGCGCTCCAAGCCGCGCGCGGGGCCGCGGGCCAGATCGAAGGCAGCCCGCGACAGCCACAGCCAGGCGGCACGCGGGCGCACCGGCGGACCCGATGCAGTCGATTGACGAGCTGATCGCAGCTGCTCGCCGCGCGTTCGCCGCTGCGGCGCGCCCGGCCGACCTGGAAAACGAGAAGGCACGCTTCCTTGGCAAGGCCGGAATCCTGACCGAGCGCCTGAAGTCGCTCGCGCGCCTCGAGCCACAGCAGCGACGCGAGGAGGGCGCCCGCTTAAACGTCGCGAAGGAGGCGATCGAGCGGCTGCTGAACGAGCGCCGGGCGCAGTTGGCCGAGGACGCAGTGTCCGCCCAGCTTGCCCAGGAGGCGATCGACGTGACGCTGCCCGGGCGCTCGCGCAGCCGTGGCGGCCTGCATCCGGTGATCCGCACCTGGATCCGGGTCGAGGAGATCTTCCGTTCGATCGGCTTCGACGTTGCCGACGGGCCCGAGATCGAGACCGACTGGTACAACTTCACCGCGCTGAACAGCCCGGAGAACCACCCGGCACGCTCGATGCAGGATACCTTCTATGTCGATGCGCCCGACGCACAAGGTCAACCTCTGGTGTTGCGAACCCATACCTCGCCGATGCAGGTGCGCTACGCCCGCCAGCACGGTCCTGCGCTGCGCGTGATCGCGCCGGGACGCACCTACCGCGTGGACGACGACGCGACCCACTCGCCGATGTTCCATCAGGTCGAAGGGTTGTGGCTGGACGAGGACATCAGCTTCGCGGACTTAAAGGGCGTGTACACGGATTTCGTGCAGCGCTTTTTCGAGAGCGACGACCTGCGCGTGCGCTTCCGCCCTTCGTATTTCCCCTTTACGGAACCCTCGGCCGAGATCGACCTGATGTTCACGAGCGGGCCGCGAAAAGGCCAGTGGCTCGAAATCTCGGGCGCCGGCCAAGTGCATCCGGCGGTGATTCGCAATTACGGCTTCGATCCGGAAAAGACGCTCGGCTTCGCGTTCGGCTCAGGGTTGGAGCGCCTGACGATGCTGCGCTATGGGGTGGATGACTTGAGGAATTTCTTCTCGGGCGACCTGCGCTTCTTGCGGCAGTTCCAAGAATGAGGATCCCGGAAGGCTGGTTGCGCCAATTCTGCGATCCTCCCATCGATACGCTCGCGCTCGCCGAGCGGCTGACGATGGGTGGGCTGGAGGTCGAGTCGGTTGACCCGGCGGCGCCGCCGTTTACCGCAGTCGTGGTAGCGCGCGTCCTCGAGGTCGTTCCGCACCCGAACGCCGAGCGCTTGACGCTGTGCCGCGTCGATGTCGGCGCGGCCGAGCCGGTGCAGGTCGTTTGCGGAGCGCCGAATGTGGCCGCCGGCCTGCGCGTGCCGTGCGCGTTGCCGGGTGCGCAGTTGCCGGGTGGCATTGCGATCGGCGCTGCCGAGGTGCGCGGCGTGCGATCCGCCGGGATGCTGTGCTCGGCACGCGAGCTGGGTCTGTCGGACGATCACGCCGGTCTGCTCGTGCTGGCGGGCGACGCGCCGGTGGGCCAACTGCTGCGGCAGGCGCTCGACCTGGACGAGGCGTGTCTGCAGATCAAGCTCACTCCGAACCGGGGCGATTGCCTGAGCGTACTGGGCGTGGCGCGAGAGGTTTCGGCACTAACGGGCAGCCAGTTGCGCGAGCCGACATTCGAACCGGTGAGCCCCAGCAGCGACGAGCGCATGCCGGTGAGCATCGAGGCGCCCGATCTGTGCGGGCGTTTTTCCGGGCGCATTCTTCGCGGTCTGAATGCACGCGCGAGCACACCTGGGTGGATGCGGAAACGCTTGGAACGCAGCGGGCTGCGCTCGGTGTCTGCGCTGGTCGACATCTCCAACTACGTGATGCTCGAGCTCGGGCGCCCGACGCACGTATTCGACCTCGCGACCCTGGACGGAGGGCTGGTCGTGCGCTGGGGACGCGCCGGCGAGCGCCTGCGGCTGCTGGCCGGCCGCGACATCGAGATCGATCCGCAGCTCGGAGTGATCGCCGACCGGCGCGGGGTGCAGTCGCTTGCCGGCATCATGGGCGGTGAATCCAGCGCGGTGACGTTGGACACGACCGACATTTACGTCGAGGCGGCCTTTTGGTGGCCCGAGGCGATTCAAGGGCGCGGGCGCCGCTTGAGCTTGATCACGGACGCTGGGCATCGCTTCGAGCGAGGCGTGGACTACGCCACGACAGTTGCGCATATCGAGGCGGTCACTCGGTTGATCCTGGACACGTGCGCCACCGCGCACACGCGCGTCGGCCCTGTGGATGATCGGATCGCACGTCTGCCCTCGCGGCCGCCGATTTCGATCCGGAGCGAGCGCTGCCGCAAGGTACTCGGAACGGCAGTTACGGACCCTCAGATCGCCCAAGTCTTTTCCAGGCTTGGCCTGGCGTTTCGGCCATTCGCCGGCGGGTTCGAGGTCGAGCCACCGCCATACCGCTTCGATCTGCAGATCGAGGAGGATCTGATCGAGGAAGTGGCGCGCATCGTCGGCTACGAAGCCATTCCGGCGCACGCGCCGCGTGAGGCGACGCGGATGGTCGAGCTGCCCGAGACCGTGCGGCGACCACACCAGTTGCGCGGGCGCATGGTCGATTGCGGCTACCAGGAAGTGATCAGCTATTCGTTCGTCGAGACGGCGCGCGAGGCTGATTTCGGGGCTTCGAGCGAGCCGATCGCGGTCGTCAATCCCATTGCGTCACAGCACGCGGTGATGCGCACCACGCTCTTTGGCGGGCTGGTCGGCGTGTTGAAGCACAACCTGAACAATCAGGCCGGGCGAGTACGGGTTTTCGAGATTGGGCGCGTCTTCCGGCGGCAGCCGGATTTGCCGGAAGGTCCACTGCAGGTGGCCGGGGTCGAACAGCCGACGTTGCTCGGAGCCCTCGCGTACGGCAACGCTGACGACGAACAATGGGGTCTGACCTCACGCTCGGTCGATTTCTTCGACGTCAAGGGCGATCTGGAGCGATTGATCAGCCCGCTGCGGGCCCGCTTCGAGGCGGCAGCGCACCCGGCGCTGCACCCCGGTCGCTGTGCAAGGATCGAAGTCGACGGCCGGCCGACCGGATGGATCGGTGAGCTGCATCCGCGCCTCGCACGCAAATACGGGCTTCCGGGGAGTCCTGTTTTGTTCGAGCTTCCGCTCGATGCGGTGCAGGAAGTACCTTTGCCGCGTGCGACCCCGATTGCCGAGGTACCCGCGGTTGTGCGGGATATCTCAATTTGGGTAGCCGATACGTTGCCGGTAGCGCGCGTGTTCGAGGAGATCGCACGCTTGTCGGCTGGCGACAACCGTCTGGCGGTATTGCGCGAGGTTAAGCTCTTCGACGTGTTCCGCGCCGGTGCCGGAACCATCGAGCAAACCTCGAAAGCGCCCGCTAACGTGTTGTTAAATAAGGAGAAAAGTCTTGCCTTCCGATTGGTTCTGCAAGATACTCGTCGCTCGCTTTCGGACTCCGAAGCGGATGCCGTCCGCGGCGCGATCGTTGAGCACCTGACGAGCGCACTCGGTGGTCGCCTCCGCGAATGAGCAGTGCGATGGCCGCCGAACCGATGACGTCCTTTAAGTTTCCAGATCTTCCTCAAGCCGCGAGGCCTCGAGGCGAGACCGACCGTGGCAGTCGCACGCTGACGAAAGCCGAGCTTGCTGATGCGCTGTTCGAGCGCCTCGGATTGAACAAGCGCGAAGCCAAAGACATGGTCGACGGCTTTTTCGAGGAAATCAGCCAGGCGCTGCAGAGAGGCGAATCGGTCAAGCTATCGGGCTTTGGCAATTTCCAACTCCGCAACAAGCCCACGCGGCCGGGCCGCAACCCGAAGACCGGTGAGGAGATCGCGATCACGGCGCGCCGCGTCGTGACGTTCCACGCGAGCCAGAAGTTGAAGGCGGCGGTGTCGCGTGCCACCGAGCGCTGACCGAGGATCGTTCGCAGGCGCAATGCAGAGTCTCGACGGCTCGCATGATGTGGACGGCGTCCTGCCGCCGATCCCGGCTAAGCGCTACTTCACGATCGGCGAGGTCAGCGAGCTGTGCGCAGTCAAACCGCACGTGCTGCGATACTGGGAGCAGGAGTTCACCCAGCTCAGACCGATCAAGCGCCGGGGCAACCGGCGCTACTACCAGCACCACGAGGTCTTGCTGATCCGCCGCATCCGCTCGTTGCTGTACGAGCACGGCTTCACGATCAACGGCGCACGCAACCGTCTCGAAACCTCGGGCCCCATAGCGCTTGCACGAGAAGCGCCGGGCAAAGCCCCAGCCGGCAGTGCGCTTCGAGCGCGGTTGCAGGAGATCCGCGCGCTGCTGCATCGTCGCGACTGACCCGCACGGTACAATTCATTCCACGTCGGGGCGTAGCGCAGCCTGGTAGCGCACTTGCATGGGGTGCAAGGGGTCGCGAGTTCGAATCCCGCCGCCCCGACCAATATCCAAGCTGCTTTCCACGGTAGCCAGACAGCTTGCTCAACAGCGCGCTTCACTCAGTTTGCCGACTTCCCCGATGAAGCTCGTAAGAACCGCGCTCGCGATAGCGGGCTACCCTGCGATCTTCCTTCTCGGCACGGTCGCCGGCTGCGGCTCGTTGCGGCAGGGCGAATCGACCTCGCGGTGCACTGACTGCGCCACCGCCTTATATCGCGACTCCGGCAGCGGGGGAACCATCTACAGCGCTGCTTCGGCGGGCGAGGACGCCGTTGGGCGCGTTGCGCACAGGTACTGCACGGAGCATGGACTCGGTCAGCCGGTAATCGGCGATCGAACTGCCTCACCGTTGGGCTCTGCTTTCTGGAACTACGACTTTTCCTGTGGCGCGGAGGGAACGCCGGCGCCGCAACAGGCCGTCGGCAGCGATACGGAAAGGTTCGGTGCAACCTGTGCCAGTATCGGCTTTCAGAAGGGAACGACCGACTATGGCAATTGCGTGCTGAAGCTCATGGAAATGAACAGCGCGCAGGCGAGCGCATCCTCGCCGATGCAGCAACAGCTTCGGCAGCAACAGCGGGAACACGCAACGCGGGTCATTCGTCAAGGACTCGACGGTCTGTCGGACCAACCCGCGCCCGGTTGCGAGGCGGCGACGACGATGACAATCAGGCTGCCCTGCGGCGATGTCGTCTCGTGTACGAAAAAGGGTGACCAAGTCAGCTGTGAATAATTGCGACAACCGCGACCGGCTCATAGCCGTCAGCGGGCAGCAGGCAATCGCACCGGATTCGCTCGATCCCGCTAACATGTCGATATTGTTCAATGCGGCGCAGCTTGAATCCCGCCGCCGATCAAAGCTACCAAACCCCTTGACGCCGTAACGATCGCGGCGTCGGCCGATGCACATTCTGGTCAGCAACGACGACGGCTACCTCGCCCCGGGCCTGCGGGCCCTGGCAGAGGCAATGCGCCCGTTCGGCGAGATCACGGTAGTGGCGCCGGAGCAGAACTGCAGCGGCGCCAGCAATTCGCTGACGCTGACGCGCCCGCTGTCGGTGCGGCGCGCAGAAAACGGCTACCTGTTTGTCAACGGCACCCCGACCGACTGCGTCCACATCGCTCTGACAGGATTGCTGGAACGACGCCCCGACCTGGTTGTCTCGGGAATCAACGACGGCCAGAACATGGGAGACGACACGATCTACTCGGGAACGGTCGCCGCCGCGATGGAAGGCTATCTTTTCGGGGTGCCGGCGATCGCCTTTTCGGTCGTTCAAAAAGGCCTTGAGCACCTCGACAGTGCCGCCCTCGTGTGTGCGGCGATCGTCGAACGAATGCGTGCCGGTGCGCTGCCCCGGCCGTTCCTGCTGAACGTCAACATTCCGGATCTGCCGTACTCGCAGCTACGTGGCCTCGCATGCACCAGGCTCGGCAAGCGCCACCCGTCCGAACCGGTAGTGCAAGGGCTCAGCCCGCGCGGCGACACGATCTACTGGGTCGGCGCGGCCGGCGAAGCTGCCGATGCGAGCCCTGGCACCGACTTCCACGCGACCGCCAACGGCCAGGTTTCGATCACTCCGCTGCAGATCGACTTGACGCATACCGAGCAGCTGGAGGCGGTATCGGAATGGCTCGGGCAGGGGCGGCTTTGACAACGCGATCCGGCACCGGGTTGACTTCGGAGCGGGTTCGCGCGCGCATGGTCGAACGCGTCCAGCGACTCGGGGTGAGCGATTCCCGGGTGCTTGCGGCAATGCTCAGGATCGAGCGGCATCGTTTCGTCGATCCGGCGCTCGCCAGTCGCGCGTATGAGGACAGCGCGCTGCCGATCGGTTTTGGCCAGAGCATCTCGCAGCCGTACACCGTGGCGCGCTGCGCGGAACTTGCCCTCGGCGGGGCGGAGGATCCGAAGCGCTCGACGGTACTCGAGGTGGGTACCGGGTGCGGTTACGCCGCCGCCGTGCTCAGCGAGCTGTTCGGCATCGTCTATTCGATCGAGCGAGTGCGTCCACTGCAAGAGATGGCCCGTGAAAATCTGCGACCGCTGAGGATTGCCAACTTGCGGCTGACCTTTGGCGACGGCATGCTCGGACTTGCATCGGAAGCTCCGTTCGGCGTTATCGTTTCCACTGCGGCTGCGGACGACATCCCGCCGGCATGGATCGAGCAGTTGGCGCCCGGCGGCGTGATCGTCGCGCCACTTGGGCGTAACGCGCAGGTTCTGGCCGTGGTCTCCAAAGACGCAAATGGGCGTATCGACCGGCGCAAGCACGAGCCGGTACGCTTCGTACCGCTGTTGCACGGAACCGTGAGGACGAATTGATGCGAACCGAGCCGCCGACGTTTACCCGATCGCTGCGCTACCCGCTGCTCTCTCTACTGGCGGCCGCATCGACGGCCGCGTTGTCGGCATGCGTCGTCTCGCCGACCCAAACGGCACCGATCGAGGATCGCTCGAAAGTCGTGCACATCGTGCCCGCTCCAGCTCCAGCACCCGCTCCGGTCGCGGTGCAGCCGCGCGAGGCGCATGGCGGAATGTATGTCGTACAGGGGGGCGATACGGTGTACAGCGTCGCTCTGGCGTTTGGCCGTGATTTTCGCGATATCGCTCGTTGGAACGGACTGGATGAAAAGGCGTTGCTGCAGCCCGGACAAACGCTCAGGGTAGAGCCGCCGCCAGAGGAGACTGCGGCGGAAGCGAGCCCGGTTGCGATTGCTCCGGCCGAGAAGGTGGAGTCGCGGCCGCTCGCACCGAGCGAGGCAATCGTTACCCAGCCGGGCTCCGCAGCTGCGGCACCGACGCCAGGGCAGGCCGCCGGGACTGGGACTGCGCCGGCAGCCCCGCCATCCGGGCAGGCAGCGGGCGCTGCGCTGCAGGGTGCACCCGGCTCCGCGGCAGGCGCTGCCGCAGGTGCAGCTCCACCGGCAGCAGGCGCCACGGGCGCTAGGCCGGCCGAGCCGCAAACCGCGTGGATGTGGCCTAGCTCTGGAAAACTGCTCGAGCACTTCGAGGAAACCAACAACAAGGGCATCGATATCGCAGGCAGCGTCGGCGATCCGGTTTTGGCGGCCAACGACGGTCAAGTCGTCTACAGCGGCAGCGGCCTGCATGGCTACGGCAACCTGGTGATCATCAAGCACACGGACGACTACGTATCGGCGTACGCGCACAACAGCCAGAATCTGGTGACCCAGGGGGAAATCGTCAAGCGCGGACAGCACATCGCCGATCTGGGGATGAGCGATGCGTCTTCTCCGAGGCTGCACTTCGAAATCCGGCGGCGCGGAACGCCAGTCGATCCGCTGGCGTACCTGCCGCCGCGCTAGCGGTGACTCCGATCCTTGCGTTCGACCTGGAGACCGTTCCCGATGTAGAAGGGCTGCGGCGATTGCGGCCGCAGTGGTCAAGCCTCGACGATCGCACGGTCGCGGCGCAGGCGACAGCAGAGCGGCGTGAACGCACCGGCGGCGACTTGCTGGGCTTGCACCTGCAGCGGGTGGTGGCGATCGGGTGCGCATTCCGCGATGAAACCGGTTTCCGCATTCGTAGTCTCGGAGCGCCGCAGGATGGCGAAGCCAAGCTGATCGCGGATTTCTTCCGGTTGATCGATCGCTACGCTCCACAGCTGATCAGCTGGAACGGCAGCGGATTCGACCTGCCGGTTTTGCACTACCGCTCAATGATCCAAGGTGTTGTGGCTCCTCGCTACTGGGATCAGGGCGACGACGATCCTCAGGCGCGCTACAGCAACTACCTGAACCGGTACCACCTGCGACACCTTGACCTGATGAACGAGCTTTCGCGCTACCAAGGTCGTGCCAACGCGCCTCTGGACGAGGTCGCACGCCTGTGCGGCTTCGCGGGCAAGCTCGGAATGGATGGCTCCAGGGTCTGGGACGCGTATTGCAACGGCGAGCTCGAACGGATCCGCGCCTACTGCGAGACAGACTGCGTCAACACATATCTGCTGTATTGCCGGTTCCGGCGGATGCGAGGGCAGCTCGACGAAAAGGGGTACGCGCAGGAGCTGCAATTGGTGCGCGATTGCCTCGCCGCAGCCGAAGGTGCGGTCTGGCAGGAGTTCCTCGACGCTTGGCCGGTACCACCGGACCCGTGAGGTCGCAGCGGCAGGACCGGGTCGAGTCGCTCGACCAGGAGGGCCGGGGGATCGTACGGGCCGACGGCAAGATCGCTTTCGTCGAGGGCGCGCTGCCCGGCGAGCGCATCGAGTGGGAAAGCGTTCGCACGGGCTCCAGATTCGACGTGGGGCGCCTGATCCGGGTGCGGCATCCAAGCAGTCAGCGCGTGGCGCCGCGCTGCCCACACTTCGGCCTGCACAAAGGCGCTTGCGGCGGCTGCTCGATGCAGCACCTAGATGCGCGCGCTCAGGTCGCAATCAAGCAGCGTGTGCTGGAAGATGCGCTGTGGCATCTGGGCCGGCTGAAGCCTGCGCAGATCTTGCGCCCGATCGCTGGGCCTGCGTGGGGCTACCGTCACAGGGCGCGCCTGTCGGTGCGCTACGTTGCCCGCCGCGGCGAAGCGCTGGTCGGATTTCATGAGCGCGCGAGCAGCTTCGTCGCCGACATCGCCCGCTGTCACGTACTGGCGGATCCGGTCGGCACGCTTCTGATGCCGCTGCGGAATCTGGTCAGCTCTATGCAGGCGCGTGCCAGGCTGCCGCAGATCGAGGTGGCAGTTGCGGTCGCGGCGAGCGACTCGCGAGCGCAGGCAGTACTGGTGTTTCGCGTGCTCGACCCGCTTTCAGATTCCGACCGCGAGCTGCTAAAGCGGTTCGCCGCCGAGCACGACGTGAAGATCTGGCTGCAGCCGGGCGGGCCGGCAACGGCAGCGCCACTGACGCCAGCGGACCGATTCGAACCGGCGCTACGGCTGCCGGAATTCGGCCTGGAAGTGCCATTCGCACCGACGGATTTCACGCAGATCAACCACGCCGCCAATGAGGTGCTGGTCAGGCGCGCGCTTGCACTGCTGCAACCGCAAACGCACGAGCGAGCACTCGACCTTTTTTGTGGACTGGGGAATTTCACGCTGCCGCTGGCCACGTGTGTTACGCGAGTCCTTGGCATCGACGGCAATTCCGCTCTGGTGGCCCGCGCGGAGCAAGCTGCCCGGACAGCGGGGCTCGAGCTGAGCGTCGAATTTGCCTCGCACGACCTTACCGCGTGGACTCGCGAGGAATGGGAGGAGGTGAATCGCAACCGCAACGGCAACCAGCGTGACGGCGCGATTTCGCTCGTGCTGATCGATCCTCCGCGCGAGGGCGCATTGGCAGTGGCACGAGCGCTGGCGGCGAGTGCCGTGCGTCCTCGACGAATGCTGTATGTCTCTTGCAATCCTGCAACGCTGGCACGCGATTGCGCGGTGCTCGTGCACGAGGGCGGTTGGAGGCTCGCCGCCACTGGAGTCGTCAACATGTTTCCGCACACCTCGCATGTCGAGTCGCTGGCGATCCTCGAGCCGGAGCAAGCGCCGGGCTGAATGTTTTGCGCGGGCAGTGTGCAGATCGCGCGCGGGAAGCAGGTGCGCGTGCTACACTCGCGTGTTGGATTGCGTCGTAACCTGTTCTTTTCATTCATTTTTTCCCATCCCGAATGCGAATGGCAATCGAACGAACTCTGTCCATCATCAAGCCGGATGCGGTCCGCAAGAACCTGATCGGCAAAATCCTGGCGCGCTTTGAAGCAGCCGGATTGCGCATCGTGGCAGCGCGCATGGTTCATCTGTCGCGGGCAGAGGCGGAGGCGTTTTACGCCGTGCACCGAGAGCGGCCGTTTTTTCGCGACCTGGTTCAATTCATGACATCCGGTCCGATCCTGGTGCAGGTGCTCGAAGGCGAAGACGCCATTGACCGCAATCGCGACCTGATGGGGGCGACGGATCCGAAAAAGGCCGCGCCGGGAACGATTCGCGCCGATTTTGCCGACAGCATCGAGGCCAACGCGGTACACGGCTCTGACGGTGCGCAGACGGCACCGGCAGAGGTGGCGTTCTTTTTTTCGACGATAGCGCTGCTGCCGCGCTAGTGTCCTGAGTCGGAGGTTCGTCGAACAATGCCTGCGGGATCGGAGCTGGTGCCAAGAATGTCGAGATCGGCGTCGGGCGCGAAGCCGCGCGGAGCCGGGTTCGGGACCCGGCGAGCACGGCGACAAGGCCCGACGTCGATTCTCGACATTCTTGTGCGACGAACTTCCGACTCAGGACACTAAGCGCGCGGCGCACATCATGAGCGTGAGCGCGGTGAACCTGCTCGACCTGGATGGCGCGGCGCTCGAGGAGCTGGTTGCCTCCCTCGGTGAGCGGCCATTCCGCGCGCGCCAGCTCAAGCGCTGGATACACCGGCACGGTGCGGCGGACTTCGATTCGATGACCGATCTGGCCCGGTCGCTGCGCGAAAAGTTGCGCGGCCGCGCGGTGATCGCAGCGCCGGCGATCCTCTCAGACTCGGTCGCAGCCGATTCGACCCGCAAGTGGCTGCTTTCCGTCGGCGAGCGCGACGCCATCGAGACGGTTTACATACCGGAGCCCGACCGGGCAACGCTGTGTGTTTCGACGCAAGCCGGTTGCGCGGTCAACTGCGTGTTCTGTTCCACCGGCAAGCAAGGTTTCAGCCGCAATCTGACCACCGGCGAAATCATCGGCCAACTGTGGCTGGCCGAGCACGGACTACGGGCCGACGCCTTTCGCAACGCTGGGCAGGCCGATCGAATCATCAGCAATGTTGTCTTGATGGGGATGGGCGAGCCCCTGCAAAACTACGATGCGGTGCTGCCCGCGCTTCGGTTGATGCTCGACGACGACGCCTATGGTCTGTCGCGACGCAGAGTCACCGTTTCCACCGCCGGAATGGTGCCGCAGATCGACCGCCTCGCGCACGACTGCCCGGTCGCGCTGGCCGTGTCGCTTCACGCCCCGGATGACGCGCTGCGCGACGAGCTGGTGCCCTTGAATCGGAAGTATCCTTTGCAGGTGTTGATGGCTGCGTGCCGCCGCTATTTGCGCAGCGCGCCGCGCGATTTCATCACCTTCGAATACGTGATGCTCGACGGCGTCAACGACAGCGACCGGCAGGCCCGCGTGCTGGTCGAGTTGGTCGCAGACCTGCCGTGCAAGTTCAACCTGATCCCATTTAACCCATTTCCGGGCGCTACGGTGCGGCGATCGGCGCCCGAGCGGATCCGCGAGTTCGCGGCACGACTGCAGGCGGCCGGGATCGTGACGACGACGCGCCGCACGCGAGGCGATCAAATCGATGCGGCGTGCGGACAGCTCGCCGGCGCGGTTGACGATCGCACCAACGTCGCTGCGCGCGCAGGCCATGGAGCTCGCGTGGTCCCCGTGCGGACGTGGACGGAATGAAGGCATTCGGGCTGTTGCCCGCCGGGCGTGCGGTTGCAGCTCTCATATCGGTTGCGTTCGCCGTTGCTATTGCAACCACGCTGGGCGGCTGCAAGACAACGACCACCGTCGTCGAGAAGTCGGACTCGGGACCGGTGACCGGCGCCAAAGCAGAAGCCGATCCACACCGCCGCGCGCTCGTGCGCCTTCAGCTGGCGGCGGGCTACTACCAGCAGGGACAGCTCGAGGTGGCGATCAAGGAAGCCACGGATGCTACCCAACTGAATCCGGATCTTGGGGGCGCGTACAGCCTGCTCGGATTGATCTACATGGATCTGCAGCAGAACAGCGAGGCCGAAGACAATTTCAAGCACGCGCTGCAGCTCGGTCCGAACGATCCCGAGTCGAACAATAATTTTGGCTGGTTCCTGTGCCGAACGCACCGCGAGCGCGAGTCTCTCGTCTATTTCGACCGGGCCGCGAGCAACCGGCTGTACAGCACGCCGGCGATGGCCCTTGAAAACGCAGGAATCTGTTTGCGGCAGATCGCCGATGACCAGCGCGCCGAGGAGTACCTGAAAAAAGCGCTGGAAGCCGATGCGACGAGCCCGGTGGCGAAATTCCAGCTCGCCAAGCTGTACCTGGATACACACCGTTCGGATCGCGCCCAGTTCTATTACGACCTGCTGGTGAAGACCGCCGAGCCGAACGCCCAGACGTTATGGCTGGGCACCAAGATTGCGCACGCGCGTGCCGATTCGAAGACCGAGCATCGTTTGAGCGAAGAGCTCCGAAGCCGCTTTCCCACCGCACCTGAGACCGCGCTGCTGAACCGGGAGGCGTTTCATGAGTGAGGAGCTCGTGGCGCAGGTGCCGCCCACTCAGGGCGACCCGCAGGCCGACCAACCGTCGGCCACGAGCGCAGCCGCAGGCCTAGCCGAGCAAAGCGGGTTTGGGCCGGTGCTTGCGCAGGCGCGCGCTCGTGCCGGCCTGAGTGTCGAGCAGGCGGCGGCGCGGATTCGCCTGAGCTCGAAGCAATTGCAGGCGATCGAGAACGAGAATCTGCAGGCGCTCCCGGCTCCTGCGTACGTGAACGGCTTCGTGCGCAACTATGCGCGCGAGCTCGGGGTCGATGCGACTCCACTCATCGAGGATTTGAACGCCAAGCTCAAGCTCAGAGGCCTGGCGATACAGGAACCGGACCTCGGATTGGGCGGCCCCATCAGTGGGCCTTTCCTCGACGATCGTGGTTGGCGCTATCTCGTGGTGGCGGTGATCGTGATCGGTCTGCTTTCCTCCTTGGCGGTCGGTGCTTGGAGGATCGCGCACACCCGGCGCGCTGAGCTCGAAACGCCGCCGGCTACGCCGAGAGTGACTTCGGCGACGAACCCCGAACCGGCTGCGACTGCTGCGCCGGCGGCACGCGCCGCTGCGAAAGAGGCGTCTGCACCAAATGGTGCTACCGGGACGGCGCAACCGAGCGGCGCCCCAGCATCAACGCGGGGCGGAGATTCTGCGCCGCAGAGCGCCGCCACGATCGCGGTGGCAACGCCGGCAGGTTCCAGCGGCAAGCCTGAGGTGTCTGCCCCGACGGCGGCGACAACCGAATCTGCTCCGGCGGCGGAGAACGAGGCAAAAGCTGCGACTTCGCAAAGCTCTGGCCTGCCGGTGGTCGCGCTGCCCGGAGGCAGCGGGCGCGGCAATGGCCTGTTGCTGCGCTTTACTCAGCGCTCGTGGGTACAAGTCAGCCGCCCGGACGGGCGAGTCCTGCTTTCGCACATGGGCGAGCCAGGCAGCCTCGAAATGGTGAACGCGGTGGCCCCTCTGGTGTTGATCGTCGGCCGGGTCGATGCTGTCTCAGTGGAATACCGCGGCCAAGCAGTGGACCTGAAGCCGTATGCCAATTCCGCAAGCGGCGTGGCGAAAGTGCTGTTGGCCGATGCCGCAGTTGCCAATGGAGGGCAGAGCGACCGATGAATGCGCCCGAGAAGTCCCCAGTGAATGCAGCGCAAGCCGCGTCCCCCGCTCCGCGGCGTCGGTCGCGCCAAGTCGAGTTGCGCTGGGGCTCGCATACGGTCCGCTTTGGCGCAGATGCACCGGTGATGGTGCAGGCGATGACGAATACCGACACGGCCGATCCGGTGGCGACGGCGATACAAGTGCGCGAGCTCGCCAATGCCGGGTCGGAGGCGGTCCGGATCACGGTGAACTCGCCGGAAGCAGCCCGCGAGGTCGCGTACCTGCGCGACTTGCTCGACAAGGGCGGGCTTTCGGTGCCGCTGATCGGTGACTTCCACTTTAACGGCCACAAGCTGCTGACCCAATTTCCCGATTGCGCGCAGGCGCTGTCGAAGTACCGCATCAATCCGGGCAACGTCGGGCGGGGCGCTCGCGGCGACGACAATTTCGCGCAGATGATCGAGGTCGCGTGCCGCTATGAGCGGCCCGTGCGGATTGGCGTGAACTGGGGCAGCCTCGACCAGGAGTTGCTCGCCCGCTTAATGGACGACAACGGCAAGCTCGCCCAGCCGCTGGACGCCTCGGCGGTGCTGCGCGAGGCGCTGGTGCGTTCGGCACTCGACAGTGCGCGCCGCGCGGAGGAGCTGGGCCTTCCGGGCGACCGAATCTGCCTTTCGGCGAAGGTGAGTGCGGTGCAGGAGCTGATCGCGGTGTACCGCGAGCTGGCCGGGCGCTGCGACTATCCGCTGCACTTGGGGCTGACCGAAGCGGGAATGGGAACGAAGGCCATTGTGGCGTCAACCGCGGCGCTCGCGGTGCTGCTGCAGGAAGGCATTGGCGACACGATCCGGGTGTCGCTCACTCCCGAACCAGGTGGCGCGCGAACGCGCGAGGTCCAGGTTGCGCAGGAGATCCTGCAATCGCTCGGGTTGCGCGCGTTCGTGCCGATGGTAACGGCGTGTCCGGGTTGCGGACGCACCACGAGCACGGTGTTCCAACACCTGGCTTCACGCGTGCAGGCGCATCTGCGCGAGCGGATGCCGGAATGGAAGAGTCGCTACCCCGGTGTCGAGAACCTGACCGTCGCCGTGATGGGCTGCGTGGTCAATGGCCCCGGTGAGAGTCGCCATGCCGACATTGGCATCAGTCTGCCGGGTACGGGCGAGCAACCGGTTGCTCCGGTATTCATCGATGGCGAACGGCGAGTCACGCTCAAGGGCGAGCGAATCAGCGAGGAATTCGAAGCGATCGTCGAAGACTACGTTCAACGACGCTTTGGGCACACGGCGCGCGTGGATTGAAGCAGTGAGCTCCAAGATCGCCGCAGTGCGCGGCATGAATGACCTGCTGCCCGCGCAGGCGCAGGTGTGGGAGACGTTCGAGGCCTGCGCGGTGCGCGTGCTGCGGGGCTATGGGTACGTGCAGATCCGCACACCCATTTTGGAACCGACTGCGCTGTTTCGCCGTGGGCTCGGCGAGGTGACCGACATCGTCGAGAGGGAGATGTACAGCTTTGTCGACTCCCTGAACGGCGAGGCACTGACGCTGCGACCGGAAAACACCGCCGGCGTCGTGCGAGCCGTGATCGAGCACAGCCTCTTGTACGACGGGCCTTGCCGCCTCTGGTACATGGGCCCGATGTTCCGGCACGAACGGCCGCAGCGCGGCCGCTATCGCCAGTTCTACCAACTCGGCGCCGAGGCGTTCGGTTTTCCTGGCCCGGACGTGGAGTGCGAGCAGATACTGATGCTCAAGCGCCTGTGGCACGAGCTGGGCCTTCCAGCGGTCCGCCTCGAGCTGAACACGCTAGGCCAGCCGCCGGAGCGCGCTCGCCATCGAACCGATCTGATCCGTTACCTGGAAGGGCACCACGACCAGCTGGACGAAAGCGCGCGACGCCGCGTGCACTCCAATCCGTTGCGGATCCTCGACACGAAGAACCCGTCGATGCAAGAACTCGTCGCAGCGGCGCCGCGTCTGCTGGACTACCTGGGAGAGGCGTCGCTCGCGCATTTCGAAGATTTGCAGCAGCTGTTGCGCTCGGCCGGGGTCGACTTTCGTGTCAACCCCCGTCTGGTGCGCGGCCTGGACTATTACAACCTGACGGTCTTCGAGTGGGTGACGGACCGCCTCGGCGCCCAGGGCACGATCTGCGGCGGCGGCCGCTACGACGGCCTGGTCGAGCTTCTTGGCGGCAAGCCGGCCCCGGCGTGCGGCTTCTCGATCGGCATCGACCGCGTGATCGAGCTGATGCGCGACAATGCGAGCGGCGCGTCGGACCCGCTGTGCCAGGTGTACGTGCTGCACCAGGGTGCCGGCACCTACGAGATCGCGTTACAAGCAGCAGAACGCCTGCGCGACTGTGGATTGCGGGTGATCCTGCATTGCGGCGAGGGCAGCTTGAAATCGCAGATGAAACGCGCCGACGCGAGCGGGGCGCGGTTCGGGGTGATCGTCGGTGAGCAGGAGGCCGCACAGTCGACGGCTGCGATCAAGGATCTGCGATTTACCGGCGCGACCAGCGCGGACGGCGACACAGGCCGCCAGCGTGCCGTGCCGCTGGAGCAACTGGCGCCGACGCTGGCAAGAGAGTTCGCGCAGCTGGCTGGATAGACTGGGTTGCGGAAACACGGAATCGAACCATGTCATACGACCTTCAGGAACAGGAACAAGTCGAAGCGCTCAAGACTTGGTGGAAGGCCAACGCCAACTGGGTGACCTGGCTTGCGGCAGCTGTGCTGTTGGGGATCCTTGGATACCAGGGCTGGACCTGGTACGGGACGCGGCAGGCGCTTGCAGCCTCGGCGCTGTATGAACAATTCGAGCACGCGGCGGATTCGAAAGACCCGAAGGATGTTGCCAAGGCGCGCGACGTGAGCGGTACTCTGATGGAGCGATACGGTTCAACCGTGTATGCCGCGATGGCGGCTCTGCGGCAAGCCAAGTCCAATATCGATGCAAGCGACCCGAAAGCGGCCAAGGTGCAACTGGCTTGGGCTGCGAATCACGCGTCCGCCCCTGAGCTGGCCATGCTCGCGCGCGCCAGGCTGGCGGGCCTGCTGCTCGACGAGAAGGCGTACGACGAGGCGCTGAAGACGCTCGACGTCAGTGTGCCGGACGCGTTTGCCGCCGAATTTGCCAACCGGCGCGGCGACGTATATGCCGCCGAGGGGAAGGTGTCCGAGGCGCGCGCGGCTTACTCCGAGGCGCTCGCAAAGGCCGGCACGCTGCCGATCCGCTCGCTGATCCAGCTCAAGCTCGACTCGCTGCCGGCAAGCGGTACAAGCGGCGGCGGAGCATAGGAAGGTGTCTAGGCAGCAAACGATCGGTTCCGGCGCAGCACCCCCGCCGGAACCTCTGCGCGGGCGGACTGCCGGTCGCGTTGTGCTCCTGGCTTGCCTGGTGGCCGCTTGCTCGAGCACCAGCAAATCGGAAGAGCCGGCCGCTCTGACCGAAATCAAGTCTCCTTTGTCGATTCACGTCGCTTGGCGCGTGCACGTCGGCGACGGTCGGCGCATCTTCCTGCAGCCCGCTGTGACGCAGAACGCCGTTTACGCGGCTGCCGCCGATGGCCATCTGTACCGCCTGGAACCCGACACCGGCCGCGAGGTGTGGCGTGTGCGCGCGCCGGCATCGCTCGGCGCCGGGGTCGGGTCGGATGGGTTCGTGGTGGCCGTTGCCGGCCAGCGCGGCGAAGTATTCGGTTACGGGGCCGACGGCAAGCCGCTGTGGCAGAAGCAGGTGCCGAGCGACGTGGTGACGCCTCCGCTGGTCGGACATGGCCTGGTGATCGTGCGCTCGACCGACCAGGCGATCACGGCGTTCGACGCCGAAACTGGCCAGCAAAAATGGATCTTTCGCCGTGCAACCCCACCGTTGGCGCTACGTGCCTCGACCGAGATGGTCTTTTCTGGCGACAACGTCATCGCAGGGTTTCCCGGCGGGCATTTGGTCGCCGTCGCGCTGGACAACGGCGCGTCGCGTTGGGACAGCGCAGTATCCGAGCCAAAAGGCGCAACAGAGGTCGAGCGTTTGGCCGATGTGATCGGATCGATCGGATTGGCGGACAACCAGGTGTGCGCGGCTTCGTATCAGGGCCGGGTGGCGTGTTTCGACGCCGCTAGCGGCGACCAGCAGTGGGCGCGCGAGATGTCCGCCGAGGCCGGCGTCGCGATCGCCGGCCCGGAATTGCTCAGCGTCGACGCCGCCTCGACGATACAGGCCTTCTCGCTGGCGGGCGGCGCTCCGCGATGGTCGTGCAAGACGTTGGCGTACCGTGGCTTGTCCTCACCCGGCGCGGGGGAGCGCTGGGTCGCGGTCGGTGACCGGGAGGGCTATGTCCACTTCGTCGACACAAGCAACGGAAAACTGGTCGGGCGCGTCAGCCTTGATGGACAGATCGTGGCAGCGCCGCAGCAGAGCGGTGGCGGGCTTCTGGTTCAGACGCAGAGCGGTGAGGTCGCGCTGCTGATGCCGAAGGGCTGACGCTGGCGTCCGTACCAGTGCCGCCCGGGTGAGGCCATGAAACCGGTTGTCGCGCTGATCGGGCGCACCAACGTTGGCAAGTCCACCTTGTTCAACAGGCTTACCGGCTCGCGTGCCGCGCTGGTGGCTGATTTTCCGGGTCTGACCCGCGACCGCCAGTACGGCGACGGCGACGTCGGTTCCGTCCCGTTTCTGGCAATCGACACCGGTGGCTTCGATCCGGATGCCAGCGATGCCTTGCAACGGGCGGTCAACGAGCAGACCGAGACGGCGATCGCCGAGAGTGACGTGTTGTTGTTTGTCGTGGACGTGCGAGCGGGCCTGACGGCCCAGGATGCGCGCATCGCGCAACGCCTGCGCACCAGCGGGCGGCCGATCGTCGTCGCAGCCAACAAGGCCGAAGGTCTTGGTGCGCATGCCGGCGACGAATTCCATGAGGTCGGCCTGGGAGCGCCGTGCCTGATTTCGGCTGCGCATCGGCAAGGGCTGGTCGAGTTGATGGAAACGGCGCTCGCTGGCTTCTCCGAGAAGGCGGGCCTGCCGTCCGACTTGCCCGCCGTAGCGCGCAGCGCGAAGGCCGGAGCGCTGTCAGGCGCTTCGGTGCGGACGCGCGTGGCGATCGCCGGCCGTCCCAACGTCGGCAAGTCGACGCTGATCAACACGCTGATCGGCGAGCAGCGACTGGTGGCCTCCGAACAGCCGGGAACAACCCGTGATGCGATCGAGGTCGAATTCGAATTCGGCGGCGGCCCGTTCGTGCTGATTGATACGGCGGGCCTTCGGCGCAAGGGGCGCGTGTTTGAAACCGTGGAGAAGTTCTCCGTGGTCAAGACACTGCAGGCGATTGATCAGTGCAACGTCGTCGTATTGCTGTTGGACGCTTCGGGCGGGATCGCCGAACAGGACGCGCACATCGCCGGCTACGTGCTCGAGCGCGGGCGGGCGCTCGTGATCGGTGTCAACAAGTGGGATGCGGTCGGCGCGGACGAGCGCGAGCGGGTAAAACGGGAGATGCGCCGCAAGCTGCATTTCCTCGACTGGGCCAGCCTTCACTTCATCTCCGGCTTGCGCGGCACGGGGCTAAAGAGCCTGATGCGGTCGGTGGCGGCGGCGGAGCAGGCCGCCTTTCGGCGGCTACCGACACCGCGCCTGACACGTGCTTTGATTGCTGCGGTTCAGCGGCAGGAGCCACCACGAGCAGGAAACTGGCGCCCCAAACTGCGTTATGCGCACCAAGGAGGCACCAATCCACCGGTGATCGTGATCCACGGCAGTTCGCTCAATCGGGTGCCGGACAGCTATCGTCGCTATCTGGAAGGGTGGTTTCGCGATACCTTCGAACTGCGCGGGACCCCGCTGCGGATCGAGTTCCGCAATGCGGCCAATCCGTATGCGCCGCGCGCTGGCAAACGGGCGGCTTTTCCAGTAGATTGAATTTTGTGGCACCGCACATATCTAAGAGTTTGCGTCCCTTGCGGTGGCATGGCGCTAGCCAGGAGAAAACATGAGCAATAAGGGCCAACTCCTACAAGACCCGTTCCTGAATGCGTTGCGCAAGGAACACGTGCCGGTGTCCATTTACCTGGTCAACGGAATCAAACTTCAGGGGCAGATCGAGTCGTTCGACCAGTACGTGGTCCTGCTGCGCAACACGGTGACACAGATGGTCTACAAGCACGCCATCTCGACTGTCGTTCCCGCGCGCCCGGTCAACCTGAGCACGGAGCCCGAGTCCTGAGCGGATTCCAGATCGAAGCTTCGCGCGCCGCACCTACTTCGGCGCTCGTCGTGGAGGTGGCGCTGCGCGGGCGCCAGGGCGGTGCGCTCGATGCGCAAGATCAGGCCGAAGAGCTTCGCCAGTTATCCGAAAGCGCCGGCTTCACAACTGCGGGACAGATGGTCGTTCGGCGCGACCGTCCTGATCCGGCGTTATATCTGGGGCGCGGCAAAGTCGACGAAATCCGCGAGCGGCTGCGGGCATCCGGTTGCGGGATCCTGGTTGTGGGCGTGCCGTTGTCACCGGTGCAGCAGCGCAACCTGGAGCGCGAGCTGGAGGTGGCGGTGCTCGACCGCACCGCGCTTATCCTGGATATCTTTGCCCAGCGTGCACAGAGCCGCGAGGGCAAGCTGCAGGTGGAGCTTGCCAGGCTGCAGCATCTTTCCACTCGCCTGGTGCGCGGCTGGACCCACTTGGAGCGCCAGCGCGGCGGGATCGGCTTGCGAGCCGGCCCAGGGGAAAAGCAGATCGAGCTGGACCGCCGGATGATCGGCCAACGCGTCAAGCAGTTGCGCGAGCGGCTTCGTACGCTCGATGCGCAGCGGCGCACGCAGCGCAAGGCGCGGCGGCGGCGCGAGGCATTCTGCGTATCCTTGGTCGGTTATACCAACGCGGGCAAGTCGACGCTGTTCAACGCCTTGACGCGCTCCAGCGCGCTTTGTGCAGACCAGTTGTTCGCTACTCTGGACACGACCAGTCGGCGCTGTTTTGTCGCGCCGGGCGTACCGGTGGTGCTGTCCGATACGGTCGGGTTCATCCGCGATTTGCCGCACGCGCTGATCGAAGCGTTCAAGGCCACCCTGGATGAAGCGGCGCAGGCCGATCTTCTGGTGCACGTGGTCGACGCATCGGCCGCATCGCGCGAAGCGCAAATGGCCGCCGTCGACGAGGTGCTGCAGGAGATCGGCGCTTCCGAAGTGCCGCGCTGCGTGGTGTTCAACAAGATCGATCAGGTCGAACGCCGGGCGTCAGTCGAGACGGCGGCCTGTGGTAGGATTGAAACGGTTTGGCTGAGCGCACGGTCGGGCAACGGGCTCGAGTTGCTGCGCGGCGCGATCGCCCAGCGTGCACAAGAGCAAACTGCAGAGCAAACTGCAGAGCAGGCAGCGGAGCAGACTGCACGGCAAACCGCAGAGCCGTACCCCGGCGACGCCGGCATCCTTCCTTTCTCCGATTCACACCCGACATGAATGACCCGCAGTGGGGTCGCGGCGGAGGATCCGGCGATGGGGGCGACGGCCAGCGCCCGCGCCGACCCAACGGCCAGGATGGCCCACCCGACCTCGAAGAACTGTGGCGCGAACTGAGCAGGCGCGTCGGAAACCTGTTCGGATCGGCGCCGGGAGGTGGTGCGTTCAGGGCCCTGGTGGGAGTGTCGGCGGTGCTGGCGGCGATCTTGTTTGTATGGATGTGTACGGGCTTCTACATCGTGCAGGAAGGGCAGGTCGCCGTCGTTTCGACATTCGGCCGTTTCGACACGATCACCGGAGCGGGCTTTCGCTGGCGAGCACCGTGGCCGATTCAATCGCACCAGATCGTCGACGTGTTCTCGCAGCGCGAAATCGAAGTCGGCACAAAAGTGCGCGGCCCGGACCGTTTGAAAGAAGCGCTGATGCTGACCGACGACGAGAATATCGTCGACATGCAATTCAAAGTGCAGTACCGGATCAAATCCGGACCCGATGGTGCACGCGATTTCGTGTTCGGCAGCCGCTTTTCGCCGGAAAGCGATGCGAGCTCGGTGGTGCGGCAAGTCGGCGAATCGGCGATGCGGGAGGTCGTTGGCCATCGCAAGATGGATTCAGTGCTGTACGAGTCGCGCCAGCAAATCGCCGACGAGGTGCGCGAACGCATGCAGGAAATGCTCGACCGCTACAGCACCGGGATCCTCGTGACGGCAGTGGCGATCCAGAATGCGCAGCCGCCGGAGCAGGTTCAAGCAGCGTTCATCGACGCCGTTCAGGCTGGCCAGGACCGCCAGCGGCAGATCAACGAAGGCCAGGCATATGCCAATGACGTCGTGCCGCGTGCACGGGGCGGCGCCGCACGGTTGATCCAGGAGGCCGAGGGCTACCGGGCCAGGACGGTGGAGACTGCGCAGGGCGATGCGGCACGCTTCCGCGAGGTGCTGACCGAATACTCCAAAGCTCCGTCGGTGACGCGCGAGCGCATGTACCTGGACACGATGCAGCAGATCTTCGCCAACACGACAAAGGTGATGGTGGATCTGAAGACCTCCAGCCAGCTGCTGTACCTTCCGCTGGACAAGCTGCTGCAGCAGTCGGCGGCGGAGACGGTGCACCCTGGCGCGCCGGCAGCCAGCGCACCTGCCGCAAGCACGCCGTCCTCCGGGGGCGCGGAAGCGCGTGCGCGCGAGACGCCTGGCGATCGCGACCGCGATCGGGAGTCGCGCTGATGGCGACGGAAAGCTCGCTGTGAACCGGATCATCTGGACCGTCCTCGGGGTAGTGATTGCGACGGGCTTGTTCCGCCTGTGCGCTTTTATCGTCGATCAGAAGCACTACGCAATCGTGTTCGAGCTCGGTCATATCAGCCGGGTGATCGACAAACCAGGGCTGAATTTCAAGCTTCCGCCGCCGTTCCAGAACGTCGAGTATCTGGACAAGCGGATCCTGACGATCGACCCGCAGAGCGACGATCGCGTGCAAACTGCGGAGAAAAAGAACCTGCTGATCGATTCGTTCGTGAAGTGGCGAATCGTCGATGCACACAGCTTCTGGGTCAGTTTCCATGGCGCCGAGCACGATGCCGAAGATCGCATCACGACGCTCGTGCGCGATGCTCTGAACCAGGCCGTTAACAAGCGTACCGTCAACGACATCACATCGCGCGAGCGCGACAAGGCGATGGAGGAGATCCGCGTGGCGGTCCAGGCTCGCGTGAAGGATTTCGGAGTCGACATCGTCGACGTACGCCTCAAGCGCGTCGATTTCATTCCGGAGGCGAGCGAATCGGTGTTCCACCGAATGGAGTCGGAGCGCAAGCAGGTTGCCAACAAGCAACGCTCCGACGGGGCCGCCGATGCCGAGAAGATCCGGGCGGATGCCGACCGGCAACGCGAGGTGTTGCTGGCCGAAGCCTATCGCGATGCTCAGCGGATCAAGGGCGAGGGTGACGCCCGCGCTTCGGCGATCTACGCGCAGGCGTTCGGCGCAAATCCCGAGTTCTACGCGTTCTACCGCAGCCTGGATGCGTACCGCCAGAGCTTCCGCAGCCGCTCGGACACGCTGATGATCGATCCGTCCTCGGAGTTCTTCAAGTACTTCAAGGCCCAGGGTGGCGCCGCGGCGGGAAGATGATCATGCTGGATGCGCTCGGCCCCGCGTTTGCTCTGATGCTCGTTCTCGAGGGGCTCGCGCCGCTGCTTTCACCGCGCTCCTGGCGAGGCGCGATGCGGCGCGCCACCGACCTGGCCGACGGGCAGATCCGCTTCTTCGGACTCGTGTCCATCGTGCTCGGTACGCTGCTGTTTTGGCTGCTGGCGTAGGCGAAAGCGCACCCCGTACCCGGCGAATGTCTAACTGGCTGCTTCCGGAGAACATCTCCGACGTGCTGCCGCCGGAAGCACGCGGCGTCGAGGATTTGCGGCGTTCCTTGATCGATCTGTACCGCAGCTTCGGCTACGAGTACGTGATCCCGCCGCTGATCGAACACCTGGAGTCGCTTCTGTCCGGAACCGACCCCGACCTCGATCTGCGAACGTTCAAGCTGGTCGATCAATCGAGTGGGCGCAGCCTCGGGGTGCGCGCCGACGCCACCCTGCAGACGGCGCGAATCGATGCGCACATTTTGAACCGCAGCGGCGTGGTTCGGCTGTGCTACGCCGGTCCGGCGTTGCATGCGCGCCCGATGCATCCTCTCGCTAGCCGCGAGCCGATCCAGGTCGGGGCCGAGCTGTACGGCAACGCTGCAATCGAGGCCGACGGAGAAGTTCTGCAATTGGCGGCGCGCTCGCTCGAACTGACCGGTGCAATGCAGATTCGGATCGATTTGGGTCACAGCGGCGTGCTGCGGGCCATCCTGCAGGGCGAACGGCTTGCGCAGCAGGATCTGGACGACATCCTGCAAGCACTGAATTCAAAGGACTTGGCGTGGTTGCAGCCGGCCTGCTCGGCGCTCGGCGTGCAGGCACGCGAAGCCGTTCTTCGGCTGGCGGACCTGCACGGAGGGGCGCAGGTGCTCGAACGAGCCGAGCGCGAGCTCCCCGGCAGCGCCGAATTGACACGCGCGCTGTCGGAACTGAAGCAGCTGACGGCGCTGTGCCCGCCCGGCACGGTTGGGATCGATCTGGCCGATCTGCACGGATACCGCTACTACACAGGGGCGACTTTCGCCGCCTACGTGGCGGGCCATCCCGGGCCGATCCTGCGCGGCGGGCGCTACGATGACATCGGGCGCGTGTTCGGCCGCGCTCGGCCTGCTACGGGTTTCTCGATCGTCGATCTGCGCGAAGCCGCGCAGCTGGCGGCGTCGGGGGGACCTCCTCGCGCGATCGTCGCACCGTATGCGGGTGATCGCGAATTGGACGCACTGGTGGCGCAATTGCGCGCGCAGGGGCAAGTCGTCGTGCGCAGCGAAGCGGACCGCATGGCGGAAGGTTGGTTTACGCTCGATCGTGAGATCCGGCGCGTCGGGGCGCAGTGGCAACTCGTCGCGCGCGAATCCGGGTCGGGCGGTAACTGAATCGCGAAGGAGCGCGTTCGGAATGGCTGGCAACGTTGTCGTGATCGGAACCCAGTGGGGCGACGAAGGCAAGGGCAAAATCGTCGACTGGCTGACGGATCGGGCCGACGGGGTTGTGCGTTTTCAGGGCGGCCACAACGCCGGGCACACGCTGGTGATCGGTACGCACAAGACGATCCTTCGGCTGATTCCTTCCGGCATCCTGCGACCATCGGTTGCTTGCTACATCGGCAACGGCGTGGTGCTGTCGCCGCCGGCGCTGCTGTCCGAGATCGACGAACTGCAACGAGCCGGGGTGGATGTCGCGGGCCGGCTGGTCGTCAGCGGAAACTGCGCGCTGATCCTGGACTACCACGTCGCCCTGGATCGCGCGCGCGAAGCGCACCGCGGCAGCGACCCGATCGGCACCACGGGTCGCGGCATCGGACCCGCATACGAAGACAAAGTGGGGCGGCGCGCAGTGCGCGCGCAGGACCTGTTCGACGAAAAGCGCTTCGCCGAACGCGTGCACGAAGCACTTCAGTACCACAACTTCGTGCTGACTCGCTATCTCGGAGCCGAAGCTGTCGATGCGCAGAAGGTGATCGATTCGACGCTCGCAATGGGCGCCCGCATCCGGCCGATGGTGGCGGATGTGTCTTACCAGCTCGACCAGGTGATGAAGAGCGGAAAGCGCTTGCTGTTCGAGGGTGCGCAGGGCGCCCTTCTCGACGTCGACCACGGGACGTATCCGTATGTGACTTCCAGTAACACGGTTGCGGCAGCGGCGGCGGTGGGCGCAGGGATCGGGCCCCAGCGGCTGAACTACGTACTCGGGATTACCAAGGCGTACGCGACCCGGGTCGGGTCGGGGCCGTTCCCGACCGAACTGGCCGAAGAAATCGGTGAGCACTTGCGCCAGCGCGGCCAGGAGTTCGGTTCGGTAACCGGGCGGCCGAGGCGGTGCGGCTGGTTCGATGCGGCGGCGTTGAGGCGTTCGGTGCAGCTGAACGGTGTAACAGGGCTGTGCATCACGAAGCTCGACGTTCTCGACGGCCTACCCACCGTACGCTTGTGCACGGGCTATCGCTACGAGGGCAGGAAGGTCGACATCCTGCCATTCGGAGCGGACGCTGTCGCTCGCTGCGAGCCGGTCTACCGGGACTTCGCCGGGTGGACGCAGTCGACGTTTGGCGTGCGCAGTTGGTCCGACTTGCCTGCGGCCGCGCGCGAGTATCTGAGCGGGCTATCGGAACTGGCGGGAATTCCGATCGATCTGATCTCGACCGGCCCGGAACGCGACCAAACCATCGTGCTGCGCCACCCGTTTTCGGTGGCTGCGTGAGCGTGAGCCCTCCTCAGACACCTACCCAGGATCTGCGGGTCGAGTGGCCGGAGTACTACCGGTTGGTCGAGGCGCTTGCGCTGAAGATCCACGAGTCCGGCTACGCATTTAACTCTCTGCTGTGCCTGGCGCGCGGCGGATTGCGCGTGGGCGATGTGATCTCTCGCATCTTCGAGCGGCCGCTCGGCGTTCTGACGGTCAGCTCGTATCGGGACGAGGAGGGCCGGCAACGCGGCGAGCTGCGGATCGCGGCAGCGATTTCTTCGATCGAAGGCGAACCGAGGGGGCGCGTGCTGCTAGTGGACGATCTGGCTGACTCCGGTGTAACACTCGCTGCTGTGGTCGAGCACCTGCGGCAGCGCTTTGGCGCGATCGACGAACTGCGCACCGCCGTGATCTGGTTGAAGGGCTGTTCGCAGGTTCGGCCCGATTATTTCGTCTCGTACCTGCCGGACAGCCCATGGATCCACCAGCCGTTCGAGGTGTACGACCACCTCCGGCCCGAGCAGTTGGCGCAGCGGCTGCAAGCGGAAGGCGTGAACCGGCGATAGCGGAACTGGTGCCCAGAAGAGGACTCGAACCTCCACACCCTCGCGGGCGCCAGGACCTGAACCTGGTGCGTCTACCAATTCCGCCATCTGGGCAGCGGGGAGGCGCGGATTTTAGATCGAGGTATTTGCTTGTCAAATCAACGTAATTCAAATTCACCACGAGGCGCGCGGCCGGGGCCGCAGGCGGACCCGCAAGGCCGCAAGCAATCCGTGGCAGCGATTGAGGGAAAGTCGATCATCGAGGCGCTGACCGCGGCCGGCTCGCCGCTGACCGACGCCCAGGTGGCCGAGCGGCTGCAAATCGCTGAACAGCAGCGCGCGGCGCTGGCGGCAGCGCTGACGGAGCTCGAGCGCGAGGGGCGCATCGTTCGCAACCGCGCCGGCCTGCTGCTGGTAACGACGCGCGCTGGGCTACTGTCGGGCCAGGTGCAGGGGCACCGCGAGGGCCACGGCCTGCTGGTGCGTGACGACGGCGGGCCGGACGTGGTGCTGGACGACCACGAAATGAGCAAGGTCCTGCACGGCGACCGCGTTCTGGTGCGGCCAACCGGTTTGGAACGGCGCGGCCGGCCCGTGGGAGAAATCGTCGAAGTCATCGAGAGGCGCACCACCGTGCTGGTGGGGCGCCTGCTGAACGAACGCGGCGTCACCATCGTCGTTCCGGAGGACCAGCGTATTCAGCATGACATCCTGGTACCGCCACACGGCGCCGGAGAAGCCCGTCACGGCCAGGTCGTTGTGGTCGAGATCATCCAGCAGCCGCAGCGCTACGTGCAGCCGATTGGCCGGGTGACCGAGGTGCTCGGCGAGATCGATGACCCAGGAATGGAGATCGAGATCGCGGTACGCAAATTCGCCGTCCCGCATCAGTTTCCGGAGGCAGCCCTACGTGAAGCGCAAGCGCTGCCCGCGGAGGTACGTGCGGCCGACCGCAAGTCGCGCGTCGACCTGCGCGACATCCCGCTGGTGACGATCGACGGGGAGGACGCACGCGACTTCGACGACGCCGTGTACTGCGAGGCGATCGGCCGCAAGGGTTGGCGCCTGATCGTTGCGATTGCGGACGTTGGCCACTACGTCGGACCGGGTAGCGCGCTGGACCGGGAAGCACAAGCACGTTCGACCTCCGTTTACTTCCCGCGCCGCGTGATTCCGATGCTGCCGGAGCGCCTTTCCAACGGCCTGTGTTCGCTCAATCCAGGAGTCGAGCGGGTGGCGATGGTGTGCGACATCGTGATCGGTCCCAAGGGAGCGATCCACGCATATCAGTTCTACCCCGCGCTGATCCAGTCGCGCGCACGCTTGACGTACACGGAGGTGTGGGAGGCGCTCTCGGTTCCCGATTCGCCCGCCCAGCGGCGCCTGCAGTCCTTACTGCCGCAGCTGCGCAATTTGCACGAGCTGTACGAGGTGCTGGTTGCGCGCCGGGATCAGCGCGGCGCGCTCGAGTTGGACACGGTCGAGACGCAGATCGTCTGCGATGCGAACGGTCGGATCGAGCGAATCGTCCCGCGCGTGCGCAACGACGCCCATCGGCTGATCGAGGAATGCATGCTGGCAGCGAACGTGTGCGCTGCCGACTTCCTGCAACGGGGGCGGCAGCACACGCTGTACCGGGTACACGAGGGGCCGACGCCGGCGAAGCTGGAGGCGCTGCGCACCTCGCTGCGCGCGTTCGGCCTGCAGCTCGACGGCGGTGCGGTACCCCAACCTCACCATTACGCCAAACTGTTGCGAGCGGTCCGTGCGCGCGCCGACGCCCAGTTGCTGCAGACGACGGTACTGCGATCGATGCAGCAGGCGATCTATACGCCGCACAACAGCGGCCATTTCGGCCTGGCGTATCCCGCGTATGCACACTTCACCTCTCCAATCCGACGGTATCCGGATCTGCTTGTGCACCGCGCGATTCGGGCATTGCTTGCCGGTCGGCGCTTCGATCCGACCCTTTACGGACTGGACGGTTCCGTGGGCAATGGCGCATCGGCGATGGCGAGCTGGGAGCGCCTTGGGGTTCTGTGCTCGGCCAACGAACGCCGAGCCGACGAGGCCTCGCGCGACGTCGAAGCATGGCTGAAGAGCTACTACGTCCGCGAGCGCGTCGGCGAGACTTTCACGGGGTCGATCTCTGCCGTTGTGCCGTTTGGGGCATTCGTGATCCTGGACGATTTGTACGTAGAGGGCCTGGTGCACGTCTCGGAGCTGGGGTCCGAGTACTTCCACTTCAACGAGGGGCTCCATGAGCTGCGAGGCGAGCGCACGGGGCTGCGCTTTCGGCTGGGAGATCGACTTACGGTGCAGGTCGCTCGCGTTGACCTGGAGGCGCGGCGGATCGACTTCCGCCTGGTGCGGCCGGGAGCTGTCCCGAGCCGCCCTAATGGGCGGGACGCCGCGCAGAAAACCCGAGGCGCGGACGGCGCAGTCGATCAACGTGCATCGGCGCGTAGCGCGCGCAAGGCACGCCGAGCGGCGAAGTTCGCACTTCGTTCAGCGGAGCCTGCCGCGCACGCCCAGCGACGCGGGAAAGTCGGAGTCGGAGGGCGTAAGGGGCGGCGGCGGGGTGCTTCCCGATGAGTCGGCACACGGTGGTGGCGGGATTTCACGCAGTCACCGCCAGATTGCGCAACTCCCCGGACACGATCGAATCGCTGTATTACGACGCGACCCGCCGGGATGGGCGAATGCAGCAGCTATTGGAGCGCGCCCAGCACGCCCGGGTGCGGCCGATCGCGGCGGAATCTGCGCGCCTGCAGGCGCTTGCGGGCGGCACTCGTCATCAGGGGGTAGTGGCACTGTGCGAAGCGGTGCAGCCGGCGCGGTCTCTTGCACAAATCCTCGAGCGGATCGGGTCCGATTCGCTTTTGATGTTGTTGGACGGGATCACCGATCCGCGCAACCTCGGGGCTTGTCTGCGGACGGCAGAGGCTGCGGCGGTGCAGGCAGTGGTGCTGCCGCGCGACCGCAGCGCACCTCTTTCGTCCGCAGCGCTTAAGGCGGCCAGCGGAGCGATCGAGTCGTTGCCGGTGATCGCTGTGGTGAATCTTGCGAGGTCGATGGACGAGATCAAGGAGGCCGGGGTGCGAATCGTCGGCGCCGATCACACAGCCTCGCGCAGTATTTACGCGGTGAACCTAGGCGGTCCGCTGGCCTGGGCGCTGGGTGCCGAGGGGCACGGCCTGCGGCGACTCACGCGCGAGCGCTGCGACGAACTGGCGAGCATCCCGCTGGGGGGGCAGGTCGAAAGCTTGAACGTTTCGGTCGCGGCTGGCGTCTGCCTGTTCGAAACGCGCCGCCAGAGGAGCGCTGGTCGCGGCGCAAGCCCCAGCGCTTCCGGGGCGGTCTCGGATGACGCACAAGTAAGGTAAAATCTTGCGTTTGTTCCTTGCCACACCGGAAAGACGCTCCGGGTGGCTTCATCCAGAGGGAGCGCGATGCGTCACTACGAGATCTGTTTCATCGTCCATCCGGACCAGAGCGAGCAGGTGCCGGGAATGATCGAGCGCTACCGTGCGCTCGTGACGGCGCAGGGCGGAAAAATTCACCGTGTCGAGGACTGGGGCCGGCGCCAGCTCGCCTATCCAATCGACAAGCTGGTCAAAGCGCACTACGTGCTGATGAATGTGGAGTGCGGCAAGGCCACGCTGGATGAGCTCGAGCACGGTTTCCGCTACAACGACGCTGTGCTGCGACATTTGACGGTTGGAATGAAGTTGGCGCAGACGGGACCCTCTCCGATGATGAAAATCGTCGAAAGAGAGGAGGCGCGCAAGGCGGCCTCGGAGCAGGCTGGCTGATCGGGCTGCAATGCGCGGGCTGCAATGCGCGGGCTGCAATGCGCGGGCTGGAAATGCGCGGCCCGCACCTGCGCGGCGCTGTTCGACATCGCCGGCCGGATCGGTGATCGTCGCGGCAGGACGGGGTGAGCGGCGGCGAGGTGAACGACGGCGAGGTGAACGACGGGGACAACGAGGTTCGGCTCGCTGGCTTCCTTGTGGAACGCGGCGCGCTGCGGCGCACGCCGGCCGGGGTGGCGGTGCTGGAGGCGCGGATCCAGCACCGGTGTGAGGTGATCGAAGCGGGGTTGCCGCGCACGGTGGAGTTTGTGATGGGCGCCGTCGCTTTGGGCGCCGTGGCGGACCTGTTGGAACGCGAGGCCCTCGGCGCGCGGCTGGAGCTGTCGGGCTTCCTGGCACCTCGCACGCGCCGATCCAGCAGATTGGTTTTGCATTTGACGGCCATACGAAGTATTGCGACAGGAAGCAGTCGGGACGATCAAGCAGGGAGTTGAGGAAAAAATGCCTTTCGGACGCAGAGCGAGCAAATCCACCAAGGGCAAGCCGACCGGACGAGGCGGCACGGGACGGCGCGGACAACAGCAAAATGCGTTGTTCAAGCGGCGCAAGTTCTGTCGCTTTACGGCCGAGAAAGTCGAGATGATCGACTACAAGGACATCGAGACGCTGCGCGACTTCATTCTGGACAACGGCAAGATCATCCCCGCTCGCCTTACCGGAACGAAGGCGCACTACCAACGCCAGCTCGATACGGCGATCAAGCGGGCGCGCTTCCTGGCACTGTTGCCGTACACGGACAATCACTGAGGGCGAAATCCCCGAAGGCGGGCAGGAGAGTGCAATGCAAGTAATCCTTCTGGAAAAGCTGGGCCATTTGGGCCAGCTCGGTGATGTCGTCAAAGTCAAGGACGGCTTTGCGCGCAACTACCTGATCCCGCAAGGCAAGGCGAAGCGCGCCACCGAGGCGGCACTCAAGGAGTTCGAGGGCCGGCGCGCCGAGCTGGAAAAGGCACATGCCGATCGGCTGGAGGCGGCACAAGGGGTCGGCGGCCGTTTGGCGGGCCTGACCGTGCAGATTCCGGCCCGCGCGGGCGTCGACGGACGCCTGTTCGGGTCGGTCACAAACTACGACATCGCCGAGGCGGTCAACCAGCAAGGTTTCCAGATCACCAAGGCCCAAGTCCGAATGCCGCAGGGTCCGCTCAAGACGGTGGGCGATCACAAAGTCCAGCTTGCGCTTCACTCGGACGTGGTGGTCGAAATCACGGTCTCGGTCCTGAGCGACGCCGCCTGAGCTGCCGGCGGCCATTTCGGTCAACAGCGTCAACAGCGCGATCGACAGCACGATCGACGCCATGAGCTCGACGCCGGCCGATGCCCAGCTGGCGGCGGTGCGCACGCCGCCGCATTCAGTCGAGGCCGAGCAGTCGGTTCTGGGCGGTTTGCTGCTGGACAACAACGCGTGGGATCGAATCGGCGATCGGCTGGCGGTCGAAGATTTCTACCGGCACGACCACCGCCTGATCTTCCAGCAAATTTCACGTCTGATCGATCAGAACAAACCGGCCGACACCGTGACGGTGTTCGAGGGCCTGCAGCTGGCCGGGCGGGCCGGCGACTGTGGCGGGCTGGCGTACTTGAACGCGCTCGCGCAAAACACTCCCTCGGCCGCGAATATCCGACGCTACGCGGAAATCGTGCATGAGCGCGCCATTTTGCGGCGTCTGGTCACGGTCGGCGAGGAGATCGCGGTCTCGGCACTCGAACCACAAGGCCGGGACGCCAAGCAAATCCTGGATGATGCGGAAGGCAAAGTGTTCCGGATCGCGGAGCAGGGTGCCCGCGACCGCGCCGGCTTCGTCCGCCTCGAACCGCTGCTGACGCGCGTGGTCGAGCGGGTGCAGGAGCTGTTCGAGCGAGCGGGCGCGAGCGACGTCACCGGCGTGCCGACCGGGTTCGTTGACCTGGACTCGAAGACCAGCGGCTTGCAGCCCGGCGATCTAGTTGTCATCGCGGGACGTCCCTCGATGGGAAAGACCGCACTTGCACTGAACATCGGCGAGCACGTGGCAATCGACCTTGAAATGCCGGTTGCGCTCTTCTCGATGGAAATGGGGGCATCGCAGGTCGCGCTTCGGATGCTGGGCTCGGTCGGGCGCATTGACCAGCAGCGGCTTCGCACCGGACGTCTGAACGATGAGGACTGGCCGCGCCTGACCGAAGCGATCGAGCGGATGCATGCTGCGCCGCTGTATATCGACGAAACGGCAGCGTTGAACGCGCTGGAGCTGCGCGCTCGTGCGCGGCGCCTCGCACGCGAATACAAGCAGCTGGGCTTAGTGATCGTCGATTACCTGCAACTGATGACCGCCACCGCGACCGGTGAAAACCGCGCAACCGAGATCTCGGAGATCTCGCGCTCGCTCAAGGCGCTCGCCAAGGAGCTGAAAGTCCCCGTCGTGGCCCTTTCCCAGCTGAACCGGACCGTCGAATCCCGCACCGACAAGCGCCCGGTGATGTCGGATCTGCGCGAGTCGGGCGCGATCGAGCAGGACGCCGACGTGATTCTGTTCATTTACCGCGACGAAGTTTACAACCCGGACACCTCCGACAAGGGCATCGCCGAGATCATCATCGGCAAGCAGCGCAACGGCCCGATCGGGCGGGTGAACCTGCGCTTCGGCGGCGAGTTCACGCGCTTCGACAATCTGGCGCGGGGGGCCGGCCCGCAGTTCGCGTAGGGCTGCGGATCATTGGCTACGGGAGATTGGCTTTGGCCGCCTCGGTGAATCGGGCCAAGGGCAGTAGCGACAGGATTCACCCTACATCGCCACTAGAGCGCCTCGGCTGCGTGATCGGCCAGCCGGGAGCGCTCGCCCCGCAGCAGCGTGACGTGGCCGGCATGCGGCCAGCCCTTGAACCGGTCCACCACGTACGTCAGGCCGGAGCTTCCCTCGGTCAGATACGGCGTGTCGATCTGCGCGATGTTGCCCACGCAGACGACCTTGGTGCCGGGGCCTGCGCGCGTGATCAACGTCTTCATCTGCTTCGGGGTGAGGTTCTGCGCCTCGTCGATGATCAGGTATTTGCTGATGAACGTGCGGCCGCGCATGAAGCTCATCGCCTTGATTCGGATCCGGCTGCGGATCAGATCCGTGGCCGCTGCTCGGCCCCAATCGCCGGCAGCGTCTCCGCCCCGATTCAGCACCTCGAGGTTGTCCTCCAACGCGCCCATCCACGGCGCCATCTTCTCCTCTTCGGTTCCCGGCAGGAAGCCAATGTCCTCTCCGAGCGGAACGGTCGCGCGTGTGACGATGATCTCTGAATAGCGGCGCGACTCCAGCGTCTGCGCCAGTCCCGCCGCCAGACCCAGCAGCGTCTTGCCCGTGCCGGCCTGCCCGATCAGCGTGACGAAGTCGCACTCCGCGTCCATCAGTAGGTTCAACGCGAAGCTCTGTTCACGGTTGCGCGCGGTAATTCCCCATACCGAATTCTTCGCGTGCAGGTAGTCCCGCAGCACCCGCAGCACAGCGGTCTTTCCGCGGATCTCCTTGACCTGGGCGTAGAACGGCGGAGTGGCCGATTCCAAGAACACGAACTGGTTGATCAGCAGCTCCGACACCAGCGGGCCGGCGATTCGGTAAAAAGTGGTCCCCGCCTGCTGCCACGATTCCATCTGCTTCGAGTGTCGCTCCCAGAAGTCTTCCGGCAGCGCCAGGACGCCGGTGTACAGGACATCGGTGTCCTCCAGCACCTTGTCGTTCGTGTAATCCTCGGCAGTTAAGCCGAGCGCGCGCGCTTTCACGCGCATGTTGATGTCCTTGGACACCAACACGACGTCGCAGTCGGTGCGCGCGCGGCTCAGCGCCCGCACCACGCCCAGGATGTGGTTGTCGGCTTTCCCGGCCGGAAGGCTCGCGGGCAGAGCCTCGATGATCGCCTCGGTCTGCAGGAACAAGCGCCCGGTCGCCTCGGAGTTGCCCAGCGACGACAGCGCAATGCCTTGTTCGATCGGATCGCGGCACGCTGCTACGAGTGCGTCGAGCGACCGGCTGGCCTGGCGCGCGTTGCGAGCGAGCTCGGACATGCCCTTTTTGTGGCTGTCGAGCTCCTCCAGCGTCATCATCGGCAGAAAGATGTCGTGCTCTTCGAAGCGGAACAGGCTGGTCGGGTCGTGCATCAGCACGTTGGTGTCCAGCACGAAGAGCCTCGGGCGGCCGCTGGGGGCTCGCTGTTTGCGAGGCTGGGTGCGCGGCCGCGCGGTGGCCGGTGCCGGTACCAGAGCCAGATGCGCCGCCGGACGCTCGCGCGCTGGCGTCTGGGGCGCTGCAGGCGCCGGTGCGGCGCGGCGCGCGCGGGGTGGCGGAGTCGATTCGGACGGCAGCAGGACCGTGCCGGGCTTTGCGGGAGGCTTTGGAAGCGGCATGTGCTCGTGTGTTCGTGGATGCGCAGGAAATGGTGTGAATGGTCAGCGAAGGGAGCGCACAGCGGCAAGCGTTTCCTCGACGTGCCCCGGCACCTTCACTCCGCGCCATTCGCGCCGCAGGATCCCGTCTTGATCGAGTAAGAATGTGCTGCGCTCGATTCCGCGCACAGGCTTGCCGTACATCGTCTTGTCTTTGATCACGCCGAATAGTTTGCACAGCCGCTCGTCGCTGTCGGTGATCAGCTCGAACGGCAGATCGAGTTTTCGTTTGAACGCCAAGTGCGATTGCATGTTGTCGCGCGAGACACCGACGATGCGAGCGCCGCTCTCGGCGAAACGGGCGTGCGCGGTCGCGAAATCCTGGCTCTCGGCGGTACACCCGGACGTGTTGTCCTTCGGATAAAAGTAGATCAGCAGCGGACCGCCGCGTGCATCGGACAGGCGAAAATCGCCGCCGCTGGACGGCGCCGCAAAGTCCGGCACCGGCTCGCCAAGTTTGACGGTCACTTCTGGTCCTCCTCCTGCAGTATGGCGCCGACCACGCGCCGGCCGTCGCCGGCGAGGATGTTGAACGTTCGGCAGGCGGCCTGTGTATCCATTGCTTCCAGCCCGACACCGCTGCGCGCCAAAAAGGCGGTCAGGCGGGGCGACACGCTTCGGTGGCGCGCGCCGGTACCGAGGAGAACCAACTCCGGTTTCGCTTGCAGTACCGGCTCGAAGTCCTCGGGCCCCAGTTGATCGAATCCGGATACGTCCCAACGCTGCACCGACGCAGTCGCGAGGAGCAGGTTGCCGGCGTGTCGCACGCCGTTGATCTCGATATAGCCGGGGCCGTAGCCGGTGACCGCATTTAAGTGCGTGTCGCGCTGCTCATGCAGTTTCAATGCATCTCCCGCATTTCGGGTAAATTATGCACAGAAAGAGCGTCAAATGGAGCACACCTCACCAGAGTTCCCCCGCATCAAGCGGCTCCCCCCATACGTATTCAACATCACCACCGAGCTGAAGATGGCCGCTCGGCGCCGTGGGGAGGACATCATCGACATGAGCATGGGCAACCCGGACGGTCCGACGCCCCAGCACATCGTCGATAAGCTGACGGAAGCCGTACGCCGCCCCGACACCCATGGCTATTCGGTCTCGCGCGGCATCCCGCGGCTACGCCGAGCGATTGCGGGTTGGTACCGCGACCGC
This sequence comes from Burkholderiaceae bacterium, assembly GCA_019236735.1. Taxonomy (GTDB): domain Bacteria; phylum Pseudomonadota; class Gammaproteobacteria; order Burkholderiales; family Burkholderiaceae_F; genus VBCK01. The sequence continues at coordinate 65,974 of JAFAIM010000052.1, forward strand.
TTTCAGGTCGAGATCGATCCGGATTCAGAGGCAATCGTCACGATCGGCTCCAAGGAAGGCCTGGCGCACCTGATGCTGGCGACTTTGGAGCGGGGGGACACCGTGCTGGTGCCGAACCCTAGCTACCCGATCCACATCTACGGCGCGATTATCGCCGGGGCCGACGTTCGATCGATCCGGATCACGGCCGGGGTCGATTTTTTTGGCGAATTGGAGCGAGCCATCCGCGAGTCGCTTCCCAAGCCCCGAATGATCGTGCTCGGTTTCCCGAGCAACCCGACCGCGCAATGCGTCGACCTGGATTTTTTCCAGCGGGTGGTCGAGCTTGCTCGCGCGCATGGCATTTACGTCGTGCACGATCTGGCATATGCAGACATCGTGTTCGACGGCTACCGGGCCCCATCGATTTTGCAGGTCGAGGGCGCGCGCGAAGTCGCGGTGGAATTCTTCACGCTGAGCAAGAGCTACAACATGGCGGGCTGGCGGATCGGCTTCATGGTCGGCAACCGCGATCTGGTGACAGCCTTGGCTCGGATCAAGAGCTACCACGACTACGGCACGTTCACGCCGATCCAGGTGGCATCGATCGCCGCCCTCGAAGGCCCTCAGGACTGCGTGGCGCAGATCCGCTCGCAGTACCAGAGTCGGCGCGACGTGCTCGCCAAGGGCCTGCACGAAGCCGGCTGGCCGGTCGAGGTGCCGCGGGCGTCGATGTACGTATGGGCGCAGATCCCTCAGCCGTACCAGGAGCAGGGATCGTTGGCGTTCGCCAAGAAACTGCTCGCGCAGGCCAAGGTCGCCGTGTCGCCCGGGATCGGCTTCGGCGAGTACGGCGATTCGCACGTCCGTTTCGCGCTGATCGAGAACGAACACCGGATTCGCCAGGCCGTGCGTGGCATCCGCGACATGTTCCGACGCGATGCGCTGGTTTCCAGGGCAGCGTGAGGCGATTGCGGCCGCAACTGCGATTGTGGCCGGGCCGCTTTCGCGATTTCAGGATATGAAGCCGATCCAGGTAGGCCTGCTCGGCCTGGGTACCGTGGGCCACGGCACATACGAGCTGCTGCGCCGGAACCAGGAGGAGATTCGGCGCCGTGCGGGCCGCGGCATCGAGGTTGTCGCCGTTGCCGTGCGCGACGCGGCCCGAGCGCGCGCCGTAGTCGGTGCCGAGGTGGAGGTCACGGACGATCCGCGCGCGCTTGCGCTCCGGTCGGGTATCGATATCGTGGTGGAGTTGATCGGCGGAGTCGAGCCTGCGCGTGCGCTCGTGCTCGAGGCAATCGGTAGACACAAGCACGTCGTGACGGCCAACAAAGCGCTGTTGGCCTTGCACGGCAATGAGATCTTCGCTGCGGGCCACCGCGCGGGAGTGATGGTGGCGTTCGAGGCAGCGGTGGCCGGTGGAATTCCGATCATCAAGGCGTTGCGCGAGGGTCTCACCGCCAACCGGATCGAATGGATCGCCGGCATCATCAACGGCACCAGCAACTTCATTCTGAGCCAGATGCGAGCGACCGGGGCATCGTTCGAATCGGTGCTCGCGCAGGCGCAAAAGCTGGGCTACGCCGAAGCCGATCCGCGCTTCGACATCGACGGCGTCGACGCTGCACACAAACTGGCGATCCTGTGTTCGATCGCCTTCGGCGTGCCGATCCGCTTCGAGGCCGCATACATCGAGGGAATCGGCAAGCTGGCCGCGGCCGACATCCGCTATGCGGAGCAATTGGGCTACCGCATCAAGCTGCTCGGCATCACCAAGCGCACTTCCAGCGGGATCGAACTGCGGGTACACCCGACGCTGGTTCCGATGCAGCGACTGCTGGCGAGCGTCGAGGGCCCGATGAATGCGGTGCTCGTCAAGGGCGATGCGGTTGGCACCACGCTGTACTACGGTCCTGGCGCCGGTGCCGAGGCCACCGCATCGGCCGTAGTGGCCGATCTGGTCGATGTGACGCGGATGCATACCGCCGACCCGGACAACCGCGTTCCCCATCTGGCCTTCCAGCCCGACGCGCTGGTGGATCTGCCGTGGCTCGGCATCGAGGACACGGTCACCTCCTACTACTTCCGGATGCGCGTCGCCGATCGGCCCGGTGTGCTGGCCGATATCGCGCGCGTTCTGGCCGATCACCGGATCTCGATCGACGCAATGTTTCAGCGTGAACCGGGCGAGGGGGAGAATCAGACCGACATTATTCTGCTCACCCACGATGCGCTCGAGCGTGACGTCGGCGTGGCGCTGCGCCGGATCGAGGCCCTGCCGACCGTTCTGGCCCCGGTGATCCGGATCCGGCAGGAAGAATTGCTCTGATAGAAGTTCCCTGATCGAAGTGCCCTCATGATGTACGCTTCTACGCGTGGGCTAGCGCCGCCCGCGCCGTTTCGCGCTGTTCTGCTCGAAGGCTTGGCTCCGGACGGCGGCCTGATGATTCCCGACGGTTACCCGCAAGTGGACCGGGCGATGCTGCAACGGTGGCGCTCGCTCGCGTATCCGCAGCTCGCGTGCGAAGTCATGCGCCTGTACGCCGACGATTATCCGCAAGGGGAGCTGGCGCGGATGACACAGAACGTGTACGCCGCCCCGCAGTTCAGCAATGAGGCGGTGACGCCTCTGACGGACCTCGAGCCGGGCCTGAAGCTGTTGCACCTCGCCGGTGGCCCGACGCTGGCGTTCAAGGACCTGGCGATGCAGCTGTTGGGTGCGCTGTTCGAGTTCGAGCTCGCTACGGGCCCCGGGACGTTGAACGTCGTCGGCGCAACCTCGGGCGATACCGGCTCGTCGGCCGAGTATGCAATGAGGGGGCGGCCCGCGATCCGCGTGTTCATGCTTTCCCCCTACAGGCGCATGAGCGCATTCCAGCAGGCGCAGATGTACTGCCTGCGCGACGCGAACATCTTCAATATCGCGGTCGATGGCACATTCGACGACTGCCAGGACGTCGTCAAGGAGATCGCCTCTGACGTCGATTTCAAACGCACCCACAAAATGGCTGCCGTCAATTCGATCAATTGGGCACGGGTCGCTGCGCAGGCGGTCTATTACTTTCGCGCGTACTTTGCGGCCACCAAACAAGACGGCGATCCGGTGTCGTTCTGCGTGCCGTCGGGCAATTTTGGCAACGTGCTGGCCGGCTGGATCGCCCGCAAAATGGGGCTGCCGATCGAACGGCTCGTCGTTGCCACCAACGAGAACGACGTCCTCGACGAGTTTTTCCAGACCGGGCGGTACCGGGTGCGCAGCCGCGAGGAGACGGTCGCCACCAGCAGCCCATCGATGGACATTTCGAAGGCTTCCAACCTGGAGCGCTTCGTGTTCGATATCGTGGAGCGCGACTGCGCGCTGGTTCGCGACCTCTGGGCGGGGCTGCAAGCGCACGGCGAGTTCGATCTGACCCGCACGCCGCACTGGCGGGGCGCGGCGGGGTGGGGATTCGGGTCCGGGCGCAGTACGCACGCGGACCGCCTGGCGACGATCCGTTCGGTGTACCAGGCAAGCGGCCGGATCGTGGACCCGCATACCGCAGATGGGATCAAAGTCGCGCGCGAATGGGCGCAGCCCGGCGTGCCGATGATCTGCCTGGAGACGGCACAAGCAGTGAAGTTTTCCGACACGATCGTCGAAGCAATCGGGCAAGCGCCCCATCTGACGGAGCCGATGCAGCGGATGATGGCGGCTCCTCAGCGTTTCGAAAGAATGCCGCCCGACGCCGCGCAGATCCGCCGCTACATCGAGTCGCGCGCCGGCCAATGAAAGCGCTCGGCGCATTGTCATAGTTGGCGGTCCGTTCGATTCAGGCAAAATCGTGCGCACGGTGGGAACGGAACGATGATTTCGCTCGATCGAGCGCTCGAGCAGCTGTTGGCGCAAGCCACGCCAGTGGCGCAGACCGAAGTGGTTGCGACGATGGAGGCGCTCGGCAGAGTGCTGGCCGAGCCGGTCGTATCGAGCGTTGCGGTGCCTCCGTTGGCGAACTCCGAGATGGATGGATACGCGGTCCGGTGCGCGGACGTACCGGCAGTGCCAGCTCGGCTTCCGGTGTCCCAACGCATCCAGGCCGGGCAGGTGGGCGCGAGCCTAGCTGCCGGGTCAGCGGCGCGAATCTTCACCGGTGCGCCGATCCCGCCGGGCTGCGACGCGATCGTCCCGCAGGAAGCCACGCAGCAGCAGGACGGAGCGGTTCTCGTGCTTTCGATTCCGGTTCCGGGGCAATGGATCCGCCCAGCTGGAATGGACATTGCCGCCGGCGCGCGCGTGATGGAGCGTGGAGCGCGCTTGCGCCCGCCGCACCTTGGGCTAGCGGCCTCGGTGGGCGTGACCCGGCTGACCGTGTATCGGCGGCTGCGCGTTGCGGTGCTCTTTACCGGTGATGAACTGGTAATGCCGGGCGAACCCCTCGCGCCGGGTCAAATCTATAACTCGAATCGCTTCCTGCTTTCCGGCCTGTTGCGCGCGGTGGGCTGCGAAGTCGTCGACCTGGGAATCGTGCCAGACCGTCTGGATGCCACTCGCAGCGCGCTTGCTCGCGCCGCCGACGCGGTGGCGGCCGATCTCGTTTTGAGCTGCGGCGGCGTATCGGTAGGCGAAGCCGATCATGTTCGCGCCGCCGTGCAAGCCGAAGGAGCGATCGATTTGTGGCAGGTGGCGATCAAGCCCGGTAAGCCGCTTGCGTTCGGGCACGTGCGCGGCGTCCCATTCATCGGGCTGCCGGGAAATCCGGTCTCCGGCCTCGTCACGTTCTCCATACTGGCACGACCGTTCATCCTGAAGCGGCAGGGAGCTGTCGACCTGGCGCCGAGGGCGATCCCGATGCGTGCCGATTTCGAGATCGCACAGGGCGGGCTGCGCCGTGAATTCCTGCGCGTGCGTGTGACCGGGCAGGGCACGCTGGAGGCGTTTCCGGTGCAGAATGCGGCGGTGCTGACCTCGGCGGCGTGGGCCGATGGGCTCGCCGATATCGCTGCCGGCAGCAAGGTGGTGCGCGGCGATATTGTCCCGTACCTTCCGTTTTCGGAGTTGTTCGGTTGAAACTGTCGATCCTGTACTTCGCGCGCTTGCGCGATGCAATCGGGCGGTCCGGCGAGGACCTCGAGGTGCCAGCGGCTGTGGCGACCGTCGGTGACTTGCGGGCCTGGCTTGCTCAGCGCGGCGCTCCGTGGAGCTCTGCTTTTGCCGAAGCGCGCGCTGTGCGCGCCGCGGTCGACAAGTCGATGGCGGCCGACGCGACACGGCTGCGCGAGGGCGCCGAAGTGGCGTTCTTTCCGCCCGTCACAGGTGGATGAAAACAGGCGGGTGAAGCCGGAACGGGGCGATCCTATGGTGCGCATCCAGCATGAGAGGTTCGACGTCGGTGCAGAGCTGGCTGCCCTGCATGGCCAGAACCCGGCGGTGGGCGCGCTGGCGATCTTTGTAGGCGTTGCACGCGACATCAACGAGGGGCGCGAAGTGCTGCAGATGACTCTGGAGCACTACCCTGGGATGACGGAACGTGCGCTGGAGGACATCGTCGCACAGGCGCGCAAACGCTGGAACATCATCGACGCGTTGATCGTGCACCGGGTCGGAACAATCGCTCCGTGCGATCCGATCGTGCTGGTGGCGGTCAGCGGCGTGCACCGCCACGAGGCATTCGACGCGTGCCGTTTCCTGATCGATTACCTGAAAACGGACGCGCCCTTCTGGAAGAAGGAGAGCACGCCCCAGGGGTCGCACTGGGTGGAGGCGCGCGCGTCGGACGAGGTGGCGCGCGCCATTTGGCAGCGGTCGGACCCGCACGCATCGCGTAGCTGATGCCTCGCGCCGCCGTGTGGATGGCGTTCGGCGCGGTCGGCCTGGGATCTGCTCTGGGGGCATGGGCGCGCTGGTGGTTGGGCTTGCGCCTCAACCCACTGTTTCCTGCTGTTCCGCTCGGAACCCTGGCGGCGAACTTGATCGGCGGCTACCTGGTTGGAGTGGCGGTTGCGCTATTTGCACAAAACCAGGGGCTCGCTCCTGAATGGAGACTGTTCGCTATTACGGGGTTCCTGGGCGGGCTGACGACCTTCTCGACATTTTCGGCCGAGGTTGTCACGCTGTTGGCGCGGGGCCAGCTTTCTTGGGCGATTGCGACCGCGGCCGCACACTTGGGCGGTTCCCTTGTCCTTACAGCGCTGGGAATTGCAACCGTGCGGGCGTTCGCTTGAGCGCCGGTTGAGCCGGCAGCAGTGGTTGAAATTGCGGCCAAGGCGCCCAAACTATCGCTAGGACGACCCCCGGGAACGTTGCCGTGCCATGCGACAGGACCGTTTGACCACCAAATTCCAGGAAGCGCTCGCTGACGCGCAGTCGATTGCCGTCGGCAACGACCAGCAGTACATCGAGCCGCTGCATGTGCTCGCCGCGATGCTTCGCCAGCCCGATGGCGCGGCCCGCTCGCTGCTGCAGCGTGCCGGAGTAGCGACCACGCCTCTGGCGGCGTCAGTCGACGCCGCGCTCAAGAGGCTGCCGCAGGTGGAGGGCACCGGCGGGCAGGTGCAAATCGGCAGAGACCTGGTAGCCCTGTTGAACCAGGCGGACAAGGAAGCGCAGCGGCGCGGAGATGCCTACATCGCAAGCGAGATGTTTCTGCTTGCGCTGGCGGACGACAAGAGCGAGGCTGGTCGCGTCGTACGCGAGCATGGCGTGGCGCGCAAGTCTCTGGAAGGAGCGATCGATGCGGTACGCGGCGGCGCTGGAGTCGATTCTCCGGAATCGGAAGGTCAGCGCGAAGCACTCAAGAAATACACGATCGATCTGACTGAGCGCGCGCGCCAGGGCAAGCTCGATCCGGTGATTGGACGCGACGACGAGATCCGCCGGGCGATCCAGATTCTGCAGCGGCGCACCAAGAACAATCCGGTGCTGATCGGCGAGCCTGGGGTGGGCAAGACGGCCATCGTCGAAGGGCTGGCCCAACGGATCGTCAACGAGGAGGTCCCGGAGACGCTGAAGGGCAAACACGTTTTGACGCTCGACCTGGCAGCCATGCTGGCCGGCGCCAAGTACCGCGGCGAATTCGAGGAGCGCTTGAAGGCGGTGCTGAAGGAGATCGCGGCCGAGGAGGGGCGCACGATCGTGTTCATCGACGAGATTCACACGATGGTTGGCGCTGGCAAGGCAGAGGGGGCGATCGACGCGGGTAACATGCTGAAACCGGCGCTTGCGCGTGGCGAGCTGCACTGCATCGGCGCCACGACACTGGACGAATACCGCAAGTACATCGAGAAGGACGCGGCGCTGGAACGCCGCTTCCAGAAGGTGTTGATCGACGAGCCGAGCGTCGAATCGACGATCGCGATCCTGCGCGGCCTGCAGGAGCGCTACGAGCTGCACCATGGCGTCGAGATCACCGATCCGGCGATCGTCGCGGCGGCGGAACTGTCGCACCGGTACATCACGGACCGCTTCCTGCCCGACAAGGCGATCGACCTGATCGACGAGGCGGCCGCCCGCATCAAGATGGAGATCGACTCCAAGCCCGAGTCGATGGACCGGCTGGATCGACGCTTGATCCAGCTGAAGATCGAGCGCGAGGCGGTCAAGAAGGAAAGCGACGAGGCCTCGCGCCGCCGGCTGGAGCTGATCGAAACCGAGATCCGGCGCTTGGAGCGTGAGTACGCAGACCTGGACGAGGTGCTACGTGCGGAAAAGGCCGCCGTCCAAGGCGCGGCGCAGATCAAGGCCGAAATCGACCGCCTGAAGGCTCAGATGAATGATCTGCAGCGCCGCGGGCAGTTCGACAAGCTGGCGGAAATCCAGTACGGAAAACTACCCGCGCTGGAGAGGCAGCTGAAGGAAGCCGAGTCGGGCGCGGGCAAACGCGAGTTCAAGCTGCTGCGCAAAGAGGTCGGCGCCGAAGAGATCGCCGAGGTCGTCTCGCGCGCCACCGGCATCCCGGTCGCCAAAATGATGCAGGGAGAGCGCGAGAAGCTGCTCAAAATGGAGGAGTATCTGCACGCGCGTGTAGTTGGCCAGGACGAGGCGGTTCGCCTGGTTTCGGACGCGATCCGCCGCTCGCGCGCCGGACTGGCCGACACAGGGCGCCCGTACGGCTCGTTCCTGTTCCTCGGCCCGACGGGGGTCGGCAAGACCGAACTGTGCAAGGCCTTGGCCGAGTTTCTGTTCGACAGCGAAGAACATCTGATTCGGATCGACATGTCCGAGTACATGGAGCGCCATTCGGTCGCGCGACTGATCGGTGCACCGCCGGGCTACGTCGGCTATGAGGAGGGCGGCCAGCTCACCGAGCAGGTGCGACGCAAGCCCTACAGCGTGATCCTGCTGGATGAAGTGGAGAAGGCGCACAGCGACGTGTTCAACGTGCTGCTGCAGGTGCTGGACGACGGTCGTATGACCGACGGGCAGGGCCGCACCGTCGATTTCAAGAACACGGTGATTGTGATGACGTCGAACCTCGGCTCGCACGATATCCAGCGCATGGCCGGCCAGGATCCGGACCTGATCAAAGAGGCGGTAATGGGCGAAGTACGCCGGCATTTCCGTCCCGAGTTCGTTAACCGGATCGACGAAATCGTCGTGTTCCGGGCGCTCGATCGCCAGCAGATCGAGGCGATTGCCCGGCTGCAGCTGCGCCGCCTCGAGGCTCGCCTGGCCGCCCAGGACCTGAAGCTCGTGGTCAGCGATTCGGCCCTGGCGGAAATCGCCAAGGTGGGATTCGATCCGGTCTACGGAGCGCGCCCGCTGAAACGCGCCATTCAGCAGCAGATCGAGAACCCGATCGCAAAACTCGTGCTGGAAGGAAAGGTCGGACCCAAGGACGTGGTGCCGGTCGATTTTAAGGACGGCCGATTCATGTTCCGACGGACCGTCCACTGATCCGCAAGCCAGGCACGTCGCAAATCCACTCGCGGGAGGGTCGCGAACGATCACGCCTCGACAATGAACGCGCCGTTCATGTCCTCGTGACCCGACCCGCAGAATACGTCGCAGAAGAAGGGGAACGTACCTGCCTTGTCGGGGCGTAATTCCAGCCGCGTGACCCGCCCGGGCAGGATATCGGTCCGGAGCTTGAGGTCCGGACAGTTGAAGCCCATCACGACATCGAGCGAGCGCAGCTCCAGCGCGATCGCTTCGTCGACCTTCAAGTGGATCTCGTCCGGATCGTATGTGAATCTTTTCGCGACAACCGCAATCGTGCGCGCGTCGCCTTCGGCAGGCACGCGCCAGGCCGCAAGCGCAAGACCCAGCCCCCCCGCGGCCGCGAACGCCAGCGCACGGCGGCGGGGTAGAACGATCGCTGCGACCATCGCTCACGCTCCTTGTACCGGGCGTTCTTCCAACTCGTAGTAGGCGCGCGCAGCGTCGGCTTCGATTTCACGCCAGCCCAGCCCCCGATAGGGCGCGGCCGGATCCCAAGCAATCGGCGTGCGCTTGGGTTGCGAGCCGGGTGCCGGGAGCGGAAACATCAGCGACTTGGCCGCATGGTGCGCGATGCGTCCTGTCATGTGGTGGTGCTCCTGGTGGATATGCCCGTAGAAAACGGTGACGTGCTCGAACGGCTCCAGCAGCGTGATCGCCTGCCCGCCGTCGCGCGTTGCCCAATCCCATTGGGGGTACATGTCGAACAGCGGCCGATGTGTCAGCACGACGATCGGATCGCTGCGCGGCCGGTTGATCAAGTCGCTGCCCAGCCACGCTAGCTGTTCCTCGCCGATCGCGGCTCTCGGGTCCGAGACGTTGTCCACCACGATGAAATGCACGCCCTTGTGATCGAATGTGTAGTGCGTTTTGCCGAAGTACTCTTGGAACGCTTCGCCGCGGTCGAGCGAAGCGTCGTGTTCACCGGGCATGAAGTACACGGTCTTGACATTCAGTTTCGCGATCTGATCGCGCACCTGGTCCATGCGCGAGCGCCGCTCCTTGGGATCGTCCGTGCTGTGCGTCAGATCGCCGGTGAAGACGACGAAGTCGGGGGGCTGCGCGAGCCCGTTGACCGCCGCAATGGCCTTCGGCAGCGTGCCGCGCGAATCCGGGTTCGGTGGACCCTCGAATCCCCAGTGCAAGTCTGACAGCTGAACGAAATGGAACTCTTCGGTAGCGCGTCGGCCGGCGGAGCCGCCCGCGGAGGCGCAGCCTGCGGCAGTCAGGCTCGAAGCGAATGCGACACCGCCATAGCCGCATAGCCGCAGAAAATCGCGCCGATCGACTCTTTGTGCCATGTCCGTTTCCCCCGGTTTGGGCGCGCCGCACGGTATGTAAGGCGTGCCGCTTCCGGCTGCTATACCGGCTTCGGCCCGCCGTTATTCCCGCCGCCCCCAAAAACCGGGATGCGGTGATGCGAGCCTGCCTGGCGTACGGGGCTGCGGATGGTGCGAGCGTCCTGAGTCGGAGGTTCGCCGACTCAGGATACTTTGGGGGTCGTTTCAGTGCAGCGGCGCCGACGGCTGATCTTCGCCATCGTCCGGCGGCTCGGTGTGCACCGAGTGGCCGGCCGCGTTCGGAAACATCGGAGCGCCGCAATCGTCGCAGAACTCCATCGGAAAGCGGTGCGCGTGGCTGACCAGGCGCACAATGCCCAGCCGCCGCAACGCCGCCTCGATCTCCTCGATCGAGCGCTCCTCGTCGTCGCCCAGCAGCGGCCACACCACGCCTTCGATGACAACGTCGTCTTCGCTTGTCCGGGAGATGCCGATCCGGATCTCCGGCGATGAGCGCTCGCGCTTTTCCTCAAACGGCGCGATCGTCGCCTGCAAAACCGAAGGCGTCAGATCGAACGATAGCTTCAGGAACGAGACAGCGGCCTCGAGCGAGAACTCCCGCAGCTCGCGATCGGCCTGGCGCAAAGCCGCATGGAATGCGCCGGGGGCCAGCGTGCGGAATTTGCAGCCTGTCATCACCGGGGTGAGCACGTTATCGAGCTGCTCCCGAAGTGCGGAGATGGCGCTGATCTTGGAATCGGGATCTACTCCCGTTTGCTGCCAGTGGAACAGCGGGCTCGCCTGAGGCACAACGATCGCTGCCAGCAGATAGCGCGCATCGGCCAACATCGCGATCGGCTCCCGCAGGCTCTTGCTGTCGACCTTCAACCGCCCGTCCTGGACTGCAGCGGAGAACATCTGCTCGGCCACGTCGCGCACCTCACCCAGCGATTCGGGAAGCTGGTCGATCGAGAACAGGAAGTCGCCCACGGCGCAACGCGCCCCGCGTGGTGCCAGGTGCCCGACCACTTGTGTCAGCACGTTCTCGAGCACCGACGCGCTGAGCTTCGTCGCTGGCAGCCGGTAGCGCGACCATGCAAGGACCGGGATCGCGAGCAACAGCGCGTCGTGCGGCTCTCCGTCGATTTCCACGACCGCGCTTTCGGCGCACGACTCGGCCAGATCGGCCAGATCATCGTACGCGCGCGGGTGATCGGTGCTTAGCTCATCCAACGCCGCCTCCACCGCGTCGCCGAAACCTCGTGCGAGGCGGTCGTTCACCAACTCGACCAGACGTCGTTCCCATAGGCGGTCTTCCAGACGGCTGCCGGATTCCGACAGTCGTCGCGCCAATTTGGCGAGCGTATCGGCATCCGCTTGATGGCGGGCGCGCGAAATGAAGCGGTTGCGGCGCATGAAAGTGTAGTGACGGTTCGTCGAAAATTTGGAGCCGTATTATCCCATTGTCGCAGTCACCTTCCGACATCTCCGCGCACGATGAGCACAGCAACGCTGCAGACGTCCTTGCGGCGCGAAGCCGAGACGATCGGATGGATCAGCTTGGCACACGGTACCTCGCATTTCTTCCACCTGTTGCTGCCGCCACTGTTCCCTACGTTGATGTCTCAGCTCGGCCTCACTTTCACGCAGTGCGGGTTGCTGATGTCGGTGTTCTTTATCGTCAGTGGGGTCGGGCAGGCGCTGGCAGGTTTCGTGGTCGACCGCGCAGGCCCATTGCCCGTTCTGCTGTCCGGAATTGGTGCGCTCGCGTGCGCGGGAATGTTGCTGGGTTGGTCGACCAGCTACGACCAGCTGCTGGTGGTGGCGGCGATCGCGGGCGCGGGCAACTCGATTTTTCATCCCGCCGACTTCACGATCCTAAATCGCAACGTGACCGGGTCACGCCCTGGCGATTTTGTTTGCGCGGAGGGGTGCGCTGTCCGCGCTGCTGCCGCGCGCCGCGGCTGCCACAAGACGCGCACCCCCCGCGGGCGCCGACGGCTCGCCCTTCGGCTTTGAATCGAAGCCCCAGCGGCATCGGCCGGCCGCAGCCGGCTCAGAGCCCTTTTTCAGGCGGCGAAGTTAATTCCGTTATGTGAAATGGCCGCTTGTGCGCGGCAATAAGAATAATTTCAAAGTCTAAGGATTCGTTCCTCGACATGAAACGATAGCTTCATATCGCTGATATTACAGCACAAACATTTACGTCTTATATATGACACACGCCTTGTTGCACTGCTTCACGAAATCTACGATCGCCCGATCGGCGCCGAGTAACCAGCCCGGTGCCACGCATGCCTTTCCGGGGGAGATCGCAATGAACGCTCGTAAGCAAGAGGCCCAGCGCTTGCAAAAGGAGTGGACCGAAAACGCGCGCTGGAACGGCGTTCGGCGAAGCTACAGCGCCGAAGACGTGATCCGCCTGCGCGGTTCGGTCAGCGTCGAGTACACGCTGGCGCAGCGTGGCGCACAGCGCCTGTGGCAAATGCTGACGAGTGAGCCCTTCGTCAATTCGCTCGGCGCGTTGACGGGCAATCAGGCCATGCAGCAGGTGAAGGCGGGGTTGCGCTCGATCTATCTATCGGGCTGGCAGGTCGCGGGTGACGCCAATCTGGCGGGCGAAATGTATCCCGACCAGTCGCTGTATCCGGTTAACTCGGTTCCCTCGGTAGTGGCCAGGATCAACAATGCGCTGATGCGGTGCGACCAAATCCAGTGGATGGAAGGGAAGAATCCCGGCGATCCGGATTATGTCGACTACTTCGCGCCGATCGTCGCGGACGCGGAGGCTGGTTTCGGCGGGGTGCTAAACGCGTTCGAGCTGACGAAGGCGATGATCGCTGCGGGCGCTGCCGGCGTTCACTTCGAAGATCAGCTTGCCTCCGTGAAGAAGTGCGGCCATATGGGAGGCAAAGTCCTCGTGCCGACGCGCGAGGCGATCGAGAAACTGTCCGCGGCGCGGCTCGCAGCCGACGTGCTGGGTGTGCCGACCGTGCTGATCGCGCGCACCGATGCGGAAGCCGCTGATCTGCTGACGTCGGATGTCGATGAAAACGACCGTCCCTTCCTTGCGGGTGAGCGCACCGTCGAAGGCTTCTATCGGACCCGGCCCGGCCTCGCGCAAGCCGTCTCCCGCGGACTCGCGTACGCGCCGTACGCCGATCTGCTGTGGTGTGAGACTGGAAAACCGGATCTCGCATTCGCGAGGGCGTACGCCGAAGCGATCCACCGCCAGTTCCCGGGCAAGATGCTCGCTTACAACTGTTCGCCCTCGTTCAACTGGAAAAAGAATTTGGACGATGCGACGATTGCACGCTTCCAGCGCGAACTCGCCGCAATGGGATACAAATACCAATTCATCACGCTCGCCGGCTTCCACAGCCTGAACTATTCGATGTTCCAACTGGCGCATGGCTATGCCCGCCAGCAGATGAGCGCGTTCGTGGAGTTGCAGCAAGCCGAGTTCGCGGCGGCCGAACACGGCTTCAGCGCCGTCAAACACCAGCGGGAAGTTGGAACGGGCTACTTCGACGCGGTGACGCAGGCGGTGCAGAAAGGCGAGTCTTCAACCACAGCGTTGCACGGGTCGACCGAAGACGAGCAATTTTTCCCTGGCTCTGGAGAGCGGAAGGCTGCCTGAGCAGGATCCTGCTCGCCGTTGTGCCGATGCAACGCGTGGTTGCATCGCGACTTGTGGATGGTCGGGGCGCGACCTATGCTGCGGCGCGCCTGTTGGTTTGCGCGGAAGCGCCGGAGGAAGATGGGGGGGAGAGGAGTGTCTGTGGACACCTCCAGAACAAAAATACGACGCTAAAATACGAAGAACTCGAAGCCGCCTGCTGGGCGGTTTTTTTTTGCCGCCGCCTAAGTTGGGGCGCCAATATACTGCCCGCGGTGCACAGGGGGCGCGGACTGCAAACGGAGGCGAGGCATGGCAAGGGCGCTGAGCGCAGTTCTGTTCGACTTGTACGGGACTTTGCTGGACGTGCATTCGGTCGCCACCCGGGCCGACCAATTGTTCTCGGGTCGCGGCGCGGCGCTGGTGCAGTTGTGGCGCGACAAGCAGCTCGAGTACAGCCGTCTGCGCACATTGTCCAACCGCTACGTCCCTTTCACGCAGGTCGTTGAGGACGCGCTGCAGTATGCGTGCGACGCGCTTCGCCTGCCGCTGGACGCGGCCGGGCGAGGTCTACTGATGCACGAGTTCACCCAGCTGGCGCCGTTTGCCGATGCGATTCCGTCTCTGCGAAGGCTCGCCGCTGTCGGACTCACCGCAGGAGTGCTGACCAACGGCGACCCGGGCCAGCTCGAGGACGCGCTGTGCGGCGCCGGCCTGGAAGAGTATTTCGACGTGCTGTTATCCGCTGATCAGGCGCGTGCCTACAAAACCGCCGCTGCGGTCTACGAACTTGGCCCGCTGACGCTGGGTCACCCCGCTGGCGAGCTTCTGCTCGTGAGCGGCAACGCCTGGGACGCGATCGGCGCAAAGTGGTACGGTTATCGCACATTCTGGGTGAACCGCTCCTCTGCGCCGCTCGATCGTCTGGGGGAGCGTCCCGACGGCATCGGCCGCTCACTGGAAGAGGCGGTTGACTTCGCACTTCGGTTGCACGGTGGAGGAACGTAATGAGCGGCACTCCGGGCGTTGTGGTTCAAGCGCTCGTCAAAGCAGGCTTCGACTCGATCCTCACTCCCTTCGCCCTGCAGTTTCTGGCTCGTTTGCATCGCGAATTCGAGCCGCGGCGGCATCGGCTTCTTGCGCTGCGGGCGGAACGTGCGGCGCGGATCGACCAAGGTCTTCGGCCCGACTTCCTTGCCGAAACGCGCGATATACGCGTCAGCGACTGGCACATCGCGCCGCTGCCCGCGCCGCTGGTCCGCCGGCGCGTCGAAATCACCGGTCCGGTGGAGCGCAAGATGGTCATCAACGCGCTCAATTCCGGCGCGGACGCCTACATGGCGGATTTCGAAGACAGCAACACGCCGAACTGGGACAACCAGATCCAAGGGCAGGTGAACCTGGTCGATGCGGTGCGTCGGCGCATTTGGTTCTCCTCACCGGACGCTCGCGTATACCGTCTAAACGACACGACCGCGACGCTGCTGGTGCGGCCGCGTGGATGGCACCTGGATGAGAAGCACGTCCTGGTCGATGGCCAGCGCGTATCGGGCGGGCTGTTCGATTTCGCGCTGTTCATGGCGCACAACGGGCGCGAGCTGGCCGAGCTCGGCCAGGGACCGTACTTCTACCTGCCCAAGCTCGAGTCGCACCTGGAGGCGCGGCTGTGGAACGACGTGTTCGTGTTTGCGCAGAACGAACTCGGCATCCCGCGCGGCACGATCAAGGCAACCGTGCTGGTCGAAACGATCCTGGCCGCGTTCGAGATGGAAGAGATCCTGTACGAGCTGCGCGAACACTCGGCTGGGCTGAACGCGGGCCGCTGGGACTACATCTTCTCGTGCATCAAGAAATTCCGAGGTGATAGCCAGTTCTGCCTGGCCGACCGCGCGCTGGTCACAATGACCGCACCGTTCATGCGGGCCTATTCACTGCTGCTGCTGAAGACTTGCCACCGGCGCGGTGCGCCGGCGATCGGTGGCATGAGCGCGCTGATCCCGATCAAAAGCGATCCTGCTGCCAACGAGCGGGCGCTGGCCGGCGTACGCGCAGACAAGGCGCGCGAGGCCGGAGACGGTTACGACGGCAGCTGGGTTGCACACCCGGGCCTGGTACAGATCGCGATGCTCGAATTCAAGCGCATCCTGGGCGAACGTCCCAATCAAATCGACAAGCAGCGTGACGACGTCGCGGAGCGAGCGGCAGATTTGCTGCGCTTCGAGCCCGAGGTTCCGATCACCGAAGTAGGCCTGCGGTTGAACATCAACGTCGGCATCCACTACCTGGGGTCATGGCTGGGTGGCAACGGCTGTGTGCCGATCCATAACTTGATGGAGGACGCGGCAACTGCCGAAATCTCGCGCTCGCAGGTGTGGCAATGGATCCGCTCGCCCAAGGGGCGCCTGGAGGACGGGCGCAAGGTCACCGCGCAGCTCGTTCGCACGCTGATCCCCGAGGAACTGGCGAAGGTGAGGGCGGTCGCGGAGGGCGACGCAGGCAACTACGAGCGTGCGGCGCGCATTTTTGAAGGAATGTCCACTGCCGAAGAGTTCCCCGAGTTCCTGACTTTGCCGCTGTACGAGGAGCTCGACTAGCAGGCTGTTGAAAAACTACTGCGCTACGTTTTTCAACAGCCTGCCAGGCAGCTGCGAACGAACTGTTGATTTTACTTCAGCTTCGCTTTCAGGTTGTCGAGGCCAGCGGTATAGACACCGCGGACCAACTTCACGGCATCGGCGTCCGTAGTGCCCTCCTTGGCCTTGAAGTGTGAACTCCAGGTGACGACGCAACCCGACTTCGAGCCCTTCACCTGAATCGTCGAGACGTAATCGCTGATCGGCAGCGGGCTGTCGGTGATCCGGTAGGTGTACGAAAAAGCCTTTGGCTGGTAGCGCTCGAGCCGTTCGGTGATCTTGGCTCCGTCCTTGGTGGTGAGCACCCGCACGGTGCCGCGCGTGTTGCCTTTGCCGGAAACGATCTCGGTGCTCGCAAAAACCGGATGCCACGTGTGCAAGCTGTCGAAGTCCTTGATCGTTTCCCACGCCTTCTCGGGCGGAACCGACAAGTCGACCTTCTCCTTCACGGAGAGCGCATTCGCAGCGAACGCACCCGCTGCCACCAGCGACATCGCCGCGCCAACTATCGCGGCTCGAACGAACGATCCCTTCATCGCAATCTCCTGTTATGGTTCTGGTGTTCGAGGGCCGTGGGTTCGGCGAACCACCGGCCCGAAAAACTCGCAACCCGTACCTGCGCGTACGGGACCGCGCGTCGCGCGATTGTACGAGTGCGGCGCGAGCTGCGACAGCGTTTCGAGGGATGCGACCATGGTTGCGCGCCGCCGCTTTCTGCTATCGGCTCTCGGGACTGCGGGAGCCCTGGTCGTGGGCTGGGCGGTCACCCCACCTGCGGGCCGATTGGGGTCGGCTTCGTCGGGCCGGCCGGTCGCGCTCAACGGCTGGGTGCGAATCGGGTCCGATGGCGTCATCGAGGTGATCGTCCCTCGCAGCGAGATGGGGCAGGGCGTCAGCACGGCGCTGCCGATGCTGGTGGCGGAGGAACTCGACGTCGCACTGGCGCAGGTACGCACACTACCAGCGCCCGACGAACCCATGTATGGAAACGTCGCGGTCTTTCTGCGAACCGATGCCGACCCGCAGTACGGTATTGGCACACGCCTCGAGCAATGGTTCGTCGCCAAGATTGCGCGTGATTTGGGGGTTCAAATCACTGGGGGCAGCTCCAGCGTGCGCGACTGCTGGGTGCCGATGCGGCAGGCAGGGGCCGCCGCTCGGCACATGATCATCGAGGCGGCTGCGCGGCGCTGGCAGGTTTCGATGTCGGACTGCTCGACGGCGGATGGGGTCGTGACCGGTCCGGATGGCCGGTCGCTGAGCTACGGCGAGCTCGCACAGGAGGCAGCACGACTCGCGCCGCCGCCCACGATCGAGCTGAAGCCCTTCGACAAGTTCCGTCTGATCGGTCAGCCGATTTCGCGCAGCGACAGCGCTGCAAAAGTCGGCGGCAGCGCCGTCTATGGTATCGACGTCCGCCTGCCGGGGATGCTGCACGCGGCCGTGCGCGGCTGCCCCCTTCTCGGTGGCTCGCTGCGCTCGTTCGACCCGGGTCAAGCGCCGCAGATGCCTGGGGTGAAACGGATCATCGCCTATCCGGGCGACGCCCGCTGCGGGTGCCGTCCCGGAATTGCAGCAGTCGCACGTAGCCACTGGCAGGCCGAACAAGCGCTGGCGCAGGTTCGGATCGACTGGTCCAGTGGCGCGGGCGCGCCGCCAGAGGGGGCCGATCTGGTACAGGCAATGCGCCGTGGTTTGGATGGTCCCGCAGGCTGGGTCTTTGTCGCGAAGGGCGATGCAATGGCGGCGCTTGGGTCGGCTGCTCGCGTGGTCCAAGCCGAGTACGAGGCGCCGTGGCTCGCTCACGCCACGATCGAACCGATGAACTGCACCGCGCAGCTGGTAGACGGGCGCCTGAAGTTATGGACGCCAACCCAGGCGCCGACGTTCGCGCGATGGACCGCCGCCAGGGTCGCCGGCATCCCAGTCAAGAAGATCGATCTGACGATCACGCAGCTGGGCGGTGGCTTCGGGCGGCGCCTCGAAAGCGACTTCATCGTGCCGGCGGTTCAGCTGGCAGCGCAATTCACCCCCGCTCCGGTCCAGGTGCTGTGGTCGCGCGAGGAGGACTTCACTCACGATTTCTATCGGCCAGCCGCGGTAGCGCGCTTTCGGGGCGCAATCGACGCTTCCGGGCGGGTATTTGCGTGGGTCAGCCGGACCGCTTCGGACGCCGTCGGAGCGCAGTTTCTGCGCAGAGCGCTTCCGCTGCCGGATGTGGACACGAAAGACTCGACCGCCGCCGAAGGGCATTTCGACCAAGCGTACGAATTCGATCATCAACACTGCAGTCATGTTCGCGTCGCATCGCCCGTGCCGATCGGCAATTGGCGTTCGGTCGGCCACTCGCACAACGCCTTTTTCACCGAATCGTTCATCGATGAATTGGCGCACGCGGCCGGCACCGATGCGCTGCGCTTCCGCCTGGATCTGCTGCAGCGGAGACCGCGTCACCGCGCCGTGCTGCAACTGGCCGGGCAGAAAGCCGGCTGGGAGAATCCACTGCCTGCGCACTTGGCGCGCGGAATCGCACTGCACGAGTCGTTCGGCTCAATCGTCGCGCAGGTCGTCGAGATTTCACTGAAGGACGAGGAGCCGGTTGTGCATCGCGTGGTGTGCGCGATTGATTGCGGCGTCGTGGTGAACCCGAAGATCGTCGAGCAGCAGATCGAGGGCGCCGTGAATTTCGGCCTCGGGGCTGCGCTTCGCGAGCGCATTACGATCCACCAGGGTCGCATCGAGCAGCGCAACTTTCCGCAGTACCCGCTGCTGCGGATCGGCGATTCGCCGGTGGTCGAGACTTACATTGTGCAGAGCGAGCGTCCGCCGACGGGAGTCGGCGAAATTGCCACACCGCCAATTGCGCCCGCCGTCGCGGCCGCGCTGTTCGCGTTAACGGGCGCGCGGCGCCGCTCGTTGCCGCTGATTGCGGCTACTGGATCTTCGCGTTCTTCTTGAGCTCGTCCGCGAAAGCCTGGGCTTGGCGGTTCTGGAGCGATTCGGTGATCTGACTCTTGACCTGGTCGAGAGGTGGGAACTGCGTCTCGCGCACGTCTTCCAGCAGGATCACGTGATAGCCAAACTGGCTCTGTACCGGCGTCTCGGTGAATTTGCCCTTCTCGAGCTTCACCATCGCGTCGGAAAACGGCTTGACGTAAGCGCCGGGCCCGGCCCAACCTAGGTCGCCGCCGCGGCTGGCCGAACCGGAGTCCTTGGATTTCTTCGCCAAGTCGTCGAACTTGGCTCCCTTTTTGAGCTGATCGATGATGTCCTTGGCCTCGTCTTCTTTGTCGACCAGAATGTGGCGCGCGTGGTACTCCTTGCCACCTTGCGCGGCCTTCTGCTTATCGTATTCGGCCTGGATCTCCTGATCCGTGATCGGGTGCTTCTTGGCCTCATCCCGGAACAGGTTCTGGATGATCGCCGTCTTCCGCACGAAATCCAGCTGGAACTTCACATCGGCGCGGTCCGGAATACCCCGCTTCTGGGCTTCCTGCAGGAAAACCTCGCGCTCGATCAACTGATCCTTGATGCGATTGCGCAGCTCCGACGTATCGGGCTGGCCGAGCTGCTGGACGAACTGATCGATGGAGGCCTTCGTGATCGGCTTGCCGTTGACCATGGCGACGTCTTGCGAAGCCGCATTCTGAGGGGCGGCCTTCTTGGCGCCCGCATCTGGCGTGGCGGCGTTTTGCGCCAACGCGGCGGCGGCCGCGAACACCGCGACAATGGGCAGAAGAGATCTGGGCATTGGGTGCTACTTTCGGGAGGATGGATGGGAACCCGCCGATGCCGCCTCCTCTGGGCTCAGCAAGGTCATCGCCAGGGCGTGGATCTGTCCAGACATTAGCGAATCCAAAGAAGTATACACGAGGCGGTGCCGCTGCAAGCGCGTCAGACCGCGAAAGTGCGCACTGACGAGGCGCAGCCGGTAATGTCCTCCGCCCTGTACCTGCGCCTGCGCGTGGCCGGCGTGTTGAGCACTCTCGTCTTCGATTCGCAGCTGCTGCGGATCGAGTGATTGCAGCAGTTGCCGGATCCGGTCGATCGTGGCGGTTGTCGATTCAGCCATTGGCAGATGCGCTCAGGTGGCGCGCAACGTACACGCCGGTGAGGATCGAATAGATGAATGTCAAACCGAGCAGGCCGAAGGTCTTGAAGTTCACCCAGGTGTCGGTGCTGAACTCGTAGGCCACCAGAAGGTTCAGGCAGCCAAGCACGAGAAAGAAGGCCGCCCACGCAATCAGCATCCGATCCCATGCCTGCTTTGGAAGTCGCAGCTCGCTGGAGAAAAGCGCACCCAGCAGGTTGCGCCGCCAGATCCACTGTCCGCCCGCAAGCACTGCGGCAAACGCCCAATACAGAAGCGTCGGCTTCCATTTGATGAACCATTCGTTGCGCAGCCACACGGTGAGGCCGCCGAAGACGATGATCAGCACGGCGCTCAGCCATACCGAGGCCGTGATGGTCGCTCGCCGCAGCAGCAGCCAGCTCACCTGGATTACCGTGGCAACGATGGCGCAGGCGGTCGCAAGGATGACGGGCACGATGTCGGTCGCCGCCCCGGCCGCGGCGGCAGGCGCGCCCAGCAGCGCTACGGCCCACGCGTGAGCGGCCTGCGGAGCGGCCTTCGCCAAGCGAAACACGGCGAAGAAGACCACGACTGGCAGCAGATCGAGAATGATCTTCAAATTTCGATTTCCTGCAGAAAGTCGGGCATTTTAGAACGGGGACTGCGCCTCACAAGGATAAAAATGAGGCGCCCGAATGGATCGCTTCGCGGATCGCTTTGCCCCAGCGGCGTGGTTCCGTGCCTCCGTGGCTCCGAGCGATCCGGCACAATCGCGCTTTTGTCGTTTCGGGACGGCCGCTCGCGGCTGGTGTGTGCGATGCGAATCGACTCTATTGCCTCGAGATGGTCCATTTGCCTGCTGCTCGGGCTGCAGTTGACGGCGGTCGCTCACGCAGCACCAGCCGCCGGCGTTCGCCAGGGCGATTCGGTGGAAGGCATCACCGAGTACCGCTTGAACAACGGTCTGCGCGTGTTGCTCTATCCGGATTCGTCCAAACCGACGGTGACGGTGAACGTGACGTACCTGGTGGGATCGCGGATGGAGAGCTACGGCGAAACCGGCATGGCCCATCTGCTCGAGCACCTGATGTTCAAGGGCTCGACCGGCTTCCCCGATCCGGATCGTGAGTTCTCGGCGCGCGGCTTCCGCAACAACGCCTCGACCGGCTACGACCGCACCAACTATTTTTCGACCTTTCAGGCGAGCGAAGACAACCTGAACTGGGCCTTGCGCCGCGAAGCGGACGCGATGGTGCATTCGTTCATCTCGCGCAAGGATCTCGATTCGGAAATGACGGTCGTCCGCAACGAGTACGAAAAGGGCGAGAACGATCCGATGGATTCGCTCTACAAGCACCTGCTATCGGTGATGTATCAGTGGCACGCCTATGGCAGAGAGCCGATCGGTGCGCGCAGCGACATTGAAAACGTGCGAATCGAGAACCTGAAGGCTTTCTACCGGACCTACTACCAGCCCGACAATGCGGTGCTGATCGTCGCTGGCAATTTCGACGTGAACCGCACGTTGCAGCGGATTGCCGACACGTTCGGGCGCGTTCCGCGACCGACGCGCTCGCTGCCGCCGCAGTGGACCGTGGAGCCGACCCAGGACGGCGAGCATTCGTTGGCGGTGCGCCGCAAAGGCGACACCCAGATTGTGCTGCTCGGATACCACATCCCGGCCGGACGCAGCATCGACACGGCCGCGCTGGCGGCCGCCGCCGATATCCTGGGGCAGACTCCCAACGGGCGACTGCACCACGAGCTGGTCGAGGCCGGGCTGGCAGCGCAGGTGTTCGCCGAACCGATGTTCCTGCACGACCCGGGCGCCATGATCTTTGGTGCGATCGTCAAACCGGGCGATTCGATCGAACGGGCGCGCGACCGCCTGATCGACGTGGTCGAGCACACATTCGAGCAAACCGCGCCGACACAAGCTGAGATGGAGCGGATGCGCCGCTCCGAGCAGACCGAGGCCGAGCGTGCACTCGCCGATCCGCAGGCCTTCGGGGTGGCGTTGTCCGAATACATCGCGCAGGGTGACTGGCGCCTGTTCTTCGTGTTGCGCGATGCCACCGAGCGCGTTGCCGCGCCGCGGGTGGCTGACGCGGCGCAGCGCTATTTCCGTCGCGACAACCGGACCGTCGGGCTCTTCCTGCCCGAAGATAAGCCCGAGCGGGCCGAGATTCCTGCGCCGCTGGCGGTCGAGCAGATGCTGAAGGATTTCCACCCGCGTGCCGCTGCGGCGGCCGGAGAAAAATTCGATCCGAGTCCGCAGAACATCGATGCGCGTACGCGTCTGCTGCATTCCGACGATCTTCAGATCGCGTTGCTGCCGAAGAAGACCAAGGGCGAGACCGTCAATGTCGCGATGAATTTCGAATTCGGCGACCGGCAGACGCTCCACGGGGAAGCGATCGTTGCCGAGCTCACGCGCGCGATGATCGGCCGCGGCACGGCGAAATTGACCCGCCAGGCGATCGACGACGAGCTGACACGCCTGAAGGTGACGGGCGAGCTCACCAATTTCCAGGCGAGCCGCGGCACGGTGGCTGATGCGCTGAAGCTGGTTGCTGCAGTGCTGCAAGGGGCGATTTTCCCCGAGGCGGAGTTCGATCAGCTCAAGCGCGAAGAGCTGACGGATTTGCAGGCCAAGCTGACCGATCCGGGCGAGCGGTCGCGCGACGCGCTTCTCACGCACTTCAACACGTACGCGGTCGGCGACCCGCGCAGGTACATTCCGCTGGCCGAGCGCATTGAGCTAGTGAAAAACACCTCGGTCGATGACGTGCGGGCCTTTTACGAGCGCTTCTGGGGCACGTCGCGCGGGCAAATCGCGCTGGTGGGAGATTTTGACGCCGGCGAGATGGAAACGTTGCTGCAGCAGCAGTTCGGGTCCTGGAAATCGAAGGCGCCATACGAGCGCTTATTGAACGATTTCGTCGACGTGCCGCCCACCCGCATCTTCGTCGACACTCCCGATAAGGAGAACGCCTTGTACCGCGCGCGCATCCCCGTGGAGCTGCGCGATGACGATCCCGATGCGCCGGCACTTGTCTTGGCAACCCGCATCATCGGTGGCGGCTCGGGCCTGCACAACCGCCTGGTCGATCGTGTTCGCCAGAAGGAAGGCCTTTCCTACGGAATTGGCGCGGGGCTGGTGTTAAACGGACGCGACCATGCCGCCGCGTGGGGCGTGGGCGCCATCGCCGCGCCGCAGAACGTGAGCCGTGTCGAACAAGCAGTTCGAGAGGAGATCGAGCGGGTGCGCAAGGACGGATTCACCGCCGATGAGGTCGCGCAGGCCAAGCAGGGTTATCGCGAAGAACGAGTGCTTGCGCGTTCGGAGGATGCCTCGCTGGCGGCTGGATGGGTGGGGAACCTGGACTTGCAGCGGACCTACGACTTCGGCCGGCACTTCGACGCCCAGGTGGAGACGCTGAGTGACGCGCAGTTGCTGGCTGCCGTTCGGAAGTATTTGGACCTTTCGAAAATGACGGTCGTGATCGCAGGCGACGCAAAAAAGGGGGCTCGTTGAACGTCCCGGCTCCGGAGGTCGAGGTGCAGGTGGGCTCGTGGGAGGAGTTCGGAGAGGAGGCGCGTCGCATCCGCTTCGAAGTGTTTGTTGCCGAGCAGCGGGTTCCTGCAGACCTGGAGATCGATTCGATCGACCCGCTCAGTTTGCATGCGCTGGCGCGATGTGCCGGCGCCTTCGTCGGAACCGGCCGCTTGCTGCCCGACGGCCATATCGGTCGCATGGCGGTGCTGCGCTCGGCCCGCAGCAAGGGGGTCGGCCGCTTGTTGCTACTGAGCCTGATGGCCGCCGCGCGCGACCGCGGCGACGCGCAGGTCGAGCTGCATTCGCAAGTGCACGCCCGCGGCTTTTATGAATTGTTCGGATTCGAGGTGATCGGCCCGGAATTCGACGACGCCGGCATTGCGCACGTGACGATGCGGGCTAGCTTGTGACCGGAGGAACTCAGCGGCTGACGGTTCAGCCGGGGCTGGGAGTTCAGTTTCCCGCCTGGCGTTGGCCCTTGCCGCGGACGCTCGAGCCGGTGGACGGCCGCGCGGCGCCGTCGATCATGAACTCGAAATTGCGGTCCGAGTGGCTGTCCGGGTTTGCCGGATCGAACGAGCGCTCGGCGAAGCACGCCAGGCCATCGCGCCGCACCGTCAATATCGTGGTTGCCCGTGTGCCATAGCCGTTGGCGCGGATCTGGATCGCAGACAACGCCCGCTCCCAATCGCGCGGGATCCCGGTCGAAGGCAGCTCGAGGTCGCCCGCCATTTCACGGTCGGCCATTAAGCGCATCAAATCCTCGATGCCGACGCGCTGCGCGACCTGACACGAAAACGCCGTCACTGCGCGCGTGACTTTGGGCCACGGAGTATCGAGAAACGCGTTAGAAAGAGCGTAGATTCCCGGCGGCAGTGCTCGCACGCCGTCGTCCAGGCGATTGCTAAAGTAGGCAAGCTCCGCGCCGCGGCCAGGCAACGTGCCCGCGAACGGCTCGGCGATGACGAGGTTGAACCCGTTAAACGATTGGGCGCGCGACGTGCACTCGTCCAGCCACTCGTGCATCGGCTGTGCCGTTTGCAGCGCTGACAGCACCAGCAGCCCACGCGATGGTGCATGGGGGTTGCGCTCGCTTGGCGAGCGAACATTGGTAAGAACGGCGAAGCGGCCTCGCCGGTTGATGCCGAGCCAGGTGCCGCCCGCCTCCTCGTCACGACCTGCCAGAAGTGAAACGGCCTGACCCCACCACGAGGCCGGTCGAGTGCGGCGGGAGTAAAACTCATCCCGGTTCGCCGCGACGATCAGCGGGTATTCGGAGTGGGTTTGCCAGGCGAGCAGGATCAGGCACATGGCGGAAGCGAGCCGGCGTCGGGTTGATCAAGCGGTCGGGTTGATCATCGGATAGGGCAGCTCGCCAACGCGGATGCGACCACCGCCGATTTTCAGCGGCGCGCCGTCAGCGAGTTCGCTCGGGCATTCGAACAGCACATCGACGCCACCCTCAGGGGCAGTGGCCGCGATCACGACCGTGCCCACGGCGGAGCCCGTTACGTTCCCGTCGGACACGTCCTGCCCCGCGGAGGCCTGCGCTACGTGGCCGCGCATCATCCTGCGCTTGAGCTTGCCGAGATATTGGCTTCGCGCGACCACTTCTTGCCCGGGGTAGCAACCTTTGCGAAAGTGCACACCCCCCAGAACGTCAAGGTTCAGCATCTGCGGCAAGAAGCGTTCTTGGGTGGCCGCTACAACGTCGGGCAGGCCAGCGTCGATTTTCGACCACCACCAGACACCGGCTCCGGCTGCCACGGCGGTCGCAAGCTTGGAGCGCCATCGGTCCGCCGTCTCTGCCGGAGCCAGCAGCATCAGCCGCGCACCGGTGTGCGGGGACGGCGGCACGCGCGCCAGGCGGGCACCATCTTGCTGCGCAGCGTGCGTCCACGGAGCCTCGGGGCACTCCAAAGTCGCGCGTTGCATCAGCTCTTCCATCCCCGGTCCCGTCAGGCCGAACACCGTCCACTGCGCAGAGACATCGCGCAACTCGACTTTGGCTCGAAGCACGAAGCGCGCGAGGCGTGAACGCAGCGGCTCGATGAGCTCGCGCGGTAGCAGCAGTCGCAATCCGTCCTTCTCACGCCAGGCTTCGAACAAGGCCGCCACGCGCCCTTTGACCGAACAGTATGCGCCTAACTGCCAGCGCACCTGGTCGATCGCGTTGACGTCGACGGTTAGCTGCGAGTTGAGAAATCCAGCTGCGTCGGCACCGAGCACGGCGAGCACGCCAAGCTCGTCCAGTTGCGTCACGACCGGCGCGTGCAGCACCCGCTGCAGCTCCTCGAGCGGGGCGGACCAGGCGCCCCCACCAGCGCCGGATTGAGGATCTTCTGGCATCGACATGGCTCCGTTTTCGTCCGATAGCCGCTGCAATTATAGGAACACTATGAACACCGTAAAATCAGCCAATCGCTCGAGCAGGTCCGGAATGATGTCGATCGGGTACGTGCTGCGCGCATGGCGATGGATCCTGGCGGTTGCCGTACTCGTTGCCGGGGCAGGCGCCCTAGGTGCCTATCTGTGGCTTGGATACGTTCGCCCGCTCGCCATTCCCGAGCCGCAGGTGCAGGTTCGGATCGCAAGCGGCGCCTCGGCTCGGGCGATCGCGCACGCCATCCGCGCAGCAGGTGTCGACCTCAACGAGCTGGAATTTGTCGCGGTGGCGCGCACCACCGGAGCGACGCGATCGCTGCGGGCAGGTCGCTATGCGATCCAACAGGGCATGTCGATGCGTTCGCTGGTCGACATGATCCGCCGCGGCGATGTCATGAAGGAGCGGCTCACGATTGCCGAAGGAACGACCTTTCATGAACTGCGGGAGGCGGTCGACGCCGAGACGGAGCTGCTGCACCAGACCACCGGCCTGACCGACGCTCAATTGTTGCGGGCAATCGGGGCGACGCAAGCCAGTGGCGAGGGGCTGTTCGCGCCGGATACCTACATGTTTGATTCGGGCTCTAGTGACCTGGACTTGTACCGCCGCGCTTACAAGATGCAGGCTGACCGCATCGCGCACGCCTGGGATGCGCGAGCGCCGGATCTTCCCTACCACAGCTCGTACGATGCGCTGATCATGGCTTCGCTGGTGGAAAAGGAAACCGGCCAGGCTGACGAGCGCCGCCGGGTTGCTGGAGTGTTCGTCAATCGCCAACGCCTCGGGATGCCGCTGCAAACGGATCCGTCGGTGATTTACGGCATGGGAGAGCGTTTCGAAGGACATCTGCACCACAAGGATTTGGCGACGGATACTCCCTACAACACCTACGCTCGTACGGGGCTGCCTCCAACGCCGATCGCGCTACCCGGAGAGGCAGCCATCGAAGCGGCGTTGCACCCCGAAACGACCGGTGACCTGTATTTCGTCGCACGCGGCGATGGTACTTCGGAGTTCTCGTCCACCCTGGCCGCACATCAGCGCGCCGTGGATCGATATCAGAAGGCCGCCGCCAAAAACGCTGCCGGCGCGCGCCCGGCGCCGCTCCCCAGGTAGCTGATCCCGATGCGAGGGAGATTTATCACTTTTGAAGGCATCGACGGCAGTGGCAAGAGCACGCAACTGGCCGCCACTGCATCGGCGTTGCGTGCCGGCGGCATCGATGTGCTGCAGACGCGCGAACCGGGCGGAACGCAGCTCGGAGAAGCGCTGCGCTCGATGCTGCTGCAACGGCGCATGTCGCCGCTGACCGAAACGTTGTTGATGTTCGCCGCGCGGGTCGAGCATATCGACGAGGTGATCGTTCCCGCTCTCGGCACCGGGCATTGGGTGTTGTGCGATCGCTTCACGGATGCCACCTATGCGTACCAGTGGGGCGGCCGCGGCATCGCTCAGGAATGGATCGCCAGCCTCGAGTCTTGGTCGCACCCCACGCTACAGCCGGATCTGACGGTGGTGGTTGACCTGGAGCCGCAGCAGGCGGCGCTACGTCGTGCGCGCGAGCGCGAGCCGGATCGCTTCGAGGCGCAGGATGCGGCTTTTTTTGCGCGCGTGCGCGAGGTGTATCTGGCGCGCGCGCGCGCAGAGCCGAACCGGTTTCTCGTGGTCGATGGTTCGCGCCCCGGCCCGCAGATCGTGACGCAGATCCTGGAGCGAGTAAAACCGTGGCGCGCCTGAAGGCCCTGCCGTGGCAGCACCAGATTCGCGCCTGGATCGTGCAACTGCTGGCACGGCCGGTCCACGCAGTCCTGCTGCACGGCCCGGCCGGGATCGGCAAGCTCGATTTGGCGCTCGACACCGCCGAGTGGCTGCTGTGCGAGCGCCGTCCGCGCAGCGAAAACGCCTGTGGGCAATGTGCCGGATGCATGCTGGTGGGTGCCGGCAGTCACCCGGATTTGCACATCGTTCGGCCGGACGCTCTGGTCGAGTCCGACGCCGCAGCGTCCGATGACAGCGGGCGAGGCGAAGGCGCAGAAGGCGGCGGACGTGCCAGCCGCGAAATCAGGATCGAGCAGGTGCGTTCGCTCGCCGAGTCGATCATGCTGACGACGCACCGCGGCGGGCCCCGCGTGATCGTGATCGAACCGGCAGAATCGATGAATACGCCGGCTTGCAATGCGCTGCTGAAGGTTCTGGAGGAGCCGCCGGCAGGTACCGTTTTCTTGCTGGTGAGCCACCGGATCGACCAGACGTTGCCCACCGTGCGATCGCGCTGCGCCCTGGTTCGAGTGCCGCTGCCCCCGACGGCGCAGGCTGCCGCCTGGCTCGAAGAGCGAGGTGTCGAGCGGGCCCGGCAGCGCCTGATCGAGGCGGGCGGCTCGCCGCTGCTAGCGGCCCAGGTCGGCCACGATGCGTTGCCTGCCGACCTGCGGGGTCGTTTTCTGGGGCTGCTGCGCAAGGGGGCGGGGCTGACGCCCGCCGAGGTCGTGGCTGCGGTGCCCCGGGAGGCCCCGGTCGGCGGTTCGGTCGCTCTGTTTCAACGCTGGGGGTGGGACTTTTTGGCCTTTAACCTGGCTGGGACGGTTCGTTATCATCCCGACGAGGTTGCGGCGCTTCGAGGGCTCGCCGGGCGGTGGCGTGCTTTGCGGGCCTGTTCCTGGCTAGCGGAATTGCGCGCCGTTCGCGCATCGGCCGACCACCCGCTGAACGCGAAACTGGCGGTCGAGGGTATGCTGCTTTCCTATGTGCAGTCGATCAACGAAACCTGAGAGCGGTCGCCACCGATGAGTGCCAACCCGTTTGGCGCGCAGGTCGGTAACGCCGCCGCTGCCGCAGGGCGCCCCCCCGCTGTGCTGTCGCTGTCGATCAAGGAGAAGGCTGCGTTGTATGCCGCCTTCATGCCATTCGTGCGCAACGGCGGAATTTTCGTTCCGACCAACCGCCCCTACCAGCTCGGCGACGACGTTTACCTGATCCTGACGCTGCTCGACGATCCGACCAAGATACCCGTGGCGGGAAAGGTCGTCTGGATCAGCCCGTCGGGCGGAGGTGCCTCGAAGACCCCCGGCATCGGCGTGCAGTTCCCGGCCGACGAATCCGGCTTCAGCGCCCGTAAGCGCATCGAAGATGCGCTCGGAGCAGCCCTGCGTTCGGCACGCCCGACCCACACGCTGTAGCGCGTGTACGTCGATTCCCACTGTCATCTTTCGTTTCCGGAACTCCAGGCCGACCAGCAAGGGGTGCTGGATCGGATGCGGCAGGCAGGGGTTGGCGCAGCGCTGAACATCTGCGTGCGGATGGAGGAATTCGCACAGATCCTGTCGCTTGCTGAATCGCAGCCGGACGTATTTGCGACCGTTGGAGTCCATCCGGACAGCGATGGGATTCAGGAGCCGAATGTCGACCAGCTGGCAGCTTGTGCCGGGCATCCCAGGGTGCTGGCGATCGGCGAAACCGGGCTCGACTATTACCGTCTGACCGAACCGCTGCAGTGGCAGCGGGACCGCTTTCGGGTCCACGTACGCGCTGCAAGGCAAGCCGGCAAGCCGCTGGTCGTGCATACCCGATCTGCGCCTGATGACACCCTCAGGATCCTAAGGGAGGAGGGGGCTGAGCAAGCCGGCGGGGTGATGCACTGCTTCACCGAGTCCCTCGAATTCGCGCTGGCCGCTCTCGATCTGGGCTTCTACATCTCCTTTTCGGGGATCGTGACTTTTCGTAATGCGGGAGCTCTGCAAGATGTCGCGCGCCAAATTCCACTGAACCGAATGCTGATCGAGACAGATTCGCCCTACCTGTCTCCCGTTCCGTTCCGCGGAAAAGTGAACGAACCGTCGCGCGTGGTGCTGGTGGCGCAGAAGATCGCCGAACTGAAATCGGTCACGCTGGCCGCGGTGGCCGAGGCGACCTCAGAAAACTTCGTGCGCCTGTTCAAACCCCCACCGGCGCCGTCAGCCGGGGTGTAGTTTTCAGCAAGCGAGCAAGGTCGGATAATGCGGGCCAAAGCCTGAGGAATCCACGGCGCCTGGCCGCGTCCGGGTGCCGTCGCGTCGATTCGATCAGAAAGAAAATCCCGCTTCCGGAGGGAACATAGACGATGTTGAGCGATATCGAGATTGCGCAACAAGCGCGCATGCGGCGAATCAGCGAAGTCGCACAGGAAAGGCTAGGGGTAGCCCCCGAGCACCTGCAGCCGTACGGACACTACAAGGCCAAGGTATCGCTCGAGTATCTCGACTCGATCCAGTCGCGCCCGGACGGCAAGCTGATCCTGGTTTCGGCGATGTCTCCGACACCGGCCGGGGAGGGTAAGACCACTACGACCGTCGGCTTGGGCGATGCCCTGAATCGATTAGGCAAGAAGGCCGTCATCTGTATCCGCGAGCCGTCCCTCGGTCCAGTCTTCGGCATGAAGGGCGGGGCCGCCGGGGGTGGCCACGCACAGGTCGTGCCGATGGAGGACATCAACCTGCACTTCACCGGCGACTTCGCCGCGATCGCGGCAGCCAACAACCTGCTGGCGGCGCTGATCGACAACCACGTCCATCACGGCAACAGCCTGGGAATCGACGTTCGCCGCATCGCCTGGCGTCGCGTCGTCGACATGAACGATCGCGCGCTGCGCGACATCACGGTCGCCCTCGGAGGACCCGGCAACGGTTTTCCGCGTCAGGACGGGTTTGACATCGTCGTTGCCTCGGAAGTGATGGCCATTTTCTGCCTGGCGAACGGGCTTCGGGACCTGAAGGAGCGGTTGGGGCGGATCGTCGTCGCCTACACGGCGGACCGCACGCCCATTTTCGCGCGCGATCTGCACGCTCAGGGCGCAATGACCGTGCTGCTGAAAGACGCGCTGGCGCCGAATCTGGTGCAGACGCTGGAGAACAACCCCGCCTTCATCCACGGCGGTCCCTTCGCCAACATCGCGCACGGCTGCAACTCGGTGCTGGCGACGCGCTCCGCCTTGAAGCTGGCCGATTACGTCGTCACCGAAGCGGGCTTCGGTGCCGATCTCGGCGTCGAGAAGTTCATCGATATCAAGTGCCGCAAGTCGGGACTGCGGCCCTCAGCTGTGGTACTGGTGGCCACACTGCGCGCTCTGAAGTACCACGGCGGCCTGGAGGTCGCGAACGTGTCGAAGGAGAACCTGCCCGCATTGGAGCGGGGCCTGCCGAACCTCGAGCGGCACATCGACAACATCCGCAACGTCTACAGCCTGCCGTGCGTGGTCGCGATCAATCACCGCAGCCACGACACGGACGCCGAACTTGCGTTGGTCACGGAACGCGTGGCCGCAAAGGGGTCCCGAGCGGTGGTGGCACGCCACTGGGCGCAGGGCGGGCTGGGTGCGGAAGAGCTGGGACACGAGGTGGTCAAGCTCGCCGATCAGCCCAGTCAGATGAAATTCGTGTACGAGGAACGCGCCACGCTGTGGGACAAGATGCGCACGATCGCCACTCGCGTGTACGGCGCATCCGACATCTCTGCTGACGGCAAGGTCAAAGCCGAAATCGAGCGCTTGCAACAGGCGGGCTTCGGGCATTTTCCGGTTTGCGTCGCGAAAACGCAGTACTCGTTCGCAACCGATCCGGCGCTGCGCGGCGCACCCTCTGGCCACGTCGTCAATGTCCGCGAGGTGCGGCTGTCGGCCGGAGCCGAGTTCATCGTGATGATCTGCGGCGACGTGATGACGATGCCGGGGCTTCCGAAGGTGCCTTCGGCGCACGCAATCGACATCGACGACAAGGGACGCGTCGTCGGACTGTTCTGATCTTCGACACGAGCCACTCACAGGTCAGCGTTATCGACCGATTCTGGTGGCCGTCGGCCGGCCGGGCCTACCGCCGGGTCTCCTCTCTGCGCGGGCCCGCGACATCTTGTCGTCGCTGTTCGCCGCCACCGCGCGGCGGAAGCATCGCAGCGCTTCAGGGCACCTCAGCCGGCTACGGTCCTGTTCCGCCGCGCTACTTCCAGGGTCGCCGGACTGCTCGCTCAGAGACACCGACGGTCTCCCGTCCGGCCGACGGGCGACCGCAGTCACTCTGCGACGTGTCGACCGCGATTTTGTAGTTCATCGTAAATCGAACAGGAACTGCGATGACCTACAACACGGCGCTTGAGACGTCTCTGAACGATCACGGGTGCCCGTTGGCCGGACGGAGAGCGTCGGCCCTCGAACGCGAGCAGGCGCCGGCGACGTTGGTCCTAGCGCGGCGGAACAGGACAGTAGCCGGCTGAGCTGCCCTGAAGTGCTGCGATGTTTCCGCCGCGCGGTAGCCGCGTACAGCGACGACAAGATGGTCGCCGGCGCCCGCGCAGCGGCGAGGACCGACGGTAGGCCGGCCGGCCGACGGCTACGAACTAGCAACGCAGAACAGCCCGGCAGTCCAACGGCCACGGCGTGAACCGCCCGGACAGTGACGGCACCGACCGCTACCGGATCACGATCGCGCGGAAGTCGTTTACGTTGGTCAGCGTCGGCCCGGTGACGACGAGGTCGCCCAGCCGTTCGAAAAACGTGTAGCCGTCGTTATTGGCCAGGTAGTCCTTCGCGCGCAATCCGACGGCCGCGGCGCGCTGCAGGCTGTCGGGACCGGCGATCGCCCCGGCGTTGTCCTCCGTGCCATCGACCCCATCGGTGTCGCAGGCAATCGCGTGCACGCGCGGATGCCCGTCCAGAGCGATCACGAGCGCGAGCAGGAACTCGGCGTTGCGCCCGCCACGCCCTTTGCCCCGCACTGTGACGGTGGTCTCGCCGCCCGACAGCAGCACGCACGGCGCCGGTGCCGGCTGCCCGTGTGCCGCGACCTGGCGGGCGATCGCCGCGTGCACCAAGGCCACGTCGCGTGCTTCGCCCTCGATCGCATCGCTCAGGATCAGCGGCGCCAAGCCTGCCGAGCGTGCGACCTGCGCTGCCGCCTCGAGCGACGCCTGCGGAGCGCCGATTAGGATCGCCTCCGCATGCGCCAGGCGCGGATCGCCCGGCTTGGGCGTCTCATCGTCACCGCGCTGCAGATGCGCCAGAGCAGCGGCAGGCTCGCCGATCGAGTATTTGCGCAGGATTGCCAGGGCGTCGGTGCAAGTGGTCGGATCCGGCACCGTCGGCCCCGACGCGATCACCGCAGGATCGTCGCCCGGAACATCCGAGATCAGCAGCGTCACCACGCGCGCTGGCGCACAGGCGGCAGCTAGGCGGCCGCCCTTGATTGCGGACAAGTGCTTGCGAACGCAGTTCATCTCCGAGATCGTTGCGCCCGAGCGCAGCAGTGCCCGGTTGACCTGCTGTTTGTCCGCCAACGTCAGTCCGTCTGCCGGCAGCGGGAGCAACGCCGAGCCTCCCCCGGAGATCAAACACAACACAAGGTCGTCCGCAGTCAGGCCGTTGACCATCCGAAGCATTCGCCTGGCCGCATCGTGGCCCGCTTGATCAGGAACCGGATGCGCTGCTTCCACGACCTCGATCCGCTCCGTCGGAACCCGGTAGCCATAACGCGTGACGATCAACCCTTCCAGCGGTTGCTTCCAATTGCGCTCCACTGCCAACGCCATCTGCGCAGAGGCCTTACCCGCACCAATCACCAGCGTGCGACCGCGTGGTGGCGCAGGCAGGTGCGGCGGAACGATTCGCATGGGATCGGCAGCCGCTACGCCGGCACGAAACATCGACATCAACAGATTGCGATCGCCGTCCCAACTTGCTGAATTCATTCGCCGCTCCTCGCTCCTTCGACGCGGGCGCCATTCTGGCGC
The DNA here is from genome assembly GCA_019236735.1 of Burkholderiaceae bacterium. GTDB lineage: Bacteria > Pseudomonadota > Gammaproteobacteria > Burkholderiales > Burkholderiaceae_F > VBCK01. Next base: position 100,165 of record JAFAIM010000052.1, read on the forward strand.
CTGATCTCTCCCGGCAAAATATGTTGCGGTCTTCTTATTTCAAACTTCAAACACATAAATCGCGCTGATATAAGCCCGAAAAAACTTTGACTATTCGAGTACTTAGTCTGCCTCTAGCCTGCGCGGTGACAATACCGGCTCTGCAGTGAGAACCGTTAGCAGGCCAAAACGGCCCGAGGAGGCAGACGTGTTTGACCCGAAGCGCCTGATCGCCCAGTCCGATCCGGAACTATGGGCAGCCATCCAGCAGGAGCTGCGACGTCAGGAGGATCACATCGAGCTGATCGCGTCGGAGAACTACGCGAGCCCGGCCGTCCTGGAAGCGCAGGGTTCGGTTCTGACGAACAAATATGCCGAGGGCTACCCAGGCAAGCGCTACTACGGTGGCTGCGAGTACGTTGACGAGGCCGAGCGTCTGGCGATCGATCGAGTCAAGCGCCTGTTTGGAGCCGAGTTCGCGAACGTGCAGCCTCATTCCGGTTCGCAGGCCAACGCAGCGGTCTACATGTCGATGCTGGCGCCAGGCGACACGATCCTCGGAATGTCGCTCGCTCACGGCGGGCACTTGACGCATGGGGCGACAGTCAATTTCAGCGGCAAGATGTACCGCGCGGTCCAGTACGGTTTGCACCCCAAGACCGAGGTCGTCGATTACGACGAGGCCGAGCGGCTCGCGTTGGAACACCGGCCCAAGATGATCGTCGCCGGAGCGTCCGCGTATTCGCTCGAGATCGATTGGCGGCGATTTCGCGCGATCGCCGACAAGGTAGGAGCGCATCTGTTCGTCGACATGGCGCACTACGCCGGATTGGTTGCAGCCGGGGAGTATCCAAACCCGGTCGGCATCGCGCATTTCGTCACGTCCACCACGCATAAGACTCTGCGCGGCCCTCGCGGCGGAATCATCCTTTCGAACGCCGAGTTCGAGAAACCTTTGAACTCGACGATCTTCCCGGGGATTCAGGGCGGTCCGTTGATGCACGTGATTGCGGCAAAGGCAGTCGCGTTCCAGGAGGCGTTGAGCCCTGAATTTAAAACCTACCAGCAGCGGGTGAAAGCCAACGCGCGGAAAATGGCCTCGGTGCTGACCGAGCGTGGGTTGCGGATTGTTTCCGGTGGCACGCAGAGCCACCTGTTCCTCGTCGATCTTCGCGCCAAGAAGATCACCGGCAAAGACGCAGAGGCGGCGCTCGGGCGCGCCCACATTACCGTGAACAAGAACGCCATTCCGAACGATCCGGAAAAACCGTTCGTTACTTCCGGTATCCGGGTCGGCGCGCCGGCGATGACGACGCGCGGCTTCGGCGTCGAGGAAGCCGCCCGCGTTGCGCACCTGATCGCCGACGTGCTGGACTCGCCGCGCGATGAGGCGACGATCTCACGAGCAGCCTCGGATGTGCAGCGCCTGTGCTCGCGCCTGCCGGTGTACGGCTGAGCGCGAAGCCCGCAACAGCTCTCTCTTCTACGCTACGAAGGAAACAAGGAGACCAGGATGACACGGATGGCCGGTCGCAATTTCCTTTTCGTTCCAGGCCCGACCAACGTTCCGGACCGCGTGCAACGCGCGATGGTCGTGGCGATGGAGGACCATCGTTCCTCCAAGTTCCCCGAGCTCACGCTCGGAGTTCTGTCAGGACTGAAGCGCGTCTTCAAGACCGCCGCCGGCACCCCGATCATCTTTCCATCGTCCGGCACAGGCTGCTGGGAAGCGGCCTTGACCAACTGCCTGAGTCCCGGTGACAAGGTGCTCGCTTCGCGCTTTGGTCAGTTCAGCCACCTTTGGATCGATATGTGCGAGCGCCTGGGCTTCGAGGTCGAAACGATCGATTGCGAGTGGGGCACCGGCGTTCCAGTCGATCGCTACCGAGCGGCGCTCGAGGCGGACCGCTCGCGCAAGATCAAGGCGGTGCTCGCCTGCCATAACGAGACGGCCACCGGCGTAACCAGCGACATCGCGGCTGTGCGGCGCGCGATCGATTCGGTGGGGCACCCTGCGCTTCTGTTCGTCGATGCGGTCAGCTCGCTGGCGAGCATCGACTTTCGGATGGACGAGTGGGGCGTGGACGTGTGCGTTTCCGGATCGCAGAAGGGCCTGATGCTGCCCGCGGGGCTCGGTGTGACCTGCGTCAGTCCCAAAGCACTGGCCGCGCGCAAGTCCGCGCGGCAGCCGCGCTGTTACTTCGATTACGGCGACATGATCAAGGCGAATGAGAGCGGCTATTTCCCGTATACGCCTGCGCTGCCGATGCTGTACGGACTAAGGGAGGCGCTGCAGATCCTCCTCGAGGAAGAGGGCCTGGAAACCGTGTTTGCGCGCCACAGCTACCTGGCCAACGGCGTACGCGCTGCCGTGCAGGAGGGTTGGAAACTGCGGCTATGCGCGAAGGAGCCCAAGTGGCATTCGGACACCGTATCGGCGATCGTGGTGCCGGAAGGCATCAATGGTGCGCATGTGATCGACGTCGCGTTCCGCCGCTACAACTTGGCGCTTGGCGCAGGACTGAGCAAGGTCGCGGGCAAGGTCTTCCGCATCGGTCACCTGGGTGATCTGAACGAACTGATGTTGATCGGAGCGCTGGGCGGAGCCGAGCTGGCAATGCTGGACGTGGGGATCCGGATCGAACCCGGCAGCGGGGTGGCGGCCGCACAGAAATACTGGCGCGCGAACGATCCGGTGGAAAAGAAAAAGGTCTCGCGCAGTGAAGTGATTTACGCATCGCACTCGACCGGCTCCACCGAAGGGGCCCATCAGTGAGCGAAACGGTCGTATTCCTCGAACGCCAGTCGGTCAAAGCGAACGTCCGACGGCCACGCTGCGCGGCCAGCTACGTCGAATACGACAACACGGCTGCCGACTCCGTGGTCGAGCGGCTACGCGGTGCAACGGTCGCGATCATCAACAAGGTCGTGCTCCGCGAGGCGACGCTCGCCCAGCTGCCGAAGTTGAAGCTGATCGCGATGGCGGCAACTGGGTACGATTGCATCGACGTCGATTCGTGCCGGCGCCGCGGAATCGCTGTGGCAAATATCCGCAACTACGCCGTACACACAGTGCCGGAGCACGTGTTCGCGATGGTTCTTGCGTTGCGCCGCAATCTGCTTGCGTATCGTCAGGACGTCGAGAAAGGCGTATGGCAGCGCTCCGAGCAGTTCTGCTTCTTCACCCACCCGATCGGAGATCTGTACGGCGGGACGATCGGGATCATCGGCGAAGGAGCGATCGGGCAAGGTACTGCAGCGATCGCGCGCGGCTTCGGAATGAAGGTGCTGTTCGCCGATCACGAGCCACCGAAAGCCCCCGGCGTCGAATTCACCCCGCTGCAGCAGGTGCTGGGAACCTCGGACGTAATCTCTCTGCACCTGCCGCTGACAGCGGCGACGCGCCACATGATCGGCCTGCAGGAGCTGCGGAGGATGAAGCGCACCGCGCTGCTCGTTAACACCGCTCGTGGCGGATTGGTCGACGAGCGTGCGCTGGTGCAGGCGCTCGACGAAGGGCTGATCGCGGGGGCGGGATTCGACGTGCTGACGGTAGAGCCTCCTCGTGACGGCAACCCTCTTTTGGACGTGCGGCGTCCCAACTTCGTCCTGACTCCGCACGTTGCCTGGGCTTCCGACGGAGCTATGCAATTCCTGGCCGATCAGCTCGTCGACAACATCGACGCCTGGGCCGACGGCAAACCGCAGAACCTGGTGACGTAAGCCGCAAACCTTCGCCGGCAGGACGGCCGAGGGCTTTGCTTGAGGAAAAACGATGAAGAAACTCTTGTATCAGCTCGATACGGATCCGATTCCATCCACTTTCGACAACGTGGTCGCGTACGACGGTGGTGCCGATCAGGTAACCGCGCTCGGCGGAATCGACCCTCGCAACGTCGGCGCTCTGGTGGATGGAGCCATTTTTACCCGCGCGCCGAAGGACAAGAAGTTCACTGCGCTTTTCATCGGCGGCGGCAACATGTCGGCGGGCGAGACGTTGCTGGAGATGATCAAGAAGCGCTTTTTCGCCGGCTTTCGCGTCTCGGTGATGCTCGACAGCAATGGCTCGAACACGACTGCAGCCGCAGCAGTCGCCTGGATGGGTGCTTCGGCCTCGCTGGCAGGCAAACGCTGCGTCGTATTGGCGGGAACCGGCCCGGTGGGGATGCGTGCCGCCTACATGCTGGCACGCGAGGGCGCACAAGTGGGCGTGTCTTCGCGCACAGTCGAACGCGCCCAGTCGGCATGTCGAGCGCTCAAGGAGCGGTTCGGTGTCGAAGTCGCGCCGCTCGAAGGCGCCACCGCCGAGCAACGCGCCGCCAGCATCCAGGGCGCGCATTTCGTGCTGTCGACCGGGGCCGCCGGCGCGCAGCTTCTGAAGGAGCAAGACTGGCGCGAAAGCCGAACGCTGGAGTTGCTCAGCGACGCCAATGCGACGCCGCCGGCCGGGATCGAAGGCATCGATGTGATGGACAAGGCGACGGTGCGCCACGGCAAAAAGGTTTTCGGTGCCATCGGCTTTGGCGCGTTGAAGATCGCGCTACACCGCGCCTGCATCGCCCGCCTGTTCGAAGCGAACGACCTCGTTCTGGACGCCGAGCAGATCTACGAGATGGCCAAGACGATGGTCGGGAAAACCTGAGAGGTTTGTGAGGTGACATTGATGATCGCCGAACAGCCGTTGCAACGCTTCCTCGACGAGCTCGCCAGCGCCGCTCCGACTCCGGGCGGAGGCAGTGCTGCCGCTGTCATGGGCGCGATGGCGGCCGCTCTCGTATCGATGGTGTGTCGTCTCACGATCGGCAGGAAGGGCTACGAAGCGGTGCTGCCTCAGATGGAGCGAATCCTGCAGGAGGCCGAAGCGCTCCGGCAGCGCCTGACCGCAATGATCGCGCAGGACGTACAGGCATTTAACACGCTAATGGCAGCCTACAAGTTGCCGCGAACGAGCGACGAGGAACGCCTGGCTCGCACCGATGCGATCCAGCAGGCGCTGAAGCAGGCCACCGACGTGCCCTTGGCCTGCGCGGAGGCGTGCGTCCAGGTAATCGACCTGGCGCTGCAGGCGGCGCCAATCGGCAATCGCGGCGTGATCTCCGACGCCGGTGTCGCATCCGAGGCCGCTCGCGCGGCACTTCGCAGCGCGGCGCTGAACGTCCACATCAATGCGCCGTCGATCGAGGATGCCGTGTTCGTTGCCTCGCGGCGCGAGCGGCTCGAGCGGGCCTTGGCGAGCTGCGCCCACGCAAGCGAGAAAGCTTACGAGACCGTGCTGGCCCGCTTGCACTAGCACGGTTCGAAAGAATACGGCGATCAGGAGAATTTCGATGGATATCCACGAATACCAGGCGAAGGAACTGCTTGCAGGCTTCGGCGTCCCGATTGCACGCGGCAGCGTCGCCTATAGCCCCGACCAGGCCGTCTTCGCAGCAACCGAGCTCGGCGGTTGGCATTGGGCAGTGAAGGCGCAGATTCATTCGGGAGCGCGTGGCAAGGCAGGTGGCGTCAAGTTATGTCGGACCTATCACGAGGTATCGGAGGCGGCCAAAGCGATGCTGGGCCGGCGCCTGGTCACTACGCAGACCGGCCCGGAAGGGAAGATCTGCCAGCGCGTCTACGTGGAGGTCGCCGAGCCGTTTGAGCGCGAGCTGTACCTGGGCTTGGTGCTCGACCGCAAGCTGCAGCGAATCCGTGTGTTCGCTTCGAGTGAAGGCGGGATGGAGATCGAGGAGGTCGCCAAGAGGAAGCCCGAATCGATCCACCAGATCCAGGTCGAGCCAGCCGTCGGGCTGCAGCAATTCCAGGCGCGAGAGCTGGCTTTCGGACTGGGTCTGAATATCAAGCAAGTCAGCCGCGCGGTATCCACGATCCTGGGCTGCTACCGCGCTTTCCGCGATCTGGACGCAACGATGGTCGAGATCAACCCCCTGGTGATTACCAAGGACAACCGCTTGCTGGCGCTCGACGCAAAAATGTCGTTCGACGACAACGCGCTGTTCCGCCGCGCGGCAGTGGCGGAGATGCGCGACTCCTCGCAGGAGGATCCGCGCGAAGCGCAGGCAAGCCAGCACGGATTGAACTACGTCGGCTTGAGCGGAGACATCGGCTGCATCATCAACGGAGCAGGGTTGGCGATGGCGACGATGGACATGATCAAGTACGCCGGAGGCGAACCAGCCAACTTCCTGGACGTCGGCGGCGGAGCTTCGCCAGAGCGGGTCGCCGAGGCATTCCGGTTGGTGCTTTCGGACCGTAACGTCAAGGCGATCCTCGTCAATATCTTCGCGGGGATCAATCGCTGCGACTGGGTTGCGCAAGGCGTCGTGCAGGCGGCGTCGGCGCTGAAGGTTCCGCTGGTGGTGCGGCTGGCCGGAACCCATGCAGAAGAGGGCAACCGAATCGTCCGCGAAAGCGGCCTTCCGATCATCAGCGCAACCGACCTGGCCGATGCGGCCAAAAAGGCGGTCGCCGCAGCGCGCGGCTGACGCTCTCAAAGGAGCACGCCAGCCATGGGCGAAGCGAATGGACCCCCGCGCGTAAGCGCGAATCGTTCGGGTTTTTTTAAGGGCTAACTTATGAGCATTCTGATCGACGAAAAGACCCGCGTGATCATCCAAGGTTTCACGGGCGACAAAGCGACGTTCCACGCGAAGGCAATGATCGAGTACGGCACGCGCGTCGTCGGCGGAGTCACGCCGGGCAAGGGCGGCCACAAGCATCTGGAGCGACCCGTATTCGACACGGTGAAGGATGCCGTGCAGGCCACCGGCGCCGAAGCCAGCATCGCTTTCGTGCCGCCGCCGTACGCGGCAGATGCGCTGATGGAGGCGGCCGACGCGTCCTTGCGCTTGGTGTGCATCATCACCGACGGAATTCCCGCGCAGGACATGATGCGCGTAAAGCGCTACCTGATGCGGTATCCGCGCGAGCGGCGCACGATGGTCGTCGGGCCCAATTGCGCGGGAATCATCAGCGCCGGCCGCGCGATGCTGGGAATCATGCCCGGACAGATCTATGCGCGCGGCAAGGTTGGAATCGTTTCGCGCTCGGGAACGCTCGGCTACGAGGCAGCGGCGCAGATGAAGGCGCTGGGGATTGGCGTCACCACCAGCGTCGGCATCGGCGGCGACCCAATCAACGGCAGCTCGTTCGTTGACCATTTGGCGCTGTTCCAGCAGGACCCGGAGACGAAGGCCGTCATCATGATTGGCGAGATCGGCGGTCCGCAAGAAGCGGAGGCCTCCGCCTGGATCAAGGAGAACATGCGCAAGCCGGTGGTGGGCTACGTTGCGGGGCTGACTGCACCGAAGGGTCGCCGTATGGGCCACGCAGGCGCCATCATTTCGGCTGAGGGCGATACCGCTGCCGAGAAGTCCGAAATCATGCGTTCCTTGGGGCTGCTCGTGGCGCCCAGCGCCGCTGAGCTCGGCTCGACCGTGGAAAAGGCTCTGGCAAAGCTTCCCTGAGGCCGCACCCGCGACGTGATGATCAGCTCAGCCGCCGCGGACGATCCGCCCGCCGTTGGCGCCGGGGAGGCGCAGCCAGCAGACGGATTCTCGCGCTGGGAGTTGCTCGCCAAGCTCCTTGCGGAGGTGGTCGAGCAGTATGAGCCGGTTGCCGCGCACGTGCTGCGCGGACAAGCCACCACCGAGAACCTCCCGCCGCGCCTGCTGGCTCGAACGCTGCAGGCGCAGGGGATCCTGTTTCAGCTGCTGGCGATCGCGGAGCAAAACCGCGACATGCGCAATCGGCGCGAACTGGAAAGACAGGACGGACGCGTCGCCGTCAAGGGCACGTTCGCGTCGGTGTTCGAAAAAGCCGCTGCCAGCAAAGTGCCCGCAGAGGAGCTGGGCGAGCTGCTGCGATCGATCCGCATCCGACCGGTGATCACCGCGCATCCGACCGAAGCCAAGCGCGTTACGGTGCTCGAACGCCACCGGCGCATCTATCTGCGCCTGTTCGACCTGGAGTCGCCGCGCTGGACACAGCGTGAGCGCGACGATCTGATCCGCTCGCTGCGAGACGAGATCGAGTTGCTGTGGCTCACCGGTGAACTGAAGCTGGAGAAGCCGTCAGTCGCGCAGGAGGTCGCCTGGGGTTTGTATTTTTTCAACGAGAACCTGTTCGATGTCGTACCGCAGATGCTGGCCAGGGCCCAAGGTGCGATCGAGCAGGCATTCCCGGGCAGCTCTCTGGAAGTGCCGCCGTTGTTTCAGTTCGGCTCGTGGATCGGCGGCGATCGGGACGGCAATCCATACGTCACCAGCCAGGTGACTCGCGACACAGTGTGGTCCAACCGCCTGGCCACGCTGAACCGCTACCGCCAGCGGCTCGGTGACCTGATTCGCAGCCTCAGTATCGCCGAGCACGCGCTGCCGCTGCCGACCGCTTTCCTCCAGGAGGTACGAGCGCGCCTCGTCGAGCTGCCGGACGGGGCGGTGCTGACTTCGCGCAACGCGGGTGAACCGTTCCGCCAGTTTTTGGCATCGATGCTGAGTCGCGTGGAAAAAAGCGCGCGCGATTGCCAGCATCAGCGACCGACGCTCGATTCGGCCGGATATCGCAACGCCGACGAGATGATCGCGGACGTCGACCGGATGATCGAGGCACTGACCGAGTCCGGCGCGGGGAGCCTGGCGCGTTCGGTGCTGCTCCCGTTGCGACGCGAAGTCAGCGTGTTCCGGTTCTGCACCGTGCGCCTGGACGTGCGCGAGAACACGCTTCGGATGAACCAGGCGCTCGTGTCCATCTATCGGGTCATGCAGCCCGGTCGCGAGCCGCCTGCGCCGGAAACGGACGAGTGGAAGCAGTGGCTGTTAGCGGAACTGGGCAAACCGCGCGAAGCTCCACTGGAGCCCGAGCTGCTCGCTCCGGAGGCCGCCGAGACCTTGCAGACGTTCCGCACGATCGCCCAGGCGCGACAGCAACTGGACCGTGAGGCGTTCGGCGCACTGATATTGAGCATGACCCACAGCGCCTCCGATGTGCTCGGCGTCTACCTGATGGCCAAGCTGGCCGGGTTGTTTTCGGACATGCGGGCGGTGGAGCGCTGCCCGCTCGCGGTCGTGCCTCTGCTGGAGACGATCACCGATTTGCGGCGTGCGCCCGCGATCCTGAAAGAGCTGCTCGCGGTTCCGCTGGTGCAGCGCAGCCTGCACGGTCAGGGCGGAATGCAGGAAGTGATGATCGGATACTCCGATTCGAACAAGGACGGTGGATACTTCGCCGCCAACTGGGAGCTCGCCAAGGCGCAGACAGCGTTGACTCGCCTCGGCAGGGAACACGGGGTGACGATCACGTTCTTTCACGGTCGCGGCGGATCCGTCAGCCGGGGCGGTGCGCCGACAGGCCGCGCGATCGCAGCTGCTCCGGCCGGCTCGATCCGCAGGCAGTTCCGCGTCACCGAGCAAGGCGAGGTCGTCTCCTTCAAGTACGCCAACCGCGGCACGGCCGCCTACCAGGCCGAGCTGTTGGCAGCCTCGGTGATCGAGCACGCCCTCGTGTCGGAGCGGGAGCGTGAACTGATTCCGGTGCACGAGTTCGACGAGGCGATGGAATCGCTCTCGGGCCTTTCCTGGACGACGTACCACGACCTGATGTCCACCGAGGGCATGCTCGACTACTTGACAGCCGCCAGCCCGCTGGAGGAGTTGGCGATGCTGAACATTGGATCGCGCCCGGCCCGGCGCACTCAAGCCAAGACGCTGGCCGACCTGCGCGCGATCCCGTGGGTGTTCGCATGGACCCAGAATCGGCACATGATTCCGGGCTGGTATGGCGTTGGCAGCGCGTTGCGCGCGTTCCTGGATGTGCGGCAGCAAAATGGCTTGGATCTGCTGCGCCGCATGTTTCGCGATTCGCGCCTGTTCCGTACGATCATGGATGAGGTCGAAAAGACGCTGCTGCAGGTCGATCTCGGTTTGGTGCGTTCCTACGCTGAATTGATGGCCGATACGCATTTGCGCGAGAAGATCTTCGGCAGGATCGAACGCGAATACCACCTGACCTGCGACATGGTGCTGCAGGTGTCGGGCGACCACGAGATCGCCGAGCGTTTCCCTCAGTTCCGTCGCCGCCTGCTGCGCCGGCTAAAGACCTTAAATCAGGTCAACCGCGAACAGATCGGGCTGCTGCGTCAGTTTCGCGCCGGAGCCGACGAAGAGGTCCGAAATGCGCTGCTGCTGACGATCAATTGCGCAGCCGCCGGCTTCGGCGCCACCGGTTGACACTTCTAGGAGAACGACGTGAGCTTCACGATCATCGAGCAGGCCAAGCCGCGCCTGCACCGGTCCGAGCTGGCCGTGCCGGGATCCAACCCGGGAATGTTCGAGAAGGCGGCGCGCTGTGCCGCCGACATCGTATTTCTCGACCTGGAGGATGCGGTCGCGCCGGACGACAAGGAGCAGGCCCGCAGAAATATCGTCCAGGCATTGAACGAGATCGACTGGGGCAGCAAGACCATGATGATCCGGATCAATGGCTTGGACACGCACTACATGTACCGCGATGTGGTCGACATTGCCGAGGCATGCCCGCGCTTGGACATGATCCTGATTCCGAAGGTGGGAGTCCCGCAGGACGTGTACGCGCTGGACATGCTCGTGACGCAGATCGAAACCGCGAAAAAGCGCACCAAGCGGATCGGCTTCGAGGTGCTGATCGAAACCGCGCTCGGCATGGCAAACGTGGAGGCCATTGCCCAGTCCAGCAAGCGGCTGGAGGCGATGAGCTTCGGCGTTGCCGACTATGCCGCGTCCACCCGCGCCCGCACCACCGTGATCGGCGGAGTGCATCGCGACAGCGGTGTGCTCACCGACAAGGATGAAAAAGGCAATCGACAGTATTTCTGGACAGACCCATGGCACGCGGCGCAAACGCGAATGATGGTGGCGTGCCGGGCTTACGGCTTGCGCCCGATCGATGGGCCATTTGGCGATTTCGGCGATCCCGACGGCTACGTGGCGGCGGCCAATCGCGCCGCCGTACTCGGCTACGAAGGAAAATGGGCCATTCACCCGTCCCAGATCGAACTCGCCAACCGCGTGTTCACGCCTTCCCCGGGCGAGGTCGCCAAGGCGCGGCGCATCGTCGAAGCGATGGCGCAGGCAGCACGCGAAGGCAAGGGCGCCGTGTCACTGGATGGGCGCCTGATCGACATCGCGAGCATCAGGATGGCCGAGGCGCTGCTGGCCAAGGCACAGGCGATCTCCAGCGCGCCGGGCACCTGATCATCGCGTTCGGCCTAGCTCGTCTTTATGCCCCGGACTATAGGTCGCTTCGGCCTTGCCCTGGGGACTGTCGCGATGCGCCGGACTCGAGCTCATCGTTGCGGTTCTTCGCCCGATGGCAGCTGTGCGTCGATCCCGATGAATCCGTCGCGGTTCGGCATCCGGATGCGTGGAAGATTCGCTGCGTTGACCGGCGCGTCGAGCGGCACGATCCGGTTCAGGTACAGCACGTACGCGCTGACCGCGTAGATCTCGTCGTTGCTGAGCGTGGCCGGTGCGTCCATCGGCATCGCGCGGCGGATGTAGTCGAACAACGTGGTCGCGTACGGCCAGTAATTGCCGACCGTCTGGTCTGGCTCCGGATCGGTCAGCGCACCTCGCCCGGCCAGCGTGCCACCGGGGCCGCCTTCGCCTTCAGTGCCGTGGCATTTTGCACAGCGCGCCAGATAAATCGGCCGCCCTTCGGAAGCGCTGCCCTGTCCGGCGGGGAGGCCGCGGCCGTCGGGATACACGCTCAGGTTCCACCGCGCCACCAGGGCCTCGTCCGCCGGGTGCCCGAGGCGCGGCTCCAGCGTCGCATTTGACTCGCTCGCCGCGGGCGGCCGCACCGAAGCCGGCGCCGCTGGTTGTTGCGCACAGTGCGCGCCGGCGGCCGAGACAGCGGCGAGCAGCATCAGCCGTCCTGCGCGCTCACGAATAGACGTGCGTGACCTCGCCATCCTCATCGACCTGCCAGCACGCGATCGCGTTGTAGTGGAAGTAACCGTTTCGTCCGCGCTCGGCGATCAGCGCCGAACGCTCCGGTTGCACATAGCCGGTCTCGTCGATCGCGCGACTCTTCAGCACCGTCGGTGTTCCCGACCACTCCCATGCCATCCGGAATCGGGTGAACGCGAGTGGCAGCGCCGGCTCTTGCAGGCGCGCCTCGGACCAGTGTGCGCCGCCGTCGGTCGAAACCTCCACCGCCCGGATGCGTCCGCGGCCGGACCAGGCCAAGCCTCGGATCTCATAGACACCTTTGCCGTGGAGTGTCTGCCCGGGGGAGGGCGTCGTAATGACCGACTTGGCGTTCATCACGAACGTGAACATCCTGGCTTTGCCGGACGGCAGCAGCTCCGTGTACCGGGCGGTTTCGTTGCGTGCCATCACCGGCTGGTTCGCAACCTCCAATCTTCGCAACCATTTGACGTTCAGCACCCCTTCCCACCCGGGGACGATCAGTCGAAGCGGATAGCCATTTTCGGGGCGGATCCGCTCGCCGTTCTGGTAGAGCGCCAGCAAACAGTCGTTGCTCGCCTTCGCAAGGGGCACGCTGACCTGTACCGCCGCAGCGTCGGCGCCTTCGGCGATCAGCCAAGAAGCTGAAGAGTCGACGCCGGCCTCGTCGAGCAGCAGCGCCAGCGGCACTCCCGCCCATTCGCTGCAGGAGGCGAGTCCATGTAGAGAGCCCGCTTGCGTCTGCTGCGGCAACCGGTGCCAGCCGGCGTTGCTGTTGCCGCCGCACTCGATGAACAGGATCCGCGAGCGGATCGGGTAACGCGCAAGATCGGCGATCGAGAATGTCAAAGCCTGCCGCGTCAGGCCATGGATCAACAAGCGGTGCTGGTCGATCGGAATCTGCGGAATGCCGTTGTGGTGGCGTTCGAAATGCAATCCGCTCGGAGTGACCGTCCCCTCCAAGTCCTGCAGCGGTGTCCAGGAAACGCCGTTGCCCGCGACCGTCCGGTTGGCCGAGATCCAGCGCACCACGGCGCGCTCCTGTGGCGAGGGCTGGCCGTAGTTCGTGAAGGCCTGCCCGGGCGTCGTCATCCAGGGCGGCCGCACGGCATCTTCGGCCACAGGAGCGGCGCTGGCGCGCAACACCCCGGAGGATGCGACTAACCCCGCACCCGCCAAGCCTCCGCGAAGGAAACCGCGCCTTCCAGATTCATCCCTCTCGCCCATTTTTCTGACGATACGCGGTTACCGGCGGGCAGGCGCACTGCCGCGCAGCACGAGAACGTTGCCCGCTACGCACATCGCGATGCCGCCGACCATCGAGGCGTCCCAATGCAGATCCTCGAAGAAGGTCGAAAGTGCCAGCGCAACGATCGGAATTGCCACGCCGGTGTACCCGGCCCGATCCGCCCCGATCCGGCCGAGCAACGTCAGGTAGGCGACGAACGCGATCACCGAACCGAAGAGTGCCAGGTAGAGCAGCGAAGCGACGTAGGGAAGCGAGCGGTCAAATAGCAGCGGTTCGCGATCCAGCAGGGCGTATATCCCAGTGAAAATGGCCCCGTACAGCATCGCCCACGCATTGGCTTCGATCACCGGCAATCGGTTG
>JAFAIM010000003.1 GCA_019236735.1 Burkholderiaceae bacterium
ACGCGTCGGTGACGGTGCCCGAGACGATCAGCGGAACGCGCGCGCCGCGCCGCTCGAATTCCTGCTCAATCGCGAAAATCGCGGCCTTCGCGTTCAAGGTGTCGAAAATGGTCTCGATCAGCAGCAGATCCGCGCCGCCGTCGAGCAGCCCGCGCGCCTGCTCGCCGTACGCAGCGGCCAAATCATCGAACGCGATGTTGCGCGCGCCCGGGTCGTTTACGTCCGGCGAGATCGAGGCGGTGCGGGGAGTAGGTCCGATCGCTCCTGCCACGAAGCGCGGCCTGCCGTCGGCAGCGTGGCGGTCGCAGACCCGGCGCGCGATGCGCGCCGCCTCTACGTTCATCTCATAAGCGAGGTCGGCCAGCCCGTAGTCTTGCTGGGCGATGCGATTGGCACCGAATGTGTTGGTGCCGACGATATCGGCTCCGGCCGCAAGGTACTGGTCGTGGATGTCCTCGATCACCTCGGGGCGAGTCAGCTGCAGCAGCTCGTTGTCGCCTTTCAGGTCGACCGGGTGCGACAGGAAGCGGTCGGTGCGGCCGCGGCCGCGGAACTCGTCCTCACTCAGCTTTAGCCGCTGGATCATCGTGCCGCGCGGCCCATCCATGATCAGGATGCGGCGCGCGAGCAACTCTCGCAGTCGGGTTTCGGTGTCGGACAAGGCTTCCTCGAATCAGCGGTCGGACCGATCCGATTGTATCGGTGCCGCTGCGGGCGCCCGGCCGCGCCAGCCGCGCTGTGGGCTGTTACAGCCCGCCAGCCACTGCCGGATCAGCTGCGGTCGAGTGTCCGGCGCTTACCAGGGCGTGCCCGCGCCCAGGATTGCAGTGAAGATGCCGCCGCCGTAGGCGCTCTGCGTCTGGAAGTACAGGTCGCCGTGGTCGGTCTTGATCGGCACGCTGGGGATCGACGGACAGGTGTGGGTGGTGAAATCGAACGACAGACACGCGTACAGGAAACCTCCCAGCAGCGCCGGGCCTTTGAGCTGCGTCGCGAGGTGCGGCACCGCGGGCGAATAGAACATCGAATCCTGCGGATCCTCCCGCAGTTGGACCAGCGCGCCCACGATCATGTCGTCGGCGTAGCCCGTTCCGATCTGACTCGAACTGCAGGTCGCGGGATCCGTGCACCAGCTCAGCGCGACCGGATAAAAGGGGCCGACCGCGTAGCTTCCGAACCCGACCACCCCGTTGGTGGCGTCGTAGCGAACGAAGATCTGGTTGGCCGCAATGTTTGCGACGGTCGTGCTCAATCCTTGCTGCAGCGTCAGCACCGCCTGTCCGACGTCGTTTCGGTAGACCGTGGCTCCATTTTCGATGACGGACTTGGTGTCGATCGTATAGCTGCGAAAGTCGAGTCGGAATTGGGCGCCCGAGAAATGCAGGCCATTTAGCTGGCCGTCCGCCACCCCATAGACGCTGTACAGCACCGGGATCAGCGGTGGCGGCCGGGGTGGAGGCGGAGGCGGCGGCAGGATCGGGACTGCGATCGCCGGGTTCGGATCCAGCAGCGGCGCCGCGCTCGCGGAGCCGGCGACAGTCGCGGCGGCCAGCAGAGCCAACGCCAGGGTGGTTGCGTGCTTCATCGTCTGCTCCTGCATCTGCAATTCGAACGGTGGCCGGCAGCCGCGCGGATGGGGATCGCCGCGCCGCTTTAAGGGATCAAGTCGATCTTGAAAAGTGCCTGGTTCAGCGCGCCACCGTAATCGCTTTGGATCAGCCCCGATGCGTCGGTGTCGAAGTACTGCATGTAGATGATGAAGGGTCCGTGGTCGGTCTGCAAAGGAACCGGATTACCGCAGCGGCCGGTTCCTCCGAGCGGAGGGCTGACCGGAACCCCGATGCAGGACCATTGGCGCCCGCTCTGCGCCACCGGAGTGACCAGATCCTTCACGTTCACGAAGACCGCGTCGATCCCCAGCGGATACGCGGGTTCCACGTTCTGGGGGTTGTTTCCAATGATCGAACCGAATCCGAAGCCGCCATTGGCCTGATCGAACGAAACGAAGACCTGCCCCGCATTGAAAACGGCATCGATCACCTGGGCGCCGCTGACGATCTGAACGCTCGCCGTCCCCTCCCTGATCTCCCAGCCGCTGCCGGTATAGCCCTTAGCATTGGTTTTGCTGAAAGGGAAAACGGCGGATTTCAACCCGACGAATTTCATAGTCACCAGCGCGTTGTGATACCGCACGCCCCCCAGCGAGACATCGGTGACGACGAATCCGGTGTAAACGACACGCGGCGGTAACGGCGGCGGAGGTGGCGGTGGTGGTATCGGTACGGCAATCGCAGAGCTTGGATCGGTGAGCGGCGCGGCGCTCGCTTCGCCGCAAATCGCGACTACCGAAAGGAGCGCGCATGCCAACGCGATCGCGTGCCTCATCTTTTTCTCCCTCTGCACTTCGAACAGAAGCCGCCGGCCGCGCTGCACCACATCGCGATCGTCTCGTACGGCTCACGCTGAGACTAAGCCGAGCGCCGCTGCATCGAGAACTTACTTGAGTAACTTGGATTCGGTCATTGGGGTCAACCCGTAGGTAACGGCTTCGCGTGATTTGCGATTCGCGCGGCAGCGGCGACCCGAATCAGCGCGCTTAAGAACGCCGGTTCGTGCTAAGCAAGCGGGAAAGCGCGCCGGCTAATGCATTGCCAGCGGCTGGGTCATCAGTCCGGCGTAGCCGGTGAGAAAGGCGTCGAACTCGTCGAAAGTCGGCTCGGTCGAGAGCAGTTCGTCGATCTCGCGCTTGAACTGCTGCGCGCGCGGGCCATCCAGGAAGATCTCGCGACGCATGCTCTTGTCCATGATTTCGAAACCGCCCGCGGGATGGCGATTCACGTCCCCGAAATCGGAGAATTCGAGAACGCAGAAATTGGAGCTGTTGTAGACCATGTTCATATCAGCCTCTAACGCTGCGTCCAACTGCGAGATGAACTGGGAGGGGCCCAAGCCTCGAACGGTGGCGCACGCCCTTGTCTCTAATATCGGATCGCCGGCGCCTGTTCTCAAGTGTCGAACGTAACCTGGAAGTGAGCGCACGCTGACGAGAAAGCTCCCTTAAGGCAACGAGGACTGTCACAGTCCAAGGAGGATCATGTGAATTCCGGGGTTGTCGTCGTAGCTGGAGCCGGACCAGGCCTGGGCCGCGCTCTGGCGCAGCGGTTCATCCAGGCAGGAATGCGCGCGGCGCTGCTCGCGCGCAATGCGGCCCGCTTAAGCGAGCTGGCCGCATCGCTCGGCGCTCAGGCGTGGCCGCATGCGTGCGACCTGACGGACCAAAACGCGGTCGCCGCCGCCTTCGATCGCCTGGAGCGCGAGCTCGGGCCCGCGCAGTGCGTGATCTTCAACGCGGGGACCTACCGGCCCGGCGCCGTGGTCGACGTCGCCCCCGGTGACTTCCTGGAGTGTTGGAAGGTCGGCTGCTATGCGGGCTTCCTGGTCGGGCAGCAGGCGGCGCGGCGGATGGCTGCGCGCGGCAGCGGCACGATCTTGTTCACCGGCGCCACCGCCTCGCTGCGCGGCAGTGCGCGCTTCGCCAATCTGGCTTCACCCAAGTTCGCGCTGCGCGCGCTGGCACAGAGCATGGCACGCGAGCTCGGCCCACGCGGCGTGCACGTGGCGCACGTGATCATCGACGGGCAGATCCGGTCGCTCGCGCGTGCGCCCGCTGATCCGGCCGCAACACCCGACTCGCAGCTGGCTCCCGAAGCGATCGCCGAAAGCTACTGGCAGCTGCATTTTCAGCAGCGCAGCGCTTGGACGCTCGAGCTCGACCTGCGTCCGTGGGTGGAGAAGTTCTAGTGTCCTGAGCGAAAACCCCCTTTCTCGTTCGTTGGATAGCGCCGCTCAGACGCCAGAATCGTCAGAATCGATGCAAGCATCATCGAGCCCTGGCGATGAGAGCCTCGTCTGCCGTCGATCCCCTGCTGTTCGCCGCCGCGATCCTGTTGGCGGGCTGCTGGACCGCCCCGGTCGCGAATGTTCGACCCAAAGGCGAGCCTCGTCTGATTCAGGCTGCGATCGCGGTGGAGTCGATCAAGAGTCCAGCGATCGTGCAGTCGGTGGATGTCCACACCCGCACCATCGTCGTCCGCAGTCCCGCCGACGCTTCCGCGACCGTCTATAAGTTCGGCACGAAGGTCTCCAACTTCGATCAGATCAAAGTCGGCGACGAGATCGAGCCGACCGTTGTCGAGGAACTGAGCGTGTACGTGCTGGAGAACGGCAAATTGCCGGGCAAAAACGGCGGACTGCAGACCGTCGAGCCTCACGCAAAGGTGTTGACAGTCGATTCCAGCTATCGCCTGCTGACGCTGCAGTACCCCAACGGCCAAAAAGAGACTTTCAAAGTCGGCCTGGAAGCCCGGCTCGCACAGATGGAAGCGGGTGACGATGTCGTGATCCGAACCATCGAAGCGGTGGCCGTGCGCGTGCGGTCGCGCTGATTCGCCGCCGCCGCAATCATGGCCGGCACGATCACCGTTCGCTCCCGGCTGCGCGCCGCAGGCGCGATCGTCGGTGCGCTCGCCTCGCTCCTTTCGCATCCCGGTCTCTGTCAAATCACGCCCAGCCAGGCGAATCGGATCACGAGCGCGATCGTCAACCGAGTCGAGGCGCTGACGATCGAGGGCGGCGATCTGGGACTCACGGGTGGTAGCTACAGGATCCGCGGCAGCGACGACGACATGGACATGAACATTTCCAAGTTCGGGGGCTCCGGCGAGATCGGCGAGCCACGGCGCCTGGGAGACTCGAACGTAGCGTGGCAGCCTCGGGTGCAGGGCAGCATGGGAATCGTCGACGCCGATAGTCACTCCCACCCGACCTCTCGCAACGGCGTTGGAGGCGAGTTCGCGACTTTCGCGATCGAGTTCGGCGGTGGCGCGCGCTTCTGGCTCAGCGATCAATTCAGCCTCGCGCCGACGCTGATGGGAATGTATGGGCATACATCGGACAACCCGCCGGCGCCCGCCTCTTCCTCGCAGACCCAAACCGGCGCGAACGCCAAGCTCGGCTGGAGCGCGGACACCTGGACCGTGCGGCCCGCGCTGAACATCCAGTACGCGATCACCTGGAACCGTACGATTTTCACTCTGTCCTCGGATGCGACTTTTTTCCATACCGAAAGCGCCGGCGGCTCCAACTCGAACAATGTCGAAGGAAACGCGGGAACACTGGCAAACGGCGTCGATATCGACATTCCGCTGCGCAAGCAGCTGTTCGGACATGAGCTGCGCACCGGCGGCTATTTCAGCCGCACCGAGCTGTTCGGCGATCTGAAGGACGGCCTGGATACGGAGCACGTGTACGAGGTCCACGGCCGTCTCGTGCTGGACTTCCTGAACCAATTCTGGAAAGTTCAGTGGCTCGGCGTCGGCGGCTCGTACCTGTGGGGCACGAATTTCAGCGGCTGGACGGTAGGCGCCGACGTGGCGTTCCGGTTCTAATTGTCGAATGTTCCGCTTGACGGGTTCCGTAGTACGGAACATTGTGCGGTATGATCCGCTCGTTTGCGTGTGCCGATACTGAGGCGCTGTTCCACAGTCGGGTGGTCGCGCGGTTCCGAAA
The DNA here is from genome assembly GCA_019236735.1 of Burkholderiaceae bacterium. GTDB lineage: Bacteria > Pseudomonadota > Gammaproteobacteria > Burkholderiales > Burkholderiaceae_F > VBCK01. The sequence continues at coordinate 5,569 of JAFAIM010000003.1, forward strand.
CTTCGAGCGCACTGCGAGGCGAAAGCTGTTGCAACTCCATGCGGCGACCGATTTGGCCAGCTTGCGGGTCCCTCCGGGCAACGAGCTGGAGGCGTTGAAAGCCGACCGCAAGGGACAGCACAGCATCCGGATCAATGATCAGTGGCGCATTTGTTTCATTTGGAAATCGGATGGAGCCCATCAGGTCGAAATCGTGGACTACCACTAGGGGGCGGAAGGTGGCCAAATTGCTCGATGAGATTCATCCGGGCGAGATTCTGATCGAAGATTTCCTGAGGCCGATGGGGATCAGCGCGCGCCGACTCGCTTCCGACATCGACGTATCTCCCAGCAGGATCAGCGAGATCATCCACGGCCATCGGCCCATTACGGCGGACACCGCACTGCGTTTGGGACTTTTCTTCGGCATGGAGCCGCGGTTCTGGCTGAACCTTCAGGCTGAGTACGACATGCGTATGGCCGAACGACAGGCGCGGGACAAGATCGCGCCGCGTATCCGCTCTTTGGAGGGTCGAGGCCAAGACGTCCGCCGGCGCTCGTCTCTTCACCCCAGGAACAGCTGATACGCGGGGTGTGCGCTCTCGTCCCAGTACCGGTATCCGAGCGTGGCCAGAAAGCGCCGAAACTGTCCCTTTTCTCCGCGCGGCACCTGCAGCCCCACCAGGATTCGCCCGTAATCCGCACCCTGGTTGCGGTAGTGAAAGAGGGAAATATTCCAGTCCGGCGACATCGAGCTCAAGAAGCGCATCAGCGCACCCGGGCGCTCGGGAAACTCGAAGCGGTACAACAGTTCATCCTTCGCCAAGGCGGAGCGGCCGCCCACCATGTGGCGCAAGTGAAGCTTGGCCAGTTCATCGTCGGTGAGATCGAGCGTCGCGAAACCGGCATGCCGGAACACACGTGCCAGCGTGTCGGCTTCGCCGCGGCGCGCGATTTGCACGCCGACGAAGATGTGCGCAGCCGTGCTGTCGGCGATCCGGTAATTGAACTCGGTCACGTTGCGCTTTCCCACGAGCGCGCAGAAGCGCTTGAACGAGCCGCGCTGCTCGGGGATTGTGACCGCAAACACCGCCTCGCGCCGCTCGCCGACTTCCGCACGCTCGGCGACGAAGCGCAGCCGGTCGAAATTCATGTTGGCGCCGCTCGCGATCGCCACCAGAGTGCGCCCCTGCACCTGCTCGCGCTCCACGTACGCTTTGCAACCGGCCACCGCCAGCGCGCCGGCCGGCTCCAGCACCGAGCGCGTGTCCTGGAACACGTCCTTGATCGCGGCGCATAGCGCGTCAGTGTCGACCGTGACGATCTCGTCGACATGCTCGCGGCACAGCCGAAACGTCTCCTCTCCGACCAGCCGCACCGCGGTGCCGTCGGAAAACAAGCCGACTTCGTGCAGCTGCACGCGCCGGCCGGCCTGCAGCGAGCGCGCCATCGCGTCCGAATCGCTGGTCTGCACGCCGATCACGCGGATGTCGGGTCGCAACGCCTTCACGTACGTGGCAACTCCCGAGATCAGCCCGCCACCGCCTACCGGAGCAAAGATCGCATGGATCGCGCCGCCGTTGTCCGGGTGATGCTGCCGCAGGATCTCCATCGCGATCGTCCCCTGCCCCGCAATGACGTCCGGGTCATCGAACGGGTGCACGAAAGTGAGGCGATGGCGCTGCTGCAACTTCATCGCGCGCGTATACGCGTCCGAGTAGGAATCACCGTGCAACTCGACCTGGGCGCCGCGCGCACGCACGGCGTCGACCTTCACTTGCGGTGTGGTAATCGGCATCACGATCACCGCGCGGCAGCCCAGCCGTTGCGCCGCCAGTGCAACGCCCTGCGCATGGTTGCCGGCCGAAGCTGCGATCACGCCGCGCCGGCGCGCGACGCTGTCCAGCTTGACCATCCGGTTATAGGCGCCGCGCAGCTTGAAGCTGAACACCGGCTGCAGGTCCTCACGCTTGAGCAGCACGCGGTTGCCGAGGCGCTGCGATAGCTCGGGCGCAGGGTCCAGAGCGCTTTCGATCGCAACGTCGTACACGCGCGCATTGAGCACGCGGCGCAGATAGCTATGGGCCGTCATCGGCCGGTTCCCCCGGGAAGGCGTTCGGACGCGCGGCCGGAGGCGGCCGCAAGATGCGATTGTGCCTGGGATCGCGGCCGCGTTGCGCGACCTTCTACTGCATGTTGGTCGTCACCCGCGTGAAGGTGTTCGCACCCCCCGGATCGAAGGTACCGACATCGTCGACCGGTTCGCCGAGGGTTTGGGAATTGCCCCCGGTCATTTCGAGTAGCGCCGGCACACCCGCCTGCATCGGGAGCGTACTGACGTCGAGGGGTGTCATCGGAAACATCGGCGTCGACGGCAGAGTGCCGAGGGTAGATGCCGAGGCTCCGGCATTGTTGTAATTGGAAAGTGTTCCAGCGGAAAAGCTCAGACCCGTGGTGCTGTTGAAGGATGCCGTCGTGACGATCAGCGCACCGGATGGCAAGACCGGCCCGGACGTCGCGAACGCAGCCGCGATCGTTCCCAGCACGGCGCCCGAACCGCTGGTGATCGCAGCGCCCGCTGAGATCGTCGAGCCGGCGTTCGCCTTGTATGCCTGCTTGTTGTTGTTGGCGGTCGAAGAGTCGTTGACCGTGAAATACACCTCGTCGCCGACCATGTATCCGACCGGAGGGGTTCCGTTCGGCGAGCCTAGCGGTCCGTCCACCGTCAGAGTGGCCGTTCCCGTGAACAGGGCAGTGGGGGCTGTTGCCAGGCTCGCTTTCGGCACCGCTTTGACCGCGCTGCGGTCGGTGAGCAGGTAGACCACGTTGGAGGAGGAGACTCCGACCAGGGTGACCCCGCCTGTCGCAGCGGCATCGTAGGGCTGGGCCGTCGCGGTGGGAGGAGATGCCGACGTATTGATCTGCAGTACATAGCCTCCACTCGACGGGCTCGCATTGTTGTCGATCGAAACATAGGCCATTGCAGGCGTTGCGGGGTCGAAAACGGCACGCCCATGCACGGCGTCGCCCGCATTGACCGTGTAGACCTTGGTCGAGGTCCCCGCCGCCACGTTCACGACCCAGATGTCGGACGAATCCCGGTAGATCCACATGCTGGCGGGCGAAACCCCCAGGCTGAGAAAGTCGCCCGATCCGCCGGTCACGCCGAGACCCGTCAGCGTCTGACTGAACGTCTTGGCCACCGTCATCGTCGTGCTGAGCTGCGACACCGATACCGGGCCGGTGGGAACGATGTTCGAGTCGACCGGAGGATGACTGATCGCCAGGAAGCCGGTGATCAGGCCGGTTGAGTCGTACAGCGCTTCGACCGGTTGCAACTGGCTTTTCACACCCGAGACCGTCGCCGACAGCACCAGAGGCGTGTCGCTCGCCGACATGTTCGCCTCCACTGCGACGAACTGATCGTCCGCGGTTCCGCAGTTGTTGTCGGTCGTTCCGTGCGCATGGAACACGATCCAGGACTGGTCCGCCGAGCGGTAGTTGTCGAACACCTGGTGGTCGAACCAGCAGATTGGCGGCTGCGTGCTGCTACCCGCGATCACCGCGCTCGTCAGCTGAGTTGGGGCGGGGGAGGATGCCCCGCCGGATTTGCGCAGATCGATCTTGTACAGGTTATCGACGGGGGGGTTGCTGGCGCTGTTATGCCTGGCGTAGACGCGGTAACGCACACCCCACGCAGTCGCGTTGCCGCCCACCGGAAACCATTCGCTGAGGTTGGTGATATCGAGCGTCGTGATTTCCGACTCAAACTGCGTCGCCGCGGGAGGCGCGGCAAGCGGGTCGACCACGACCAGCGGATAGGGGCTGACCGCTTGGGGCGAATCGAAGAAAGCAATCGTGTTTGCGCCCGAGCCGAACCCCGTGCCCGCGTGCCCTGTTACGAAGTACTGCCCGGCGCTCGCCGGAGCGGGAGCGGGCCCGGGCGCAGGAGTCGGAGACGGTGACGGTGACGGCGACGGGGCAGGGCCGCCGCTACTGCTGCCACCCCCGCCACCGCCGCAGCCCGCGAGTGCTACGCCCCCGGCAATTGCCGCCGCGAACAGAGACTGACGCAGTTCCTTCCGCATGAATCGTGCTCCCCCATCAATCGACACGCCGTCGAACGAAACGGGACGCCAGGATGCACCTCCCTTCCCGGCAGCCAGCCTTTGAATCTCCGCCGTGCGGCTCCCGGGCGCCAGTAAGAATAACCCCCAAATGGGCTCCGGCGAATGCCCGAGGGATCGCCCGGTGCCCCCATCCGATCGGCTTGCCGAATAGCCGAATTGCGCGTGATGCGGCAACCGGAAATGCGAATGGCGCGGCCCTTTTTAGCCGCGCCCGCCGCAGCCGCAGTGCCGCGGGTCGCGCGACGCAATTTGCTCTACACTTCGCGCCCCGCTGCAAGGTCCTTCCCGAACGCTGTCGATTGCGAATGAACTCGGCGCTCGTTCCCGTTACCGTCCTCACTGGCTTTCTCGGCGCCGGCAAGACCACGCTGCTCAACCGCATCCTGGCGCGGGCGAGCGGCGAGCGCATCGCCGTTATCGAAAATGAGTACGGCCCGGAAGGCATCGACCACGAGCTGCTCATTACCGAGACGCGCGAGCAGATCGTCGAGATGAACAACGGCTGTCTGTGCTGCACCGTCCGGGGCGATCTGGCACGAATCCTGGGGGAGCTGCGGGACAAGCGTGAGGTCGGTCAGTTGCGCTTCGACCGCGTAATCGTCGAAACCACCGGTATGGCCAACCCAGGGCCGGTCACACAGACGTTCCTGCGAGAAGACAACGTCGCCGAGTATTACCGTCTGGACGGCGTCGTCACCGTTGTGGATGCGCTGCATGGCCATGCGACGCTCGACGCCCAGCCCGAAGCGCAGAGCCAGGTCGGGTTCGCCGATCGGATCCTGCTCAGCAAACCCGACCTCGTCGAGCCGGACCACATCGACTCGCTGCGTGCGCGCCTGGCGCGAATCAACCCACGCGCGCCGATCCGGGTCGTACAGATGGGAGAGGCGGAAATCGATGACCTGCTCGACATCTGCGGCTTCGAGCTGGACGATCCACGCTCCCAGCAGCTTGCCGGACTTCAGATGGAGAACCACGGGCAGCCGCACGGTGGGCGTCGGCACGGCGACGACGGTCGCGGTCGCGATTTGAGCAGCGAGGGCGACGGACACGGCGACGCGCACGATCATGCCGGGCACGATGACGAAATACAGGCATTCGTGTTTCGATCGCGTCGCCCATTTTCGGCGCCCCGCCTGGAAGAGTATCTGGGTGCCCTGACGCGGGTTTACGGGCAGGATCTGCTTCGGTATAAAGGCGTCCTTTTTGTCAGTGGCTCCCAGCGGCGCCAGGTCTTGCAGGGAGTACACATGGTGATCGCCGCGGAGCCGGGGCGCCCGTGGAGCAAGGATGAGCGACCAGCGAGCACAATCGTGTTCATTGGGCGCAAACTACCCCGGGAGGCAATTCTCAAGGGGCTCGAAGCCTGCCTTGCCCGCTAGCGGGGCGGGCGCGGAGGCATAAAAGGGGTCCGTTCCATGGTTTCCAAAGCGAAGGCGCCGGCGCGGCCGAAGAGCGCTGCAAAAAAGACCGGCAAGAGTTCCAAGACGGCCGCCCGCAAGGCGAGCAAGCCAGCTAAGCCCCAGCGGCCCGCAGCCAAGCCAGCAGCGCGCCCGGCAAAGCCCAAGCAGGCAGGCCGATCAGTCGCGGCAGCCAAGCTGAAGCCGGCCGGCAAAGCGGCAGCGAAGACGGCGGGAGCCGGCAGGCCGGCCGCGCCATCTGCAGCCGTTGCAAAGGTGAGGCCTGCTGTGGCGGTGGTACTGCCGCCACCGACAATCGTGGCGCCGGCTCCAAAAACGGCGGCGCGACCGGCCCCGACGGTCAGCCCGAAGGATCTGGCGGCCGCGCACGAATATCTGCTTACGCGTTCGTCGAGCCGAAGCGAAGAGCCGGTCTACGTGAGCGGAAGGCGGTTGCTCACCGAGGAGCAGCTGCTGAACATGGCCGACAACGACTACATGAACGACGACCAGCTCGCGTTCTTCAAGTACCAGCTGCAGCAGATGGAGCGCGAGCTGCTCAGCAACGCCGACGAAACCACCGAGCACCTGCGCGAGACCGTCATCGTCCCCGATCCGGCCGACCGCGCAACCATCGAGGAAGAGCACGCGCTGGAACTGCGAACGCGAGACCGCGAGCGCAAGCTGCTAAAAAAGGTGCAGTCCGCATTGCAGCGGATCGAATCGGGCGAGTACGGCTTCTGCGAGGAAACCGGCGATCCGATCGGCGTTCCGCGTTTGCTGGCACGCCCGACCGCGACGCTGTCGCTGGAGGCGCAACAGCGGCGCGAGATGAAGCAGAAGTTGTTCGGAGACTGAGCGCCGTCGACCCGCCAGGCCAACGCGTCGGCGGCAAAAGCGATTTTCCGGCCGAAACGCGCGGGCCTGACTCAGTATGCTCAGTGCGTCGCTGTCGCCGGCGCCGGGCTGGCAGCGACCGCTTCCTTGGCTTTGACGGTCTCGACCGGCCGACCCTGCAGGAAATTCATCGCCTGTTTGAGCTGGAAGTCGTCGGTAGATCCGAATTCGTAGCGATTTTTGGCCGGGACGCCGTGCTGCAGGCCGTCGTCCGCCGCGGTGCCCGCCGCATCACCTGCCCGGGTCGCGTCGAGCGACGCGTTCTGGTTCTCCAGATGGTGCGCAAGATCGCTTTCGCGGACCGTCAGACCGACGAAGTTGCCCTCGGCCGTGTCGTCCACCACCACGTCAGGTGCGATGCCTTGAGCTTGGATCGAGCGGCCGCTCGGGGTGTAGTAGCGCGCGGTCGTGAGCTTGATCGCGGTCGGGTTGTCGCGGTCGTTGCGGATCGGGATGATCGTCTGCACCGACCCCTTGCCGAACGTCTGGGTTCCGATCAGTGTCGCGCGCTTGTGGTCCTGCAGCGCGCCGGCAACGATCTCGGAGGCCGAGGCACTCGCCCCGTTGACCAGCACCACGAGCGGGACCGATTTGATCTGGGGTGGCAGGTGCGCCAGCGCATCGTCGCCATGGCTATGCTGATAATCGGACGGATTGGCCGCGTACCGCCGGTGCGCGTCCTCGGTGCGACCCTCGGTCGTGACGACGGTTACGTCCGGCGGCAGGAACACCGCCGACACGCCGACGGCGGCGTGCAGCAGCCCGCCCGGATCGTTGCGAAGATCGAGAACGACTCCTTTGAGCGGGGCTTTTTTGTACATATCGCCAAGCTGCTTGGCCAAATCGTCGACGGTGCGCTCCTGGAACTGCGTGATCCGAACGAATGCGTAGCCCGGCTCGATCACCTTGGCCTTGACCGACTGCACGTGGATGATGTCGCGCATCAGCTTCACGTCAAACGGGTTGGCCTCCCCTTTGCGTACGATCGTCAGCGTGATCGGGGTTTTGGGTTTGCCGCGCATCAGCTTGATGGCGTCGCCGAGCGCCATTCCGCGAGTGAATTTGTCGTCGATCTTGATGATCAGATCGCCCGCGCGGATTCCCGCGCGCGCCGCCGGCGTATCGTCGATCGGAGCGATCACTCGCACGGCCCCGTCCTCGGCGCCAACTTCGATCCCGAGTCCGCCGAACTCGCCCTGCGTGCCGACCTGCAGGTCTTTAAAGGCGTCCGAGTCGAGAAACGCCGAATGCGGATCCAGCCCGGACAGCATGCCGGAGATGGCCTCCTGCATCAGCTTGCGATCCTCGACCGGCTCGACGTAGTTGGTCTTGATCGCGCCGAACACCTCGGTGAACTCGCGAATCTCGTCCAGCGGTATCGGTCCGCGCGAATCGCGGAACGCATAGGCGGTCAGGCCGTAACTCACCGACAGACCGACGATCATTCCGATGCCGACCAGACCCCAACTGCGCAACCGTCCGCTCATGCCGCCTCCAGGCCAGGGATCGTGGATCCGCCCTACGCTAGCGTGGACCCAACCACGCGAGCGGATCGAAAGGCTTGCCCTGATACCTCAATTCGAAGTATAGGCCGGAATCCTGGTTGCCCCCCGTGCTTCCGACAGCCGAAATCACTTCGCGGGCCTGTACGACATCCCCGACACCGCGCAGTAGCGTTTCATTGTTGCCGTAGACGGACAGCAGCCCGTCACCGTGGTCCAGAATCATCAGGTTGCCAAAGCCCCGTAGCCAGTCGGCGAATACCACCCGACCGGCGGCAACCGCGTGCACCTCGGTTCCGGCCGGCGCCCTTATGAAAAGGCCTTTCCAGGTCGGCGCCCCGGGTTCCGGCCGGCCATCCTCGTCCTTCCGGGGTGACCCGAAGCGCGCCCCCAGGGGCCCGTCCACCGGCAGTTCCAGCTTGCCACGCAAGGTAGATGGCTCGAGCGGCGTTGCAGCGCCCGGGCGCGGGGCGGCGGCAGCCGACGACGAGCGCGAGGGTGGACGGTTGCGCCCTTGCTCGGCCAGCAAGCGCGAGATCTCGTCGATCAGCGAGGAGAGGCGAGCCTCGTCGCGCTCCATACCCGCCACCGAGCGGCGCTGCTCGCCGATCTGACGCGCCAAGCTCGCCAGGGTGGTCTTGCGCACCGCTTGCTGGCCCAGCAGCTGCGCGCGGCTCGCCTTTTCCTGGTCGGCGATCGACGCCAGCTCGGCCTTGCGGTCGTGTGACTGCGATTCGAGCTCGGCCAGGTCTTCGCGGCGCCTGCGCAGGTCCCCGACCTGGTGCAACTCCGCCCGGATGACCCGATCCAGGTAGATCCGCTCGCGTGCCGCGCTTCCGGCACCCTCCCCGTCGATCAGTTCTTGCCAGGCACGACGGTGTTCGAGCGAAAACTGGGTTCGAATCATCCGTCCGGCGGCAGCCTCGTGCTCACCTTGGCGCGAGCGCGCGCTGCGCTCGCGTTCTTGCAGCGCATCGATCTGCGCCTGCACATCATGGCGCGCCTGCGCCAGCTCGCGCAGCCGCCGGTTGGCCGAGGAGATCGCAGTCTCGGAAGCCGCCAGCGCATCTGCCGCCTCAGCGTGCGCCGCCTCGGACTCGGCCAAGCGCTTCTTCAGCTGCGTCAGGCGCGAGCGCAACTCGCGCTGCTCGCCCTGCAGCTTGTGTTTGCGCTGCGTGCTGACCGCACCGCCCTCCGAGTCGCGCGTGCCGGCGTCGCGTCCCTTTTCCCCCGCTGCACCGGCGCATGCCAGCGACAGGGCGAGGGCAACACAGATGAACCGCCAGCGCATTCTCGCAGGGCTAGCGACCCTAGTGTCCCGGATCGGACGTCCGACCAGCCACGCTCGGCGGTTCCAGGTAGTAATGGCGCGTCGGCTTCAGCGAAACGTCGAGCTCGTACACGAGCGGCCGCCCGGTCGGGATCTCCAGCCCGACGATGTCGTCGTCGCGCACCTGGTCCAGGTGTTTGATCAGGGCCCGCAGCGAATTGCCGTGCGCCGCCACCAGCACGCTGCGCCCGCGCGAGAGCGCCGGTGCGATCGAGTCGTTCCAAAACGGAACGATCCGCTCGCAAGTGTCGCGCAGCGACTCGGCGAGCGGGATCTGCTCGGGCTTGAGCACGTGGTAGCGCGGGTCGCGGCCGGCCCAGCGCGCGTCGTCCATCGTCAGCGCAGGCGGGCGGACCGCATACGAGCGGCGCCACTCGCGCACGAGCTGCTCGCCGTAGCTCGCCGCAGTTTCCTGCTTGTTCAGTCCCTCGAGAGCGCCATAGTGGCGCTCGTTCAGTCGCCACGTGTGCAGCACCGGGATCCACATCCGATCCAGCTGGTCCAGAACGATCCAGAGCGTGCGGATCGCGCGCCGCAAAACGGACGTGTACGCGATATCGAAGGCGAAACCGTGTTCGCGCAGCAACAAGCCGGCGGCGCGCGCCTCGCGCTCGCCTTGCTCGGTCAAGTCGACGTCGGTCCAGCCGGTGAAACGGTTCTCCCGGTTCCACTGGCTCTGGCCATGGCGCAGCAGTACGAGGCGGTGAACGGTCACAAATTAGCCCTTAAAAAGACCCGAACGATTCGCGCTAACGCGCGGGGGGCCATTCGCTTCGCGAATGGGATCGTCCTGAAAAGGACCCAAACGCTTCGCGAATGCGCCCATTCTATAATCCGCGTTGCGATCCCACCTTCACGCCGCAGTGCAATTCGTTCTGGAAAACTGGCCGCTGGTCGCGATGGCCTGCATCAGCGGCGCCCTGTTGCTGTGGCCACTCGTCCGGGGCGGAGCCGGAGGGTCGACCGTCACCACGCTGGCGGCGACCCAGTTGATCAATTCGCGCCACGCGCAGGTCGTCGATGTGCGCGCACCCGATCAGTTCGCCGCCGGCTCGGTCCCGAACGCGCGCAACATCCCGGTCGCCGAGATCGGCAAGCGCTGCAATGAGCTGCGCAAAGATCGGCCGGTGATCGTCGTATCCGATCAGGGCCGCGGCACGCACAGCGCCGTCGCCGGCCTGAAGGCGGGCGGCATCAGCGAGGTGTACGTTCTGTCCGGCGGCGTCGGCGCCTGGCGCGAAGCAGGCTTGCCGTTGAAGAAGTGAGCCTCCGAAAATTAACCTCAGGTTCGTGATGTCCGCGCAGATACGCATGTACAGTACCGCGGTGTGTCCTTTTTGCATCCGCGCCGAGCGTCTGTTGACGGCGCGCGGGGCGGTATCGATCGAGAAGCTGCGAGTGGACCTGGACGCGGCCCTGCGCGACGAAATGGTCCAAATCACAGGGCGGCGCACCGTCCCGCAGATCTTTATCGACGGGGTGCACGTGGGGGGCTTCGAAGAATTGGCCGCGTTGGATCGTGAAGGCAAGCTTCCGGAGATGCTGCGATGACAGAGAACTCACCATCCGACGGCCCGAACCGGCCCGCCAATGTCCCGGCAGGCCCGGTGTTCACGGTGCAGCGGGTCTATCTAAAGGATGCGTCACTCGAAATGCCGAACGCACCAGCGATCCTGCTGGAGCAAACCGCGCCGCAGGTCGACGTGCAGATGGACGTCGGCCACGAGACGTTAACCGAAGGCGTCTACGAGGTGGTCGTTCGGGTCACCGTCACTGCGCGCGTCAAGGACAAGGTGCTGTTCCTCGTAGAGGCCAAGCAGGCCGGAATCTTCGAGGTGCGTGGTCTCGCCGCAGGCCAGTTCGACCCGGTAATGGGAATCGTTTGTCCCGGTATCGTTTACCCGTACCTGCGAGCGAACGTCGCAGACCTGGTCGGGCGCACCGGGCTGCCAGCCATCCACCTGGCCGAGATCAATTTCGAAGCGCTGTTCCGGCAAAGACAGGAACAGAACGCGCGCAACCAGCCCTCGATCGTCGTTCCGCCAGGCCCCAATACCCGCCAGTGAGGCGCCTCTCGCGTCACCTATAGATGCGAATCGCAATTCTCGGTGCCGGCGCCTGGGGCACCGCGCTTGCGTGCGCGCTGGCGGGACGCCGCGAAGTGGCGCTGTGGGCACGCAGCCCCGAGCAGATCGAAGGCTTGCGTGAGCGTGGTGCCAACGAACGCTACCTGGCCGGAATTGAACTGCCAGCCTCGGTCCTTCTGACATCGAGCTTGCACGACGCCGTGCATTTCGCCGGCACAGCCTTCCACGCGGACCTCGTTGCGGTCGCCACTCCGACCGCCGGCCTGCGTCCGACGCTGCAGGCGCTCGGCGCAATCGACAAGCTCCCGCCGGTGGTCTGGCTATGCAAGGGATTCGAGCGCAATACCCGCATGCTGCCGCACCAGATTGCTGCGCAAGAGTTGCCGGGGCATCGGTGCGGACCGCTGTCGGGGCCGAGCTTCGCCGAAGAGGTCGCGCGTGGCCTGCCGGCGGCGCTGACCGTGGCTGGAGACTCGGAGTTCTGCTCATTGGTCACGCGCGCGCTGCACGGAGAGGCGCTGCGCATTTATTCGAGCGAGGATGTGGTCGGCGTCGAGGTGGGCGGTGCCGTGAAAAACGTGATGGCGATCGGTATCGGAATCGCGGATTCGCTGGGGCTGGGCAACAACGCGCGGGCGGCGCTGATCACCCGAGGGTTGGCCGAGATCACGCGGCTGGGTGTCGCGCTAGGCGGTCGCGCGGCGACCTTCACGGGGTTGACCGGACTGGGCGATCTGATTTTGACCTGCACCGGCGAGCTGTCGCGCAACCGGCGGGTGGGACTGGCGCTCGGGCAGGGAGTCGATCTGGCACGCGCGCTCGCCCAGCTCGGCCATGTCGCCGAGGGAGTGTGGTCGGCGCCGGCGATCGCGGCGCGCGCCGCCGAGGTCGGGGTCGATATGCCGATCACGCAGGCCGTCTGCGCAGTGCTCGAGGCGAAAATGAGCCCGCGCGCGGCGCTGGAACGGCTGCTCGCGCGCGGGCCGCGCAGCGAGAACTCGTAGTCGAGCGTCTACCAGATTTTTTGTGCGAGCGATGCCTTGAAAGGATGATCGAGCAGCGGCCCCACCGTTTCGACGAAGCGCACCGTGTGCGACAACTCCGCGTGCCGCTGGAAGGCTTCGGTATCCTGAAAGCAGCTGTGAATGTAAAACTCGTCGGGATCGCGAACGGAGTGAAACGCACCGTATGCGAGGCAGCCCGACTCCTGCCGGGTCGGTCCCTGGACCTCGAAAATCGCCTGTTGCACTTCGCTGCGCTTGCCGGGACGAGCATGAAGTCGGGCGAAAACGTAGATCTGCACTGTCGTCTCCCGCGCCGGAGGAACCGCTGGCATGCTACGCCGCGGGCGGCCTGCGCTGGTGAAGAGCGTCGAGGTGGATGAGCCGCGCGCGCGTTCGGCTGAAAACCGGCTCCGCAGCGTGTGCGTATTCTGCGGATCCGCTCCCGGCAGCGATCCACGATTCCTCCAGGCGGCGCGCGCAACCGGCGCGCTGCTCGCAAGGCGCGGGCTCGCTCTGGTGTATGGGGGCGGTCAGGTTGGAATGATGGGAGCGCTCGCCGACGCCGCACTGGAGGCCGGAGGTAGGGTCACCGGTGTCATTCCTCGCCACCTGATGCGGCCCGAAGTGGCGCACACGCGGCTTACCGACCTCGTCGTGGTCGAGTCGATGCACGAACGCAAATGGCAGATGGCGCAGCGGGCCGACGGCTTTCTCGCGCTACCGGGTGGTTACGGAACGCTCGACGAGACTTTCGAGATGGTGACGTGGCTGCAGCTCGGCCTGCACAGCAAGCCGGTCGTGCTCGTTAACGTCGGCGGGTATTTCGATTCGGTGCTGCGCTGGCTCGGGCATGCAGTGCAAAGCGGCTTTGTTCACAGCGGCCAGGAGCGGCTGCTGGCCGCGGCGGATACTCCGGCCGCGGCGCTCGGGCTGCTCGAGGCGCAGCGTCGATCACAGCCCGCCTGAGTAGCCGCACTGGCGCCAAGCCTCGAATACGACCACCGCAACGGCGTTGGACAGGTTCAAGCTGCGGCTGCCGGGACGCATCGGTAGCCGCAGCTGGTGCGAGGACGGAAAGCGTCCCCGCATGGAGGGCGAAAGGCCGTCGCTTTCCGACCCGAATACGAACCAGTCGCCCGCGCGGAACTCGATCCGGCCGAAATGCATATCACCGTGCCGCGTCAGCGCGAACATGCGCTCCTCGTCGGGCCGATGGGACTGCAGCAGCGCGTCGAAGCTGTCGTGCACTTCGAGCTGCGCGAACTCGCGATAATCCAGACCAGCGCGCCGCATGCGTGCGTTATCCAACTCGAACCCGAGTGGCCGTACCAAGTACAGGCGTACTCCGGTGTTGGCACACAGGCGGATCACGTTGCCGGCGTTGGGCGGGATCTGCGGCTCGACGAGCACTACGTGGAACATTTGCGAAGGGTGGTTTCGTTGGCGACGCCGCGGCACGCAGTGAGGATCGCCTGCAGAATCACTGAGGGATCACTCGGTGCGGGCCACCACCAGATTCAAGACATGCACTGCGCCGACGCTTTTGACCACACGCGCCAGTTCCTCGAGCGTTGCCCCGCTCGTCATCACGTCGTCCACCAGCGCCACGCGACGGCCGGGCAACGAGCCGCACAATTCGAAGGCGCCACGCACATTGGCGCGGCGCTCGTGCAGTGGCAGCGATTGCTGGGGCGGGCCGCAGTGCGTGCGCACCACCAGGTGGCCGGCAAGCGGCACCCTCAGCCGGCGCGCCATTACCGTTGCGATTTCCAGAGACTGGTTGAACCCCCGCGCCCGCTGCCGGCGCCTGCCAAGCGGCACCGCCAGAAGGCAGTCGATCGGAGTGCGCAGTCGGCAGGCCAGTAGTTCCGCAAACACGCGGGCAAGGTCCAGGCGGCCACCGGCCTTCAGCGCCATCACCATGCCGTCGAGCGGCGGTGCGTAATCGCCGAGAACGATCGTTGCATCGAACGCCGGCGCGGCAGTCACGCAGCGACCGCAGCGCGCGACCGGCAAACCCGCCGGCAGGCGCGCTGCGCAAACCGCGCAGCGCGCACACGACGGATCGAGGAAGTCGCGCAGGCAGCCAGTACAGATTGGGTCGCCGCGATCCACCGCGCATACCGCGCAGTAGGGCGCGGCAAGGCGCCGAAGGGATGCGATCGAAGAAGTGATGAACTTGGCCAGAAGCAGCCATGCGGACAGAACGGTCACCGCGCCAGCATATACTGGCGCGCCGCGCGGCTAGCCGGGTACACAAATGCCGCCAGCCATCACTACCGACAGCAGCGGTGCCGATTGGGTCAGCGGCGCCAACGTGGCGTTTCCCGCGAGTTGCGAAACGGTGCGGCGCCAGTTCGACCGGCGCGCCGGGCGCTTCGCCGACGGCGCTGTGCTCGTTCGCGAGGTGGCGCGGCGGCTGTGCGAGCGACTCGACGTGATCCGTGTCGACGCGCGCACCGTCCTGGACCTCGGGTGCGGCGCGGGTTGGCAGCGGCATGCGTTGTCGCGCCGTTTCGCAGGCTCCGTGTGGCTCGGTGTGGACCTTTCGCTGGGAATGCTTGCGCAGCAGGAAGACGGCGCGCCCACGCTTGCGCGATGGTTGCCGGCGGCGCTGCGGCCGCGAGCTCGCCAACTGCGTATCTGCGCCGATGCGGAAAGGATGCCGTTCCAAGCCGGCAGCGTCGACTTCGTGTTTTCCAACCTGATGCTCAACTGGCATCCGGCGCCGCACCGCGTACTGGCAGAGATCGCGCGCGTTCTGAGTGAGGGCGCTCCGCTGCTATTCAGCGCGTACGGCCCCGATACGCTGCTCGAGCTGCGCGCTGCGTGCGCGGCAGCGTTGCCGCAGTCACGGCCGGTGCCGTTCGTCGATCTGCACGATCTGGGCGACATGATGGCCGGGGCGGGCTTTGCGGAACCGGTCACCGATGCGGAAAAGATCCGGCTGACCTACGCCTCGCCGCGAGAGCTGCTGGCGGACGTGCGGGCTCTCGGCGGCAATCCGCGCGATGACCGCCTGCGTACGCTTCCCTCGGGGCGGCAAGCGAGAAACCTGCTCGCCGAGCTGGAGTCGCGCCGCGGCGCCGACGGCCGCATCGGGCTGACATTCGAGATCACCTACGGAATCGGCTGGAAGGCGCCGCCGCGTGCGCCCGCGGGGGCACCGATCACGATTTCCGTCGAGTCGCTGCGCAACCAGTTGCGGCGCAGATAAAAAATCGGCGCACTTCCCGCAGCGGAACTCTCAACAGACAGATCGATCAGACCGGCAACGTTCTCGGTATGAAAGTGACGGTGCAGTTCAACGGCGTGACCATAACGTTCCAGTAGCGCTCGACCAAGAGGAGCAACCCGCTCGCCTGACCGAAGAAGGGCCGCGCCGGGCGCGGCCCGGCCGTGATCACCCGATGCTGCCGATGATCTTCCTTATCTCATCGACCGAGAATGCCCGCAGCGTCTCGGTACGCACATTGCCGAGTGAACCGGCCTTCAGCAGCAGAGCAGTGGCGGCCTCGTCGGTGCCCTCGGCCACCGTTACCACGTCGTAGTGTCCGACCGTGTAATAAATCGCCTTGACACTGACGCCCATCTTCTCGGCCATCGCTTTGAAGGCCAACGCCCGGTCGGGCGATTCCTTGACGGTGCGAATACCCTGATCGGTAAAACTCGCCAGAACGATGAACGTTGCCATCTTTCACCTCCCTTGTTCCTGCCGGCGGTCGATGATCCGATCAGCCGAGGCGAAGGAAGGCCGCCATTCCTTTGCCGCGACGAGCACGTTCGAAACAAAGCCAGTGGCCGAAAAAGACTACTCCAGTCCGGTCGGGCTGGCGGCACCGCCTCGGGGATTCGAAACCGTCAGGACTTGTACGTTTCAGGCACTTTCAACATCGCCCACAAGCTGACCACGCTGGTCGCGATCACGTAGTAGGCCGGCGCCAGCGGATCGCCAGTGATCCCGATCAGCCACGCGATCACGAATTGCGTCGTGCCGCCAAAGATTGCGACCGAAACGGCATAGGACACCGCCAGCCCGCTGCAGCGCACTTCGTTCGGGAAGATTTCCGTCAGAGCGGCCAAGGCGGCGACGGAGCCCAGTATCTGCAGAATCGATAGCACCGCTGTAACCGCCACCAGTGCGCCGCCGGTTTTCTGACTGATCAGAAAGACGAACGCGGGAACAATGGCGAACATCATCGCGATGCGCGACAGGATCATCACCGGCTTGCGGCCAAACCGATCCGACAGGTCGCCGCTCCAGAACGCTCCGACAGCGCCGATTCCGCCCAGCGTCAGAGTGGAGAGCATGGCCACCGAGGCTTGCATCCCGAGCGTGGTGAGCGCATACGTGGTCATGTAGTTCAGGACATAGATGTTGATCGTCAAGCTCATGATGATCAGGACCGACAGTATCAGCGCACGGCGGTGCTCCCTCCACAACCGTCGCAACACCGCGCGACCGTCCCGCTTGGGCGATGCCAGCAGGGTCTCCGGCAGCCGGCGCCGGATGTACAACCCTACCGGAACCACCAGCAGGCCCAGTGCGAACGGCACGCGCCAGCCCCAATTCGCCAAATCCTCCTTGCTTAGCAACTGTGCCAGTGCGGTTCCAATCAGGCCGGCCGCCAGGATCGCCATGGACTGGCTGGCGGACTGCCAGCTGGTATATGCGCCGCGCCGTCCCGGCGGAGCACATTCGAGCAGCACTGCGGTGGACGGCCCGACCTCTCCGCCCAGCGCCAGACCCTGCACCAGGCGGGCGGCGACCAAGATGATTGGCGCGGCGATCCCGATCGTCGAATACGTCGGTGTCACCGCGACCGCGAGCGTGCCGACCGCCATCAGGGAGATCGTCAGCATCAGCGCGGGCCTGCGACCTGCCCGATCACCGAAGGCGCCGATCAGCAGACCGCCGAGCGGCCGCGTGAAAAATCCAACACCGAACGTCGCCAGCGACAGCAGCAGGCTGAAGAACGCGGTACGCGCGGGAAAGAAGGCCTTTCCGATGTAGACTGCAAACGTCGTGTAGGCGAGGAAATCGTAGAACTCGAGCGCGTTGCCGGCGACGGTGGCAGCGATCGCCCAGCGGTCCAGCTTCGGCACAGCAGACGCTTGGCCTTCGCGCGCGCCGAGTTCCGCCGCCTCCGGCGCGGACGCGATCTGCGTCGACATCGCCGCCCCCTTGACCCAACAGCCGGCATGCTCCCCCCGTTTTGGCGCAGCCGCAATAGCCGCTCCTTACCGCGCGCCTCCGCGATGGGTACACTGCAGGCGGTTTGCGACCGTAAGAGTGCCGCGGTTACCAAAGAATCACCCCGAACTTCGCGGCATCATGCAAGGTCGAACAATCATCTACCGACGAGGGCGCTAGGAATGACCAACCGCCGACAGTTCGTCTTGCGCTTGTTGCCGCTGGCCGGCGCCTTTGCGTTGCAGCCGGGGATCGTGCGCTCGGCGGATCCGCCAGAACTGAGCGAGGGCGACCCTCTGGCCAAGGCGCTCGGCTTCGTCGTCGACGCGAACAAGGTCGATCAGGCCAAGTACGCGACGTACACGAAAGAGCAGACGTGCGCCAACTGCCTGCATTTCAAAACACCCGGCGCGGTGAAAGCGCTCTGCGACATTTTCAGCAAGAGCGTGCCAAAAGGCGGCTGGTGCAGCGCCTGGGCCAAACGCGTCTGAGAACCAGCGAGCACCGCAGGCCGCTAATCGGCCCGCGCAGGTGCTTTTCAACTGCCCGCTAGGTGCGGTGGATCTTCAGCCGATTGCCCTCGGAATCGATTTCCTCGAGCACGACGTCGAATTTCCATAGCTCCTTGACGAACTTCAACACCGCGTCGGTGGTCTCGGTCTCGAGGAGGCGGCCATGCTCGACGCGATGCTGCAACAGCAAGGCGCGTTCGGTTTCGTCGCTCGGCCGCGCTACCACGATGGTCGGTGTGTGGTATTCCAGGCGGTACTGCGCAGCCAGGGCCTGGCGCAACTTCAGGTAACCGCTTTCGTTGTGGATCGCCTCCACGTTGTAGTGGCGCCGATCGTCCTCGCCGTCGTGCAGCAGGAACAGGCGCATGTCCCGCATCACCTTGGGCGACAGGTACTGTTCAATCAGGCTATCGTCCTTGAAGTTGGCCATCGCAAAGAAAATGGACTCGTTCCAAGGGGTCCCGGCCAGCTGAGGAAACCATTGCCGGTCTTCGTCGGTCGGCTGCTCACAGATGCGCCGAATGTCGCGGAAGATCGCGAATCCCAACGAGTATGGGTTGATGCCGTGAAAGGCACGCGAGTCGAACGCCGGCTGCGCCACCACATCGCTGTGATTGGACAGCCATTCCATCATGAAACCGTCGTCGACCTCGCCGGCGTCGTACAGCTCGTGCAGCAGCGTGTAGTGCCAGAACGTCGCGGCGCCCTCGTTGGCGACCTTGGTCAATCGTTGCGGGTAAAAGTATTGCGCCACCTTGCGAACGATCCGCACCAGCTCGCGCTGCCATGCCGCGAGCTTGGGCGCCTGCTTCTCGATGAAGTACAGCAGGTTCTCCTGCGGCTCGAAGGCGGCTGCGTTTTCTTCGGTGCGCGGCGCTGGCTTTTCCAGGTGGGCAAACTCGGGGCGGTAGTGCTGCTCTGCGAAGCGCAGCCGCTCGCGCAAGCGCTCGCGCTCACGCCGCGGAGACAAGCGGCTCGGACGCCGGTAGCGGTCGACGCCGTACGACGAAAGCGCGTGGCAGCTATCAAGGACCTTCTCGACTTCGGGCCACCCGTAGCGCTCCTCGCACTCCATTACGAATCCCCGAGCGAACTTCAGGTAGTCCAGGATCGCGTCGGGCTGCGTGAACTGGCGGAACAGGTAGTTGGACTTGAAGAAGGCGTTGTGGCCGTAGCCGGCATGCGCCATCACGAGCACCTGCAGCGCCAGCGTGTTGGTCTCCATCAAGTAGGCGAGCGACGGGTCGGTGTTGATCACGATCTCATACGCGAGCCCCGACAGGCCCTTGCGGTATCCGCGCTCCTGCGCCAGCAGCTGCTTGCCGAAGCCCCAGTGCGCGTAGTGCACCGGCATGCCGACCGTCGAGCACAGATCGAGCATCTGATCAGCAGTGATCAGCTCGTACTGGGTCGGGTACGTGTCCAGCCCCAGGCGCTGCGCGTGCTGCGAAAGCGCGCTGTCGAACTTTTCCAGCGTGCCGATCGTCCATTCGCTGCCGCGCGCGATCGGCTCGGACCGGCGCGGCATCCCGCTGCGCGGCATCGGCACGCTCGGTCGCGCCAGCAGCTTGGGCCAGGGGCGCTGCCGTTCCGCGGGTTCCTCAGGGGCGTCCGTCATCACTTCTCTCAGACAGTGGCCTTGCGGCTGAACAGCTCGCGGAACACCGGCCAGATGTCGCCGCGCCCGCGAACGCTGCGGCGCGCGAAGCCGGGGTCCTCGATCACGTCGTAGCTCTGCCACAGGTCCGATGGGCGATTGAACCAACCGCTGGAGCTCGGAATGTCGACGTAGGCGAAATACCGAACCTTCGGCAACAGCACCTGTTGTACATAGGCCGTGCTCTGCCGCCCGTCCTCCGACGTGCAGTCGCCGTCCGAGGCCTGGGCGACGTAGACGTTCCAGTCGGGTCCGGCGAATCGCGTTTCGATCACGTGATCGGCCAGCTGCAGCGCCGGCAGCACCAGCGTGCCGCCGGTCTGCGGATCGTTGAAAAAGCGCTCCTCGTCCACCTCCTCGGCCTGTTCGGTGTGGCGGATGAATACGACGTCGACGCCGCCGTACTTGCGCTCCAGGAACAGGTACAGCAGCACGAAGAAGCGCTTGGCCAGGTCTTTTTTGCGCTCGTCCATCGAGCCGGACACATCCATCAGGCACAGCATCACGGCACGCGCAGCCGGCGCCGGGGTCGCGATCCGCGAGCGGAACCGGCGGTCCACGTCCTCCAGGAGCGGCAACGATTCGCGGCGCAGGCGCAGCCGCGCGATCTCCTCGTCGATCTGGGCGCGGCGATCTGCACCGGCCTTTTCGCGCTCCTGTTCGAGCGCCTCGACATGTTCGTCGATCGAGCCGCGCAGCGCGATGCGGCGAGCGATCGACATGCGCATCGTCATCGCCGGCAACAGGCTGCCTGGAGGGCCGTCGCGCGTGTAGCCCGCGCGCCGGGTCCGTTCCATCGTCACCTCGCCGAAGCGGGTGCGCTCCAGGTTCGGCAGTTCCAGGTCGTCGAAGAACAGCGCCAGGAATTCCTCTCGCGACAGTACGAACGCAAATGTATCGCGGCCTTCGCCTTCGCCCGCCTCGTTGCCCTCGCCGTCGCCGTCGCCACCGCTTTCGGGGCGCGGCAGCTGGTCGCCCGGGAGAAACTCGCGGTTACCGGGAACGACGAAATCCCGGTTGCCGGTCTGGTTGTCGTGGGTCAGATGCGGTTCGGCGAGGCCGCGTCCGGGAATCGTGACGCGCCCGCCGCGCCCGACATCGGTGATCGACCGCTTCGAGAATTCTTCGTCGGCAGCGCGCTTGATCTCACCCTTGAAACGACGGATGAAACGCTCGCGGTTCACCGTACCGCGGCCCGGCGGGTCGACCCGCCGATCCACGATGCGCATGTGGAGTTTTCCGATCCGATCGCTCATCGCGGGCCTATGGATTGCTCGCGCCCCGCCGTCGCGCCCGGGCAGCTTACGCCTGCGCGCTCTTCTTGTAGTGCAGGTACCAGTCGACCAGGCGACGCACCTGCTTTTCGGTGTACCCGCGCGCGACCATTCGTTCGACGAACGAGTGGTGGCGTTGATCCAGCTCGTCCGAGCCCTTGGCCTCGAACGAGATCACCGGCAGGATGTCCTCGGTCTTGCTGAACATCCGCTTCTCGATCACCGTCCGCAGCTTCTCGTAGCTGGTCCATTGCGGGTTCTTGCCGTGCGCGCGCGCCCGCAACACGAAGTTCACGACTTCGTTGCGGAAGTCCTTGGGATTGGAGATTCCCGCCGGCTTCTCGATCTTCTCCAGCTCCATGTTCAGCGCGTCGCGCGAGTACTGCATGCCGGTCTCCGGATCGCGCCAGTCCTCGTCGAGCAGCCACTTGTCCGCATAGGCGACGTAGCGGTCGAACAGGTTCTGGCCGTACTCGGAGTACGCGTCCAGATAGCTCATCTGCAGTTCCTTCTCCAGGAACTCGGCAAAGCGCGGGATGATCCACTCCTTGACGTGCGAGCGCAGGCGCCGCTTGTATTCGTCCGGCAGATCCTCCCTGGAAAGTCGCTCCTCCAGCACCACCAGCAGGTTAACCGGGTCGGCGGCGATCTCGCTGGGATCGCGATTGAACGCGGCTGAGATCGTCTTGAAGGCCCAGCGAGTCGACAGCCCCGAGAAACCCTCGGCGGGTCCGGCGTCGTCGCGGTACTCTTTGACGCTCTTGGAACGCGGATCGACATCCTTCAAGTTCTCGCCGTTGTAGGCGCGCAGCTTGGAATAGACCGACGAATTCTCCGGCACGGTCAGGCGCGATAGCACGGTAAACTCGGCGAGCGTGCGCAGCGTCTGGGGCGCGCATGGTGACTCAGCCAGCGTCGAGGCGCGCAGCATCTTGTCGTAGATGCGGATCTCCTCGTCCGTCCGCAGGCAGTACGGCACCTTGACCAGGTACACCCGGTCGATGAACGCTTCGTTGTCCTTGTTGTTGCGGAATTTCAGCCACTCGGCCTCGTTGCTATGCGCCATGATGAAGCCGTTGAACGGCATCGCCGGCAGTGCCTCGGTTCCTTTGAAGTTCCCCTCCTGGGTGGCGGTCAGGATCGGGTTCAACACCTTCAGCGGCGCTTTGAACATCTCGACGAACTCGACGCAACGCGCCGAGCCCAGGCACAGCGCGCCCGAATAGGCGTAGGCATCCGGGTCGTCCTGCGCGTAGCGCTCGAGCATCCGCAGGTCGATCTTGCCGACCAATGCCGAGACATCCTGTGTGTTCTCATCGCCCGGCTCGGTCTTCACGATTCCGACCTGGTTCAGCACCGACGGCATCACTCGCACGACGCTGAACTTCGACAGGTCGCCGTTGTATTCGCGCAGACGCTTCAGCGCCCACGGGCTAGCGATCCCGGTCAGCGCGCGCCGCGGGATTCCGTAGCGGTCTTCCATGATCGGGCCGTACTTCTCGCGCTCGAACAGGCAAAGAGGGTTTTCGAGCAGCGGCGACGCGCGGCCCGTTTCCGGATCCTTCAGTGCGTATACGGGAAACTGCTCGCACAGCTTCTTGATCTTCTCTGCGAGCGACGACTTGCCGCCGCCTACGGGCCCGAGCAGGTAGAGCACTTGCTTGCGCTCCTCCAGCCCTTGCGCTGCATGCAGGAAATATGCATACAGCGACATCAGCGTCTCCTCCATTCCGTGGAACTCGGAGAACGTGTCCCAGATCTGGATGGCGCGGTTCTGGAAAATGCGCGACAGGCGCGGATCCTCGGCAGTGTTCACGAGGCGCGGCTTGCCGATCGCCTCCAGCACGCATTCGTGGGCAGATGCGTACGCCATCCGATCGTTCTTGCAGAATCGGAGGAAGTCGTCCAACCCCATTTCCTCGTCCTGCGCGCTGACGAAGGATTCCCGGTAGTCGGAGAACAAGGTGGAGGGCGCACTCATTCTCTACCTCCTGTGCGGCGTCATGAACTGCTCGCAACGCCTGACATTACACTGCTCACACCTGCGTCCGCGGATCGGAAACGAAAGTTCCGCGGCCCGTAGTCGGCCCGTAGTCGGCCCGTCGGTAGGCCCGTCGGGCCTTTGCTCAGCGCGCAACGGAATGCTTCCAGCTTATGCCGAACCTTTCAATAGCATCGCAGCAAAAGCGGGCGATTCACGTCCCAGAGCCCCTACCGGCTGCAGCCGCTGCGCCAGCCGGTTTCAACGGTTCGGCGCCGAGCGGGTTGACCACATCGAGCACGCTACGTGCCGATGATGCATCGCAATTGTCCAGACGCAAAATGTCGCACCCACCCGCACGCTTCGGCTCGGCCCGGCGCGTCGCCTGCGCTCTGCCGCTGCTGTTACTAGTATGCCTCTTCCTCGCACATTGCACGAAGCCCGCGTTCCATGCTAGCGACATCAGCGGCACCGATTACGCGCGCGATTTCGCGCTGAGCGACACGGACGGCGCGCGGCGCACGCTGGCCGACTACCGCGGCAAGGTCGTCGTGGTGTTCTTCGGCTACACGCACTGCCCGGACGTTTGTCCGACCACGATGGCCCGGCTGGCGCAGACCCGCAAGCTGCTCGGAACGGATGCGGACCGAGTGCAGGTGCTGTTTGTGACGCTCGATCCCGACCGTGACACGCCAGCATTGCTGTCTCGTTACGTTCCCGCATTCGACCCAAGCTTCGTCGGTCTTACCGGCAGCAAGCAGCAAATCGAGGCCACCGCGCACGAATTCCGGGTTTTCTTCGCGAAAGTGGACGGCCCAACGCCCGATTCGTACACGTTGGACCACACCTCGGGGTGTTTCGTGTTCGATCCGCGCGGTCACGTGCGCTTATTCGTGCCGGATGCGACCGAGCCGGCCCAAATTGCGGCCGATTTGAAGCGCCTGATGGGCTGAATGCGGCGTAAATGGGCCAGTGCGTTTCGTTTCAGCGAACGATTTGCCCGGTTTCGGCGTTCACCGGAGTCGTGCTGCCGATCGAAAAAGCGCCCGGGATGGCGAGTCCGATGCCGAACTGCCGTCGCACGACGTCGGACAGCGCGAGCTCGAAGCCAATGAACACGCTGGCGGCAGCATCCAAGTAACGGTCGCGCTGGTAGCTCGCCTGGCCTGGATCCAGCACCGCGTGCGGCTGGAATGGGTCGAAAATCACCGCGTCGCCTGGCGAGCACGACAGTTGCAGCGGCGGCTCGGCGAACGCGATGTCGCGGGGCGGACCGGCTAGCAACCACGCTCCGAACAGGACGGCGTCGTAGTGCGCGTCGGTGTGGAAGCCTGCGCCCCGGCACCCGTACCACTCGAATTCGGGTCGGAGCGCAGACACGATTGCGGCCGGAAGTCGCGCCTGCAACGCCAGCAGCACGCCTTCGTCTTCGAAACGGCCCAAGGAGTGCACCCGTCCCGGGGTTGGCGGGGTCTGAAACCCCAGTTGCGCGGCGCGCTCGCCTAGTTTGGAAGGGATTTTTACGCGCCCGCGCCAGATGCGGCGCGCCACAGAACGGCTGGCGCTCGCCGCCATCGGCACTGCGTCGGGGAGCTCAATCAAAAAAATGCCCCGCACAAGCGGGGCAAACAATCCGCCTCTTCGGAGGAGAGGGGGAGGAGGAGAGGCGGACGATTCGAAAGCCATGCGCCCGATGCCGCGCAGCCCTACGCATATGCAGCTAGTGCCCCGCGCATCGTTCGCAATGCTTTGGCCTCGATCTGTCGGATTCGTTCCGCCGACACTCCATATTCCTTAGCCAATTCGTGTAGCGTCGCAGTGCCCACACTGCCGTCCGAGTTTTCGTCCAACCAGCGCGCTTCGATCACTCTGCGGCTGCGCGAATCCAGGCTCGCCAGCGCCTCCGCGATGCCTTCGCTCTGCATCCAGTCCTGACGTTGACGCTCGATCACGGCGCCCGGTTCGTTGCTGCTGTCGGTCAGGTAGTGGATCGGCGCGAACTCCTCGGCGGAGGTCTCGTCCGGCCGCGCCTCCAATGCCACCTCGCCGCCGCTCATCCGCGTTTCCATCTCGGCGACTTCTTCCGGCTTCACGTTCAGTTCCCGCGCTACCCCTTCGATCTCCTCACGTGACATGGCGCCGGCGCGCTGCTTGAGGCTGCGCAGGTTAAAAAACAGCTTGCGCTGTGCCTTCGTCGTCGCCACTTTGACCAGCCGCCAGTTGCGAAGGATGAACTCGTGGATCTCGGCCTTGATCCAATGCAGTGCGAAAGACACCAGCCGTACGCCGCGATCCGGATCGAAGCGCTTCACGGCCTTCATCAGGCCGATGTTGCCCTCTTGGATCAGGTCCGCGTGCGGCAGGCCGTAGCCTAGGTAGTTGCGGGCGACCGCGACCACCAGCCGCAGGTGCGACAGCACGAGTTTTCCCGCACAGCCGAGGTCACCTTGCTCGCGGTAGCCGCGCGCCAGGGAAATTTCCTCCTCGGCCGACAACATCGGGATCCGGTTGACCGCCGTAATGTATGCATCCAGGTTTCCCAGTCCCGCTGGCAGGACGAGGGCGCCGCCTTGAACTTGTACCGATGGAAGCAAGGTGCGTTCTGTCATGGCTCGGTTTTAAATTCCCCTTTCGATTCGACTTTAGCACTCGACAACTGAGAGTGCTACTTAGAGCTCTAGCCACCGTTTCGGTTCAAATTCACTCGCCCAGCGGAATATGAGGATTCTAAGGCAAATTTGCGATAGTGTTCACACACTATCACCATTACGCCCAACCTCACTTGAATCCAGCGACCCTGCCGATCAAGAGCCGCGCGCGGAAAGATCCGAGCAGGAGCGCCGCCAGTAGCAGTGCCACGGCGAAGCCAGTCAGCCAAATTGGGTCCGGCCACTGGAGTTCGGCAGTAGCGCCATAGAGCCGGCCGGCCGAAACGATCCGCCCCTGCAACCACTGCCAGCCGACGCGAGCGCAAACCAACGCGAGTGCCGCAACGATCAGCGCCGTGATCGCTGCAGCGGCCACCGGAGCCCGCCGTATGGCACGCTCGTCGGCGCCCAGCAGTCGCATCAGCTGGACACCGTGCGGGTCGACCGGACCGCTGACCACGACGGCAACTGCGAGCCACGCGGCACCCTGGGCCAGCAGCGCTGCGCCGAGCGCCAGAAGCGCAGTCGAGCCAATTGTGGCGAGCGCCCAGAGCTTGCGATACCAGCTCGAGTCGAGTTCGACGCTTTCTACACGCGGCATTTTCCGGATTGCCGCGGCCGCAGAATCGACCGCCTCCGGCGAGGCGCCGGTCCGGAACGAAAGCACCACGCTGTCCGGCAGCGGATTGGCAGCCAGCTGCCCGATCGCATCGCGGTTTGCCGCGCTGCGGGCAGCGATCTGACCCAGGGCCTCCTCGCTCGAGACAAAGCGGGTGGCTGCAATCGGCGGCAAAGCGGACAGCGCGCTTCGAAGCGAATCGATCTGCGCCGCCGTCGTACCCGAGGACAGCACGACGGTTGCTTCCGGAGCAATCGAACTGCGTTCGGCCAGTGGCCGCAGGCTCCAGACCGTCACCGCCGTCAGTATCAGCACCGCCCAGCAAAAGCTGGCGAGCAGAACCGCGACCATCCATGACAGCGGACGCCGGCCGATTGCGCTGAAAACGTCGCCCCAGCTACCGGTCACTGCAACCGCCCTTGCGCCAACCGCACTTGCCGCGCAGGCAGCTCGGCCGGAGGCTGCGCGCGCGTGGCAATTACGACCGCGACGTTCGCGCTGCAAAACGGCGCGAGGATCTGAAACAACTCGGCGAGTTCCCTGTTCGGCTCCAGGCCGCGGCCCCCGGCGGGCTCGTCGATCAGCACGAGCGCGGGGCGGTTGGCAAGCGCCCTTGCGAGCATTACGCGCCAGCGTTCGCCAGCGGCGAGCCGATCGCAGCGCAAGCCGCCGCAATGCGATGCGTCCAGCCCTACGCGCTGCAGCGCAGCGCGCGCCCTCTCGACAGCTTCCAAGCGCGGCTCACCCGCGATCAGCGCCGGCGCGGTCACGTTGTCGATCACGGTTCGATCCTCGAACAACATCGGCTCCTGCGGAACGATCCCCATCTGGCGGCGCAAGTGCGCCCGAGCTCGCGGGCTCAAGCGGGCAACCTGGGTGCCGGCAATCGTGATCAGACCCGAGGTCGGCAACTCCAGCCCGGCAATCAGCCGCAGCAACGTGCTCTTGCCGGCGCCGGAATGACCCGTTACGAGCACCATCTCACCGCGGGCGACGTTCAGGCTCAGATCCGAAAGCACGAGGCGGAGCGTTCCCCGCCGCACCTCGACGTGATCCAGACTTAGCAAAATTTGCGGTTCGACCGACTCTGACACGTCGTTTGCGCCCCCCGGCGGCAGGGATTGAGGGATTCAGGGATTTCAGGAATTGGCAGAAGGGATTTTCGCAGGCGGCGCTGAGGCCGTTCCGACGGTTCCGGACACGTCGTTGTGATCCGCTCCGCCTACAATGGGTACTTCAGCCTGTGCGGCCGGCCCCAACCAAGGCCGCGCGGATTGTACGTTGCCGCGTGATGGAGCGCCCCGAAAGCACACCCGCCAGCACCGCCCCCGCACGCCGCGGACGCAACGGCCGGTCGGTTCGCCCAGCAACAGGCCGGCGGCCCGAAGCCGCTCCCGCGCCGCGTTTCCTCGATCGCGAGCTGTCGCACCTCGCCTTCAACGAGCGCGTTCTCGCCCTTGCCGAGCGGGCCTCGGTGCCGCTGGCCGAACGGTTGCGCTATCTGTGCATCGTGTCGTCCAACTTGGACGAGTTCTTCGAGATTCGCCTGTCGGCCCTGATGGGTGAGATGCGGGAGTCCGGCGGTATCGGAGAAGCCTCACGGCTGTGGGAGTCATTCTCTCGGATCGCCGAGCGGGCGCATGCATTGGTGGACCGGCAATACCGCATCTACAACGAGCAGATCATCCCGAAGCTGGCGGGCGAACGCATCGTCGTGCTGAGTCACTCGAAGCGCACGCCGGCCCAGCGCGCCTGGGTGCGCGAGTACTTCGAGCGTGAGGTCCGCCCGCTGCTGTCGCCGGTAGGGCTGGATCCCGCGCACCCGTTTCCGCAGGTGATGAACAAGGCGCTCAATTTCATCGTCCAGCTCGACGGCAAGGATGCGTTCGGCCGCCCGGGTGCGATCGCGATCGTGAAAGTGCCGCGCGCGCTGCCGCGCGTGATACCCCTGCCCTCGAAACTGACCCCGGACCGACAGGCATTCGTACTGCTGTCGTCGGTGATCCGCGCGCATCTGGCGGACCTGTTCCCGCGCCGAGGCATCGCCGGCTTTTCCCAGTTCCGCGTGACACGCGACTCGGAGCTGTGGGTCGACGAACGCGAGGTGTCGGACCTGCGCGAGGCGTTGCAGGTCGAGTTGACGCAGCGCCACTTCGGCAATGCGGTGCGCCTCGAAGTGCTTCGGACCTGCCCGGACCCGCTGGAGCTGCTGCTGCGTGAGCAGTTCGAGCTGCCAGCGCAAGCGGTGTACCGGGTCGCCGGCCCGGTAAACCTGGTGCGGCTGAACCAGCTCGTCGATCACTTGACCCGGCCCGAACATCGCTTCCCACCGTTGGTGCCGGCCTGGCCGCGCGGTTTGCCGCAGGGAGCGGATCTGTTTGAAGCGATCCGGCGAAGCGACATCCTGCTGCACCATCCGTTCGAGAGTTTCGAGCCGGTGATCGATTTCCTGAAGCAGGCGGTCGCCGATCCGAAGGTGGTGGCGATCCGGATGACGCTGTATCGGACCGGCACCGGCTCGGTGCTAGTCGACCTGCTGGAGGAGGCGGCGCGCCGGGGCAAGGAAGTCACCGTAGTGGTCGAGCTGAAAGCGCGCTTCGACGAAGAGGCCAACATTAACCTGGCCGAGCGCCTCGAAGCGGTCGGCGCGCAGACCGTCTACGGGCTGGTCGGGCTGAAGACGCATGCAAAGCTGCTGATGGTGCTGCGCCGCGAATCGGCGCGCGGGCGCGAACGCCTGGTGCGCTATGCGCACCTGGGCACGGGCAACTACCACCCTGGGACCACCAAGCTGTACACGGACTTCGGCCTACTCACCGCCGACCCGGCAATGTGCACCGACGTGGAGAAGGTGTTCATGCACCTGACGAGCTTGACGCGGGTCGAACGGCTCAAACACCTGTGGTTGGCTCCGTTCACGCTGCACCAGCACAACCTGGCTGCGATCGCCAACGAGGCGCGGCTGGCGCGCGCCGGCAAGCCCGGTCGGGTGATCGCCAAGGTCAACGCGCTGGTCGACGAAGCCACGATCAATGCGCTGTACGAGGCTTCCGGAGCCGGCGTGCAGATCGACCTGATCGTGCGCGGTGCCTGTTCGCTGCGTCCGGGCGTCAAGGGGTTGTCGGAAAACATCCGCGTGCGCTCGATCGTCGGCCGCTTCCTGGAGCACCACCGCATCTTCTACTTCGGCGCCGGTGGCAGCGAGCTCGTATACCTGGCGAGCGCCGATTGGATGGGAAGAAACCTGTTCCGCCGCATCGAGGTCGCGTTCCCGGTGCTCGACCCGCTGCTCAAGCAGCGCGTGATCGACGAAGGGTTGCGCGCGTATCTGGAGGATACGGCCGAGACGTGGACACTGCTGCCCTCGGGCGAATACGCCCCGCCGCGCCAGCCCGGGCGCGGGGTCAGCGCGCAGCGCAAGCTGCTGGCGCTGCTCACGTAACCGGCCAAAGGGCGTTAATGGAACTGATCTTGTGGCGTCATGCGGAGGCCGAGCCAGGCGAGCCGGACCTTGGACGCCGCTTGACCGCCAAAGGCGAGAAGCAGGCGCGCCGGATGGCCGAATGGCTGCATGGCAGGTTGCCCGATTCGGCGCGAATCATCGCCAGCCCGGCCACCCGGGCACAGCAAACCGCGCAGGCGCTGGCGGACCTCGCGCACCGCAAGCTCAAGACGCTCGAGCAGGTCGCACCGGGAGCCACTGCCGAGGAGCTGCTGGCGGCGGTGGGGTGGCCTGACTCACGCGCGCCGGTGGTCGTGATCGGTCATCAGCCGACTCTCGGTCTCGCCGCCAGCCGCCTGCTCGCCGGCGCCGAGCGCCCCTGGACGATCAAGAAGGCGGCCGTCTGGTGGCTCAGTTCCAGCGATCGCGATGGGCTCGAACAGGCGGTGCTGCGCGCCGTAATTAACCCGGATCTGTCGTGAGCTCGTCGGGCGCCGAGGTATCGGGGCCGGAGCGACTGGCCGGCTACTCGCAGCCCGCCGTAGCGCGGAATTGTCGGCCAAACATTCCACTATTCCCTCGGGGGCAGGTGCCGTGCTGCCGTTAACGTCCGCAGCACAGATATTGCATTGCTCGGGGGAGCGCGATGTCCTTCAGATTCCATGACTGGCCGATCGCGATTCGCATCTGGAGTGCGGTCGGCGTGACGATCGCCTCGTTCTCGGCGGCCGCAGCACATGGCCTGTGGGCGGGCGGCGGCTTGTGGCAGACGGGGATATCGCTCGGGTTCGCAGCGTTTACGAGCTGCGCGGCCGGTTGGTACGTTGCAGCCAGCATCGTGAAGCCGTTTCACAAGGCGGTGGACGTTGCGGTGGCAATCGCTCGCGGCCAGCTCGACAGCTCCATCAAGTCCGAGACGCGCGACGAGCTCGGCTGGTTGATGCACGAACTGCGTCAGATGCAAAAGAGCCTGGTGAAATCGGTCACCGGGATCCGCACCGCGGCTGACGAGATCAACTCCGCTGCCGGCGAGATCGTCAGTGCGAGCGCCAATTTGTCCTCGCGAACCGAAAACCAGGCGGTGTCGTTGCAGGAGGCGTCCGCTTCGATGGAGGAGCTCACTTCGACGGTTCGACGCAACGCCGAGCAGGCGCGCTCGGTCAACGAACTCGTGAGCTCCGCGGCTGAGGTCGCAACGCGTGGTGGCAACGTGGTGGCGGAGGTCGTGCGCACGATGAGCCAGATCAACGAGAGCGCCGGCCGAATCGTCGACATCATCGGCGTCATCGACGGCATCGCGTTCCAGACGAACATTTTGGCGTTGAATGCCGCAGTCGAGGCCGCTCGCGCAGGAGAACAGGGCCGAGGCTTCGCCGTCGTGGCCGCCGAAGTGCGCAGCCTGGCGCAGCGCAGCGCGACCGCGGCGAAGGAGATCAAGGCGCTGATCAGCGATTCGACCGAAAAGATCGGGGCCGGCGCCCGTCTGGTCGACTCCGCCGGGGAGACGATGAACGAGATCGTCCACAGCGTGACCGAGGTCAGCCGCATCATGCGGGAACTCGCCGATGCCGGCGTGTCGCAAAGCGGCGGCATCGAGCGCATCGGCGCCACCGTCACGCAGATGGACGAGACCACGCAGCAGAACGCCGCGATGGCCGAGCAGGCCGCCGCCGCCGCGCAGTCGATGAAGGCGCAGGCCGCTAGCCTGAGTCAGATCATTGCCCAGTTCAAGCTTGCGGCGTAGGTGCCGCCGCCAGCCGCGCTCGGAATGACCCACCCCTTGCGGGTCAGCCAAGCTCGCGAATCGTAAAGCGCAGTCCCACTCGCTGCCACTGCTCGGCCTCCTCCTCGAGCAGGTGGCGCGATAGCGGTCGCTGATCGAGCCACGCGCGCGGCAGCCCCAGTTCGATTGAGCGGTTGAATTTCAGCGTCCAGCGTTCGAAAGCGGCGTCACCGCGGGCATGGTGCAGGATCACCGCGAGCCGCAGTGCCAGAAGCGATGCCGCCCGATTCGGTTCCTCCAGCAGTGCCGATACTTTCCTGATGTTGCCGCGCTGGCCCAGCACAAGCTCGGCGATGCTTCTTTGATCGGAGGTAGAGAACCCGGGCAGGTCGCCGTGTTCGATCAGGTACGCCGAATGCTTGTGGTAGTCGCCGTGCGAGACGCTGGCGCCGACTTCGTGCAGGCGTGCGGCGACGAGCAGTTGTTTGACCGATTCTTCCTCGACCGAAGCCGCGACCGAGCGCAGCAGGCGCAACGCCGTCTGTGCGACCCGCTCCGCCTGGGCCCGGTCCACGCCGAAGCGCAATTGCCATCGCTCGACCGTGGCGTCGCGCACGTCGCGACTCTCGCGTCGTCCCAGCAGGTCGTACAGCACGCCCAGGCGCATTCCGCCCTTGGATGCACGCAATTCGTGCAGCCCGAACGTCTCGAAGATCGCAGCCAGTACGGCCAAACCTCCGGCCAGCACCGCGGCGCGCTCCTGCTTGATGCCTTCGAAACGGACCTTGCGGATCTCGCCGGCGGCCAGCAGTGCCTGACGAAGTCGCGACAAACCGGCCACGGTGATGGTGCCGTCGGTCCAGCCCTGGTCGCGCAGCAGCAGCGAGATCGCCCCGATCGTCCCGCTGGTTCCGTAGGCCTCGTCCCAACGCCCGCGCCCGAAGAACGACTGCGCCTCCTCGAACTGCGCCTCGCACGCGACCTGAGCGCGCCGAAGCGACGCGCGGTCGATCGTGCCGTCCGGGAAGAACTTCAGCGTGACGTTGAGGCAGCCGATCTTGAACGATTCGGCCTGATCGGCTTCGAAACCGCGACCGACGATCACCTCGCTGGAGGCGCCGCCGATGTCGACCACCAGGCGCCGACCGAGGCTGGGAGCCAGAGAATGCGCGCAGCCCTCGAACACGAGGCGGGCCTCCTCACGCCCCGAGATGATCTCGATCGGAAAACCGAGCGCATGCTGGCCCTCGAGCAGGAACTCGTCGGCGTTCAACGCCTGCCGCAGCGTCTGCGTGCCGACCGCCCTTACGTGCGAAGCTTGCAGGTCGTGCAGCCGCTCGTTCATTCGCGCCAGGCACTCGGCGCCGGCCTCGATGATCTTGCGCGAAAGCCGGTTGTGTTCGTCCAATCCGGCAGCCAGGCGGACCGTCTCCTTCCAGTAGCCCTGCCGTTCGATGTGCGAACCGTCGGCCCGACCGATCTCGAGGCGGAAACTGTTGGAACCGACGTCGATGGCCGCAAGGAGCATGGAGGTACTTGCCATCGTTCAGGGTGGACACTAACCGCCGACAAGCGCTTCGGCGAACTGCCGCGCCGAAAACGGCTGCAGGTCGTGCGGCCCCTCTCCAACGCCGATGAATACGATCGGCAATGGCCGCTCGCGCGGCTCGCGCGCCAACGCTGCCACCACTCCTCCCTTGGCGGTGCCGTCCAGCTTCGTCACGACCAATCCGGTCAGGCCGATCGCCTGGTCGAATGCGCGCACTTGCGCCAGTACGTTCTGCCCGTTGGTTCCGTCGATCACCAGCAGCACTTCGTGCGGCGCGCCGGGCTGGCCCTTACCGATCGCTCGTTTGATCCGCTTCAGCTCTTCCATCAGGTGCAGCTGGGTCGGCAGGCGCCCCGCAGTGTCGGCGATCAGGACGTCGACCGAGCGGGCGCGCGCCGCCGCAACGGCGTCGAACACGACCGCGGCCGGATCGCCGCTCGCCTGCGAGATCACGTCGACGCCATTGCGCTGCCCCCAGACCTGAAGCTGTTCGCGAGCGGCCGCGCGGAACGTGTCGCCCGCGGCAAGCAGCACCTTGCAGCGGCGGTCGGCGAACCAGTGCGCGAGTTTGCCGATCGTCGTGGTCTTGCCGCTGCCATTGACGCCGGCGATCATCAGCACCCCGGGGCGCTGTTGCGGCAGGACAAGGGCGCCCTCGCACGGTGCAAGCAGCGCGGTAAGCTCCTCGCACAGCGCAGCGCGGACCAGCTCTGCAGATTGCGCGTCCTGGCGGCGAAGCCGCTCGCGAACCCGTTGCAGCAGCAGGTGCGCCGCCGGAACGCCGGTGTCGGCCCCGACCAGAGCCGCTTCGAGGTCCTCGAACAGGGCTTCATCGATGCGGGAGCCGGTGAACAACCCGGCGATGCCGGCACGAGTCTTCGCCAGGCCATTTTTCAGGCGCGAAAGCCATCGATCCACTTCGGTCATTTCTCTGCAATCATCGACACTCACTGCGGCTGCGCCCGCGCTCGGCAGTGTAGTGGATCGCGCGCTGACGCCTCCGGCAAAGACCTCGACAACCGTGAAAACCGCCGTTTCGCTCCGCTTAACGCGGGCGCCCAACCGCATCCGGATCATCGGCGGCCGTTACCGGCGCCGCTGGATACCGGTGACCGATCGGGTGCAGCTCAGGCCGACTCCGGATCGGGTACGTGAGACGCTGTTCAACTGGCTGGCGCACCTGTACCCGGATCCGGCTCCTCTGCGGGGGCTGGACTTATTCGCGGGAACGGGCGCGCTCGGCTTCGAGCTGGCGTCGCGAGGAGCGCAGCGAGTCGTGCTGATCGAGCACGATGTTGCACTGGTTGCGGCACTGATCGCGCTGCGCGAGCGCTTGGGAGCGAGCGAGGTCCAGGTGATCCGTGGGGATGCAATCGAGGTGGCGGGGGGCCTGCCATCGGCGGCCTTCGATGTCATATTCGTCGATCCGCCGTATGAGGTGCCTCTGCTGCGTCCGGCGCTGGCAACTGCGCGCCGGCTGCTTGCGGCGGGTGGGGCGATCTACGCGGAAGCCCCAACGGTGCTGCCGGAGGCGGACTTGCGCGCGCAGGGGCTTCAGGTATTGCGGACCGGGCGCGCCGGAAGGGTGCACTTCCACTTGCTCGCCGCGCACCCGCCCTAAGAACCGGCTCCACGAGCATTTGCCGCCCTTGCAACAGTCCTGAAATAATGGCTCCCCCGCAGAACGCGCCACCCGAGCCGATGCCGTAGTCGCAACGGGCCCGGCGGATAACAAGCGCGGCGGGCCGGCAGTCGGAGAGGGGGCACAGGGATGTCGATCGTGATTGCCGTTTATCCGGGAACGTTCGATCCGCTGACGCGCGGCCACGAAGATCTGGTGCGCCGCGCCGCGGGGCTGTTTGACAAGGTGATCGTCGGGGTGGCGGACAGCTCGACCAAGCGGCCGGTTTTCACACTGGACGAGCGCCTGCAGATCGCGCGCGAAGTGCTCGGCCATTATCCGAACGTCGAAGTGGTCGGGTTTCGCGGCTTGCTGAAGGATTTCGCGCGTGAGCAAAACGCGCGGGTGATCCTGCGCGGACTGCGCGCGGTGTCGGATTTCGAGTACGAATTCCAAATGGCGGGGATGAACCGCCACCTGCTGCCGGACGTCGAGACGATGTTCCTGACGCCGGCGGAACAGTATCAGTTCATCTCCGGCTCGATCGTTCGCGAGATCGCGATGCTCGGCGGCGACGTCAGCAAGTTCGTGTTCCCGTCGGTCGAGCGCTGGCTGAAAGACAAAGTCTCGCAGCTGAACGGCGCACCGCCGCCGGCGGCGTAGTCGTCCTCGATTCGGAAGCGTTCTCTCGCCGTCAGCCTTTCACCCCGATCGACCGGCAGTCGATCGGTAGGTACACCGCGGGCAAATTCGTGTCGTTCACGCCCAGAGCCGTCATCCTTCTAGGAACATCCGCCGAGCCGCAGACCCAGGATAGGGGAACCTGAGGGTAATCCGGTACGGCTGCAGGCCGGATCGTCAGCGTCTTGCCGGCCAGGTTGTGATTGGACTGGTTACCGAAAACGATCTTGAGCGCGCCACCGTGAACCGCGAGTTGCTCGACGTACGTTCCGACGATGCGTTCGGCCGGCGGTAAGCCTGCTGCCTGATTGTCCGGCGGCATCCGGTGGGTTTTCGAGTAGTACTGTGCCACTGCCTGTTTCGCGAAGTCCGCCAGCGCCAAGCCCTCGCTCACCTGTGCCCGTATCACACGGTCCTGGTAGGAAGGAACCGCCATCGTGGCCATGATGCCGATGATGGCAATTACGACCATCAACTCGATCAAGGTGAATCCCGACGCATCCGGCTTCATAGACGGCTCCTCAGGAGACCAAGCCGATCCTGAAAATCGGCATATAAACGGCGATGACGAACGTGCCAACCACGATTCCCAGCGCAAGATAGATCATCAGGATGGCGCCGCGCTCGAAACGCGCAGTCGCCTCAGTCAGTTCCGACTCGGCGGCTTCACCGAGATCCGATAAAGCTGTCGAGCGGTCCTGCATCTTGTCACCGAGCTCGATGTACAGCGAAAGCCGCCTCGGCAACGCGCGCTCCAACGCGAGCGCTTGGCTCAATGAGGTGCCAGCCGCAACCGCGGATTGCAGCCGCGACGCCGCGTCACGCCACGACAGGCCCTCCGCGGTAGCGCCCAAGTGGGCCAAGGCTGCCGATAACAGAGGCAAGTCGTTGGACTGCGTTCTGAGCAGATCGACGAGGCGGATGGAGAAACGTGCCTGCCGGAAACGGCGGACGAAACCGATCCGATCCAGCGCGCGGTCGATCGGATGTCGCAGGAATTTCGGCAGATCGCGATGCGAGAGGCCGAATGCAAGTAACGCGATGGTCGGAAGCCAGACTCCACCGAAGAAAATGGCCCCGAAGGAAAAGGCAAGCCGGGTCAGACGCGGCAGCGGTACTCCGAAGCCTTCGAAGAGATCCTTCATCGGCGGCAGGACGAACCCGCCGATGACGACGAAAACCAAAGCCATCGCAACGCTGACGCAAATCGGCCAGATCAATGCCAATCGGACGGTGCGGTCCCGCAGTGCTCTTTGTCCCAGGTCGCGACCCAGCGCCTCGAGGGCCGCGGGCAGCTCGCCACGCTCTTCAGCAAGCCCGATCCATTGCCTTGTTTCCTCAGGAAAGACCCGAGGCGACACCCTCATTGCTTCGGAAATCGTGCCACCCCGTGCGATCGAGGCCCCGAACCATTCCAAAGCGCGGCGATCGGCCTGACCCAGGCCGGAATCCCTGCGGAGAATTTCGATCACATCGAGCGGCGAGATACCGCGCCGCGCCGCAGCTCCTAGTTGGCGAACCAGGAACGCGTACCCGGAAAGCCCCCGTGTGCGCGACATGTCATTCGATCGGCAGGTTGCGGCACACGTACGGCAAGATGCCCTCGAGGTTGTCCGCGAACGAGGGCTCCAGTTTCGTCCAGCCGGCCGGCGCCCTTCTTTCCCCGCAGGACCAGATCACCGTCCAGCCATCTCCCGAAGTCATCGTTGTCGGGACGAGGGAAAGGCGAAATTCGGGCCGACCTGGTCGCAGAGTACCGCTCGTGTCGATGCGACCACCGACATACCGGTACGCGAATCCATCGCTACTCGCCGGCATCGAGGCGAGCGATGAACTCGGTTCGACAAACTCGCCTGTTACCGCGAATCCTTCCATGGCACCGATGCGCGCGCCCGAGGCAGTATCGAAAAATCCCGCGAGGCGACCCTTGTCCAGATTGCCTCCGATCTGCGCCGCGGAGATCATTGTCAAGAGGCAGATGATTGCCAGTGACAAACTGACATCCAGCGGCAGCAACGCGATCCAGCCTAAGCGTTTCACCGGCTGCATCGTCATTTGCGGCGGCACACAGGGCTCGCGTACTGATCCGGAAGGAGGGTCCACGAGGAATTCGACGCAACGAGCGCCAACCCTTTCGGAACTTCGTGCCCCTGACAGACCCATACCAGCGCGGCTGTGGGTGTGATGGAATCCGTAGCCGGCTGCAAAGCCATTGTCCACGAAGCGGATTCCTTACCTGCCAGTGGCACGAAGTGAACCCCGATCACTCCGTTCCTCACCTCGATGCCGCTCACCCAGGTGCCGCGAATCGCCTCCGGTCGTGGAAGCCCTGCGGCGGCGTTGTCTGGCGGCAGGGCGCCCCATCGATCGCGAAACTCGCTGACCCTTTTCTCCACATCGATCGCCAGCGACATTCCCTCGGAGATTTTGGAGCGGATCACATAGTCTTGATAATTGGGAATCGCAACGGCCGCCAAGATGCCGATAATCGCGACGACCTGCAGCAGCTCGATCAGCGTGAAGCCGCGCGGTATTCCGATGGCGGGGCAACAGCGTCCTCGACCCAGCGGCTTTCCGATATCGGGGATTCCGGGCATACCGAAGTCAGGCAGGAGTCGAATCATGAAATCGTCGCTGGCGCCGGATTGCCGATCGTAAAGCCACTCCCACTCTCGTAGCAAGGATCGCCGCGGGGCGCTACTTCGCTACCGGCACTGGTGTAGTTGAAAACAACGCCTTCGGGCATACAGAGCATTTCCATCGGCGTTGCATGGCGCCTGCGCAACCGGCCGTGAGACTTCGCAAGAGGCAATGGGAAGCCGTCGTCAAGTCCTTCGAGATATTGAGGAGCGGCTCAGCACTCGGGACGATCGGTGGCTATTTGAAGAGCGACGCGCTCGCGTCACTAGCAGCCG
This sequence comes from Burkholderiaceae bacterium, assembly GCA_019236735.1. GTDB lineage: Bacteria > Pseudomonadota > Gammaproteobacteria > Burkholderiales > Burkholderiaceae_F > VBCK01. The sequence goes on from JAFAIM010000003.1 coordinate 43,714, forward strand.
TTGCACTGTGGATTGTGCTGACGCTTGTTATCGTGGGGCTGGAGGCAAAGGTCGAAGAGTCGCACGACCGAACTGCTCCAGACCGGGGTGAACCGTAATGACGCTGCGGCCGACGTGCGCGCGGGTTGTTTGACGAGCAATTTGCCGGGGAGCGACAATGCCGTCGACACACGAAGGGAAGGAGGCGCCCAATGAGCGCGCTGTGGGTGTTCCTTGCGGGCATAGCGGTGGCTGGAGCAGCACTTGGCCTACTCGTGCTTCTCGCATCGCGGGGCGCAGCGCGTCGTACTGACAGACAGGTCCAGTAATACCGAAAGCGGCCTGACCAGCCGCCTGGCCGGTCTTCGCGCCCATCATTTCTTCAGCAGACCCTTGAGCGCGTCGCCCAGGTTCGGCGTGCCTCCGGGCGCCGTCTTGCCGCCGAGCAGATTCTGGACCTGCTGCGTCGCCTTGTTGCGCACCGCCTGACGCGCAATCGACCCCCAGTCGAGGCGGTACGAAAGCGCGGAAAATGGCCCCGAAAGATGCACCGGAACCGTCACGCCCCGCAGATCGGCCAATTCCCCGCCGCCCTGTCCGGAGAGCGTGCCAACGACCGACGCTTGCACGGTGTAATCGAGCGAGCCCGCACCGATATCGATCGTGCCGTTGCCCGACAGGCGCAACAGCGGCGATTTGGCCTGCAAATCCTTGTTGGTCGCAACCCCGTCGCGGATCGTGAAGCTGCCAGTCAGCTCCGAGAAATCCGTCTTCTCGACGCTGCTGGCCACTTGCGCCTGCGAAGAGGCGCCGGAGAGCATCGATTCGAACTGGCGCAGCTGCTGGGCGATGTTGATGCCGTGGACCGCGCCGTCGCGCAGCGCGAGCGACGCCGTACCACCCAGAGAACGACGCATTGCGCCGACCGTGGCTCCGGCGGTGGTGACGTTCATTTTCACACCGCCGTGACCATCGACCAACTCCTTGCCGCTCAGATCGTGCAGCAACGGTCCGATCGAGATTCCGTCCAGCGCCAAGTTGGCTGCGATCCGGTTTCCGTCGGCTTCGATCCGCGAATTGCCGTTCAGCGTGCCTTCGTACAGGTTCGCGGTTAATGGCGCCACATCGAGGCGCCCGCCAGCGGCGCGTACGCCGACCCTCGCCTTCGCGACCTTCAGCCCGTGCACCTGCAGCGCGCCCACTCGCACTTCGCCGGTGAGGTTCAGCGGTTTGAGAGCGGACAGGTCGACCTTCGGGTCCGGCGCGGCTGACTTTGGGGCCGGCGGCGCAGCTGCCGGGCTCGCGCCGCCGGACGATGGTGGCACAGGTGTCGCCGGCGCCGCTGGCAGGTAGCGATCGAGGTTCAGTCGGTCCACGTCGATGTCGAAACCGATATGCGGTTTGGTGAATTCGTGCACGTCAACGCGAGTGGTCGCGTTCGTGTCGTCGAAGCGTTCGCGCAATTGCGCGGAAATCTGCTGCGCGTGCGCATCGACGGACGCCGACCCATCCACGTTCACCTTGAGCGACTTCTGCGGCAGCGTGGGCGACTCGAGGTTCACGTCGCCGGCGAGCTTGGGGAGCTCCACTTTCTGCGCCGCCACCGCGAATTTCAGCGGACCTGCAAGATGCGCCACCACTTTCTGCGGACCTTGCGCCGCATCGAGGTCGACCGAGACGGTGTCGGCCGAGAGCGCGTCGCTCGTCCCGGCGAGGTTGTGCAGCGCCAGCTCGGCGTGCGCCGCATGCTCCCCAGTGAGCTTTGCTACGAGTTTCAGCAGCTCGCCGCTCGCATGGCTGGGATCGAGCGCGATCTTCGGCGCCGTCAGCGTCACATCGAACTGGTCCGCGCCGGAACGCCCGCGTGCACGCGCGTCCAGGTCGCGCGCGCCGAACGCCCGGCGCTCGAGGTCGACGTCCGCGACCGTTTTCAGCGAAAGCTCGACGCTCGCCGGCGGTTGGGTGGTAGCCACCTGCGCGGAAAAGTCGACCGCAGTGGTGGAGCGCGTGGCGAGCTTGCCCGTCTTCAGATTCAGTTTTGACACCGTGATCGTGTTATGAGCGCTCTCGTCGCGGTAGGTGACCTGCGCATCGACGATATCGATCCCACCCACTTCGAACTGCCCGACCACGGTCGGACCACCCGGCTGGCTGGGCTGCGGGGCGGTCTTGGCGCCCGCCCCGCCGGTCAGGTCGTCGACATTGGTGGTGCCGTCGCCACGCCGCTCGATCGTCGCGCGCAGGCCATAGAGCGACACGGTTCCCACCTCCGCACGCCCGGAAAGGAGCGGCAGCAAAGCGAGTGATACGCGAGCACGGTCCAGACTCACGAACTGGCCGTTCGAGCCGCGCTCACTCAGTGTTGTATGCGGCAGAGCCAACGCGATCGTCGGAAACACCGACAGCGACAGTGGTCCGTCGAACATGAGCGTTCGGCCGAGTTTGTCGTGCGCCGCCTGCTCGATGTTCGTTTTGTACCGGTTCGCATCGAAGGTGGAGATCAGCACGGCCACCGCGACCACGAGCAGTGCGACCAGCACGCCGATTCCGATCAGGATCTTTTTCAACATAGAGCGGGTTCCCGATTCCGTTGTTTGTCTGAATTTCCCGAAGGCGCTACTGCGTGTGGTGCCATCCCAGCAGGGTAAAAGCCCGCCCCCCGGGGAGGCGATATCGCGTGAAATCAGCGATATCGACCGTCATGACCTCCGTCACCTCGGTTTCGACCGCGAGCCAGTACAGCGAGGCGTCCGCAAAGTCCATCTCGCGTCCACCTCTCCTAGAGTAGCGACGCATCCATCCGACCATGTCTCCCAGGTGAAAGGGTTCGAACGGGCAGACGACGACGCCACCAAGTTCGAGCCAGCGCAACAGTTCGTATCGCTGTGGAATCCCGAGCAGGTACGAAGCCTCCACGACGCACGGCCAAGTCGTCAGCAGCCGCAAGCCCTCGGGGTCGAGAGAGGAGACGAGGTCGCTAAAGCGCCGATGATGGCGATCATCGACGGAAAACAGCGCAATCAGCGGTCCGGAGTCAATCAGGACGCTTCTCACGAAGCTTCGCTTTCATTTTCGCCGACACGTTCTCCGAGCCGGATGGATTGCACGTCGGCCGCAGACTACGGACCGCCTTCAACAGAGAGGCCGGACTCTTCAGCCCGAGCACGCGCTCGAGCGCGTCCTTGACGAACTCGGATTTGGTGATGCCCAGGCGCCTTGCTTCCTGGTCGACTTTGGTTTCCAGGGCCGGGTCCAGTCTTACGGTCAGTGTCATCGTTTCCTCGATGTATTCTAGAAATACGGTAATACCATACACGGAAAACGCTTGAAAGACCGAGGATGGCGGGTACCGTTATTGTGCCTACACCACTCGCGCCCCCATCAATGACCATCTCGAGCCGTCAGGCCGAATTTGCCGCAGAACTCCTCTCGACATCGACCGATTGAGCAGCCGAATCCGCCAGGTCGGTTGTCTGAGGGGGCATTCTCGACAACCAGCGGGGCCAGCCTCAGACGTTGAACCGGAAGTACACCACGTCGCCGTCCCGCACGAGGTAGTCCTTGCCCTCCAGCCGCATGCGCCCGGCCTCCTTGGCGCCGGCCTCGCCGCGACAGGCGATGAAGTCGTCGAACGCGATCACCTCTGCGCGGATGAAGCCGCGCTCGAAATCGGTATGGATCACGCCGGCCGCCTGCGGGGCGGTGGCGCCGCGCGGAACGGTCCAGGCGCGCACCTCCTTCGGGCCGGCAGTGAAGTACGTCTGCAGGCCCAGAAGCGCGTAGCCGGCGCGGATCACGCGTGCCAGACCGGGCTCCTGCATCCCCATATCGTGCAGGAACAGCGCCTTGTCCTGCTCGGGCAGATCGGCGATCTCGGCCTCGATCTTCGCGCACACGGGCACGACCGGTGCCGACTCGCGCGCGGCGAACGCCTGAACCGCGTCCAGCAGCGGATTGCCGGTGAAACCGTGCTCGTCGACGTTCGCCACGTACATCGTGGGCTTCATCGTGAGCAGGAACAGCGGCCGCAGCGCCGAGCGTTCCTCGGCAGACAGCGTCACCGAGCGGGCCGGCCGCGCCTCGTTCAAAGCGGGCAGGATTTTCTCTAACGCCGCCACCAGCCGCATCGCCTCCTTTTTTTCCTCGCCCGCGGCACCGGTTCGGGCGACCTTTGAATAGCGCGAGAACTGCTTCTCGACCGCCTGCAGATCTGCAAGCGCCAGCTCGGTGTTCACCACCTCGATGTCTCCGATCGGGTCGACGCGGCCGGACACGTGCACGACGTCCGGGTGTTCGAAGCAGCGCACGATGTGGGCGATCGCGTCGCACTCGCGGATGTTGGCGAGAAACTGGTTTCCGAGTCCCTCTCCCTTGCTCGCACCGGCGACCAGGCCGGCGATGTCCACGAATTCGACCGTCGCCGGCACCACACGCTCCGGCCGGGCGATCTGCGCAAGGCTCTGCAACCGCTCGTCCGGCACTTCGACGACGCCGACGTTCGGCTCGATCGTACAGAACGGGTAGTTCTCGGCGGCGATGCCGGCCTTGGTGAGCGCATTGAAGAGAGTCGACTTGCCGACGTTGGGCAGGCCGACGATGCCGCATTTCAAGGCCATGGGGGTCGCGCTCGCGCGCTCGCGGACAAACAGCTGATTCTAAGCGTTCATGTTCCGGGACCTTCGCATCGCGCTGTCGTCCGGCTGCCGGGCGCCACGCTGGCACTCATATTGCGCGCACTGGCGGGTACTCATGTCTCCGGATTCGCTCGTTTCGCACCAATTCCGGGAAATACCGCATTGTGGCGCTCCGCCACGCCGAGGCACACTCGCCGCGCACATGTACCGGGTCGCCTGTGGAACCCGGCCGAAGGCAGGGGGTCTGAAACGATGATGGAAGCTCCTAGCAAACCTTCCTTGCTGCGACGGCTGCTCGAATCGATCGCCGGCGAGCACGCGAACGATCGCCAGCGCCTCGCGGCGCGCGACGCACGTCGAGCGATCGCGTTGTGCCATGCGCTGCTGTCGGAACGCGGCGACGTCTCCGGCGCGCGGGTTGCGCGCGAGGCATTGGCAGCGTACGGCAGGCTGAACGAGGCAGCGCCCGAGATCTTCTTCGACATGCTAGCCGAGCAGTTTTCGCCGGATCCGCGGCAAGTCGGGCGCGTCGCCGACGAGTATCGCGAGGATCCGTCGCAATGGAACCTGATCCGCCTGCAGCGGGCGGTCGAAGCGCCGCGCCAGGAGCTTTTCCGAAGGCTCAACATGGTCTCCGGCGGCATCGTGGCGTTGCTGCAGATGCGCCGGCAGGTGCTCGCCAAACTGCACGAGCAAAGCGATTGGGCTGGAATCGAAGCCGATTTGCTGCATCTTTTCGCTTCGTGGTTCAACCGCGGTTTCCTGGTGCTCCAAAGGATCGATTGGAACGCTCCGGCACTGGTGTTGGAGAAGCTGATCCAGTACGAAGCCGTGCACCCGGTCCAGGGGTGGGCCGATCTGCGGCGCCGCCTGCAGGCGGACCGGCGGTGCTACGCGTTCTTCCACCCGGTGCTGCCGGACGAGCCCGTCATCTTCATCGAGGTGGCACTGACAAAAGGTGTCAGCACGCGAGTGCAGCCGCTGCTCGACCCGAGCTCCGTGATCACCGATCCGGCGGCAGCCGACTGCGCGATCTTCTATTCGATCACCAACTGCCAAGAAGGCCTGCGCGGCGTGTCGTTTGGCAATCTGCTGATCAAACAGGTCGCTGAGCACCTGGGGCGCGAATTCCCGCGATTGAAGACATTCGCGACGCTGTCGCCGATCCCCGGATTTCGGCGGTGGCTCACCGAAAGCGCGGTGCGAATCCCGGCATTGGGCGAGCTCGTCTCGCGGATCGACGCGCCCGGATGGCTCGACGACGAGATCCGCGCGGCCGACATGCATCGCGAGCTGGTCCGGCTGTGCGCGCATTACCTGCTGTATGCGAAGCAGGGGCGCGAACCCCTCGATCCGGTTCAGCGCTTCCACCTGGGCAACGGCGCCCGCCTGGAGAGGCTGAACTGGCTGAGCGACGTCTCCCCGACCGGAATGCAGCGTTCCGTGGGGCTGATGGCCAACTATGTGTATCGCCTCGACGAGGTCGAACGCAACCACGAGGCGTACGCGAAAGAGGGTCGGATCGCGGTTGCTCGGCGCTTCGAGGTGCTTGCACGCGAGTCGTTGATCGCGCGCAGCGAGACGGTACTCGTCAACGCGGCGCCAGCGCCAACTCCGCGATGGCTGTCGGGCGAGCCGGTTCGCACGTCGCCCGCTGGGAGTCTCTAGCGGCGGCTGCGCTCAACGCAATACCGCCGCGGCCTTGATCTGCGCGAACACGGCCTGGCCGGGCCGCACTCCGAGCAGGTTGGCCGAGCGCCGCGTCAGCCGCGCCAGCAGGCGCGTTCCGCCCAGGTCGAGCTGAACGAGGCTCCTGCCCCGCTCGTCATCCACGCGCGCGAGCACCGTTGCCGAAACGATGTTCAAAATGCTGCTGGCGCGCGGCGTCTCGAGCGCGATGCTGACGTCGCTGGCGGCAATTCGCACGCGCAGCGGATGTCCGATCTCACACGCGATGCGCGGCAGCCACAGCGCCGCCCCCTCGAACACCACGCGCGTAAGCGCATCCTCGTGATCCTGCTCTTCGCAACGGGCGAGAACGACGACGGCCGCTTCTTCGCCGTCGCCGAGCGGCAGGTCGATTCGCCCCGTGATCTCCGCGATGGGTCCGCTCGCGTGCGCGCGCCCGTCGTGCACCAACACGAGGTGGTCGGCCAGACGAGCAACTTCTCGCATCGAATGGCTGACGTAGATCATCGGTATCGACAGTGCGTCGCGTAGTCGCTCCAGGTACGGCAGCAGTTCAGCCTTGCGTGCATCGTCGAGGGCTGCGAGCGGTTCGTCGAGCAGCAGCAGGCGCGGCCGCGTGAGCAGCGCACGGGCGATCGCGCAGCGCTGGCGCTCACCCCCCGAGAGTTGCTCGGTATGCCGCTCGAGCAGGCCGCCGATGTCCAGCAGGTGCACCGTTTCGTCGAAGCCGACCTGTTCCGGGCCACGCGCGCGGCGCATCGCATACCGCAGATTGCCGTGCACGGTCAGGTGCGAGAACAGTCGCGCATCCTGGAACACGAATCCGAACGGCCGCTCGTATGGCGGTACGAAACACCCGCTGGTGCTGTCCTGCCAGACCTGCGCCGCTGCGACGACACGCCCGGTGCAGCGGCGCTCCAGCCCAGCGAAACACCGCAAGATGGTGGTCTTGCCCGAGGCCGATGGGCCGAACAGCGCCGTGACGCCAGCGCCTGGCAGCTGCAGGTCGACGTCGAGTTCGAAGGCGGGGTAGCGCAGCGCCAGCCGTGCCTCGATCAAACTGGCCTCATTCATTGGCGCGCAGCTCGGGCGGGCAGCGCCGCTCCAGCGGGGCCGAGCCAATGCATCGCCAGCAAGACGATGAACGAGAACACGAGAAGCCCCACGGACAGACGGCCGGCGCCGGCGTAGTCCATCGATTCGACCCGATCGTAAATCGCGATCGACAGCACGCGCGTAGCCCCGGAGATGTCGCCGCCGATCATCAGCACGATGCCGAATTCGCCCACGACATGCGCGAAACCGAGAACCAGCGCGGCCAAGAACCCCGGCGCGGCCTGCGCGACCGCGATCGAGGCGAACCGGTCCCACGGCCCGGCACGCAGTGTGGCGGCCGCTTCCAGAGCGGTTTCCTGGACGGAGGCGAATGCCGCCTGCAGCGGCTGCACCACGAACGGCAAGGAATACACGATCGAAGCGAGCACGAGCCCGGGGAAGGTGAAGGCGAGCGTACCCAGCCCGAGCGCGGTCGTCAGGCGCCCGATCGCGCCGTGCGGACCCAACAGCAGCAACAGATAGAAGCCCAGTACCGTGGGGGGAAGTACAAGCGGCATCGCCACCACCGCAGCGACGACCGGTTTCAGCCGCGAGGCCGTGCGAGCGAGCCACCACGCGACGGGAGTGCCGATCAGAAGCAGCAACGCGGTCGTGACGAATGCTAGTTCGGCCGTCAGACGCAGCGCGGTCCAATCGTCGGCGCTCAAGCTACTGACTCTCGCCCGGCAGGTCGTACCCGTACGACCGAATCACCGCGCGCGCTCCCGGCGCCATCATCCACTCGAGAAACGCCTTGGCGGCGGCGTGATCGCGGCCGGGCTCCAGCAGCACCGCATCCTGCGACAGCGTCGAGTGCAGCGAGGCCGGAACCGGCCATGAGGAGCCTTCGCGCAGCCGGCCGTCGTCCTCGATCTGCGACAACGCAACGAAGCCAAGCTCGGCATTGCCGCTCGCAACGAACTGGAACGCCTGGCCGATGTTTTCGCCCTGAACGATCCGATCGTGCAGCCGATCGTACAGGCCGAGCGCGCGCATCGTCTGCACCGCTGCCGCACCGTACGGGGCCAATGCAGGGTCGGCAATCGCCAGGTGCGAGAAGTGCCCGGTGCGCAGTACGTTGCCGTTCGCATCGACCACTCCGGGGCGCGGGCTCCACAGCACGAGTTTGCCGATCGCGTACGTGATGCGCGTCCCTGCGACTGCCAGGTGCTCGGCCTGCAGGCGCGCAGGAGTTTCAGAGTCAGCAGATAGCAGGACTTCGTAGGGTGCGCCGTTTCGGATCTGGGCGGAGAACTTGCCGGTGGAGCCGATCGACAACAGGACCTTATGCCCGGTGCTCTTCTCGAAGTCCGCCGCGATCCTCTGCGCAGGGGCGGTGAAGTTGGCTGCAACCGCGACACGAACTTCGTCGGCGAGCGCTCCCGCAACGGGGCCGAGTGCGGCCCCGATCGCAAGCAGCCAGTCCCGGATCGAGATCTTCAGGGTTTTGCCCCGCCAGTTATGCTTTTCGCTGCATAAACAATAGGCGTTACGGCTCCTATTGTTTCGGCGTTCGGGGGATGTTACGTTGGACATTGACCCCGCGCCACCGTCAATTCGCTCATCGTCGCAGGTGCGTGGGCGTTTGTCGGTATCCCGCTCGCGTGGGGCGTTTGGATTACGCTGGAGAAAGCCTGGATCCTGTCCTAGCGCGATCTCCCCGAACGCGGTCGGCGCCGGGGTGCGCGCGCGGCGCGCCGGAATCCGAGCGCACCAGCAGGCGCGAGCCGAGCTTGCGCGTGTGCAGCGCCTGCAGCTTCTGGCGGACTTTGACGCCAACGTAGATCTGCGGGTCCGACGGCGTCAGCTTGGCCGCTGCCTCGCGTTGCGCGATCAGCTCGCGCGCCTTCTGCAGCGCTCCCTCGAAGGAGCCGGTCGCGGGCAAGGCCTCGTGAAAATATGCTTGGCCGAAGTCGGTCCACTGGGCTCCGTCGCGGCATCCGAAGGAGGTTCGATCCGCAGCAGAGGCAGTAATCACCATCGTGTCGGCGTCGGCCAACGCGCGAACGAAGGCGCCCGAGTAGCAGGCCGAAACGACGACGACCCGGTAGCGGATGCCGGACTCGTCCAGCATTCGCCGCAGTTTTGCCGGTGTCAGCGACTCGAACTGGTAAGGCTCGAGCGACACCTCCAGCGAGTGATCGGGTGCGCCGTGCGAGCTGAGGAAAAGAAACAGGACGTCTTCGTTCTCGTCCATTCGCTCGGCCACCGTCGCCAAGGCCCTCTGCAACGCGGTGACCGTGGCGAACGGCGTCTGGCCCGGATCCGCCTGGTTGTTGGCGAGCACGATGCTGCGGTCGGCCGTGTCGAACAGGTCCGCCATCACCTCATTGACCCCGATCGCTTCGTTCCGGAACACGTCCTGCTCGCCGCTACCGGCAAAAGCGATCGAGTACAGCTCGGTGACGCCGGGAGTACCCGGCGCGATCCGGTCCAGCGCGTCCTCGAGCAGGTCGGCTTGCGCGTACAACACGTCCTCGGAAACCGCCGCGCTGCCAGAGGCGTCGGATGAATCCGCGTTGGCTGCGACCCACAGATGCGCGCCGGTATCGGCAGTGGACTGCGGACCGATCACCAACAGCGCGGCGAGCGCCGCTGCAGCGAGCGCGCGCCACCGGCCCAGTTGCGCCATTCGCGGCGCTGCGATTCCCCAGGCGAACGCGACCCAGACGATCGGAAGCCAGATCAGCCAGTCGTAGTAGCGGTCCACCGCGTCGAAGAAGTCGGCCAGCAGCGCCAATGCCGTCGCCGCCCACGATCCGAGCGCCGCGAGCGCGAAAGCGGCAACCGCCATCGGCATCGCGCGTCCGCGAGTGTCGCCCCCTATGCGCGCGATCAGCCAGGCGCTCAACAGCAGAGGCAGCGCCCAAAACGTGGCAGCCGGCAACGCACCCCAGTCGAACGTACCGGGTCCGGGCCAGGTGGCGTAGACGTCGTATGCCAGAGCCGCCGCCAGATTCAGTACGAACAGGCCCATTAACTGCGCCACGCCACCGCACCAAGATTCGATCGGACGTCGCAGCAGCAGCGCCAGCGCCGCAGCGCCAACGAGGTTGCGTGTCAGATCGCACGCGTAGCGAAGGAGCGAGCGCAGAAGGCCGGTTCGTGAAGCAGCGGCTCGTTGCGGATCGGCGATCGCCTGCTCGCTCATGGTTTTCTCGAACCATCAGCCGCCGCGCCCGGAGCGCTTGGCGCAGCGCTTGCGCCGGCCGGTGCGGTCGTTCGCGGACCGGCAGAGTGCAGGCGCATCATCGCAACCTCGAACTGCCCCTGCACCATCAATTCGAGCACGGAGTCGACGCGCCCGATCGCATCCTCGATCGCGGTCTGCTCCTCGCGACGCGGCGGGTGCAGCACGAAATCGGCCACATCCTGCTCCAGGCCCAGCGTGCGCGGATGGCCAATGCCGATACGTGCCCGCCAGAAGCCCGCGTGCGTCAGCCGAGCCTTCACATCCTTCAGGCCATTGTGGCCCGCGGTGCCCCCGCCGAGTTTGAGCTTGGCCTGCCCGGGCGGCAAATCGAGCTCGTCGTGCGCCACCAGAATCTGGTCGGGAAGAATTCGATAGAACAGCGCGGTTGCCACCACCGACTGGCCGGACCGGTTCACCAGCGTCGACGGTTTCAGAAGGATCAGGTCGTGCGGTCCGATCGAAACGCGTGCGAGATCACCGCTGAATTTGCGCTCCGGCCGCAGCACAGCGCCGATTCTGGAGGCGAAGCGGTCGACGAGCCAGAAACCGGTGTTGTGCCGCGTCCGTGCGTATTCCGCCCCGACATTCCCGAGGCCCACGATCATGCGGACGCGGGCCTGTTCCGTGTCTGCCGACCCGCCTTCCATCGCGCCGCCGGCGGTCTAGTGGCCTGTAACAGTCGATCCCGGAGGGAAAGGCGCGCCTGGGCGAGCCGAATGCGCGAAGCGAGCCGAGACGAATATCAGGCGAGTATTCGCGAGGCGAGCGACAAAGCAGTCGGCCGCCCAGGCGCGCAAGGCACTCTGGAATCGGCTGTTACAGGCCACTTGTGATTACTTCTTCTTTTCTGCGGCGGGCGGCTTGCCGGCGGGCGCAGGCGCAGCAGCGCCTGGCTTGCCGCCGGCGCTGGCCTGGCCAGCAGGCGCTCCCTTTGCCGGCGCCCCCGGTGCGGCGGCGGCGGCAGCGCCCGGCGCACCGGCTGCAGCCGCAGGTGCGGCGGCCGCCGCGCCCGCGACCTCTTCGACCGGAGCGACTTCTTCCTCAGCCTGCACGCTCGGCAGCGTGACGCTGACCACGACCGGATTTTCCTTTCCACGCAGCACCGCGCTC
>JAFAIM010000050.1 GCA_019236735.1 Burkholderiaceae bacterium
GCACTACGCGCTTCGGCGGGCGGAAGTGCGGTCTGCGGGGCAGCCATATTCAGGTAGGCGCCGACGTTCTGGGCGATTCGCAGAGCGCCTTGCGACCAACGAGGCTCTACACCGCCGCCGCCGTAGGCCGTTCTCGATGCGGCGGCGCCCGCTTGCGGCGTTGTCTCCCAAGTGCCGCTACTGGTTTCAGCAGCCACCGGCAGGCCAGGGGCGGTTTGCGCCGCCGCGCCGGCGGTGGTGGCGATCGCGCGCGCGACCGTTTGCGAGACAAATCGATGGACGGCGGGAGCGTCGCGAAAGCGTACCTCGGCCTTGGCCGGATGCACGTTGACGTCGACCTGTGTCGGGTCGATCCGCAGGTACAGGCAATACACAGGCTGGGCCTGCCCGTGCAGCACGTCGGCGTAGGCCGAGCGCGCGGCGTGCGACAGCAGGCGGTCGCGAACGCTGCGGCCGTTGACGTACAGGAACTGCGCATCGGCGCGCGCGCGCGATGCCGTCGGCACGCCGACCCAGCCGGACAGCGCTACTACTCCGGCGTCGGCGTCGATCTCCAGCAGCGACTGCGCCAGCGCCTTGGGGAGCAGCCCGCGCAGCCGATCGAGCGCATCCGAGGGTGGTGCATCGAGCACCGTACGCGTCTCATGCAACACGCGGAAGCCCACCTGCGGGTACGACGCCGCGATCCGTTCCACTTGCGCCACGCAATGACCGAGCTCGGTCGGCTCGGTTTTGAGGAACTTGCGCCGTGCCGGAGTGTTCAGAAACAGATCGGCCACTTCGACACGGGTTCCAGGGTTGCCCGAAGCCGCGTCGATTCGTCCGCTAGCGGCATCGATAGACCATGCGTGATCGGCGCGCGCCGTTCGCGAGGTGATCGTCACCTGTGCGACGGACGCGATCGCCGCGAGTGCTTCGCCACGAAAACCGAGCGACGCCACCGACTCCAGATCGCGCAAGCTCGCGATCTTGCTGGTGGCGTGGCGCGCCAGCGCCATTGCCAATTCGTCGCGCTCGATTCCGCCGCCATCGTCCGTCACGGCGATGCGGCGCAGGCCGCCTCCTTGCAGCCGCACTTCGATCGCTCGAGCGCCCGCGTCGAGCGCGTTCTCGACCAGCTCCTTCACGACCGAGGCTGGCCGTTCGATCACCTCGCCAGCGGCGATCTGACTGATCAAGTCCTCAGAAAGGCGGTGGATGGGCACGTGGGACCGGGTGCGGCAGGGGAAAATGGCCTCGAAAAATTATAGGGGCGGCGCGGCCACGCTCGCCCGCGCTGCGGCATCGTGCGCCGGGATGATCGCGTAACATGTCGCGCCTAGGAGATTTCCGTCTCGGGTCTTAGCGCCTTGGATCTTGCCTTTCGCCCGCCCCGGTCGCAGCCGCACGCCGCGACCCATCTTCGAGAGTTCGATCGAAATCCATCATGGTGATGCCGGAAGTCAACTGGGCGGACATGTTCGGATCGCTGGACCGGTTCCTGATCGCGATCGCGCATCAATACGGGCCGTTCGTGTACGTGGCGCTCGCGCTGATCTACATGCTGCAGACGGGCGTCGTATTCATGGCGTTCCTGCCGGGCGATTCGCTGCTGTTCGTGGCCGGCGCAATGGCCGGCGGCGGCCACTATCGCCTCGATCTGCTGATTGTGTCTCTGGTGGTGGGAACCGTGGTGGGCAACATCCTGAACTTCCACCTTGGAGTGTGGCTGGGGCGCAAGGTGCTCGACGGCGGCGTGCGCGGGATCGATCCCGAATCGATCGCCAAGACGCACGGGTTCTTCGAGCGGCATGGCGGCAAGACCGTGGTGCTGGCGCTGTTCGTTCCGCTGCTGCGCTCGTTTGCTCCGCTCGTCGCCGGCGCGATGAAGATGCACCCGACCCGCTTCAGGCTCTACACGGTGCTCGGTGCGACCGCTTGGGTGGGGCTGTTCGCGGGCGGCGGCTTTTTCTTCGGCAATATCCGGATGGTGCGCGAACACCTTGGGATCGTGCTGATCCTCGGGCTGGTGGCTGCTCTCGCTGGGCCGCTGCTGGTGGCAACGGTGTGGAAGCTGCTGACCGGGCGTGTCCGGATCATGCGCAACCTGTAGTTCACCCAGCGCCAGCCAGTCGCCAGCTCGCGGTCAGCCTCAGGCCGCAGTCAGTCCACCTTCAGCCGACCGGATTGCGCGTTGGCGGCGGGTTGCGCTCGAAGTAGCGCCGGATTCCAGCGAAGATCGCTTGTGCAAGTTGCTCCTGGTAGGCCTCGTCGCGCAGCCGCAGCTCCTCGTCCGGGTTGCTGATGAACGCCGTCTCGACCAGGATCGACGGGATGTCGGGCGCCTTGAGCACGGCAAATCCTGCCTGCTCGACACGAACGTGATGGAGCTGGTTCACCCGTTCCAGCTCGCGTAGCACCGCGCCGCCGAATCGCAGGCTGTGGCTGATCTGATCCTCGGTCAGCAGATCGAGCGCAACGCTGCGGACGCGCGGATCGTATTTGGCGAGGTTCACTCCGCCGATCAGGTCCGATTCGTTCTCATGGCGCGCCAGCGCTGCCGCAGCCGCGCTGGTGGCGCCGTGCTCGGACAGCGCGAACACGGTCGAGCCGCGCGCATCGGAGCGGACCCATGCGTCGGCGTGGATCGATACGAAAAGATCGGCATGCACCTGCTGCGCTTTCGTCACGCGAACGGGCAGGGGAACGAAATAGTCGCCGTCGCGCGTGAGCAGCACGCGCATGTTCGGCTCTTTGCTGATCAGCTCGGCCAGGTGCCGCGCAACCGCCAGCGTGACGGCCTTCTCGTGGGTGCCGCGCCGGCCGGTCGCGCCGGGGTCTTCTCCGCCGTGACCAGGATCGATCGCGATCGTCACGAGCCGTTGCACCACCGCTGGGCTCTGCTGGCGCGCGCTCACTGCCGGCGGCGAGGTGACTGCCGTCGTCGGCTGCGTCTGCGGATTGCCCGCCGAAGCTGGTTGCTGCGGCAAACCTGCAGCCTGCTGCGTCTGTAGGGACGGCTGTGCGGCGCCGGCCTGCGGAGGCTGCTGCGTTGATTTACCGCCGTCAGCTTCGCTCGGTTCGGGAGGCGGTTCGCGCGGCGCCGTCGACGACTGGATCAGCGCCATCAACGGATCAGCCGGATTCGTCGGATACAGGTCGAACAGCAGCCGATAGCGATACGGTCCGACCGGCGGGACTTGATAGACCTGAGGAGTGACGTCTCCTTTCAACTCGATCACCAGGCGAACGACATCCCGCCGGTACTGGCCGATTCGGACGCGCGCGATGTACGGATCGTTCGCGTCGATCTTGCCGACCAGCTCCTTCAGTTCATTGGTGAGCGCGATTCCCTGCAGGTCGACCACCAGGCGCAGAGGCGGCTCGTCGCGGAGCATGAAGTGGCTGAACTTCAACGGTTCGTCGTGCTCCAGCGTCACCCGCGTGTAGTCAGGTCCCGGCCACAGGCGCACTGCCAGCAGCTTCGCGGCTTGCGCCGAGCGCGTGGTGATGAGCACCAGCAGGGCGGTAGCCGCCGCCCCTTTCAGCAGGTCTCGTCTTGGCTGGTTCGCCATGCCCGATCCGTCTCCTGCAGACACTCCTGGCCGAGCTGGGTCAGGGCGTCAAAGATCGCGTTGCGGCCCGGTTCGTTGATCTGCAGCTCGATTCGCAGATCGATCGGCAGGCCCGGCGCCTGCGCACGCTCCGGCCATTCAATTGCACAGACTGCGCCCGGGCCGAAGAAATCCCGAAAGCCCGAAGCCGCAAATTCTCCCGGTTCCGAGAATCTATAGAAATCAAAGTGATAGAAGTTTAACCTCGAAATTGAATAAAGTTCAAGAAGGGAAAATGTTGGGCTTTTAACGGGTCCAGAGACGCCAAGTCGTCGCAGCACCGCCCGCACCAGCGCGGTCTTGCCGGCGCCCAGTTCGCCTGACAGCCCGATCACAAGTCCGACGCTCGAGATCGGCTCGGAGAGCGTTCCGATCGCACGGCCGAGCGCGGCGCCCAAGCGCGCGGTGGCCGCTTCGTTGGCAAGACTGAACTGCGTGAAGTGCTCTGAGCTGAACGGCACGCTTGCGCCCGCCACGTAAGATGTCCCCATGCAGGTTGTCTCGCAGCCAAGCCCAAGCGAGGATACCGGGGACATCGCGGTAACGCTCGACTTGGAGGCGCTGCTGGCGGACATACGGCGCTGGGCTGCTGAGCTCGGCTTCTCGGCGGTCGGCGTCAGCGACCTGAACACCACGGAGCCTGCCGAGCGGCTCAGAGATTGGTTGGCGCGTGGCTTCCATGGCGAGATGGCCTACATGGAGCGCCACGAGGCGGTGCGCGCCGAGCCCTCGCAACTGCTGCCGCGAGCGCAGCGCGCCATTTGTGTGCGGATCGACTACCGGCCTCGCGATGATGGCGAGGATTGGATCGACCGCGAATTCCGGCGCCTAGGCGATTCGCAAGCCGCGGCCGTGTCCGTGTACGCGCGCGGACGCGATTACCACAAGGTTGTGCGCAGTCGCTTGCATTCGCTCGCGCAACGGATCCAGGAGAAGGTCGCGGGCTTCGGTTTTCGGGTGTGCACCGATACCGCTCCGGTGTTCGAAGTGGAGTTCGCTCGTCGAGCTGGGCTGGGCTGGCGCGGCAAACACACGCTGCTGCTGACGCGTGAAGCCGGTTCGATGTTTTTCCTTGGAGAGATCCTGACCGACCTGCCGCTGCCAGTGGATGGTCCGATGCAGGAGCATTGCGGAAGCTGCGCGCGATGCATCGAGGTTTGCCCGACCGGCGCAATCGTCGCCCCCTACCAGCTCGATGCGCGCCGCTGCATCTCGTACCTGACGATCGAGCACCTGGGCGCGATTCCGGAAGAGCTTCGAAGCGCGATCGGCAATCGCGTGTACGGCTGCGACGACTGTCAGCTCGCGTGTCCCTGGAACAAGTACGCGCAGCGCGCGCCGTTGCCAGACTTCGACGTTCGCAACGGACTCGACAGCGCCACGCTGGTGGAGCTGTTCGGCTGGAGCGAGGAGCAGTTCCGCCAGCACCACGCCGGCTCGGCGATCCTGCGGATCGGCTACCTGCGATGGCTCAGGAACCTGGCAGTGGCGCTCGGCAATTCGCCGCGGTCAGCCACGGTGCAGGCGGCGTTGCGCGCGCGAGCGGACCATCCCTCCGAGCTCGTTCGCGAACACGTCGCGTGGGCGTTGCGGCAGCAGACCATATAATGCGTTGGTCGTGCTGCTGTAGCTCAGTTGGTAGAGCAACTGATTCGTAATCAGTAGGTCCCGTGTTCGAGTCACGGCAGCAGCACCAAATATCAATTGGACATCTTGAATCCGCCCGACCAATGAGCTGACGCCAGTGCGGATTCTTTAGGTATGGACACACCACGCGCCCCCGATCGCCTCGTTTGTTTGCTAGTGAGCCTCTTGCCTGCCATGGCTGTTGCGCAGCAACCCACCGTGGACCCTTGCGCGCAGAGCCACGTAGCCTATGCGAAATGCCTTGGCAAAAGCCTTGAGGCGGCAAATGCAGAAGTAGACCGTGCCTATCAGTCCGCGTTGGCGGAGCTGCCCGAGTCCGATCCGAACGACACGCGAAAAGGAAGAAATCAGCTTCGCAGGGCGCAAGACGCGTGGCGGAACTACGTGACTGAGCAATGCGCCTTTGTTGGTGGAGTTCAGGGCGGCAGTAACCTTTGGGTGACGACCTTTGCCGGCGAATGCGAATTGAAGGAGACTGCGAAGCGACTTGAATTCTTTCGAAACCCGCCACGGGGCGGTTGACCTTGCGCTTCGGTTGCTTTCCTTGACTGCCGATCGGCGGATCTTTTGCATCAGGTGCGGCGCGTCGAGAAGTGCCCATTCGGCGTCAGAAACTTTAGGGGTGAGACCTTGCATCGTCAAAGCCTAAAAGCGGCTCTTCTGTGTTCGGCGTTCCTCGCGTTCGCGACGGCTGCGTCTGCGAGCGCCAGGGACGAGTTGATCGACCAGATCATAGATACGGCAGGCAGACCAGCGGCGGTAAGCGCCGATTCCGAGAATGTTACAAAGACATTGGCCGCCGCCAGAGCCGCGAATCCGAGCGTCGATCAGTCAACTTGGGAACAAGTCCGACGAGAGACTGCTGCGGCGTTGACAAGCATAAATTCCGGTTCTGAGAGTCCTTTTGTTCTGCAATATCAGGCTGCATTAGCGCAGTTCTCCGACTTGGAGCTCCAAAATCTGCTCGAAGCGCTGCGGAATCCTTTGCTGGTCAAGTTGCGCGAAGCGCTGCGAAGCAATGCCAACATCTACAAAAAGACTTTCATGCCGAATGTGCTTCGAATCAACTCCGACGTGAACCAAATACTTCAGAACCATAGCCTGAAGCCCACAGGACCCTAGAACCTGGTGTTGCGTTTCAAACCGAGCAAAGGACTGACGGGTATAGCTGCTGGCTCATTTGACCTTGACGAAGAATATCGACCCCGACGCGTGCCAGCTTCCCCCGCCGGGCGGCAAGAAGGTGACCTTCAGGCACCCGAGCTCCCGGTCCGCGGTCACCTTGACCGCGGCGCCCCTTCCGGCGCCGTGCGACAGCGAGCTTTCCTGGCCGCTCTCCAGCGTTGCCGAGTTCGGGCCGTACGGCGCCGAGAACACCGCGTCGTTCAGGGTCCAGCTGAACCAGTTCTCCGGGTGGTTCTTGTCGGTCGCGACGAGCTTGAGCGTCAGCCCGTAGATCTCGCCGTACGAGGCGTTGAAGCAGTTGTAGGGACTGGCGGGCCGCCCATCCATCGTCATCCGCAGCTCGCTGTCGCCCGGGCCGTCGGCGCGCAGCGCAGCCGCCCCGATGTCCTCGGCCGCTGTCGGGATGCCGCGCACGGCGAAATTCGTGCTCAGCTCGAGCGACTGCGCGACGGCGCCTTTCTGCTTCGAGCCTTCGAAATGCCAGTAGCGCCGGTTGCCGACTGTATTGAACTGTATCCCGTCGCCGGCCTTCTCCCCGAGGGAGATCGGTCCGTCGATGCTTTCGAGATTGACGTCGATCAGGCGGCCGGCGTCGATCGCAATCCCGAGCTTGTTCCCGGGCCCGAGATGCCCGCCACGGATGTTGATCTGGTAAGGCGGCGGATCCATGTCGCGCGCCCCGATCCGTATCGCGGCGCCGTTGTTGGTGTTGATCACCGACAGGTCGTTGAACTCGATCGATGCAACCTGTCCGTGGTCCCCCGGCGCGCCGATCTGCAGCGCGTCGCCGCCGCTCGCCTCGATCCGCAACCCGAAGAAGCGGATGAACCGGGTCGCGCTGAATCCCTTCGGATTGCGTATCGACAGGCCGGCGCCGCGCGCGGAGAAGACGGCCACCTTGTACAGGTCGAGCTCGTTCGTCGCGTCGGAGTTCTGCTCGGTCGACGAGCCGATCTCGATCGCCGCCTCGTTCTCCGCTCCGGCGTTGAAGCACTTGATGTTGAAAAAAGCCGACTCGCGCAGGTAGGCCTCTGGGAGGTACTTGGCCCTGCCGATCCGCAGGCACTGGCCGTTCAGGTCGTTGACCTCGATGTCCCTCAGCAGCACCGAGTCGTTCCTGTCGTAGAACGCGAAGGCGTTCTGCTGGAACGGAGCGTCGGTCGAGCCGGTGACCTCGATGCCCGACACCGTCGGCCCGCTACGATCCCTCCAGACGTCGATCTTCGGGCGCGAGCCGTTGTTCGCCGACCAGGCCTCCGACCACGAGAACAGGTCGCCCTGGTAGTCCTTGTCGAGGATCAGGTAGCTCGCGTGCGGCCCGTCTCCCGCGATGACCCCTCCGTGCCCCTTGAACGTCGGCATCTCTCCGTTCGCTCCGGATATCCGGTACATGCCGGCCGGTATTCGAAGGATCGCCGGACTGCCGCTTTCGAGCGACCGCTGCATCTCGGTCAGGCAGGTCTTCAGGCTCTTGCTGTCGTCGCTGACACCGTCGCCGACCGCTCCGCAGGTTTCCCTGAGGTCGAAGCTGGTCGTGACCCGCGCCGGTGGAGCCGCCGGCGCGGACTGCACCGCCAGGATGGCGGTGCCGACGAGAAGGAGCCTGGCCGACGGCGATGGTTTCTTCATGTCTCGATGCTGCACAACCACCTCCAACTTCGACGAACGGACCTTTATGACGGAATGTAGCGATCGGACCGATGACTTGGCCGGCCCTCCGCACTTCGGTTCCGGGGCCGCTCGCCGCCCCATACAAACGTGGGTCACACACCGCTGGCGGCGACATACGTAACGCAGCTCTTTGAGCTTCTTAAGCATGGATTAGCCCTTCGAGTCTATCGGGCGAGGCTGGCAGCCTCGCGTTCCGCCGGCAGCGTGAACTCGACACGCATCGCGTCGAACGGAAAGACGAATCCATCTTCGCTGCGATCCACCACACCAGCCTCCAGCAGCGCGTGCAGGTCGGTGTGCACACCCTTCACGTCGCGCCCGACGCGCCGCGCGATCTCGCGCAGCGCCAGGGGACCGGCGCCGCACATGGCCCGCAGGATCTCCTGCCGGTTGGGCGCCAGCACCTTCCACAACAGATCAGGCGAAGCGAAGTCGATCCGTGGACCCTTCTGTGCCTTGCCCCGCATCGCCTCGGCCAGGCGCGCCTTGGCGCCGGCACGCGATTGCACTCCGACGATGAAGATCTTCGTTTGCGCTTCTCCCATGCGTCCACGTCCAGAAACCGGCCTGAAGGACTTCGAGCGGGACGAACGTGTAATCGGTCTCTCGAGCGCCCAAGTGCCGGAGGAAGACCAGATCTATCCCATCCCGGGCAGGGAAGTAATGCGACTCCTGGCGGACACGGGACCAGATCGGGACCTGTGCGACC
>JAFAIM010000049.1 GCA_019236735.1 Burkholderiaceae bacterium
CGCTGGCTGCTGTTCGACGGGTATCATCGGCACAATATCGCCGCGGCCTACGCGGAGCTCGAATGGGAGCAGTGAAGGCTGGCTTGTCGCCCGGCCCCACAGCGGGGCGCCGCCCGGGGGTTGCGCGCTGCAGGAGAACTCGATGAACCGACTCCATCGCATCGGAACGCTCGCAACCGTGTTGCTCGCCGGGATCCTCACCACCGCTGCGCACGCGCAGGAACTCGAGACGGAAAACTGGCACAAGGTGCGCGAGGCGCAGTTCGCAGGTCGATCCTTCGAACAGGGCGCCGACCAGGTTGTCACGCTCGAGGCGCCGAACCGTGCCGAGGACGCTGCGGTCGTGCCGATCCTGATCCGCGCGGCGCAGCCACAGCAGCCCGACCGTTGGATCAAGAAAATCTATCTCGTCATCGACAAGAATCCTTCGCCGATGGGCGCCGTGTTCACGCTCACACCCGACAGCGGGCGAGCCGACATCGAGACGCGGATCCGCATCGAGGACTACAGCTGGGTGCGGGCGATCGCCGAGATGCAGGACGGCAAGCTGTACATGGCGATGAAGTACGTGAAAGCATCGGGCGGCTGCTCGGCGCCGGCTGGCAAGGACATGGAAGCGGCGCTGGCGCGGCTCGGGCGGATGAAAATCCGCACCGACGGCGACATCCGGCTGAACCAGCCGAACCTGGTGGAACTGATGATCAGCCACCCGAACATCTCGGGCCTGGCGATGGACCAGGTCACGCGGCTGTACGCCCCGCCCCGGTTCGTTCGGACGGTGCAGGTCACCTACTCCGGCAAACCGATCATGAGCGCCGACGTCGACTTCACGATCAGCGAAAACCCGAACTTCCGCTTCTACTTCGAGCCGCGAGCAGACGGTGATCTGCGGGCCGAGGTGGTCGATTCGAGCAACGCGACTTTCGAAACGTCGCTCGCGGTCCGCAGCGCCGTCGCAAGCGGCTCCTGAGACCTACTTGGGAACGCCGCAAATCTTGCGCGCGTCGGCGTCGATATCACGGTAGCGTTTGGCCGCCGCGCGCTCATCCGGACCATCGCGGAACAGGCCCATCCCTTCGCCGGGCATTCCCTGATAGCGCGCGATTGCCGACGAGTCGATGTATTCGTCGTATGTGAGCTTGCCTGCGATCGAATCGATCGCGCAGGAGCACTTGTAGATATATGCGTTCGACGCACCCGGGTTCGACGAGCCGTTGCGGTACATGCACTCCAGCACGAACTGCACGCGGTCGGCGGTCGGATAGTCGTAAGCGAGCGCCTGAGGTGCGGCAGCGGACAGGGCGAACAAGATGGCGGCGCTCGATAAGCGCATTTGCATGAGGGTCTCCGTGGATTGCCTCGCGGTCGCGCTGTCGCGCGCGGCCCGTACGGCGATCGCGATTATTGCGCAGTTGCCGCTTTGTGCGCTCGCGGCCGGATTCGGAGCTCTGCAGCCGATCGCGCCCGGAGTGTTTGTGCAAAGGGGCGCGGACGAGGCGCCGTCCACCGCCAATCGCGGAGCGGTCGCCAACCTGGGAGTGCTGGTGGCACCCAGCGGGGTGATCGTCGTGAACACCGGGAGCAGCGCCGAGCAAGGTGCCGCGTTACTGGCGGCAATCGCGCGCCTGACCGATCGGCCGGTCGTGCTCGCGATCGACACTCAAGCCAGCCCGGATCAGGTGCTCGGCAACGTCGCGTTCCGCGCGCGCGGCATCCCGGTGCTGGCGCACCGCGCGACCGAAGCGTTCATGCGCGAACACTGCGACACCTGCATCGCGGACGTGAAGTCCACGGCCGACAACGACGCGCTCGACGTCACCAAAGTCGCATGGCCGAGCCGGCTGATCGACGGCAGCCAAAGCATCCGCGCGGGGGGGCGAGCGCTTCGAATTCTGCATTACGGATGGACCGAGCGGCCGGGCTCGCTCGCGGTGCTCGATCCGGAAACGGGTGTGCTGTTTGCCGGGAACCTGGCGAGCTTCGGGGTCGTTCCGCAGACGCACCTTGGACGGCTCGACAAATGGATCGCGGCGCTCGGCGAATTGCAGGCGCTTTCACCCGCGATCGTCGTTCCTGGGCATGGGCCGCCGGGCCCGGCGGCGCAACTTGCGCAGATGCGCGGCTACCTGCAGGAGCTGCTCGACGGCGTTCGCGCCGCGTACCAGCGCGGCGACGGCCTGATGGAAACGGTTAACTCGCTACAGCTGCCCGGGTATCGCAACTGGCCGCTATACGACACCAACCAAAGGCGCAATGTGCATTTCGCCTATCTGCAGGTCGAGCAGGACGATCTGCAGAAGTAGCTGCCGCTACTGCATCGTTCCGATCGTCAGCGGGCCTGCGCGGCAGTGCGTGCGGACGTCGCTTCCGCACGGGCGCGGATCGAGCTCGCGCGACAGGCACACTCGGACTTCCTCGAGTTGCGACCAACGGCAGCTCAGCGCGAGCGAGCTGCTCGGCAGCTTCGGGTTGGCCCGAACGAATGCGGCGACGATCTGCGAGGCTGTCATCGTGTGCGGCGCCTGACCGTCGAACTGGGCTGGGATCGACAGGCGCGCGACAGCGCGGATCAGCGTCAGAAAGTAGTCGTGCGGCGCAAGCCCGCTGCAGGTTCCGTGCGCAGCCCATTCGTGTCGGATCAGCTTCTCGTCCGGAATCGCCGCCTTGGCGCGCTCAATCGTCCGCCGATCCAGCTCGCCCGCAGCGGCACAATCTTCCGGGCCGCCGCCCGCGGCGTACTGTGGCCACAAGCCATGCGCGACGAAGCCTCGCCGCGCAGCGCACTCGGCGCGATCGACCGGATGCGAGGCGCAGAAGGTCGGCGCCCACGACAGTGCGAGCACGTAATAGTCGAAGCCCGGAGAAGCGGTCTCGAAACTGGGGGCATCGGCTGCCCATGCCGAAGCAGCAAATGCGAGGCCCAGCGTCGCCACCACGCTGCGCTTCACCCAGTCGTCTCCCGCGCCGGCGATTCGACTCCAAGCAGCTTGTGCACCTTGGTCGAAGTCGTTGTGTACTGCAGGTGGATCGGTTTGTTTGGGAACACGTAGCGGGCAGCGCCGAACGCGGCCAGCGCTGCCTCGTGAAAGCCCGACAGGATCAGCTTCTTTTTACCCGGGTAGATATTGATATCACCGACTGCGAAAACGCCGGGTACGCTCGTTTCGAACCGCTCGGTGTCGACCGCGACCGCGCGTCGCTCCAGGTCCAACCCCCAGTCCGCAATCGGGCCCAGCCGCGGAGTCAGGCCGAAGAACACCAGCAACGCGTCCAGCGGAACCTGTTCGACCTGCTCGTCGCTGGTGCGGGTCACCTGAAGTGCCGCCAGCCGATCGCCCTCGCGTTCGAAACCCGTCACCTGACCGATGATCAGGCGCAACCGCCCGGCCGCCTCGAGCTCGCGCATCTTCGCAACGCTGGACGGCGCCGCGCGAAACTCCTGCCGCCGGTGCACCATTATCAGGCTCTGCTTCGAGCGGGTCGCATCCTGCCCAAAGTTCAGCAGCCAGTCCAGCGCTGAATCGCCACCGCCGGCGATCACCAGGCGCTTGGCGGCGAACTCGGCCGGATCGCGCACGCGATAAAACAGCTGCGCGTTCTCGAAATCGCCGATGCCCTCGACCCGCAACCGGCGCGGCTCGAAGGCACCGACGCCGGCGGCAATGATCACGATGCGCGGCAGGAATCGTGTGCCACGCGACGTTTCCAGCAGAAATCGTTCATCGTCCTGACGTTGCAGCGATGTGACGGTCTGCCCGAGATGGAAGGTCGGGTGGAACGGCGCGATCTGCTTCAACAACGACTCAGTCAGTTCGCGCCCGGAGCAGACCGGAACGGCCGGGATGTCGTAGATCGGCTTGTCCGGGTAGAGCTCCATGCACTGGCCGCCGACTCGCGGCAGCGAATCGACGACGTGCGCCCGAATCTCCAGAAGGCCCAGCTCGAAAACCTGGAAGAGGCCCACGGGACCTGCGCCGATCACGACAGCGTCAGTCTGGATCGGCTCGGCTGCGGCCGAATCGTGAATCGACATCGGTGGCAGGTTACACGGGAATGCTCGGAGCAAATTTGCTCCGGTGCGTCGAGAAAAAGCTGCGCACGTTGCGAACATTTTCCTGTGCACTCAACACGCGGTGCGCGAAGGCGTGGTAGGCGGCCATGTCGACGACGTATACGACGAGCACGAAGTCCGGACCGGCGGATACGCGATAGCACTGCTGTACCGCCACCTCATGCACGAGGCGCTGTTCGAACCGCTCGAGCAGCTCGGCCGACTGGCGTTCGAGTGTGACTTCGACGAGCGCAGTCAACCCGATCGGAAACGCCTGCAGTGAAATGATCGCTATCTGACGCTCGATCACGCCCTGCTCCACCAACCTGCGCACACGCCGCAAACAGGTGGGTGCAGAAACATGGACTCGCTCGGCGAGCTGCTGGTTCGTCAGCGCGCAGTTCTGCTGCAGCAGATTCAGGATCCTACGATCGGTGTCGTCGAGATCGATCATCGTCAAAGTGAGAAGATTCCTGATTATTGATGGAATTATATTTCATAACTACGATTGACTGAAATAAAACTACATTGGCCGATCGATTTCGCAAATTCATTTCCAGCAGCCGAGCTTAGGATCCGCGGAAGCACGAATCGACGGGGGATTTTTATGTGTGGAATCATCGGCGCGGTCGCGCAGAGAAACATCGTCCCGACGCTGGTGGAGGGGTTGCGCCGGCTGGAGTACCGCGGCTACGACTCGTGCGGTGTAGCGATCCATGTCGATGGTGAGTTGAAGCGGCTGCGCAGCGTCGCGCGAGTAGCCGAGCTCCATCACCAGGTCGAGTCGCTGTCTTCGTTTCTGGGAATCGCGCACACGCGCTGGGCCACGCACGGGGCACCCACCACGGCCAACGCGCACCCACACGTATCGGCCGGCCCCGGCATCCCGATTGGCGGCGTTGCGCGTCGCGCGCACATCGCGGTCGTTCACAACGGGATCATCGAGAACTACGAGAGCCTGCGCGACGAGCTCAAGGCGAGCGGCTACGCGTTCGAGAGCCAGACCGACACCGAGGTCATCGCGCATCTGATCGATCACTATTACCAGGGAGATCTGTTCGAGGCGGTGCAGGCGGCCGTGCGCAGGCTGCAGGGTGCCTACGCAATCGCGGTGTTCTCCCGCGAGGAGCCGCACCGTGTGGTCGGTGCGCGCTCGGGCAGTCCGCTCGTGATCGGCCTCGGTTCCAACGAGAACTTCCTTGCGTCGGACGCTCTTGCGCTGGCCAGCGTGACGGACCGCTTCATTTACCTGGAAGAAGGCGACGTCGCGGATTTGCAGCTGGGGCGGGTCTGGCTGGCCGACCGCAACGGACAACCGGTGCAGCGGGCGGCGCGCAGGCTGAACGCTTTCTCGAACGTGGTCGAGCTGGGCCCATACCGCCATTTCATGCAGAAGGAGATCTTCGAGCAGCCCAAGGCGATCGCCGACACGCTCGACCAGGCGATCGCGATCGACCCGCTGCTGTACGGAGAGGGGGCGGACGACGTGCTGCATGGGATCGAACGCGTCCTGATCATCGCATGCGGCACCAGCTACTACGCCGGCTGCGTCGCGCGCTACTGGATCGAATCGATCGCGCAGCTGCCGACCGAGGTCGAGATCGCCAGCGAGTACCGCTATCGCGCTTCGGTGCCCGATCCGGCCACGCTGGTGGTGGCGGTCTCGCAGTCCGGTGAGACCGCCGATACCCTGGCGGCGCTGCGTCACGCCCGTTCGCTCGGCATGGAATACACGCTCGCCGTGTGCAACGTGGCGGCCAGCGCGATGGTGCGCGAGACGAGGCTGCAGTTCATGACGCGCGCCGGGGTGGAAATCGGTGTCGCCTCGACCAAGGCGTTCACCACGCAGCTGGTGGCGCTGTACCTGCTGGCCACGACGCTTGCCAAGATCAAGGGGCTGTTGACGGCGGAGGACGAGCGCGCGGTCGTTCGCAGCCTGCGCCACCTTCCGGTCGCGGTGCAGAGTGTGCTCGCGTTGGAGCCGAACATCATCGCCTGGAGCGACGCATTTGCGCGCAAGGAGCACGCGCTGTTCCTCGGGCGCGGGATGCATTTTCCGATCGCGATGGAGGGAGCGCTCAAACTCAAGGAGATCAGCTACATCCACGCCGAGGCCTATCCGGCCGGCGAGCTGAAGCACGGTCCGCTCGCGCTGGTGACGGACCAGATGCCGGTGGTGACGGTGGCGCCGAACGACCAGTTGCTGGAGAAGCTCAAGAGCAACATGATGGAGGTGCGTGCGCGCGGCGGGCAGCTGTTCGTATGCGCTGACGCCGACACCCGGATCGAGGCAAGCGACGGGGTGCACGTATTGCGGCTGCCCGAGCACTACGGCGACCTTTCGCCGTTGCTGCACGTGATACCGCTGCAGCTGCTCGCCTACCACACCGCGGTGGCGCGCGGCACGGATATCGACAAGCCAAGGAACCTGGCCAAGAGCGTAACGGTGGAGTAGCGGAAATTCCGCGCCGCCGGTTGTCTGCCGAATGAAGATCGGAAACTTAAGAAGAGAGATCACAGAAAAAAATTCCACCGACCGGCAACTAACGTGACCGGGGCAAAGCGATTCCGTTCCGATGGGCTATTCTCGCGAAAACGATTCGGCGCGAACGGCCCCTGTCGCGCTTAAGACAGCTCAAATGGCGATGAAACGAGCCCTGCCCCGGCCCCACGCGCTGCTTTTCCTGCTGCCGTTCGGCCTGTTGAGCTGCGGCGGTGGGGGCGGCTCGGGCGGGAGCATGTCGCCGGCTCCTTCGCCCGCCCCATCGCCAGCACCTTCGCCGGCCCCAAGCCCATCGCCAGCACCGGGTCCGTTTTCCGTGCGGTCGACCTCTCCCACCAACGGCGCAACCGGCGTCGCGCGAACGAGCGGCTTTACCGCAACTTTCAGTGCTCCAGTCAATGTGGGGACTGTCAATGCGACGACAGCAGAGCTGATCGGCCCGGAGGGGAATGTGATGCCCAGCTCGGTCAGCGTCAACGCCGCGGACCTGACGCTGGCGCCCTCGACGCCAGGGCTTCCCGGCAACACGGCGTACACCGTGCGGCTTGCGTCGACGATCGCCGACACATCCGGACGCGTCCTGGGCAATGCATATTCAACCTCGTTCACGACCGCCCCACAGGCGTGGAACGTGACATCGACGATCGTCGCATCGGTGGCGGCGTCAACCCCGGGCGGCGCCCAGCCCGCCGCTGAGGCGGACTCCTTGGGCAACGTCACGGCAGTCTGGCACTACAACAACCCCCAGGCGAACGGCACCAATCCGGACACGCTCTTCATGGCCAGGTGGGACGGCCACTCGGGCACTTGGGGTCTGGGCGGCAACTTCTATGAGGCAGCCGGCGCCAGCTATATCGGGAACCTGTCCGTTCTCGCGGGACCGAACGGCGATGCTTATGCGATCTGGATGGAGGGCAGCGTTCTGAAGTTCGCTCGCTATTCGGCCGCCCAGAACACGTGGGCGTTTCAGCAAGTCTCGATCACGCCGGCAGGAATGATTCCAGACCCCCCAGGACCGCTCGTGGCCGATTCGAACGGCAACCTGACCGTCTTGACGACCGGCGGGACTGTCGGGCAGATCGAACTCTTCGAAACCACGTACAACGGAGCGTCAGGCACCTGGAGCGCCCCGGCCGAGATCTTGATCCCCAGCACGTTCAGCGGCACTACTAGCATTAATACCCAGGGGATGGCGGTGGACGGCCAAGGCAACATCACTGCGGCGTGGTATCAGAGCGCGACCTTGAGCGAACCACTGGTCGCCACCCACTACGACGCCGCCAGCGGAACCTGGACACCGTTCCAGCAGCTGGATCCAAACGTGTCGACGGGCTTGTACAACACGGTATCGATGGCGCTCGATCCGACCGGCGTCGTCACGATCGCGTGGACACACAGCGGCGGCCTCGCTGGGAACCCCAACGCCGAAGTGTCCCGCTTCGACCCGAGCACCGCCACTTGGAGCGCCTCGACGCAATTGGACAGCGGAACTGGAGCCCTCGGCGCGGGTACCCCGGCGGTCGCTGTCGACCCCGCCGGATATGCGACGGTGGCCTGGTTTCAGTATGAAGGCGTCTTCGCCTCTCGATTCAACCCAACGACGCAATCCTGGACCGCTGCCCAGAGGGTGTCAGCCGCGGGGGCGACCCCCAATTCCCCAGCCGCCGTCACGGCGGACAGCGCTGGCAACGTGACCGTCGTCTATGTCGACGGGTTCAGCCACAGGGCTGTCGCGATCGAGTACGAGGTCAGCGGTGGCCAGTGGCTCGCGCCCGTGATGATCGACACGCCGTCCGGTGGAGCGACGCCGATCTTCTCCAACCTTCCGGTTACGGTCAGCGACCCGTCCGGAACCGTCACCGCCGTGTGGTACGCGGAGGACTCGGCGCACGGCCCCTCGCTCGATCTGCTCACCGCCAATCAGTTCAAGTGAACGCGCCGTGGCAGCGCGGCGGTCGCAGTTAGAGAACCAGTCGCCCGCGCTCCTGAGCGACGCTGATTTTTGCCTCCAGCCCAGCCGTGAACCTGAGGTAGTCGCTCTCCATGCCGTCGGAGAAGATGACGCCGTTTTCCGGCATGCGCGATCGGAGCCTGAGCGGTTCTTTGGCGGTAACCGAGCCGTAAACCAACTCCGCTGCGGACGACTTGCTCGGGAACGGTTCGCGAACCGCGAAAACCAGATGATCTGTGTCCCACGGCAACGGTGTGTAGGCGACTTTTGATCCCGCGACGTGCAGGGCGCTCGCGATACGTAGCGACCCGGTGACGATGCTCTTCATCCAGGCCGTGGACCCCAGCCCGGTGGACACGATGATGCCCGACGAGGAGTGAGACTCCTGGCGCTGGCCGAGTTGTATGTCGTACAGAGCCGACGTGTGAGTTCGCGGTCCGATGAATAGGTCGTTCACCGCGCGCAGCGCCTGCCCGTCTGACAGCCGCGCCTCGGCCATCGTCACCGACTTGACCGCACGACGCTCTCCGGCGACATCCAGAAGCAAGGACGCTAAGTCCTTGGGCTGGAACGGCAGTAGGATCCCATCCCAGCGGCTGGGCTCCGGGTTGACCCCTACCAATGCCTGGCCAGTAAGGTATTTCATCGTGTTTGCGACAAGCCCATCCTGGCCAAGTGCCACGACGATGTCGTCGGGCGCGAAGACGAAGTTGGGCAGGTACGCCCGGTCGACGATCTGATAGCGACCCCGCGCCTGCAGCGCTTGCACCGCCACCTGCAGGCTGGCCGCGTAAGCAGCGTTTTCGCGCAAGTAATCGGAAAAGTCCGCTTCCAGGTGCTCGATGTAGAAGCGCGCCTGCGCCAGCGTGTGGTAACGCGCCACCAACTCCTCCAGCCGGGTGCGGCGCGTCACCAGTACGACTTTGCGCTCAGTTGCGGCGCTCACGGCTGACACCTCCGGTGGCATCCGACGCACTGCCAGCAAGCAAGCCGTGCAGCAACTCAGGCGTCACGTTCAGCTGCCCGATGCGTTCGGCCTTCTCCGCGATGCCTCCGAAAGCCTGCGCGATCAGCTGCCCGGGGTGCATGCCCGAGGCGGCCAGCGCCTGCACAATGCGCGGATCCGCTTTTTCCAGCGCCTGCATCACCGCGGCAACCCGATGCGCCTCGGCCTCGGCCAGAGAGCGGCTGTTGGCGGCCTGCTTTTCTACCAGGTCGGTGCGAGCCGTCTCCAGGGAAGTGTCCGCGGTCATCTGCTCGCTGCGCAGCTCGTTCTCGCGGCGCATCAGCATCGCTTTCGCTTCCATCTGCGCTTCCCGGATCTGGCGTTTCTTCTGTTCAACCGCGATGTCGGTGTCCAGCTCGTTCTGGCGGATCGAACGCTCGTTTTCGACCGAGGACATACGCCGCTTGTAGATGGCGTCGTCCGCCCCCTTCAGGTTCGCTTCCCGGGCCTCCGCCTCGAGCGCCCGGCCGATATCGGGCGTGGGCTTGATGGCGATGATCGACACACCCAGGATCTCAAGCCCCAGGGCCGCGATCTCGGCTTGCCTGGCGAGCTCGCCTTCGCAGGCGTGCGCGATCGCGGCAGCGGAGCGCAAGGCGGTCTTCAGGTCCAAGCCCTGAACGCCTCGCTGAACGATGACTTCGACCTGCATCGCGACCCGATCGTCCAGGCGCTTCGGGTCCTCGGACACATACTTCAGGCCCTTGCCGAGCGAGAAATCCATCATGGCTGCCGTCCGGCGCGGGTCCTTCACCCGGTAGGTCACCTGCCCTTGCACGGTGACGGCCTGAAAGTCGGCCGTGACCAGCTCCAGGATGAAGGGCCGGTCGCGGCTGGCGACCGGGACTGCGACCAGGGTCGTGGTCGGGGCGTAATAGAAGAAGGATTGACCCGCCCCTTCCCGTACCACCTTTCCGCCTCGGAACTGCATCAGGTGGACCGTGGGCTGGGTCTTGACGAACCGGATGCCAAACATTGCAGCCTCCATCTCAGTTAGTAAGTTGTATAGACCAACTTGCATAAGTTGCACAGTACAACCTAAAATGCCGCCCGTCAAGCATT
Organism: Burkholderiaceae bacterium; assembly: GCA_019236735.1. Classification (GTDB taxonomy): domain Bacteria; phylum Pseudomonadota; class Gammaproteobacteria; order Burkholderiales; family Burkholderiaceae_F; genus VBCK01. The sequence continues at coordinate 10,574 of JAFAIM010000049.1, forward strand.
TCGCACACCAACACCAATGGCCCCCAAGAGCCCCCCACGAGCGCCGACGCGCTCCAGGACGCAGCGAGCGATACCGCATCGGCTGCCGTTGACAACGGTCGACGTTGCCATCTTCTCGGTGATCGATGAGTCGCTGCAGGTCCTACTGGTAAGGCGCCCCATGGGAGCCGACGAGCCGTTTCCGAACCTCTGGGCACTGCCCGGAGGTTTCGTGGACGTCGAGCGCGATGCCGATCTGCTTGCCTGTGCGTGGCGCAAGCTCAGGGAAAAGACCGGCGTAGTGAGCCCCTACCTCGAGCAGCTGGGGAGCTGGGGCAGCGCCGCGCGCGACCCGCGCGGCTGGTCTGCCACGCACGCCTACTTCGCGCTGATCCCGGGCCGCGATGTCGTCCTCGAGCAAGGAGCCAATGCGGCCGACGTGTCCTGGTTCCCGGTCGAACGGGCGCTGACCCGTTCAAAGCTCGCCTTCGATCACGCCGAGATCCTGAAAGCCGCGGTGGAACGGTTGCGCGGAAAGGTCGAATACACGTCACTGCCGGCCTTCCTGCTACCCGAACCATTCACGCTGCCGCAACTGCAGCGGATGTATGAGATCGTGCTCGGACGCTTGGTCGACAAAAGCGGCTTCCGCACTCGGATGCTGGCCGCAGACTTTCTAGACGAGGTCGGGTACGTCGACGGTCCATCGAACCGGCCGGCGCTCGGCTATCGATTGCGCAATCGCCAAGCGCCGACGCTTTTTCCGCGTACGTTCAGCCCCCGAACTAACGAGCCGTGAGCGATCTCTGGCGAGATCTCGGAAAGGTGGACGAGGTCGTTACGTTATTCCGTCCGACCGGACCGAAGGAGCTTGCCCTGGTCGAAGCGTCCGGCTTTCGGAGATGGCCTCCGCGCCTGCCCGAGCAGCCGATCCTCTATCCGGTCACAGGAATACGCGATCCAGATCGCGCGCGACTGGAATGTCAGAGAGAGCGGAGCTGGGTTCGTGACCCGCTTTTTTGTCCGAAAAACATTCATGGATCGCTACCCGGTCCAAAAACTGGGAGGACAGATGCATACCGAGTGGTGGATCCCTGCCGAGGATCTGGAGGCCATGAACAACAACATCGTCGGCACAATCGAAGTCATCCACGAGTTTCGGAAGTGACTCGGCTTTTCGTCGTTGACGTCGGGGCGGATGGTCCGGCGCCACTCCTTTATTCGATGGTCTGTTTGGCTGCTCCTGAATTAGAATTTGTTATATGAAGCGCAACGGCCAAACTGAAGCAGCTGCAGCCCGGCGAGCCCGCCCGGCGTATCCGTTCCAGGAGGCCGCACGGTATCTATTTCTGCCTCTCTCGACGCTTCGATCCTGGTTTCTCGGACAAGAGGGATTCGAGCCAGTCATCGAATTCAGCGACCGACGCGACCGTCTCCTATCGTTCGACAATCTCGTGGAAGCGCACGTACTCGCTGCGATGCGCCGAAAGCACTCCGTGTCCCTCCAGCACGTGCGACGGGCGCTGAACTACACAAAAAGGAAGCTCGGCGTCGACCGGCCGCTTATCCGTCAGGAGTTCGTAACAAACGGGATAGATCTCTTCGTCGAAAAGCTGGATGAGACGCTGAATGTCTCGCAAGACGGTCAGCTCGCGATGCAGTTCCGCGCCCGGTTGGAGCGCATTGATCGCGATAAGCACGGCCTGCCGATCAAGCTCTTCCCTTACACCCGTTCAAAAGAACCGCAGGACGTTCGCCTGATCGTCATCGATCCTGAAATCGCTTTCGGACGACCAGCTATTGTCGGCCGAGGCATCTCGACTCAGGTCATTGGCGAGCGGTTCGACGCGGGCGAGCCAATCGACTCGATCGCACAGGATTACGGCGCCGATCGAGCGTCAATTGAAGAAGCGATCCGCTGCGAGCTCAGGCGCGTCGCCTGAGGCACCGGTCGTTATCTTCGTCGACCGCTCCGTCGGTCGCCTGTACGTCCCTCGCGCGTTACGGGCCGCGGGCGCGACAGTGATAACGCACGACGAAAGATTTCCAGAGGAAAACACTCCGGATGCAGTCTGGCTCGCTGAAGCAGGGGCGAGCGGTTGGGTGGTGGTCACACGCGACAGTGCCATCCGCCACAAGCCCAACGAGTGGCAAGCGCTTATGGAGCACGGTGTCCTCGCTGTTGTAGTGACGGCCAGGAATGTGACTGGGCCACGCATCGCAGACCTTCTTGTGCACGCACTGCCGCGGATACTGGAGATCGCGCAGACGACTGCACGGCCGGCAATATTCCGGCTCAACTCGTCCGGAAAGCCGGAACCGATGGAGCTCGGCGCCAGGCCACAAGCCGGTTCGAGGGTCCGGCGGCAATAGGACAGCGAAGGCGGCTGTCGCGCCGAATAAAGTTACTTGTTCGCCGTGCGGGTTGTGACCCGGTACCGCACTTCCGTCGGCAGGCCCAGGCGCTGCAGGAACGTCTCCACATGCGGCCACCAAACCGATACCGCCCGTTTGTCGCCCAGCATGTAGTGGCCCTCTTCGATGGGCGGGTCCAGTTCGATCCACGACGCGTCGCCGCCGGCGGCAACAAAGCTGTCGAACATTACGCGGTATGTGGCCGCCGACACGAACGAGTCCCGGCTCGCGTAGATCCACAAACCAGGCCGCTTGACTTGGCGACCGAGTTGCGCGCCGGCCTGTCGCGTCAGAGCGAGATCATCCTGGCCCGCGCAGTCGGAAAAGCCGCCGCCCACAAAGTTGATGTAGCCAAGCACGCCGATCCGCGGCGTCGTCATGTAGCCCAGCGTCGACGTAAAGCCGCCCGACTGACTGACCAGCACGATGCGCGAACGATCGATCTCGCGAAACCCGACGACGGCGTTGACGAAGGCGTGCAGGTCGAACGCTTCTTCGGTGGCATCCCATTCCCTCTGGTGCGCCAAGCCATCGGCATCGATGCGGCGATGGTAGGTGCACGGATTGTCTTGATAGCGGCCGAGCGTCTCCGCAAAGCCTCGCCGCATCGGTGCAACCACCGCATACCCGCGCGCAACCAGCTCGCGCGCCAACACGACCGGCCGGTCGACGGGTTGCGACCTGGGATCGCGGCTGCGACCGTGATTGATCAGCGCCAATGGAAACGGCCCAGGCCCGTCGGGCCGGTATAGCGTGTACTGCATTCGAATGCGTTCGCCGCCGCCGTGTGCGGGCGTGATTTCGATGAAACCCGTGTGTTCGTTCAGGCCCGTGACCGGCAGCGCAAGCGCGCATGCCGGCGCGCTCGCAGATAGCGCACGGAGCAGCAGGGTTGCCAGCCACGGCCTTGGAGCAGATCGCATGATTCGTCGGGAAAGATTACTCTGACCGCCAGTTGCAAGAGATGACGCGAGCGCCGTAAGTGACCGTTGGCAGGTACTTCCAAATCTCGGTGTCGTTTGCGCTCGCGATGCTGGCGCCGGCTGCTTTTGCAACGCCGTGCGACGGTATCGATCGTGGCCTGACGCCGGAGCGTAGTGCGGCCCTTGCGGCGACGATCTCCAGGCAGCTGAACTCGGACAAGACAGTCGTCCTGCAGTCCTATACGAGCGATTCGTGGAGCATTATTTATGTGGGCCCGCAGGCGGCGGACAGGGTCTTCCTGTTCTTCTCAGGAGATCCGCTGACGCACCATTACGTGACGATGTGGAGTGGGGCCGCCAGACGCACGGAAGAGCAGAGCATCCATGCCTGGGTGATGCGAAACGCACCCGGGATCCCGGTCGGTTTGGCGAAGTGCTTCGCCTGGCACGTAACAAATGATCGAGACATGTGATTCTCGCGTAGGCGGCACGCGCCGACTCGTCGTCCCATTCGTCATTGCTGGCTTGCTACAGCTTGGCGTCTGCGCGTCCTTGGGCGCAGAGCCCAAGGAGCGGTCGGTCGACGAAGCCTCTGTAACTCGATTCCTTCAGAGCATGGACGACTCGCCGCAGCGTTCGCGCTACTTGATCGCCTTCGAGGACCTGAACAGTGATGGCACGGAGGAGGCGATCGCCTATCTCTTGGGACCTTCTTGGTGCGGTAGTGGCGGCTGCACGACGCTCGTGTTGGCGAAGAGCGGCCAATCCTGGAGGGTCGTTTTCAGAAATTACCATCACGCGTCCACCGATACGGGTCCTGGATGAGGTCACGAACGGATGGCACGATCTCGCAGTTTGGGTGCAGGGCGGTGGCATACAGCCCGGACATGAGGCGGTACTTCGTTTCGACGGCAGGACGTATCCGCGAAATCCAACGGTTCCTCCCGCACAGGAAGTACCGAGCCCGTTACCAGGAAAAGTCGTTATTGACGAGTCTGCAGTCAGGCCGAAGTAGTCCGTATGGAGTCTGCGCGGAGGTTTTGACAGCGTGCCGCTAGTCGCTCTCTTTGACGACCGGGGCTGCCGGATCTACCTGGCGCAGCATGGCATTGCGCTCGGCCTCGCAAGCTTCCAGCTTCCCGCGGTTCTTCACCGCGCAAGCGGCAAAGGCGACCTTGGCCGCTTCGAGTGAATCGGAGTCAGTGGCGTCGGCTTTTTTCGCCGCCGGCGGCTGCTGAACCGGCGTCGCGGTGGCGGCGCTTCCATCGTCAGCTGATGCAAAGCCCGCCCACATGACGATGCCCAATACCAAGCCCAATGCGATCGTCTTCATTCGATGCTTCTGCTGGATGCCTCAAGGTAGCGCAACGCAAGCTCGATTGATTGACGCAAAAACCCCTGACTTGCAAGGAACCTCCATACTTTCGCTCCAAGACGAACAGGAACTCCCTTGAACAAGGGTGAACAGCCATGACCCCTGGTCAGGTTCGCGCCGCGCTGATCGGCCTGGCGGCGCTTTCGAGCGTTCCTGCCGTGCACGCGGTGGCGCCGGTCGGGCCCCCGTCCATATCGGGCGTGGTGATCAGCCCCAAGGAGCTCGTTTTCGACACGCGGACGGGCTGCGAGCAGATCGACATTCCGGATGCCCCCGCCCGTGCCTTTCGCGACAATCACGGCACGGTCCACCTGGTGGCAAGCCACTTCGTCGCAAGGGCGATGACGGGGCCGAGCCTGAACCGCCTCAAGCGCGACTGCCGCGCGATCTACCGCTCGCCACAGGACCGGGATCCCTCGCACTTCAAGTACAAGAACTGGCTGTTTTCGTTCTTCAGCGAGGATGGGCGCCGCTTCGCTGCACTGGTGCACAGCGAATTCGACGCCGACGAGATCCCGGGCATGTGCGCCACGCCGAAGGATTCGAACAATTGCTGGTGGAACACCGTGACCTTCGCCCAGTCGCTGGACGGCGGCTACAACTTCCTCGAACCGGCACCCCCGCGCAACCTGGTGGCGGCCCTGCCTTACCGTTACGTGGTGGGAAACCGGGCCAGCGCCTATGGCTACGCCGGCCCGACCAATATCCTCAAGGTCGACAAGCTCTATTACGCGCTGATCAACGATTGGCCGTACAAGGCGCAGCAGTACGGACCCTGCCTGATCCGCACCTCGAACGTGTTCGATCCCGCTTCCTGGCGGGCCTGGGACGGCAAGGCCTTCACGATCCGCTTCGCCGATCCCTATCGGGAAAAAATCGCCAAACCCGAGGAGCACGTGTGCCCGCCGGTATTTGCCGGCTCAGCCGACACTCTGCTGCAGCATGCGGGAACCGGCAACTTCGTCACGACCCAGTTCGCGCCGGACAACCGCTTCGGTGGGGCGGCGGGCTTCTACGTGCAAGTCTCGCGCGACCTGATGCACTGGTCCAAGCCTAGCCTGCTGGTACCGATCAGCGCGCTGCTGGCCAGCGACGGGGCGGGCAAGTGGACCTACGGCTACGACAGTCTGCTCGACCCAACATCGATCGACCGGAATTTTTCGATCATCTCCGACACGCCCTACCTCTACTACGTGCGGATGGACGGCAAACACCCGCCGTATGTGCGGGCCCTTTTCCGACGCAAGATCAAGTTGCAGATTCAGCAGTAGCGCAATGACGTAATTACCGAGTCAGCGGATGACTTGAACAGCCTTCTTCAACGCGGGCTCGGGGATTGCGACACCAATGCGTTCGGCGGACTTGAGATTGACGAGAAGTTCGAAGTCCGGGTGCTCGATCGATAAGTCGCCCGGCTTGGAACCGCCGAGGATGCGGGCCGTCATCTTGCCGCACATCCTCCCTTGCTTCTGCTGGTTCGGACCGACAGCGGCGACGACGCCCGGAAACGTCACCAGATCCGGATCGCCAGCCAGGAGCGGAAGCTTCTGCTCCAGTGCGGCGCGCTTGAGCTCATCCCCGGCCTTCCGAAGCAGCGCTTCCTTCAGTATCAGGACGGCGTCGGCGTCGCTACGCCCCAGGGCGCGCAGCGCGGCGACCGCCGCATTCTCGTCACCCACCGGGCGAGAGACGATCGTGACCCCAGTCGAAGAAGCGATCTGCTCCAGGTTCTTCATCTGGACGCGGTCGGGTGGGAAATCCGGATCGAATAGGACGGCCAGGCGCGTGAGATCTGGCAGCGCCTCACGAAACGCGGCGAGCCGCCGCCGACTGGCTTCGGCATCGGCGCTTGCCACACCCGTCAGGTTGCCTCCCGGAGCGTCGTTCGACGCGACAAGCTTCGCAGCGACCGGATCGGCCACCGGGCAGAACACAATGGGAACTTTGTCCGTCGCCGCGTGCGCCGCATTGGTCGCGGGACCGAAGATGGTCACGATTGCGTCGACGCCCGTGCTAAGCGCTGCGCCAATTGCGGCCTTTGCTTCATCCGGGGAGCCGGCGCTCTTGATGTCGAGCCGGATTTTGGCCGCGTCCTTGTACCCGGCAGCTTGGAGCTCCTCCGTCATCCCGGCGACCAGCGCGTCGTAGTTATCGAGCGGACCGACCACCAGAACGTGCGGAACCTGCTGCGCCCACGCGCAAGGTGCAAGACCGAGCACGAGAGTTGTGATGAATGTCGCAACAAACGATGCGCGTCCAACAAACCGCATTAACATCGTGACCTCCGCCTGTTTCGGCCATTCTACGTCGTGAGCGCGGACTCCTACAGAAGCGTGCTGCCGGGTTGCATGGTGCTTTGCTTCTTGTCGGGCGGCTTCGCTCATGCCGTAGGTCGCATCGTCGGCAATATCGATGGCATCAGCCGCGACGGTGATCATTACTTCATCTCGGGGTGGGCGTGCCAGCAAGAGCAGACAAAATCCATTGCGGTCCAGTTGTTTGCAGAACACGCAGACAATGGTGTGTGGAAAGACGGGCCAATTTTGGCGGAGCGGGCGGATTTGTATAGCGAGCCGGCGGTCCAAGAGGCTTGCCACGATCGCAGCTTCGGGCAACACCGGTTTGTGATCGCCTTGCCTTACAGCTATGGCCCGGAGTCGAAACTCTCCGTGCATGGAATCCGCGTCGTGGACGGGGTTCCGAACGATCTGATTGCCGGTTCAGGCACAAAGCTCGCGTTGCGGCCGCTCGATCTCCCGTACCACGCTCTTCCGCACCTGACCGGCGCGTACCGCGCCTTGGCGGCGCATCCGGGCGTTTTTGTAACGATGGACGAATTGAAGGACCTCGCTGCGAGGATTAATCGGTCCCGTAGCTACTCGATGCAGCGCTTCGGCCTGCTCGCGAAGCAGATCGAACACGATCTCGCTTCCGGGATCGACTGGGGCGTGACGTACTCCGGCTCTGATGGAGGCGTCTATCAATACGCGTTTTCGTATGAACCCCAAGATCAGCACGATGCCGAGATACGCGCCGCGTTAAAGCTCGCGCCCGGGGCGAAGGCCCCTGCCGGGGCCGCCGTGGTCGCTGCGCGACTGTCGCTCTATGCGGCGCTTCTGAAGGCGGGCGCGGTGGCACCTGCCGAAGCGCCGGGTGTCGATGAAAGCTCTGCGCTCGCGAAACGAATTCTCCTTGCCTGGGCAGATCGCGGATTTCGCGACGCGAGCGGACGCTTCCTCGTCTTGGGTTCGTTCGACCGGGATGGCCACGGGAGGCCCCAAGCGGGTCTGGGCCTCGTGCTGGGAAGAGGAATCATCTATTCCGTCCATGCGCAAGACCTGTTGCAATCGCTGGGCGTGTTGAACGCCGATGAGGTCGGCCGGCTCGATGCGTTTCACGCGAACATATTCGAACTGATGCGTCAGTCGGAGAATGTCCTTTTTGCCGGAGTCGGGTTTCCCTATTCGGAGTGCTCGCGCTATACGAATATTGCGACCCACGGCGTAGTCGGAATGTTGGCGGCAGCGCGCCTGTTAAACGATGAGCAAAGGCTCAAGGCGGTCATCTTCGGAGGCGACCCAGCAGCTCCTGTTCTGGTTCCGTGGTTGCGATTGTTCGATCACGTCGTGTACGGAGAATCGGACGGACCCAGCGCCGAGTGCGTCAATAACCAGGAGTCGGACAGTCAGGCTAGCCTGCTCAATCATCATGACTATCAGACACCGATCGCCGCCTTAGGCGAAATCTCTGACCGCTTCCGAAATGCCAACGCAGGACAGAGCATCGGCTACTCGATGCTGACCTTGGAACGTCTTCTTGACGCAGCGGAGATCATGCGGATCTCCGGGTTCGACCCGTACGAGTATCGCGGGGCCCACGGGCAGTCCATCGAAACTGCCATTCAGTACTACTCGTGTTACGCCAAGAATGCCGGCTTTTACAAGACGGTTTCCGAGCAGAATTCGCGTTTGTGTCCTAACGCCGCGCAGTACTACGGCAAGCTCGTCACTGGGGTCGAACGCATGCTGCTGATCGGTGCGAAAAGATTTCCCGGCAATGCCTCAATTACGGATCTCGAGGCGGATGCCCGCCAGGAGGCCTCAACTGGGGCATTTTCAAATGACGCGATCCTTTTCGGCAAATGGCGCGACTAGGGGCAAGCTTATTTCCGGTGATTGTTGGCTGGGTGATCCATGCGTCGATTCCGTTGCGGCCGCTGCCGCGCACATAGGCATCGATAAACGAAATCGGAGAAATTCACCACCGAGGAGTTGGAGCTCATTTGCATCTACCTGGAACGCACTTCGGCCGTGTCGCAGAGCGAACTGGCCAAGATGATTTCGGCCAATCGGCCCAAAGCGTGACCAGTCTGACGCGCTTCATTTACATTCAGGCGATGTAAGATCCGGCCCGCGGGAGGAGATGATGTCTTTGCGTCGGATCGCGATCTTCGTTGGGTTTGCCATGCTGGCTTTCGCAGTCGGCGCGCAGATCCCCCCTCCACCTCCACCACCTGACGCGGGAACGACCGCGCCACCTGAGGCGGGAACGACGGCGGCCGCGCCGATTCCGCAGGACCTGCTCGATTCGCTGCTGGCGCCGATCGCACTGTATCCGGACGAGCTGCTGTCGCAGATCCTGATGGCGTCGACGTACCCGCTCGAGGTCGTCGAGGCGGCTCGTTTCGTCGAAGCCAATCCGAACCTGAGGGGCCCTGCGTTGGACGACGCGCTCAAGGACAAGCAGTGGGATCCGAGCGTGCTGTCGCTGACGTCGTTTCCGCAGGTCCTGGACATGATGAACGACAAGCTCGACTGGACGCAGCGACTGGGCGACGCTTTTCTCGAAAACCAGGCCGCCGTGATGAGCACGGTGCAGTCGCTGCGCTTGAGAGCACAGCAAGCCGGAAACCTGCAGTCGACTCCGCAGCAGCAGGTGGTCGATCAGGATAACGCCATCTCGATCCAGCCCGCGCAGCCGCAGGTCGTCTACGTTCCGGTCTACAACCCGGTCGTGATCTACGGGCCGTGGTGGGCGCCGCAATATCCCCCCTGGTTCTGGTACCCGCCGCCGATCTGGGGATATCCGCCCTATGGTGGCGCGCTGGCAGTCGGTTTCGTGTGGGGCGCCGCCTGGGCGATCACCGTGAACAATTGGGGCTGGTGCCGGCCCGACTGGCGCGGCCGCAGCGTGAACATCACGATCGTCAGGAACAACATCTGGGTGAACCGCCCCCGATACCGCGACGAGTACGGTGGCGGCGGTGGATGGAAACACGACGTCGAGCATCGCCGGGGCGTCGCCTACCGCGACGCGGTTACGCGGAATAAATACAGGCCGAGCGATCGCGGCGCAGTTCAGACGCGGGAAAGCTACCGCGGCCGCGATAACACCGCCCGTCCGGGGCCCGGGGGCTCCGACAACGCGTCACGCCCTGCCGCAGGAGGTGGGGGAGGAAGGGAAGGCAAGGCTTCGCGCCCTGCGACTGGAGGTGGCGAGAAAGTTGCGCGCTCCGGCGGTGGGGGTGGCGGCACTGTGTCACGCCCTGCGCCCGGCACCAGCGACACGCGTCCCGAAGCCAGAGGAGGCGGCAACGCCTCGCGCCCGACGCCAGGGGGTGAAGCTCACGCTACGCAGCGGCCTGCCGCGCCTGCCGGTGGCGCTGCGAGGCCGTCGCCTGCACCGCGCCCGTCGCCCGCGCCACGCCCGTCGGCGCCGGAGACCCGCCCGATACCGGCGTACCAGCCGCAGGCCCGCTCTCAAGTGCAGCGCGAAGAAGCGCGCGGCGCGCAGAGCCGCGCTGCGGCCGCACCGCGACCTGCCCCGGCTGCACCGCGAGCCGCCCCGGCCGCCAATCGCGGCAACGCGGGTCAACGCCGGTGATGATGACGGTGAGACATGGACATCACGCGATGAAGACCCCTCTCAAGTCAGCGCGCACGAACGCCGCGTTGGCGATGCTGGCGGCGGTTGCGCTGCTTGCCGCGCCTGCGGGTGCGGCGGACTCTCCTGACTCGAACAAAGCCAAGGCCAGCCACGTTCACCTGCAGGGCAGCTACGCATCGCCGGAGGAAGCCGCAAAGGCGCTGGCCGACGCGATGCGCTCCGACGAGAACAGACAGATTTGGCGTGTCCTGGGACCTGGTGCGGGAAAGCTGATCCACTCCGGGGATCCCGTGCAGGACGAAAGAGCGCGCAAGGCCTTCATCGCTGCCTATGATCAATCGGTGAAGTTCGACCGCTCCGACGATGGCAGAGTGACGCTGCTCATCGGTCCCGACGACTTCCCTTTCCCGTATCCGCTGGTGACGAAGGACGACCGCTGGCAGTTCGATGCGAAGCAGGGGGACGAGCATGTACTGAACCGGCGCATCGGTCATAACGAGCTGTCCGCAATCAAGGTGTGCCTGGCGTACGTCGACGCGCAGCGCGAATATGCGACCACCGAGCGCCGCAGCAACGGGCTGCTGGAGTACGCACAAAGGCTGACGAGCTCGCCCGGCGAGCACGACGGCCTGTACTGGGAGACGAAGGATGACGAGCCGGCGAGCCCCCTAGGTCCTCTGATCGCGCACGCACGCAGCCAGGGCTACAGCCAGCAGAGTCCTGACGCGGCCCCCTACCACGGCTACTACTACAAGATCCTCACCGGCCAAGGGAAGGACGCACCCGGCGGCGCTTACGACTACATCGTCAACGGAAAGATGATCGGCGGCTTCGCGCTGGTTGCCTATCCGGCGCGATGGGGCCGGTCCGGAGTGATGACCTTCCTTTGCAGCCACGAAGGCGTGGTCTACGAAAAGAACCTCGGAAGCGAAACGGTGACCATCGCGTCGAAGATGACGCAGTTCGATCCTGACGCGAGCTGGGCCAAGTCCAAAGACCAGTGATATCCGCAGTCGGCTAATCCTTCTGACCGACTGCCCCGAGAGCGCCCGGCAGGATGGGCTTGGCGCACTTTGCGGGCGGCTGCCTGCAATCGGAAGAGGGAAACTACGATGCGTAGAGCAAGGAAAGCGACGAGGATCGCCCTGGCTGCGGGCGCCGCTTTCGCGCTGGCGGCCTGCGGAGGCGGCAGTTCAACGCAATCGGCCAACACCGCTGTCGCCGAAGGGGCGCTGATCTACAACCCGCCGTTACGGGTGGGATCCGTCACCGCGGCCGCCTTCACGGCGAGCCTGACCTCGCAAGCCGCGACCAGCTCGGCGGCGGCGCAGCTGCTGACAGTGCTGACAGGCGGGCACCTGCTGCCGCTGCCGTGTGGCGTGGACTTTTATTACATCCAGTACTACACGGTCGGAGGAGCCGGCGAGTCCACCACCGCCTCGGGCGCACTGATGGTGCCTACCGGAGTGCCCCTCTTGTGCTCAGGAAAGCGGCCGATCGTGATGTATGCGCACGGCACGAGCGTGGAGCATTCGTACAACCTCGCCAATCCGAATGACAGCAGCAATCCCGCGTCCGCCGAGTCGAGCCTGATCGCGACGATCTTTGCTGCGCAAGGCTACATCGTGGTCGCGCCGAACTATGCAGGCTACGACACGTCGTCGCTGCCGTACCACCCGTGGCTGAACGCCGATCAGCAATCGCAGGAAATGATCGATGCCCTGGCCGCGGCGCGCTCGGCGCTCGGCAAGATCCCGACGGCCGGAACGCTCGACAACGGTCAACTGTTCCTGACGGGGTACTCGCAGGGCGGACACGTGGCGATGGCGACGCTGCGCAAGATGCAGGCGAAGTCGATGCCGGTGACTGCCGCCGCGCCGATGTCGGGGCCGTACGCGATGGAGGCCTTCGTCGATGCAGTCATCTTTGGCAAGCCTTTTATCTTTTCGACTCTGTTCATGCCGCTGTTGCCGATCAGCTATCAGCACGCGTATCACAACGTCTACAACGCCACCACGGACGTGTTTTCGCCGACCTATGCAACGGGAATCGACACACTGTTGCCGACCAACTTGACCGAGACTCAGCTGATCACGGAAGGCAAGCTGCCGCAGTCGGCGCTGTTGGACAGCACGACGCCGGTGACCGGGAACGCGACGCTGGACGCTCAGCTCGCAGTGCCGAGCAATCCCTTGTTCGCAGCCGGATTCGGCCACCCATCTTTGATCAACAACAGCTTCCGTTTGCAATACGCGCTGGATGTCGTTGCGAGCCCCGATGGAGCCCTGGCATCGTCGCCGCCACCAGCCGGCGCGCCCCTTGCGGCCAACCCCAGCTTCCCGACTCGGAAGGACATCCAGCTCAATGACATGCGCGACCCGCTGTGGGTGCCGTCGGCGCCGACGCTGATGTGCGGAGGCGGCGAGGACCCGACCGTCTTCTTTTTGAACACGCAGGTCATGCAGGCGTTCTGGCAGCCGCTGAATCTGCCGACGGGTCTGGTAACGGCACTGGACGTTGATCTGACGACGGCCAATGCCGGCGATTCACCGCTGCCGTTCGTGCCGATTCAGACCGCTTTCACCGGCACCTGGAACGCACTGCTCACCGCACAAGGTCAGCAGAAGGCGCTCGAGCAGTACCACGAGACGGTCGCGCCCTTCTGCATGCTCGCAGCCTTCGGGTTCTTCCATAACTTTTGAGGTCGCAACTTACGACCTCAAACCGCTAGCGCGAGTGCTCGTACGTGCAGATCAGTCCAGAATGACTGATGCCATCCCGAACTTGTACAAGCTCGCAAGGGTCGTGTCCGCTGACTTCCAGCCGGGGGCTTCGTCGACCTTTTTCGGAGCGATGCCGGGCGTTGGCTGATGCGTAAGCGTTTTTGCGATGGAATCACTCGTTTCCATGCAGGCTCCTGAGTGAACGCCGCCGTCGTGAAGCGATCACGGCACCGATCAGGCTAAAGGCTGCATGGCTGACTTTGTTGTGGTAAATCCTGTAATTGGCGCGCGGAAGATACCCGACGGCCTGTAAGTGATTTTCTAAGGTGCCGCATCGGCGTTCAGGCCCTCCAGCAGTGCGCGATGGAAAGTCGCCGGATCTTGAATCTGGGGAGCATGCCCGAGTTCGGGAAATTCCACGAGTCGCGCGCGTGGTATGCGTGCCGCAGCAAGACGAGCAAGCTCTTGCGTGTGGCCGAGTGCCGAACGCGCGGCCGGTGGTGCGAACTCCTTGCCGATCGCGGTCGTATCCTTGTCGCCGATCAGCAGTAGCGTCGGCACCTGCAGGTGCTCTAGCTCGTAGAGCACGGGCTGCGTCAGGATCATGTCGTAAAGCAGCGCTGAATCCCAGGCAACGCGATCTCGGCCGGGACCGCGGTACATGCCGGCGAGCATCTGTACCCAAACTTCTTCATCGGGGCGCCAGGAGCCGGCGTAGTACGTGGATTGCTCGTAGGCGCGAATGCGCGCAGCGCTGGTAGCCAATTCGCGCTCGTACCATTGGTCAATCGTCACCGGCGGAACGCCCTTGGCGCGCCAATCCTCGAGACCAATCGGGTTCACAAGCACCAATTGCTCGATCTGTTCCGGGTAACTCAGTGCGTAGCGAACCGCCAGCATGCCGCCGGTCGAGTGGCCGATCAGGGTCGCGCGCTGGATTCCCAAAGCATCGAGCAGCTCGCGCGTGTTCACCGCCAGTTGCTGAAAACTGAACTGGTAGCGTTGCGGCTTGCTCGACTTGCAGAAGCCGATCTGATCAGGCGCGACGACCCGGTAACCCGCAGTGGAGAGTATCGCGATCGTCTTTCCCCAGGTGGCCGCGCAGAAGTTCTTGCCGTGCAACAGCACAGCGGTACGACCGTTTGGGCGCGCAGCGGGGACGTCCATGAACGCCATCTCGAGGTCCTGGTCCTGCGAGTGCAGCTTGTGGCGGGCGACCGGATACGGATAGTCGAAGCCTTGCAACTCGGGGCCATAGGCTGGACCATCGCCCGCTGGCGCCTTCTCGGGTAAGGCGGCAACGGTTGTGTGCAATGCCAAAAGAACGCCCCAGGCGCAGACCATCCGAATGGCATGTTTCATCCGAGGCGATCGAGTCAAAAGCTAATCGATCGGCCAGGGGATGGCCGTCGACAGCTTTCCTTCGGCAGCTTCCGCGCCGAGCGTCTCAATAGTGCCCGAGATGGCTCGCCACCACGGATCTGGGCGCCCGGAAGCGAGGGTTGGTTCCACCGGCTCGCCGAGTCTGGGCATCGCCAGCCGCGCCCCGGTTGCCGAGGCGAGCGTGAAAAGGTCCTCGGCGGGCTGATCCCATGGATGCATCCCAAGATTGAAAGTTGCCCAGTGCACTGGCAAAAAAGTGGCGCTACCGAGAAGTTCCAGTGCCTTGAGCGCGTTGCGCGGGCCCAGATGCATATCGCCCCATGCAGGATTCCAGCCGCCGATTTCGAGCATCACGAGGTCGAAAGGTCCCAGCCGTCGGCGAATGTCGCCGTACTCGGTGGTCAGCCCCGTATCGCCGCTAAAAAACACGATGTGGCGCTCGGATCGAAGCACGAACGAGGACCAAAGCGTTGCATTTCGAGTGCCCAGCGTGCGCCCCGAAAAGTGCTGCGACGGCGCTGCGGTCACGCGAACGCCGCTTTTGGGCAGCTCATGCGTTTCCCACCAGTCGAGCTCGGTGATCCGCTCCGTCGGAACCCCCCAGCCTTCCAGGTGCGCTCCCACACCGAGCGAGGTCACAAATGGCACGTCGCTCTTCGCGAGCGCGCGAATCGTCGGATAGTCGAGGTGATCGTAGTGGTCGTGCGAAACGATCACGGCATCCACTGAGGGCATCGAGCGCAGCTCGACGGGAACCGGCTGGAAGCGTTTCGGCCCTGCCAGCCGCAAGGGCGAGGCGCGCGTCCCCCACACCGGATCGGTCAGCACGCGCACGCCGTCGATCTCGATCAGCACTGTCGAGTGGCCGAGCCACGTGACCCGAAGGCCACTGCGCGGCTTGCGTTGCCAAGCCTCTAGCGGGTTGAGGGACGGCAGCGGCTGCGCGGGCGCCAGCTTCTCGCCGCAGAGAAACTCCGTCAACGTCGGCATCGGCGCGGCGGGATCGCG
Source organism: Burkholderiaceae bacterium (assembly GCA_019236735.1). Classification (GTDB taxonomy): domain Bacteria; phylum Pseudomonadota; class Gammaproteobacteria; order Burkholderiales; family Burkholderiaceae_F; genus VBCK01. Next base: position 26,266 of record JAFAIM010000049.1, read on the forward strand.
CAAGCCAGGCAGTATCGGATGCATGTTGCGAAACGCCTCTCCGCCCCAGCGAGGAGACGCTTTCATCCGCTCCAGCCGTGCACCCGTCGCTCTGGATCCGAGTGATTTCATGACAAGTTGCGCCTCGGTCGTTCGCTCGAACGATCTAGTGGTCGAAAGCCAGCGCCACGAGGTCCTTGTCCCGCCCCGGAGCAAACGTGACAAGCCGGGAGCGAGGCGCTGGACTGATCCAATCGCGTTCGTGCAGCGCCTGAAAGATTCGTACGCCCAGTGCACCACCCAAATGCAGCATCCGCTCGGTCCAGTCCATGCAAGGCGTTACGCCCGTCTTTAATATCGGGTCGTGCGGCGGACATCTCAACAGGGCGGAAAAGCCCTTTACTCCGTCGGCGCCGAGGGTGAACCGCTTGCCGTCTCGCTGCATCCAGTCGCGTTCGAGCAGCGAATCCCAGAACGCCACCGCAACTTCGCCAGCAAGATGTCCGTAGCACGACCGCGCGCGCCGCATGTGCGAACCGGGGTTTGGCCGTTTGGGATTGCGACACTTCTCGCCGCTAAGGCGGATCGCGCCAATGGCTTCGACCGCATGGGCAACGGCGTCATCGACGATCGAATAGTAGCGATGCCGCCCTCGCGGCGTAACACCGATCCAGCCGGCTTCCAGCAGCTTCGCCAGATGCATGCTGGCGGCGGACGCGGAAAGATTCGCGACGAGTGCCAGCTCGCCAGCCGTATACGCTCGTCGCTCGAGCAGCGCCCACAGAATCTTCAGGCGCGAGTGATCGCCCAGCAATTGCGCCGAGTCGACCAGAACATCCGGAGCCAACGCAGTCAACATGTCATGCTCGTAGCCGTCAAGTGCATCTCATTGCCTGGCACGGTCAAAGCCCGAGATCGGCCGATCCAGGCGCAAGGCAAGGGCGAACGCTGCCGCCAGCATCACGATACACAGCAACGCGGCAGCGCGAATCGAATGCGCGACGCCGTCGGCGCCGCCGTGCGCCCACGCGCCGAGGATCGCCACACCAAAGGCGCCGGAGGCCTGACGGGCGGTATTCAACACCGCCGAGGCAGTCGCGGACAAGCGCTTCTCGGTTGAGGACAGCACTGCCGTCGTCATTGCCGGCACGCCGAGCCCCATACCCATCGGGATCAGCAGAAATCCCCATGCGATGTCGCCGTAATGTGAGTTGCGATCGACGGTCAGTAGTAGCGCGAACCCCGCGGCATCGATGACCGCGCCGATCAGCATCGGCAGTCGCGAGCCAAAGCGCGCCACGATCGGCCCGCTGACGATATTGGAAAGAAAAAAGCCCGCAGTCAGCGGCAAAAATGCGAAGCCTGCCTGCAACGGGGAGTAGTGAAGCACCTGCTGCAGAAAGATGCTCAGAACGAAGATGAAGCCGTAGTACGTGAAGTTCATCACCATCCCGAATCCGACGGCCGGCAGGACCGCAGCGCCCGCAAACAGGCTCCTCGGCAGGACCGGGTGGGACGCGTGTCGCTCGGCGAGTGCAAACAGCACACCGCACGCGACGGCCGCGGCGAAGCAAGCCCAGACGAAAGGCGTCGGACCAAGCTGACCACATTCGATGATGGCGGCGGTCAGCAACGTCAGGCCCGCGGTCGCCCACAGCTGGCCCGCCGCGTCAAATCCCTTGAGCTCGTGCCCAGGATAGCCTTGAGGCAAGCGAGCAGCGAGCCCTAAGCCGAACGCACAAATCGGCAGGTTTACGAGGAAGATCCAGCGCCAGCCAAGAGCTGCCACCAACGCACCGCCTACGACCGGGCCCATCGTGAGGGAAATGGCACCCGACGCGGTCCACCATCCCACTGCCTTGGCCCGGCGCGCGGCGTCGTGCGAAAAAGAATGGTTCAGCAGCGCGAGTGAGTTCGGTAGCATCGCTGCAGCGCCGATGCCTTGGAGGGCACGCGCAAGATCGAGCGCCTGCGCGGATGGGGCAACTGCGCACACCAACGAAGCAGCTCCGAAAACGACAATGCCTAATTGAAGGGCCCGCCGGGTTCCCAGGCGGTCACCCAAGGCGCCCGCGCACAGCATCGTCGCAGCAAACGCCAGCGTGTAGGCGTCGACCACCCACTGCAAGGCGCCGACACTGGCTGAGAGATCCTGCGCCATCCGGGGCAAAGCGACGTTGACGATGGTTACGTCCAGCTGCGTCATGAAAAAGGACAAACTCGTGGCGATGACCACGAAGCCGAATGCGATGGGTGCCGCCGGCGCTCGGGCATCAGCGCATACGGGGGTTTGCATCGGAGTACTCCTGCAACGGAAACATGCCTGCCAGGCTACGAGGGGATCGGGCGAGATGTTTCAGCGCAGATTGAAGGAATGAGCCTATCGCGGTTTTTCGACGTGTGAACTGAGGCACTTCGCCTCGGATCCATCATGGTTTTGGGCGATTGCCGCGTCGACGATGTGCAGGCCAAGGAAGACCGTGCCTCCCAGAACCAGGATTCTCACTTCTGTGACCTTGGTGTGGCGGCAATGTCGAACGCGACCAGTGTCGATACACAAAGAGGGCCGTCCTTCGCAGCGGGCAGGTCGACGGCGCCGCGGATGGATCGCCTCTGCAGGAAGTTGTTCAGCAACAACGCAGATGCCACCAGCGCGGCGCCCGCAAGCTCCACCGGGTGCAATGGTCGGCCCTGCGCAGCCTGGATCAGGAACGCAGTGATCGGAACGAAATTGATGAAAAGAACTCCATTGACCGGGCCGATGCGCCGCACGCCTTCATTCCATCCCAGGACCGCGAGCACGCTAGCGAAAATGACGACGTACACGAAATACGGAGCGGCATCGCCGGCTTGAGCAACCGAAGGCACATGCGCAAGCCCGAAAACGCTTGCGAGCACCGTGCAAACTGCGATGCCGATCACACCATAGCCAATGGTCAGCGTCGTATAGCGCAATGGCGACCAGCCATCGAAGTTCTTGGCGGCGAGCGTGTACACGACCCACGACACGACACCGAACAAAATCATGGCGTCGGCCCCAAGCGAGCGCGATTGCAGCAACTCGCGGGGGTGGCCGTTGGAGACGACCAGCGCAACGCCGATCAGGGCAATGGCGATGCTGACTTGCGTGGCGCCTGGCGGCATCCTGCGTGACACCAGCGACGTGATCACGGCGGTGATCATCGGCATCAGGGCGACCAGGATCGCGCCGTGCGCTGGGGTCGACGCACGCAAACCGCTGAAAACGAAAAGACCGAAGCCGCAGAAGCCGATGCTGCCGTACAGGAACAGCGACCAGCCGCGGCCATCCGCGCGTAGCGAGCTTCTGCCCTCCGCGGTCCACAGGATCACCACCATCACGATGAACGTTACGGCGTAGCGAATCAGCGTCAAAAAAAATGGGTCCACGATTTGCAGCAGCGACTTGGCGACCGGAAACATTCCGCCCCAGAAAGCTGCCGCTGCCAGCATGTAGACGCTGCCCGCTAGGCGCGATGGGCCGGGAGTTTCATTCGACATCGTTGTTTGCTCTGGCGTCCGGGTCGGAGCTTCGTGCGATAGACAGTATCCGACCTTGCGCGGTTGATCACTCCGGCGATTGCCCTGCAATTGCGTTACCGATGTACGGCCCGCATTGCAGACGTAATCCTGGACAGCGCCGGCTCAAGCAGGCTCGCCAGGCGCCCGCATCTGCGCGATCACCTGCTTGGCGCTCCTCGCCATCAGGCGTACATCGGAGTCGATCGTGACGAATTCAAAGCCTGCGGCGACGCGTTTGCGCGCTACCTCTGGATCGCCGGTGTGGATGCCGGCAAGACGCGATGCGCTTTCGCACGTTGCAGAATATGGTCGATGGCCTGTTCGGCCTTTTCGTCGATGTCGTCGATCCCATCCGGTTCGGGTTCAGGCCGCAGCCCGCTCCGAATGCTCCAACAAGAGGATCTCACCGCGGCTGTCTTCGACTGCGTCACCGCTCCAGCGGCGATAGCGACCGTGCACGTGCGCATCCGTCACGGGCAATCCCTGCTCGCGCAGGTGCGCGAGCACCAGCCGAAGCATCACCGGCCGATACGTGCAGGCATAACGGAAGGTCGGTAGCAGTTCGGCGGGTTGGGTGGAGACGATCGAGCCGCGCTTCATACCGGCGCCGCTGCGCCACCCGAGCTGACCGAGCACGACGATCGTACCGGCGAGCATGTTGGCACCCGTGAAATCTCCAGCATAGCCGCCGACCGCGATCAGCCCGCGGCGCATTCCCGTTCCGGTTTCGTTGCCGACGTTGCCGTGCACGATGATCTCGCCGCCACGGATGCCGACGCGGCCGCCGCGAATCGTGCTGCCGACGAGGTGGCCAGCGTTTCCCTTGACGACGATCTGGCCGCCCAGCATTTCATGGCCGACCGAGTCGGCTGCGTCGCCTTGGACCGTGATCGTCCCGCCCGACATCCCGGCACCGAGGTGCATGCCAACGTCGCCTTCGATCACAATGCGACCGCGCGTCATCGCTGCGCCGATTCTCTTGACCCGCGTGCAATCGCCGACCAAGCGAAGTTCGCCGTCGCCTTTGCCCTCGATGCTGAAGAAATCGCCCAGCTGAGCCCGACGGTTGCCGTACAGCACGGCAGCCTCCGCTGCCTGTGCCGCGCTCATTCCCTCGAAACGCTCGGGACTGAGAACCTCGGCCTCGAGGGGGACCTCGGGCGCGCTTCTCATCGTCAACGTAAGGCTCATGTCCCGTTCATCAAGCCGTGTAGTCCGATCTTGTACTGGCCCAGGTTGCCACCGTAGTTCCCCGCGCTGATCTGTCGCACCCCGGGACGTGCAGCCGCTTTCATGCCGCGGCGCATCGCTTCTTCCACCGAAGCCAGATCCAGCCCGTCGATCACGATCTCCAGGACGCAGTTCACGTCCTCGCCAAGGCGGGTCGCGCTCGACACGGCTCGCAACGTCGGACAGTAGGCGTCATTGGTCGAGGCGATCACCGTCTTGTAGCGCGAGCCGACTTTGCTTCCGCAGCGCACGACGCCATCGGGAAACGGCAGGATCACGCCGAGAACGGCGCGCATCGCCTCGACCGCTGCTTCGGTGGCCGCCAGCGTCGGAGCGCTGTCCTCGCCGAGTATCAACAGGTTCCCGCCGCCGATCGCCGGCTGCACGCCGAAGCGCTCCTCCACGAGGAACTCGCCATCCATCGCGGGTACGCGCCAGAAACGGCGTCCGTCGAGCAGTTTGGCTGCCTGGAATCCATCGCCGAAGTAGCGCAGCAGTCCACCGACGACGACTGTGGTTGCCGTGGTCTCGGCCGGGAGCGCGTTGTAGCAGGCGGTCGTGGGGCAGGTCATCACGCACTGTCCAACCCGCTCGACCAGGCGCTTGCCCACGCTCTCGGCACTGGTCGCGAACAGCAGCACGCTCACGCCGGGCCGCCCATCCGGCGTCTGCCCAGCCGGCACGATGCGCTCGATGCCAGCCTCGCACTTGCACCCGATCACCGAGGTCGCAAATCCGGTCATCGCACGCGCCGCGGCCATTGCCCACTTGTCGTTCTCGGCCGTGATCATCACCCGCGCGCCCCACATCGCGAACGCTTCGGCGAACGTGTCCTCGACCGCGACGCCGTTCAGGAGCATTTATGGCGCTCCGGTTCGCTGCCGTTTGGTCGGCACCAGCTCGTGCTTGCCCAGGTAGGAGTCGTTGACGGGATAGTTGTCGAAGCGGATCGAATAGTTCTCCTCGAAAAAAGGACGAATCGCTTCGACGATGCTCGGATCGAAATCGGGCGCAACGTGCAGCACTCGGCCTTCATTGGTGGCGCGGAATTCATGATCCTCGATGACCAGCTCACCGTCTTTGGTGACATACCGGGGCGCGCTGAACATCTGCTCCTTGTCCTCCTGTTCCTCGTAGATCGTGATGTCCGCGTCGGCGCCGATCCCCAGATGTCCTTTGTTGGTCAGCCCCAACAAGCGAGCCGGTCCGGCGCGGGTGACGATCGCGATTTCGCTCAGGGTGTATTCGCGGTCCAAGCCGTCGGCCAGAGCGGTCTGGCGCAGCGCGCGCGGATTGACCTTCGCCATCTCCTGTTTGCGGAATTCGCGATCCATTAACAGGCGGATCAGCTTCGGATAGCACAGGAACGAGCCGCCGTTGGGATGATCGGTCGACAACACCATGCGCCACGGGTCGCTCGACATCAGGAACAGCTCCAACCCGATCGCCCATTGCAGAGCGTGCGTGTAGATTCGATCCTGATAAGTGAACGGGACGATGCCGCAGCCGGATTCGTGCTCGGTGTCCGCGCTCACCCATTTTCCCTTGGAGAAGCGCGACAGCATGTATCCGAGCGGCGCGTCGGCCGTCATCGCCGTCGCCTTCCCGAACATCACCTGCCCCACGTCCGCGCTGATGTTGGGGTGTGCGTTCACGTACTCCGCGATCTCGCGAGCCTTGGAGGTGGCGTGGTCGCTGGACTTGCCCGCGGGTTGTCCGTAGCTGTGAAACTGAATGTGCGTGACGTGCGCGCGATGCCCTTCGGCAATGCGCATGGTCTCCAGCGTGGTCTCGAAATTTCCGGAGTGTCCGAGGTTATTGCAATGGATGTGGGCCGGGTGCGGCAGGCCCAACTCGTCCACCGTCCGTATCAGCGCGCTGATCACCTGCCTTGGCGTCAGCTCGAACGACTCGATCTTCTCGTCTAGGCGCGTCACGTTCGCGTTGCGCCGCCCTTTCCACGCTTCGTCGCCGCCGGGATTTACGAGCTTTGCCGTGTATGCCTTCGACGATGACAGCAGCCAGGCGACCGTGTTGCGGAACTCCTCGCTGCGCCGCTTCTCGAGCAGCTTGAACAGCAGCACGTTGTTGCCCATCAACACATAAAAGCCCTTGTCGATGATGGGCGTGTCGTGCAGCTCTTCCAACACGTGGCGCGCGCTGATCGGCGGCACCGCCGCTTCCATCGCGGTGGTATAGCCGAGCAGCGCGTAGCGGTAACCGGTCGTGAAGGTCGAGGGGACGGTGCCGCCGACGCCCGAGCGCGTGACCTTCGTGCGCGGCAGCACGTCGAGCCGGTGATCTTCGGGCTGCAGTTTGCGAGCGAGATTGACCTTCGGGCCAGCGATGTGGCAGTGAATATCGACGCCCCCCGGCATGACCACCATTCCACTCGCGTCGATGCGGCGGGCCTGCGCGGGGACGGCGGCGACGATCTTGCCGTCCGCGATGCACACGTCGCGCACTTCTCCGTCGACCCCGTTGGCCGGGTCGTACACCCGGCCGTTCGCGATCCTCAGCATCGGCGACTGTGAACGGCCCTGTGATTCGCCACTACGCGGCCGCGGCGACGCGGTCCATCGCAGGAACCCGGTTGCCTCCGATTAGTTCCCGCACGCGCTCTTTTATGCCGGTGAGCACGGTCTCGTCGCTCGGATACGGCGAAGGCAGCGCTGGACGCAGTGTCAGCGGCACGTCGTCCATCCGATAGACGGTGCCGCCCACGCTGATGCCGTAGCTCGCGGTCGTGATCGCCACTTTTGCGAGGCGGCTCGTGTGGGTCGACTTCGGATCCAGCACGATGACCGGAATGCGACGCAGGTGCTCGATGGCGGGCTGCGGGAAGTTCGATGCTGGATCGGCGGCGATGATCAGCGCGGCGTCGGCCTCGCCGCGGGACAGTACATCGACCGTCGTGAATTCGCCGGGATTGAAGCGCGGATAGCCGCGGCTGAGGTTCACTCCGAACGGGAAACCGGTCTGCCAGGACACCACGTTATCGGCACCGGTCACGTTGCCATGGCCGCGCACCGGCTTGGCGACAAAGTGCGTGTACTGGTTCAGATCGGAGGCCAGTGCGAGCAGCGCCCCGGAATTGAAGTGCCGGCCGCGCGTCATCGTGAGCCCCATGCCGAACAGCAGCACGCCGAAGCGACAGGACTTCATCCGCTTCGCAAGGTCTTCGAGTGTGGCGAGCGACAGGCCGGTCACCTGTTCGATGGCCGGATCGACCGGGCGACCTTTTACGAGCGCGCGCAAGGCCCACAGCACTTCGAAGTCGCGACGCGGCTTGACCTGCAGAAAGATGTCGGCAACCGCCGCACTCGGTGTGCGCCGCACGTCGACCAGCACCACCGTGCGGTCTTTCCTTCCGTTGGGTACGTACATCCCCTTGGCGGTCACCGTATAGCGCGTGAACAGGCGCGGGTGGGATTCGGCCGGATTGCCGCCCCAGAAGATCAGCAGGTCGGCGCGGTTGCGCATCTCTCCCAGCGTCGCGGTGGCCTCACCCACGTCCTGGAACGCGATGCCGCTGGGGCCGTGGCAGACGGAGGTGGTCGTGTCGATGCTGCCGCCGATGATGTCTGCGATCGCTACCGCCTGGCGCTGCGCTTCGCAGGTTGTATCCGAGAGGCCGTAGATGATCGGGAAGCGCGCGTTGGCGAGGATCCGCGCTGCAGCGTCGATCGCCTGTTCCGTGTTCGCCTCTCGCCCCTCGATCAGAGCGAACGGCCGCTCCTCGATGCCGTGCTCCTTGAACCAGGCCCGTCCGAGCACGCAAGCGTTCTCCGCTTTCACGATCTTGTGCGTGTCGTCGTCCACCGTTAGATGCATGTCGTCGCACACGCAGCCGCAGAACGTGCA
>JAFAIM010000032.1 GCA_019236735.1 Burkholderiaceae bacterium
AATGGATGTGGAACCGATCGATGCTCTGAAAGCCGCGGGCATACCTGAGGACAAAGCACGTGTCTTCATGGATTCGCTGCATCGCGATTTGGACAATCGGTATCGCATACCAGTGGAACGGCTCGTCACACGCGGTGAGTTTGCCGAGGCGGTATCTGGCGTAAAGGTCTCGATCGCAGAGGTGAGGACGGAGGTTGCAGAGGTGAGGACGGAGATCGCCGCGGTGAGGACGGAGATCGCCGACACCAAAGCCGAGCTGATCAAGTGGTTCCTTGCCTCGATGATGGCAATGACCGCGGTGATCATTGCGGCCAGCCGGTTCACAAGCACCTGACGTCGAACGTTCAGTATCATGGCCGCCGCGCGACTCAGACCCAGCCGCGCTGCTTGGGGCAAGCGCGCCGGGCTGCGCGAGGCCGCGCTTACATCCAGCCCCGCTGCTTGGCGTCGTTCAGCGTCAGATCCAGGCTGCGGCGGATCAAGCTGATCATCTCGTCGATCTGCGTGCGAGTGATCACCAGCGGTGGGGCGATGATCATGCGGTCGCCCACCGCGCGCATCACGACTCCGGTGTCGAACATGTGGCCGCGGCACAGCATCCCGGCCTTTAATTCCTCGGCAAAGCGTTGCAGCGGCGCTTTGCTCTTCACCAGCACGAGCGCCGCCATCATTCCGCACGCCTCGGCCTGGCCGACCAGCGGGTGCTCGGCGAGCGCTTCGAATCGCTGCTTCAGATACGGCCCGACATCCTCGCGCACGCGCGTCACAAGGTGTTCGCGCGACAAAATGGCGATGTTCTCCAGCGCCACCGCGCACGCCACCGGGTGGCCGCTGTAGGTGAAGCCGTGCGCGAACTCCTCACCCTTCTCGATCAGAACTTTCGAGATGCGCTCGCCAATCAGCACCCCTCCCAGCGGGATGTAGCCGGAGGTCACGCCCTTGGCGAACGTGATCAGATCCGGCCGCGTTCCCATCCGCTCGCAACCAAACCAGTACCCCAGTCGGCCGAAGCCGCAGATCACCTCGTCCGACACCAGCAGCACCCCGTAGCGGTCGCAGATGCGCTGGATCTCAGGCCAGTAGGTTTCGGGCGGAATGATCACGCCGCCTGCGCCCTGCACCGGTTCGCCGATAAATGCCGCAACGCGCTCAGCGCCGAGCTCGAGGATCTTCTCCTCCAGCCGGCGAGCTGCCAGCACGCCGTACTCGTCGCGGGTCATTCCCGCCCCATTGTCGAAGTGATACGGCTGCTCGATGTGCGTGATGTTCGGGATCGGCAGATCGCCCTGCGCATGCATCGCGTCCATGCCGCCCAGCGACGCTCCCGCCATCGTGCTGCCGTGGTAGGCGTTGCGCCGGCTGATGATCACCTTGCGCTGCGGCCGGCCCATTAAATCCCAGTAGCGCCGCACCATTCGCACCACGGTGTCGTTACCCTCGGAGCCGGAGTTCACGTAAAACACGTGTCCGAATCCCGGCGGTGCGATGCGGGAGAGCGTCTGCGCCAGCTCGATCGCCGGAACATTGGAGGTGTTGAAGAAGCTGTTGTAAAACGGCAGCGTGTTGAGCTGCCGGTAAGCGGCGTCGGCGAGCTCGCGACGGCCGTAGCCGACGTTGACGCACCATAGGCCGGACATCGCATCCAAAATCCGGTGTCCCTCCGAATCCCAGATATAGACGCCCTCACCGCGAACGACGATGCGAGCGCCGAGTTGCGCGAGCTGCTGGTGGTCTGTCGCCGGGTGCAGGTAATGCGCGCTGTCGGCCTGTTGTAGTGCGCGCGTGTCATACAGCTTGCCCTCCGTAGCGCCATAAGGTGCGGAGGAGGGCAGCGCGGAGGAGGGAGCGCCGTCAGGCGCGAAGGCGGGCGCCTCCTCGGTAGCCGCCGGCCCCACTTCCTTCAGCATCCTGGCTTGCATATCCCGATCTCCGCTGAGTTGCCTCGGTTCAACCCGGAGCCGGTTGCGGTGGCTCCGAGGCGGAAAACTTGCCGTCGAGTTCAAACGTGCAGCAGCAGGTGTTCCCGCTCCCATGGGCTGATCACCTTCATGAACTCGGCGTACTCCAGTTCTTTGACCGACAGGTACACGTCGATGAACGGTTTGCCGAGCACCTTGTGGAAGGCGGTGCAATCGCGCAGCTCGCCCAGGGCGTCCGAGAGGCTGCGCGGCAGCTCGTAATCGAGCGAGTACGCGCTGCCGTCGCTCTCCGGTGTTGGCTCCAGGCGCTCGCTGATGCCGAGCCAGCCGCACGCCAGCGTTGCTGCGATCGCCAGGTAGGGGTTGGCATCGGCACCAATCACGCGGTTCTCCACGCGGCGGTTCTCAGGGTTGGAACCCGGGATTCGGAAACCGACGGTGCGGTTGTCGTGTCCCCATTGGATGTTGATCGGCGCCGCCCCATGCCGCACGATGCGCCGATACGAATTCACGTACGGAGCCACTAGCGCCATCGCCGCCGGCATGTACTTTTGCAGCCCCGCCAGGTAGTGGTTGAAGATGGCCGAGGGCGATCCGTCCGGATTGCTGAAGATATTGCGGCGGCTGCGTGCATCGACCAGGCTCTGGTGGATGTGCATCGCGCTGCCGGGCTCGCCCTGCATCGGCTTGGCCATGAACGTCGCATACATCTGATGGCGCAATGCGGTCTCGCGCAGCGTGCGCTTGAAGTAAAAGGACTGATCGGCCAGCTCCAGCGGGTCCCCGTGCAAGAAGTTGATCTCCATCTGCCCGGCGCCGACCTCGTGGATCAGCGTGTCCACGTCCAGCTCCATCGCCTTGCAGTAGTCGTAGATCTCCTCGAACAGAGGATCGAACTCGTTGACCGCGTCGATGCTGTACGCGCGGCGTACGGTCTCGGCACGGCCGCTGCGGCCGACCGGCGGCGCCAGCGGCATGTTCGGATCCGCATTCTTCGCCACCAGATAGAACTCCAGCTCGGGTGCCACCACCGGCTCCCAGCCTTTTTCACGGTACAGATTCAGCACGCGCCGCAGAACCGTTCGCGGAACGAAGTCGGCCGGCTCGCCATTGGCTCGGAAAGCGTCGTGGATGATCTGTGCGGTCGAATCGGCCGCCCACGGCACCAGGCACGCGGTGCTAGGGTCGGGCCGCAGCACCAAGTCGTGGTCGGTCGCCGGGATCACCGCGCGGTAACTCGGGTCGTCGCCGGGTTTGTCGCCGTTTACGGTCATCGCCAGCACGTCTTCCGGCACCCGCATTCCGCGGTCTTCGGTGAACTTCTCGCGCGGCAGGATCTTGCCGCGCGCAACGCCGGCCAAGTCCGGGACGAGGCACTCGATCTCGGTGATTCGGTTCTCGTCGAACCACCGATCCAGGTCTTTCTCGGTGAAACTGCTGCGTACCACACTCACGCTCATGATCCATTGACCTCGGTTTGCTCGCGCCGCCGGTGGCGGCGACTTGCTTTTCGGGCGGCGGTAGGAGGCGCCGGCGGGCCCGCGCGCACCCGATCCGCCGCGGCTGGAGCCGACGTTCGGGACGTCAGGGGATGCGCCGCCTTCGGCGCACGCCGCTGCTGCGGATATGGAAGCCGCGGATGCGTTGGGGTTCAGCCCCTTGCACGATCGACATAGCCAAGGATTGTAGTCCCGATTGGTATTATTGCGAGAGCCAGTATTGGCGTCTCGATGGGACCAGTAATCCGGCAAAAAGCGATCGGTCATGCGTCACGCCGCACCCACTGACGAGCTATTGCGGGCCGCTTTCGCCAATGCGCAGACGGCCGACGGCCTGCCGCGTTATCGGATCCTGTATGACGCAGTGCGGCGCGCGATCCTGTCGCAACAGCTTGCGCCCGGCGTGCGCCTGCCGTCCACGCGCGAGCTTGCTCGCGACTTAGAGCTGTCGCGCAACACCGTGCTGTCTGCATTCGAGGCGCTGCTGGCCGAAGGCTATCTGGTATCGCGCGCCGGCAGCGGGACGTTTGTCGCACACGCAGCAGCGGGGCCCGTGGTGCGCGGCGGTCGCCGGCCGTCCGACGGCGCGCGTGGCGCTGGCGCAGGTGTGCCGGTTCGAGACGGCACGGGTGAGCTGTCGAAACGCGGAGCGCGCCTGGCTCGCTTCCGCGGCGGGCAGCGGCTGGAGATTCTGCCGATGGGTGGATCCGAAGCCGATTTCACTCTATTTCCGATGAAGCAGTGGCAGCGACTGCAGAGCCGTCAGTTACGGCAAGGGCGGCTGGATCTACTCGATTACGCGATCAAAGGAGGCTTTGAGCCGTTGCGCCGAGTCATCGCCGACTATCTGCGCGCCTCGCGTGCGGTGCGGGTCGAGGTCGAGCAGGTGGTGTTGACTGCGGGCACGCAGCATTCGCTCGACTTGTGTGCCCAGTTGCTGGCCGATGCCGGCGACACGGTCTGGATCGAGGATCCGGGTTATTGGGGGGCGCGCTGCGTGTTCGACGCAAGCGGCCTGAAGATCGAACCGATCGCGGTCGATCCGGAGGGGATGAACCCCGAGCTGGCGCCGCGTGGAAGCCGCCCGCGGCTGATCTATCTGACGCCGTCGAATCAGTACCCGATGGGCGTCGCAATGAGCCTGGCGCGACGCCGCTCGCTGCTGCAGATCGCGGCGCGCGAGCGCGCCTGGATCATCGAGGACGACTACGACAGCGAGTTGCGTTACAGCGGGCGGCCGCTGGCGAGCCTGCAGGGACTCGATTCGAGCGAGCGGGTCGTGTACGTCGGCACGTTTTCCAAGGTGCTGTATCCCGGCATCAAGATCGGCTACATGGTCGTACCGAGCGCGCTGGCCGAATCGTTCGGCAGCGCCGTGTATGACCTGCAGCGGCCCGGCCAGCTTGCGGTGCAAGCGGCGCTGGCCGAATTCATCGAACGCGGCTATTTCGCCACCCATATCCGCAAGCTTCGGCAGACGTACGCGGAACGGCGCGAGCGGCTGATCGGCGCGCTCCAGGCGCAGCTGGGCGAGGCTTCCCGCATCACCTCGCAGCCCGCCGGACTGCACCTTGTGCTGCGCCTGCCGGACGGAAGCGATGATGAGCGGATCGAGGCGGTAGCAAAGGAACGAGGAACGACGGTACGCGCGCTGTCGCGCTATTGGATCGGACCGCCGAGCGTGCGCGGGTTGGTGATCGGGTTCGGCTACACCGCACCGGACCGGCTTGCCCACCACGGGCGCAACGTCGCTCGGGCGGTGCGCGCTGTGATTACCTAATGGCCAGATGAGCCAAGCGGCCGCACAGGTAGGTCCATACGAACGTGGCGGCTGCGAGGCTCGTGATCTGAGCGTGGTCGTACGCCGGGGCGACCTCGACGCAGTCCATTCCGATCCAGTTGAGGTCGGAGAGCTCCTCTAGCAGCGTGAGAATCTGCGCGGTGGTCAGACCGCCGGCTTCGGGAGTACCGGTGCCCGGGGCGAAAGCCGGGTCCAGGCAGTCGATGTCGAGCGTCAGGTACACCGGTGCGCGATCGTGGCGGGCGACGCGCGCCCGAATCTCCGCGATCGCGCTGGCCAGCTGCTCGGCGTTTTCGCGCCCGCGCAGCTCGCGCGCGCCGATCACGCTGCCGCCGGCGCGCCGCACGAAGTCACGCGCCTGGTGGTCGGCCGGCGAGCGGATGCCGATCTGCACCGTGGCCTCGGGAATCACCAGGCCTTCCTGGATCGCCTCGCGCATCCAGGTTCCGTGCCCAGAGGGTTCGCCGAAGTGATCGCTCCACGTGTCGCAATGAGCATCGAAGTGGACGATCGCGAGCGGCCCGCCGCGCTGCTCGCGATGCGCGCGCAGGATCGGCAGCGTGATCGAGTGGTCGCCTCCGAGCCAGCACACATGGCGATTCGGGAGTAGGTCGCTGGCGGCTAGCTGCAGCGCCTCGCGCTGCTGCGGCAGCGAGGTCGCAGGCAGCACCAGGTCTCCCGCGTCCGTCAAAGCATCGCCAGGTGCACAGGCATACAGCGGGTGCACTGCGTCGCACAGCATGAGGCTGGCCGTGCGGATTGCAGCCGGGCCGAAGCGAGCGCCTGGGCGGTTGGTAACCGCGCCGTCGAACGGAACTCCGGCGACTGCAAATGGCCTGCCCGCAATGTCCGGTCGTTCCGCATCGAGTCGCGCGGCGCTGAGGAAGGTTGTCCCGGAAAAATATGGCGGCTCGTAACGCATCGGACGCTTATCGGACGATTCTCTGCGAAGACCCGGTGGACTCGCCGATGCTAGCAAGCGCGCCCGGATCCGGAGTGGTTTCCATATCCGGACGCCGACGCGTTCCAGGCTCGCTGAGACTCGGGCGCCCACCCGAGCGCCTCGAACGCGGGCGCGTCGCTACATGTGGTAAATCGCGGTCAACCCGATTGTGCGCGGCCGGAACGTGTAGTTGCGGACGAGCACGCCCTGGCTTGCCACCGCACTGGGATCGGCATCCGTATGTGAGTTCGGCCCTCCGGGCGGCAGCAGAGGGTGCGTATCGAAAACGTTGTCGACGAAGGCGGAGAGGTCCCACCGGCGGTACTTCGCGCCCGCACGCATCGTCACGAACGTGGTCGCGGGCGGCGTGTACGCAAACCGGTCGAACACTGTCGGACTGACCCCCGGATCCTGGGCTGCCGTGGTCAGGTGACTCTTGCTCTCGTACTGATAATCCAGACGGAAGTACGACGGCAGATCGAAAGTGGTGAATTCGTACAAAGCCCCGATCGACACGGTCCACGGGGGCGAGGCTACGCCGGAGTCGCCGACCACCGCATCACCCGAGCGCGCCACCGGGTGGCCGCTCGTACCAAGGCTGAGATCCTCGCTGTAAGTCGCCCGCGTGTAGCCGAACGCCGACTCGAACGACAGCGAATCGGTGGCATTCCAATCGGCCTGTAGGTCGAAACCCTTCGAGACGGCTGCGCCGACGTTCGCCGTGAACTGCAGTCCACAGCCGGGCAGGTAGACGTTCTGCTGGATGTCGTTCCAGTCGATGTAGTAGGCGCTCGAAGCGAGTTTCAGACTGCCGAACTTGTCCTTGGCTCCGATCTCGTAGCTTTTCACGCTGTCCGACTTGTATGTGGTCGGAGCGAACTGCCCTGTCAGCCCCAGCGTCTGGAACGTGGGAATGCAAAGGGAACGCGGAATCGGCGCGTTGTCGCCGCCGGTTCGGAAACCCTTCGCGTAAGTGGCGTAGAACAGGTTGTCCCGATCGGCCTGGAACGAGACGCCCAGTTTCGGGGTGAACGGTGTTTCCAGCTTGTTGCCGGAGCCCAGGCTAGGCCCGCCGTTCTGCGTACCGTCGGCGTAGTGATTGAAATCGAACGCCGTCTTGGCGATTCGCGCGCCAGCAGTCACCTTGAGGCGAGGGATCACCTCATAATTGGCCTCGCCGAACAGTGCGACCTGTCGGTCGTGCCCGGTGTTGTAGTTGTAGTACGAGTAGCCATTTTTCACCAGCGGGCAGGTCCCGGAGGCGCAGAACGATCCGAACCCGCTGGATCCGGTTGCGGTGGTTCCGTACAGCGCCTGGAACAGCGCGTCGACCATCGGGTCATAGATTTCTTCCAGACTGACCTGGCGGGTGAACTGGTAGAAGATCCCGCTGGTCCAGGTCAGGCGCGCATTCGGATCGTTGGACTGCAGGCGGATCTCTTCGGTGAAGGTTCTCTGCTCGTTGGTGACGGTGGCCGGCGACCGGTAGTTCTGAACACTGGCTGGCAGATGCAGACCGAACTGATCGACCAGCGGGTAGTTCGCGTCGTTCAAGTACTGCAACGTGCCGACCGGGTTGGCTGCGCAAGGCGGAGGAAAGCCTGCAGCCACATTGCAGTTGGTGTTGCGCAACCCGTTGGTCTGGTAGTACCCCAGGTTGTACAGCGTACCGTCGTAACCGCTCGTATCGTCGCGCGTGTAGTAGGACGTATTGGAGATCAGCGACGCTTTGCCGATGTCGGCTTCGGCTTTCAGCACCGGAAGGAAATAGTGGTCGGGCTCCGGTCGCCCGGTCGGATTGGCGTTCAGGAAACGGTGGCTGTCGGGGTCCGAAGTCACCGTCACACCGTTGGCTCCGCGGTTCGTCGGCCAGAACACCGAGATGTCGTTGCGGTTGCGGTGCTGGTACAAAAAGCTCGGAGTGAGCGTCACGTCCTCCGTCACGGCCCACTTGGCGGCCAGCCGTGCGACATAGGTGGCGTCCCAATTGTCTTTAGGGGCAACCGTGGCGAGCGTGAACGGATCGATCCGGTCGATCCAGCCGCCGTCGCGTCGATACCAGATGCTGCCGCGAACACCCACCTTGCCGTCGATCACCGGCACTCCGCCCGCGACTCCGGCTTCGTAGCTCGGATCGCCGCCTTCGGTGAAGGCGACCTCGGAGCGCGCGTACACGCTGGATCTGGTCACGCTCGGTTGCGCCAGGATGTAGCGCACGGTGCCGCCCTCGGAACCGGCGCCGAACAGCGTGCCTTGCGGGCCGCGTAGCACCTCGACCCGTTCCAAGTCGAACGTCTTGGGCAGCGTGTCGTCGGCATTGAATCCGAGCGAGTGGATCTGGATCGGCGTGTCGTCGATGTAGATGCCGGTGGTGCCCGAGCCCCCGGAGGATCCGATTCCGCGAATCGTGATCTGGTTGATGCCGGTTCCGGTGGCATCGATCGTCACGCCGGGCGTGAAGCGTGCGACGTCGGTGAAATCTTTGATGCCCTTTTCGTCCATCGACTCCTGCGTGAACGCGCTGACGCTGACGGGAACCTTGCTGAGCGCCGCTTCATGCCGGGTCGCGGTGACGATGATCTCCTCGACCTTGGCGCCAGGCGCTGGTGCTGGCGGCTCGGCGTTTGCCTGCGGCTCAGGCGGTGGAGGAGGGGCTTCCGGCGGCGCGGCCTCGGGTGCTTGCTGCGGGGCTCCGGCGTCGGGCGCGGCAGCGGGCTGATCCGCGGAGGCGGGCGGCACTGCGGGAGTCTGCTCGGCCGGCGCGCCGGCGGCTGGTGCGTCGGTCTGTGCGCGCGCCGGTGAAACCGTCGCCACCAGGCAGACGGCGGCGAGCATGCAGGCGGCGCGAAGCAGGCCGCCACGAACGTTGGATGGCTCCATGTCCTCCTCCCTGCTGCAACCCGTTCTTGTTGTCGGGCGTCTTAGTGCGGCAGTCCGACCCGTATCGATGGTACCATCGCCGCCGCCCGCAATACCGGTCGCCGCTCCTCCTACCCCCCTTTGTGAAGCCCGTTGCCGTCCTGCAGTACTACGCGCGCGACGGAGTCGGCTTCTTTGGCGAGCATCTGCGAACGCGTGCAATCCCGCTTCGCGTGTTCGAGCTGTTTAACGGGGACACCGCGCCGGCCTCGCTCGAATCCTTCGGTGGACTGTGCCTGCTCGGCGGCCCGATGAGCGTGAACGATGACTGGCGGCCGCTGCGCGACGGCGAGAAACTGGTGCTCGAAGCGCTGCGCACCAACACCCCGGTGTTCGGTCACTGCCTGGGCGGACAGCTGATGAGTCGCGCCCTCGGCGGGCAAATCACCGCCTCCCCCCACGCTGAAATCGGCTGGTCGAGCATCGAAGCGCACGACGACGCGCTGGCTCGCCACTGGTTCGATCGAGTCGACGTTCCAGTGTTCCAATGGCACAACGAAATGTTTAGCGTTCCGCACGATGCCCGGTTGATCGCCAGTGGGCGATGGTGTGCGCACCAGGCTTTTGCGATTGGAAACCTGCACATCGGCGTGCAGTTCCATTGCGAGATCGATCGGCCCAAGATCGAGTCGTGGCTGAGCGTGGCCGAATCGGCCGACATCGACCACTTTGCCCAGTCGCCCGCGGTCCAAGCTCGCGAGGCGATCCGGTCCGCGACCGAGTCACGGCTGGCCGATTGCCAGCGCGCCGCTGCGCACATCTACGACCGCTGGATCGAACGCCTGGCGGCTTGAAAACCGGGAGACTCGATTCGGCGGGTCAGTTGTGCTTGCTGGCGGCGTCGATGAACGCCGCCAGGTCGGCCTTCATTTTGTGCAACGACGGCGGATGGATGTACATCATGTGGCCGGCTTCGTAGTACTTCATCTGCACATGGTCGCGCAGCTGCGCCGGCAGATCCAGGTGAGCCACTTCGTACTCGGTCCCGAAGAATGGCGTGGCCAGGTCGAAGTAGCCATTCAGAATCAAGGTCCGCAGCGACGGATTCAGCGTCATCGCGTACCCCAGGTCCGGAGTGGTATTGACGAACGGCTGCGGGAACTCGCTTAGCGGGGCCTTGTGTTCGAACTTCCAGTGCCTGGCGATTTGCCAGTTGAAGGGCTGGAAAGTGCGCTCGCGTGGCGCGTTCAACTCGCGATAGTAGTAGTCGAGGAAAGCGGCAACGAAGGCCGGGGCGACCGCGCTCATCAGCGGGTCGTAGTTGATTTCCTTGGCGAGCGGATCGACGCTGGAGCCAGTGAAGCGGGCGTCGAGCCTGCCGACGATGAGCCCGTCGTCGGCGAGCAGATGCTGAGTGAACATCGATTCCGAGACTCGGAACCTGGCCTCCTTCAGGTACCGCGGCGCCAGGCCGGTGAGGTCGTGCAGGCTCTCGGCAAGCTTGTCGCGCTCCTCTTCGGTCAGCGCGTCGCCCCTCATCAGCGCCCCCAGGTAGGGGCCGACCGCAAAGCTCCTGGCCTCGTCGATCAGGGACTTCAAGTCGCGCCCGGCAGCAATCCGATGGTGATACCAGGCGGCGGCCGCGTACGACGGCAGGAACAGCGGGTAGGGTCGATCGTTGCCGGGCAGCGCGAACACCGCTTCCAGGTCGGTCGCCACCGAAATCAGGACCACCCCATTGAACGCCATGGACCAGCGCTGCTGCAGGGCGTTGACGACGGCGGCTGCACGCGTGGTGCCGTAGCTCTCGCCGAGCAGGAACTTGGGGGACCGCCAGCGCTGCCGGTCGGTCACGTACTGCGCGATGAAGCGCGCTACCTGGTCGGCGTCGGCGTCGACACCCCAGAAATCGTCGTCCTTGTGTCCACACACCGCGTGGCTCACTCCCGTGCCGACCGGGTCGATCATCACAAGGTCGCTGCGGTCCAGGATGCTGTCTTCGTTGTCGACCACCTGATAGGGCGGCGGCGGAGTGGGAGCGGCGTCCACCGTCACGATGCGGCGCGGCCCTAGCGCTCCCATATGCAGCCACAGCGATGAGGAGCCGGGGCCGCCGTTGAATGCGAAGGTTAGCGGCCGCAACCCGGGATCGCGCACGCCGTCCTGCGTGTAGGCAACGTAGCCGACGCTCGCGGTCGGCTTGTCCTGCTCGTTGCGCAGGATCAGGGTGCCGGCGGTCGCGGTGTATTCGATCGTCGAGCCGCCAATTGCGAGGCGATGTTGCGTCACCGCCTGTGCGGGCTTGGGCTCGGGAACCTCCTTGGCTTTGGGATCGTCGCCGGGGCAGGTCGGCGCCGCCGACTTTTCGGCGCCCGCTTTCTCCGGCTGGGCCGCCGGCTCATCGGCCGATGCGACCATGCCAACGAGCATGCCTGCGCTCGCCAGCAGCGGCACTGCTGCCGCCAGCACGACGCAAAGCGCGGTGCGGCTAGCGCGGTGTTTGCCTCGGCGCGCCGTTCCCATCGGTAGCCAAGGCTGAAGTTGCGGGCTTGGCTACTTCAGGCGCTCGACCGCTTCGCGGAACGCTTGTGCGTCTTGCGCGTCGCCGATCTCCGGCGCCAGCCGTTCCGCCAGGGCGTCCAGATTCGGCACTCCGCTGGCGAGCTTCTCGTCGACCAGCAGACCGGCCATCGGACCGACGTAATCGACCAGGATGCTTTTTACCCGTGAAATCTGCGCGGCCGAGATGTTGCTAACTGGCCGCCGGATGTTTCGTGTCTCGGGCGGGCGTGGGGGCGGAACGCCGGGCAATGTGCGCGGGCGTTCCCCGCCGGGTGTCGTTTCAGGATCCATGTGCAGCCCCGTTGAGTCGGCGTGAAGGGCCTCCGGGTCGAGCGCGTCGACCGCCAGGACCGAGGAAACGGCCTCGGCGTTGCTGCCCGACAGCATGCGCGAAAGCAGTCCAAGAAGCGCCCGCTCGTTGGGCAGATCCTCGTCGCGCAACACCTCCGGGTCGGGACGGAAGGTCGCGGATTTTGCGACGGCACTCGCGGCCAATTCCGCAGCGCCTTTGCCGCGGCGCGGACCGTAGCCCACGTGGACGATCTTCCCGTTTTCAATGCCGATGCGGATCTGTCTGCCGTCGAAGGTGACGACATACAGCTGACCGGTTGAATCCCGGCTCTGAACCCGCAATAGCAATTCGAGTGGAGACATCCTGAACCCCTCTCTCGCTCGTGGCAGGCCCGTGGCCTGCTTGTGCTTTGCCTATCCCGCGCTGCCCTGCGCTCCTACACCGTTTCGCTTTTTGTCAAACGATCCATCGCCAGCCGCAGGCTTCGAGTCATCCGCTCGATCGCCCGAGACAGGCCGCCGATCTCGTCCCGCCGCTCCGTTCCTGGAATCTCGTGGTCGAAATGCCCGCGGCTCATGTCTTCTGCGATCGTGGTCAGCCGCACCAACGGCCGCGACAGCCCCGGCGCGAAGATCGCCGCGAACGCCGCCGCCAGCAGGACGGCAACGAACAGCAGAATCGACATCGTGCGGTCGGTCTCGGCTACGGACTTCAGCGCTTCAGCCTTATCCATTTGGACCGCGACCAGCCAGCCGAACTTGGCCGGCTCGACTGCTGCGATGACCGGGGTGCCGTTGGGGCAGGTAAATGGCGCTTTCGCGTTCGGTCCGCAGTCGTCGTATTCGAGCACACCTCCGCGAGTGCGCTCCCGGTTCTGGAACAGCGGGTGTTCGGTCCAGTCGCGCAGATCTTTGTCGAAGGTTGCGCCCGTCAAGCCGGCCAATTTGCCGTCAGGTGCGATCAGAATCGCTCGGCCGCTCTCTCCACCGATCTCGGCCTTGCTCGCGTTGGCGAGCAAGTCTGTCAGCTCATTCAGACCGTTCGTTTTGGCCAGCACGCCCAGCACTTTGCCCTGCTCGTCCTTGACGGGAACCGAGACGACCCAGGACGGCCGGTTGGTCGTCTTGCTGATCAGCATCTGCTGGCCCATCACCTGGCCAGCCATCGCTATCTTGAAGTAGGTGCGCTCGTGATAGTCGATCGGAGCCAGGTTATCCGAGCGGGTGAGCGACATTCCGTCGGGGCCGACCGTGAAGGCAAGCTGCGTCCACGGCTGGTGATTGGCGATCGCCACCAGCACCGGTTTTTGCAGCTCCGTCAGCATCGATCGGATTGCGATCGTGTCGGCGTGCTCGGCCAGCGTTTCGTAATTGAGATTCAGCCACGCGTCCGCCCGCTGCGCCACGCGCACCGCCTCGATCCGCAGCCGATCCACCGCCAGCTGGCGAGCTTTGTCGCTCGCCTCGCTGCGCGCGACGTACCAGGTGACCAGCAGCGGCAGCAGTGCGGCCACCAGCAGGCCGAAGAAGAAACGCCAGAACAGCGTTAAGGAAGGCAGCAAGCGGCGCATAGATCGAGGACGCAGGAGTGTCGGGGATGAAGCAGACATTGGTTATCGCACGCAACGCGATTCGATGTCAAAGATCCCGCTACCGCATAGAGGGCATCAAAGGTATCGAAGTATGGTGGGCCGTGCAGGATTCGAACCTGCGACCAACGGATTAAAAGTCCGCTGCTCTACCGGCTGAGCTAACGACCCGTCGGAGCAGGACGCCGGATGCTTATGTCCGTTTGATCACGGACGGCGCGGGCAAAACAATAATTATCCGGGGGCCGCGAGCCGGGCGTCAACGTAAGCTTACTTCGGTAAGCTTACTTCGCGCCGAGCGAGCTCAGGCGGTCTTTCGCGAGCTTGGCCGCGTCGCTGTCGGGAAAATCGGTGATCACCCGGTTCAGGGTCGCGCGCGCTGCTTTCTTATCGTTCAGTTCGATCTGGCTGGATGCGATGTTCAGCAACGCATCCGGCGCCCTGGGCGAGTCGGGGAAGCGATCGACCAGTGTCTGTTGCGCCGCGATCGCCGCACGGTAATCTTTGATCGCATAGTACGAGCTGCCCAGCCAGAACTCGGCCGAGGGCGCATACGGCGACTGCGGATAGCGGTTCAGGAACGCGGTGAGTCCCCCCACCGCAGTGCGAAAGTCGTTCGCCTTGAACAGCGCGAGCGCTGACTCGTACGCCGCCTGCTCATCGCGGTCGACCTGAACGCTCTTGCCTTCGACCGTCACTCCCACCGGCTCGAGCTTCTTGATGCGAGCATCCAGGTCCGAGTACAGGTCTTTGTTGCGCTTCTGCAGCGTGGCCACATCGTTCGTCAGCTGTTCGAGCATTCCCCTCAGCTTGGCCAGCTCCTGGTTCAGCTGGTCGAACTGGCCGCCGGCAGCGAGCTGGCCGCGCTGCATCGCCTGCACCACCTCGTCAAGATGATCGATTCGCTGCGACAGCGTGTCGATCCTGGCGGCGTGCTCCTTGCGCAGCTGTTCGACCTGATCGCGCAGATCGACGATCGCCTTGCGCGCCTCCTCGTCGCCGAACAAGGCGAGCGCCGGGGCCGACAAGCCCGCCAGCAGGCCCGCCAGCAGAAGACCGCGGAGGAGGGGGCGCCGGTGCATC
Source organism: Burkholderiaceae bacterium (assembly GCA_019236735.1). Taxonomy (GTDB): domain Bacteria; phylum Pseudomonadota; class Gammaproteobacteria; order Burkholderiales; family Burkholderiaceae_F; genus VBCK01. The sequence goes on from JAFAIM010000032.1 coordinate 14,547, forward strand.
ATCGGTAGACGATGTCGGCGCGCCGGTTTTCGACCCACGCGGCCTCGTCGTGCCCGAGCTCCTTGGGCTTCTCCTTGCCGAAGCTGATCGTCTCGATGCGAGTGGCCTGCACGCCGACCAGGTCCATTCGCTGGCGTACGGCGTCGGCGCGCCGCTGCCCCAGTGCGAGGTTGTATTCGCGCCCGCCGCGCTCGTCGCAATTGCCCTCGATCCGTACCTGGCGCGCCGTGTGGTCAACCAGGTAGCGCCCGTGCGCCTCGATCAGCGAAAAGTACTCGCTCTTGATCACCGACTTGTCGAAATCGAAATACACGCTGCGCTTGGCAAGAACGCCGTTCGGATTGTTCAATTCGTCGACCACCGGCGGCGGCGTCGGCGCTTCGACTCTGGCCACCGGTGGAGCAGGCGCAGGTGCCGGCGCCTCGGCGGGTTTGCTCTGCTCGACGACCGGCGCGGGCTTCTCCTCGAGCTTCGTGCTGGCGCATCCGGCGACCACCAGCGCAGCGGAGGAAACCAAAAGCAAGACGCGGATCGAATCCATCGTCGTTCTCCCTGATCCGATTCATCGGTCCGGCGCGCAGCCGGTACTTGTTCCCGGCGGCTCATTTCGCCGTCGAAAAAGGGCCCCAGCATGGCTCGCGGATATCTCCGCTAGGGCCCGTGATTCTCGCGCGTGCGCGCCCGTCGGTCGAAGCCAGCGCAAGAATGCCGTGGCCGCCGACCTCTGTCGCGTAGAGTATCAAACGGCTGTTGGGCGCGAAACTGGGCGATTCGTCCATCACGGTATCGGTGACCGTCGTTTCCTGCCCGAGCGCCAGGTCCAGCACCTCGACTTGGAACAGGTCGTTGCGGCGGGACACATACGAGAGCAGGCGTCCGTCGGGGCTGATGCGCGGGCTGATGTTGTAGTCGCCGTTGAAGGTGATGCGCTGCGCATCTCCACCGGCGGATGGCATCTTGTAGATCTGCGGGCTGCCACCCCGGTCCGAGGTGAAGTAGATCCACGCGCCGTCGGGCGAAAAGAAAGGCTCCGTGTCGATCGCCTCGTTGAAGGTGAGCCGGCGCGGATTCGACCCATCGGTTCCCATCGAATAGATCTCGGAATTGCCGTCCTTCGACAGCACGACCGCCAGCGTCTTGCCGTCCGGCGAAAACGCCGGGGCGCTGTTGCTGCCCTTGAAGTTGGCCACCGCGCGCCGCGCGCCAGTGGCGAGCGTATGAACGTACACGACCGGCTTGTGCGCTTCGAACGAGACGTAGGCGAGCAGAGCACTGTCGGGCGACCACACCGGTGAAATGATCGGTTCGCGCGATCTCAGCGCGGTTTGCGGGTTGGCGCCGTCGGAATCGGCCACCTGCAGCTCGTAATTGGTGCGGCTGTACTGGACCACGTACGCGATGCGAGTCGAGAACACGCCCCGGTCGCCGGTGAGCTTTTCGTAAATGCGGTCGGCGATCCGGTGCGCAGTCAGACGCAGTTCACTCGGTGGCGCGACGTACCCCACGCCGTCGAGTTGCGCATTCTTCACGTTGTCGTACAGGCGGAAGCGCACGTCATAGCGGCCGTCCGCCAGCGCCGAGATCGACCCGACCGCCAACGTGTCTGCGCCGCGTCCGCGCCACTGCGTCAGGTCCACGCGCTCGTCTTCTGCGATCGGTGTGCTCCCCGCATCGATCATCCGGAACTGGCCCGATCGCGCCAGGTCCGCGCGAATAATCGCGCCAACATCCTGCGGCGGAGAACCCTCGGTCTTGAACGGTGCGATCGCGATCGGATACTGCTGCGAGCCGACGCCGGTGATCTCCACCGTCATCTGCGCCGGCGCGCAAGTCCAGGCGAGCGCGGCAGCCAACGCTGCCACGAACATCCAGGTCGGACGGTTTCGCCGGAGCCCGCGGGACCAATAGGCGAGTCGCGCGAGTGTTTTTGGCATGGCCGGCGGATTATAGGTAGGGGCGTCGTCAGGCCTGCCGTGCTTCATCGCGTCTCCGTGGGATACATCTTTAGACTTAACGAACGAGGCACGGTCCCATCCTGATCGCGCGGGAACGGATCGCAGCGGATGATCGCGCGCTCCGCCGCATCGTCGTAGCCGGGCAGCCCGCTGCCCTTGACCAACTGCGGCGGGCCGGCCTGCTCGCCCGTCGGCAGCAGGTCGACCCTGAACTCCGCGTACACCTGGTCCGAAGTGCCGTCGGGCACCGCGAACACGATGTGCGGCCGGATGCAAGCCTTCACCAGGCCCCCATACGCGTTGCTGACGACGCCGGGCGAGGCCGTCGCGCTGCGCGCGACTCCAGCTGCCTCTTGTGTCACGCGGGCGATCTCTGCTTGCCGGCGCTGCTCGACCAGGCGTTGCTCGCGCGCGATCTGTTCGGGAGTCGGTTTCGTCTCGGTCTTCTTTGGCTCGGCCTTTTTCGGCTCTCGATTCTCGACAGGGCGTCGCTCCACCGGCGGAGGGCTCTCCTGCTCCGGGGCATGCGGCTTCACTTTCTGCTGCTCGACGATGTCCGCGTCCGGCTTGGGCGCTTCGGGCTGCGCGGGTGCGGGCGGCGGGGGCGGCGCCGGCGGCTCGATCGCCGGAAGCTCCCACAGCTCCGCCACTGCCGGCGCCTCGCTCGAAGTGCGCCATTGCACCGCGAACCACAGGCCGAAGATCAGCAGCGCGTGCATCGCCACCGCCATGAAGAACGACGGCACGGTGTTGCGACCGCGCCCAGGCCCGCGCGGCCGCATCTGCCCCATCACCGCGGTGGAGAGGGTCTTTCGCGCTGTTCGGTTCAGGTCGGTCACGTCGGTTCGACACGCGCCCCGGCCGGGCGTTGCGTCGTTTGTCTATTCGGATTGAGGTCTTACTCGGCGGGCTTGACCATCAGGCCAACGCGCCGAACGTTGTTCCGGTAAAGCTGGTCCAGCACGCGAGTGATCGACTCGTAGCGCACTTTTTTGTCTCCGGAAACCACGACCGGCGTATCGGGGCGGGTCCTCTGGCGGGCCTTTACGGCCGCGATCAGCTGGTCCAGCTCCACCGGCATCGCCGTTCCGGCGTTGGCCGCGTCGGGCGAACGGTCGCGCAGCAGCAGCGAACCGTCGGCCTTCACGATCACTTCCAACGGAGAGTCCGGCGCCCGGGTTGACTTGCCCACCGATGGCAGCTCGACCAGGCTCGGGTTCACGAATGGAGCCGAGACCATCAGGATCACCACGAGCACCAGCATCACGTCGATGTAGGGAACGACGTTGATGTCGGACAACAGGCGCCGCCGGCCGCCTCCGATTCTTCGCGCCAGCACCGCCATGGGTCCGTCTCCGCTTCAGCGCTGACGCTGCAGGATGTTGGAGAACTCCTCGATGAAGCTCTCGAAGCGGTTTGCCAGACGGTCGATGTCGTGCGCGAACCGGTTGTATGCCACCACTGCGGGAATCGCCGCGAAAAGACCAATCGCGGTTGCGATCAGCGATTCGGCGATGCCTGGCGCCACACTGGCGAGCGTTGCCTGCTGCAGGCCCGACAGGTTCGTGAACGCGTGCATGATGCCCCACACGGTGCCGAACAGCCCCACGTACGGGCTGACCGAACCGGCCGACGCCAGGAACGACAGGCGCGCCTCGAGCGCGTCCATCTCGCGCTGATAGGTCGCGCGCATCGCCCTGCGCGCGCCGTCCAGCAAGGCCTGTCGCTCCACCTCCGGCCCGCGCCCGCGCAATTTCAAAAATTCGCTCATGCCGGCCTCGAAGATGCGCTCCAGCGCGCCGGTCTTGTGACGCGGGTTGGCCGCCGTCTGGTGCAGAGTTTCCAAGTTCACACCGCTCCAGAAGCGCCGCTCGAAGCCCTCGGTTTCGCGGTTCGCGCTGCGGATCGACAGCAGTTTGCTGAAAATGGCCGTCCAGGAGGCGAGGGAAACCAGCACCAAGAGCAGCATCACCGCCTGCACGACCAGCGTGGCCTGCGTGACGAGCGAAAGGATCGAAAGATCGGCCGAGACGTTCATTCCGCGATAACAGGAAAGGTAGCGATCAGTTTATCGTGGTCGCCTCCGGCGCCAGCGGCATCGGGAATGCTCCTTCTCGAGCGTGCGCGCGAAAAAGATGTTTCAGCCGGATCGGCAATTGTGCTGAGCGCTGAGCGTTGACTCGACGCATTGACGTGAGGCGCTTCCCCCTGCATTGTTCGTTGGTAGCGCGCGCACATCATTGTGAATAGCGGGTTCGTTGGTAGCGCGCACACATCGATGGCGCGTTCGAACGGCCCGGAGCTGGAGCGGTGACATGCGCTGGCGCGTGATGCATTGCACCATGACTCAACGCGCCGGTTTGTTACCGCGCTTACACCGAATTTGCGACTCGGCGCTGTGATCGAAAAACAACAGTCGCGAATGCGATCGCAACGGCGTATTGCAAACGCATGTGCCCGGGTTAAAAATTCTTTCCGTCAGGTAGCGGGCCTGCGCTCGTCCAAGGGCGTCAATAGGATAAACGGACGATCGCGGGCCTCCCGGTGCGCTGTTTCGCCAAGACGCACCGCGTGGTGTTCGAATTGCAACAACTGGGGGGAAACATGTCCAAACGAGTTCCGGCGCTATCAGCGCTGCCTCTTGCCGTGGTGGGGGCTGTCGCCTTCGCCTTTTCGGCTTCAGCCGTCGCCCAGGAAGCAGCGCCCGCGCCGGTGGAAAAGATCGAGATCACGGGTTCGCTGATCAAGCGGGTCGAGTCGGAGACGGCTCTGCCGGTCGAGGTCATCTCGCGTGAGCAGATCGAACGGATCGGCGCGACCAACGCCGAACAGATCCTGCAGCAGTTGACGTCCAACAGCGGCATCGGCGGACTGGTGGGAGCGCAGGGCGTCGGGCTGGAGACGTTCGGCCAGTCGTCCGCATCGCTGCGCGGCCTCGGCTCGCAGCGAACGCTGGTGCTGATCAACGGCCAGCGCATGGCGGAATTCCCCGGCGGTGCGGCGAGCGCGACCGCCACCTCGGTCGACCTGAATTCGATTCCGACCGGCGCCATCGAGCGGATCGAGGTGCTGCAGGACGGGGCTTCCAGCATCTATGGAAGCGAGGCGGTGGCCGGCGTCATCAACATCATCCTGCGCAGGACGTACAAGGGCGTCGAGGCGAGCGCCTATTTGGGCACTCCGACCCGCCCGGGAGGCGGCCGCACCGAGAAGGCCGGGGTGGTGTTCGGCTTCGGTGATTACGACGCGGATCGCTACAACGCCAATTTCTCGCTCGACGGCGAGCACAACCAGGCGCTGTACGGCCGGGATCGGGATTTCGCGACGAATTCCTTCAACTCGACGCTGTACGACACCAGCGCGACGGCGAACGGCTCGGTCGCCGGTCCGTGGGTGGTCGGCACGACGGTGAACAACCAGCCAGCGCTGGGACCGTCGACCTTCCAATACGGCAACGCGCTCGACCCGTACCAGTGCTTTCAAGGCGGGCCGTACCTGAAGTTCGATCCGAACGTCGGCACCTGCCGTTTCAACCCGAACCCGCTGGTTCCGCTGTTGCCGACGATCGACCGGCTCAACGCGGTCGGTAACTTCAGTTTCAAACTGAACGACAACACCAAGCTGTACGCGGAACTGATTTATGCGCACACGAAGACGGACACCACGGAGCAGCCGTCGCCGTACAACTTTTCGTTCTTCACCACGGACACGGCGTTCAAGAACCCGACGCTCAACCCGGGCTGCTGCGCCAACAACAGCACGCATACCTACACCGGTGGCGGCGTCCAGCCCACGCTGCTGATCTATCCGAGCAACACCTATTACCAGAGCATCTTAGTGCCCAACGCCGCGATATACGGCCCGATCCAGACCGCGCTTGGGACCGCTGGCGTTCCCGCCGGGTCTCCGCTTTCGGTGTCGGCGCGTTTGTACGACGGCGGAGGTCGCGACCATACGGACGCGGCCGACGCCTACCGGATCTTGGGCGGGGTGACGGGGAATGCTTTCAACTGGGACTATGACGCGACGGTTTTCAGCACTAAGAGCCGGGTCGAGGAAGACACGGTCAACGGCTATCAGTCGCAGTTCGCCCTGGCAAAGCTGCTCAATGGATTACAAGGGAGCACGGCTGCGACTGCCTGGAATCCTTGGGGCCCGAACGCGCCGAACGTCGCTGCGGCGATCAGGGGCACCAACTACGACGGCCTGATCACAAAACAGGATATACAAAGCAACGACGTCGACGCCAGGGCCAGCCGCCCGATCTACGACCTTCCGGGGGGCCCGCTGTCGGTCGGCGTTGGAATCAATGCGCGGCGCGAAACGATCGATCTGATCTCGCCCGGAATCGTCCAGCTGGGGGACGTTTCCGGCTACGGCGCTCCGATCCTTCCATTCAGCAACGGGCGCAGCGCCTATGCCGCCTACGGGGAGTTGGATGCACCGCTCGTCAAGAGGGTCGAGCTCGACGCTGCCGTCCGGACCGACAAGTACACTGGGGTCGCCAGCGTGACCAGCCCGAAGGGGACCTTGAGAATCCAGGCGAGCGATCAGTTGCTGCTGCGCGGATCGATCGGCAAGGGATTCCGGGCTCCCTCGCTGCCGGAGCTGTACACGCCGCAATTTACCTCAACGACGGCGACCATCGAGGACCCGTTGTCGACTAGCAACCCCAAGTTGCGTGCCCAGTTTACTCAGCTGACCGGTGGCAATCCCAACCTGCTGTCGGAGAAATCGACGCAGGATTCCTACGGGTTCGTTCTGGAACCGATCAAGGACGTCTCGATGTCGCTCGACTACTTTGCGGTCCGGATCAGCAACACGATTGGCGCGCTTTCTCCGGGCGACGTGCTGAATCTGGAAGCCGAGGGCAATCCGCTCGGCAAGAAGCTCGTGACGCGGGGCATGAATAACACGATACTGCTGATCTCCACGTTGAATCAGAACCTGGGTGATCTGGCGGCATCCGGCGAAGAGGTGAATGTCCGCTGGCGCAGCAAGCCGTTTGACTTCGGGCGCGTGTCGTTGAACCTGACCGGCACCTACATGAACCGCTACGACCAGGTCCTGCCGGACGGCAGCGTCGAAGGCAGTGTCGCAAAGACGACGACCAACCCGGGCTCGTTCACCAACCTGACGGCGGTCGGCAACGACGGCGGCGTGGTGATGCGCTGGAAACACAACCTGGAAATTCTGCTGCAGAAGGAAGATTGGGATTTGTCGTTTACGCAGCATTTCCAGACCGGGTACGAAGACGCACCGGACAACTTCGGCAATCCGCACAACGTCGGGGCCTTCGCGACCTGGGATATGCAGTACGGGTTCCGTCCCACCAAGGACCTCAAGTTGGCTTTGGGTATGAAGAACATATTCGACCTGAATCCTCCCGCCGTCGGGCAAACGGGAACGTTCTTCCAGGTCGGGTATGACCCGACCTACTACGATGCGCGTGCGCGCTTCGTGTACGGCACCCTGAGCTACAAGTTCAAATAACGCTCGGGGGAGTATCAGAAAAGGGGGCCGCGGCCCCCTTTTTTCTCCTAGTCGAAAAGGCCGCTTGGCCCGTCTCCGGCAGGCTCCGCGATTCCGAAGTGCCGGTAGGCAGCGACCGCGGCGACACGGCCGCGCGGCGTACGCTGCAGCAGTCCCTGCTGGATCAAAAAGGGCTCGATCACGTCTTCCAGCGTGTCGCGTTCCTCGCCGACCGCTGCCGCCAGGCTTTCGATCCCGACTGGTCCGCCGCCGAATTTTTCGATCACCGCCTTCAGCAACTTGCGATCCATCACGTCCAATCCCAGCGCATCGACCTCGAGCATCGTGAGCGCGCGGTCCGCGGTGGCGCGGCCGATCCGGCCCGACTCGCGCACCTGCGCGTAATCGCGCACGCGCCGCAGCAGGCGGTTGGCAATGCGTGGTGTTCCGCGAGAGCGCCGCGCGATCTCGCGCGCGCCCTCCGGATCGAGTGCCGCTCCCAACAGCCGCGCCGAGCGCGTCACGATGGTGGCGATGTCGGCTTCGCTGTAGAACTCCAGCCGTGCGACGATGCCGAAGCGGTCGCGCAGCGGATTGGTCAACATGCCGGCACGCGTAGTGGCACCCACCAGTGTGAACGGCGGAAGATCCAGTTTGATCGAGCGAGCCGACGGGCCCTCGCCGATCATGATGTCGATCTGGTAGTCCTCCAGCGCGGGGTACAGGATCTCCTCGACCACCGGGCTCAGCCGGTGGATCTCGTCGATGAACAGCACGTCGTGGCGCTCGAGGTTCGTTAAAAGGGCCGCCAGGTCGCCAGGTCGCTCCAGCACAGGGCCGCTGGTATGGCGCAGATTCACCTGCATCTCGTGCGCGATGATGTGGGCCAACGTCGTCTTGCCCAGGCCTGGAGGTCCGAACAGCAGCACGTGGTCCAACGCCTCGCCGCGCCCGCGCGCGGCCTGGATGAAGATCTCCAACTGCTCGCGGATGCGTTGCTGGCCGACATACTCGGCCAGCCGCTGCGGGCGCAAGGCGCGCTCAGCCGCGTCCTCGGCCGGCGAGGCGGCGGCGGAAGCGATCAGTCGTTCTTCGTTCACAGATCCGACCAAAGTTCTTCGCTCAACAGATCCGACCAAACTCCCCTCTCCCACGACAGTGGCAGAGGCGTCGGGCAAACTCCCCTCTCCCACGACAGTGGGAGAGGGGTCGGGGGTGAGGGTCTACGCCTTCGCGAGCGATTTTAGGGCGATCCGTATGCCGTCCGACACGCCGGTTCCGGCGGGCACCTGGCGCGCGGCGGCGGCTGCTTCGCGCTCCGAGTAGCCCAGCGCCAGCAACGCCCGCAAGATGTCGCCGGAGGCATCGGCCGTTCCAGCAGCCGGCGCACCGGCTCCTTCGAGGTCCGCTCCGAGCTTGCCCTTCAGCTCCAGCAGCAGGCGCTCGGCCGTTTTCTGCCCGATTCCGGGCAAGCGCTTCAGCGTGGCGGCATCCTGCCTCGTGATCGCTTGCGCCAGCTCGTCGACGCTCAGGCCGGAAAGGACCGCCAGAGCGGTGCGCGCGCCGACACCGGAGATCTTGATCAGCGCTCGGAACGCGCTGCGCTCGGCCTGCGTAGCGAAGCCGTACAGTTGATGCGCGTCTTCGCGCACCAGCAGGTGCGTGAGCAGCGTGATCGGCTCCCCGATGGCCGGAAGCCCATAGAACGTGCTCATCGGCACGTCGACCTCGTAGCCCACCCCGCCGGCATCGACCAGCAGCGTCGGCGGATGCTTCTCGACCAGCGTACCGGCCAGCCTTCCGATCATCGCGTCCGATATCTCCCGAGTGTTATCCGCGCTGTGCCCGCATTGCGAACTGGCTCCAGGCGGCGCGCGTGCCACGCCCGCTCTTGGCGCGCCGCGCCCGGCGCTCCAGCGGCGTCGGCAACGTCGAGCGCGGCCCTGTGCTGCTGTGCGCGTGGCAGATCGAGCAGGCGAGCGCATCGGCGGCGTCGAGTGCGGGTGCGCGCTGCAGCGCCAACAAGCGCTGCACCATCTTCTGCACCTGGATCTTGTCGGCTTTGCCGTAACCGACGACCGCTTGCTTGACCTGCAGTGCGGTGTACTCGTGCACTTTCAGGCCGGCGGATACTGCGGCGCACAACGCAGCTCCGCGCGCCTGGCCGAGCAACAGCGTCGATTGCGCGTTGACGTTGACGAACACTTTCTCGACCACCGCCTCCGACGGCTGCGTCTCGCGAATGATCTGCTCGAGTTCCATCAGGATGCACGCCAGCCGTGCCGGCAGCGCGCCGGCTGGGACGCGGATGACTCCGGCGGCGACGTGTCGCAACGCTCCGCCGCCCACCTCGATGACGCCGTAACCGGTACGGTTCAAGCCGGGATCGATGCCGATGATGCGGACGACCGCGTTGCGCTGTTTCAATGCCGGAAGTGCCGCGTGCCGGTGAACACCATCGCGATGCCGTGCTGGTCCGCCGCAGCGATCACCTCGGAGTCGTGCACGCTGCCGCCGGGCTGGATCACGCTGCGCGCGCCTGCCTCGACGATCGCATCCAGCGCATCGCGGAACGGGAAGAAGGCATCGGAAGCGGCAGCCGCGCCGGTCAACGTCAGCCGCGCGTCGCGCGCCTTGATTGCAGCGATGCGAGCCGAATCGACCCGGCTCATCTGGCCGGCGCCGATGCCCACGGTCGCGCCATCACGCGCGAACACGATCGCGTTGGACTTCACGTAGCGCACGACGTGCCAGGCAAATAGAAGATCCTGCATCTCCGCCTCGGTCGGCGCCCGCCGCGTCGCCACTTTCCACTGCGAGGCATCGATCGGCGCGATGTCGGGCGTTTGCGCCAGCATTCCTCCGCCGACGCGCTTGAAATCCAGATCATTGCTCGAGGTGCCCGGCGGCACGGCGAGCAGCCGCAGGTTCGCTTTGCCGGCGAGAACGTCGCGTGCGGGTGGATCGAACGAGGGGGCCACGATCACTTCGGCGAACTGCTCGGCCACCGCTCGGGCGCATTCCTGCGACACCGCGCGGTTGAATGCGAGTATGCCGCCGAAAGCCGAGGTCGGGTCGGTTGCGAACGCTTTCCGATACGCCGACGGCAAATCCGCCGCGATCGCAACGCCGCAGGGGTTTGCGTGTTTGACGATCGTGCAGGCCGGCGTCGTCAGGCCGCGAACGCATTCCCAGGCGGCGTCGGCGTCCGCCACGTTGTTGTACGACAGCTCCTTGCCTTGCAGCTGCTCGTACGCTGCGAGCAGTCCCGGGCCGGGCCGCGGCTCGCGATAAAAGGCGGCCTGCTGGTGCGGGTTCTCTCCGTAGCGCATCGCCTGCCCCAGGATCCACTGGCGCGTCAGCACCCGCGGGAACGGTTGGCGAATGTCGTCCGCGTCGAGGCTGGACAAGTACCCGCTGATTGCGCCGTCGTAGCGCGCTGTGTGCGCGAACGCCTTGATCGCGAGCTCGCGGCGTGTCGCTGCGCCTGTTGCGCCGCGAGCTTGCAGCTCTTCGATCACGCGCGCGTAGTCGGCCGGATCGACCACCACCGTGACCGATGCGTGGTTTTTCGCGGCGGCACGCAGCATCGCGGGGCCGCCGACGTCGATGTTCTCGATCGCCTCGCTCAGCGAGCAGCCGGGACGCGCCACCGTTGCTTCGAACGGATACAGATTCACCGCGACCACATCGATCAAACCGAGCGAGTGTTCCGCGAGCGCGCGCAGGTGCTCCGATCGATCACGCCTCGCGAGGATCCCGGCATGCACGGCCGGATGCAGCGTCTTTACGCGCCCATCCAGGATCTCGGGAAAGCCCGTGATCTGAGCGACCTCGGTGACCGCAATGCCGCTTTCGGCGAGCGATCGGGCGGTTCCGCCGGTCGAAACGACCGTGAAGCCCAGTTTCGCCAGCGAGCGAGCGAATTCGACTACGCCGGATTTATCGGAAACGCTGATCAGCGCGTACCGAACGCTCACAGCAATCCGTAATCGACCAGCTTGCGCCGCAGCGTGTTGCGATTGATGCCGAGCAGGTCGGCTGCGGCCGACTGGTTGCCGGCGCAGCGATCCACCGCGAACTTCAACAGCGGGCGCTCTACCGCCTGCATCACCAGTTCGTGCAGCGCGTGCGGTCGGGCGCCGTCCAGATCCGCGAAATAGCGGTCCAGGCTGCGCAACACGCTCTGCTCGAGCGTTTCCGCGTGCAGAGCACCGGATCCCTCCTGACCTTTGGACTTCGAATCCGCTGTCCGCTCAGACGCGGCATGCCGCCATTGTGTCGAGGTCACGCGCATTTCCTCCCGTCCGTCCTCCGCATTGCAGCGCTACCGATCCGTCGGCTCTTTCCCGCTCGTACTGCAATCGATCGTGGCGCTCTCCGGCCTCCTGCAGAAATTCGTCCAGCACGCGGCGCTGATCCTCGCAGCGTTCGAGCCGGTTCATTCGTTCGCAGAACTGCGCTCCGCCGCGCAAGCGACGCGTGTACCAGATGATGTGTTTGCGCGCGGTCCGCACCCCCCAAGCTTCGCCATAGAAGCTGTAGTGCTCGTCCAGGTGCTCGAGCAGCAGGCCGCGCACCTCTTGCACGGTCGGCTCCGGTGCAACCATCCCGGTGTCCAAGTACTGCCGGATTTCGCGAAAGATCCACGGACGTCCCTGCGCTGCGCGCCCGACCATGATCGCGTCTGCTCCGGTGTACTCGAACACGCGTTGCGCCTTCTGCGGCGAATCGACATCGCCGTTGGCGACCACCGGGATTTGCACGGCCTGTTTGACCTGGGCGATTGTGTCGTATTCGGCATCGCCGCCGAAACCGCATGCGCGCGTGCGGCCGTGCAGCGTCAGCATCTGGATGCCGGCCGACTCGGCTAGCCGAGCGATCCGCACCGCGTTGCGCTCGCTTGTGTCCCAGCCGGTGCGGTACTTCAGCGTCACCGGCACATTCACGGCGTCGACCACCGTGTGCAGGATGCGCGCCACGAGTTCCTCGTCCTTCAACAGCGCCGATCCGCACGCCACCTGGCACACCTTGCGTGCGGGGCAGCCCATGTTCAGATCGATGATGTGCGCACCGCGCTCGACATTGTCGCGCGCCGCGTCCGCCAGCGTGTTCGGGTCGGCACCGACCAGCTGAACTGCTACCGGAGCCGACTCTCCCTCGTGGTTCATCCGCAGCGAGGTCTTGCCGCTCGCGCGTACGCGCGGGTCGGACGCGACCATTTCGCTGATCGCGTACGCCGCGCCGAGCCGGCGGCAGAGCTTGCGGAACGGCCGGTCCGTGACTCCCGCCATCGGCGCAGCGAAAAGCCGGTCTTTCAGCTCGAATGAGCCGACTCGCATCGTGTCAGTGGAGAAGGGAGAAAGCGGCCGGGCAGACGCCGCAAATGCGGTTGCATTGTAGCCAAGCAGGCGCCGAAGGCAATGCGCGAAGCGCGCTACCGGCTAATGTCGCACCCCGAACATTAACAAGGAAGCCAGACCCCGCCGCAGCGGCGCTGCCAGGTCGAATGCGGCCAGACCCAGGGAGCGCGCGATCACCACGGGCGGCAGAGTGGATGCGAACACTCGCGGCAAGGCACCGGTGAAACCAGAAATTGCAAACCGATCCATCCGCCGCTTGGCCTCGTAGCGGGCGAGCCCCGCGGCCGGATCGTCCCAATCCGCTGCCAGGCAGTCGGCCAGGCATACGCAGTCGCGCATCCCCAGGTTGAAACCCTGCCCCGCAATCGGATGCAGGCTCTGTGCTGCATTGCCGACATAGACCAGCCTGCCCTCGCGCACGCGTGCGCGCCTCTGTTGCGCCAACGCAAACGCGCTGCGCGGCCCTGGCGAAATGACAGGACCGATGCGCGGGCCCAGCATGGCCTGGATCGTGCTTGTGAATTCCTCCTCACTCGCCGCCAAATGCCGTTGTGCGACCGTATGTTCCACGCACCACACGATCGATCGTCGCACGGGCGCAGCCGCTGGCAGCGGCAGCAGGGCGAGCGGTCCGAAACGGGTAAAGCGCTCCAGCGCCACGCCCACCGCGAGGCCGTGCACGTCCACGTCGGCCAGCAGCGCATCATGCGTGGCGGCATGCTCGGCGCCAGGTGCGCCCTCGGCGCTGATCGCGATCGAAGCCTCGACGTTGGCGGCACCGTCGAGTTCGACAACGACCGAATCGGCCTTCTGTTGCACCCCAGCGACGCGGAAGGGGCGCCGCACTGTGATATTCGAATCGGCCGCGGCTGCGCGCGCCAGTGCTTCGACCAGATCCGCGTACCACACCGTCGCGCCGAGCTCGGCTCCGCCGAAATCGCCACTGGCAAGCCGGGTCGATCCGAACTGGCCGCTGGAGCTGACGTGTACTTCAGTAATGCCCGCCATCGCCGGCAGGCGCGGACCGAGCAGACCCGTGAGCCACTGCAAGGTGCCGCGCGACAGCGCCAGCAGGCGCCGATCGCGCCGAGCTTGCTCCAGCGTTCGTGCGTCGAGCACTTGTGAGGCAATGCCACGCGCGGACAACAGCAGCGCGCAAGCCAGTCCGATCGGGCCAGCTCCCAGGATCGCAACCGCATCCGCAGCCGCAACCGTTTCAGGCGGTGCGGTGCGCACCTTCTTGCGGCCGCCGCTCATGCCCGCGCCTCGCCACGTCCCAGCGGCCGGTGCGTGAGCTCCCGATCCAGATTCTCCAGATCCTGCGGCGTTCCCACGTTGTACCAGCGTCCGGGATAGCGTTCAGCGCTCACGCGGCCTTGCTCGACCAGCTGGAACGCCCACGGGAACAAGCGCCGGCGACCGGGCTTCTCGGCGGCGAACACGTGCGGAGCAAACACTGCGATGTTCGCATAGGTCAGACAAGGCGGCCGCAGCGTAGCGACCGACTCTTCTGACGCTGCCGATGCTGCCGAAGCAGCCAACGGGTCCGACGCTCCGAGCCCCATGTCGCCCTGCGGATGGTACGGTGGATTGTCGATCAGCACGAAGTGGGCGTCGCGCGCGCCGGTATCGATACGAGCCGCGCGATTGCGCAAAGTGGCGTAGTCGAAGTCGGTGACGATATCGCCGCTGACCACGAGGAACGGCCGTGGCCCCAGCAGAGGGAGCGCTTGCAGGATCCCTCCCAGCGTCTCCAGCGCATCCTCGGCGTTGTTGCCCTCGTGCGAGTAGCGAATCCGAACACTGTATCGGGACCCGTCGCCGAGCGTCTGCTCGATCAGCTTCGCGTGGTGTGCAGTGTTGATCACGAAATCCCGGATTCCGGCAGCCGCAAGCGCGGCGATCTGCCACTCGATCAGCATGCGCCCGCCCGCCGCAAGCAGCGGCTTGGGCGTGTGATCGGTCAGCGGCCGCATCCGCTCGCCTCGCCCGGCGGCGAAGATCAGCGCTTTGATGGGCCAGCTAATCTGCCGTCTCCGACGAAGCGGGAGAGGCGCCGGGCTTGCCCTCCGTCTTGCCCGCCGTAGCGGCGCTAGCCGCGGAGGCGGGAGCGCCGACAGGCGCGAAGGAGGGGGTAAGGGCGTCCAAGCGGTCGAGCAGCCTGCGCAGCCCGTCGAATGCGGCGTAGCGCTCGACGACGCTGCGAGTGTGGCGCATCACCAGAGGTAGATCCGCCAGGTACCGATCTTTGCCGTCGCGGTAAAAAAGGCGCGCGAAAATGCCGAGCACCTTTAACGTGCGCTGCAACCCCATCCATTCCATCGCGCGCCACAGATCGGCGAAATCCTCCGGGACCGGCACACCTGCCGCGCGCGCGCCCTGCCAGTAGCGCACCGCCCAGTTTATCTGCCGCTCTTCCGGCCATTCGATGTAGGCATCGCGCAGCAGCGACACCAGGTCGTAGGTCGGTGCCCCCAGCACCGCGTCCTGAAAGTCGAGCACACCGGGGTTGCCGGCGGAGAGCACCATCAGGTTGCGACTGTGATAGTCGCGGTGCACATACACGGCGGGTTGCGCCAGCGCGCTGGCGATCAGCAGGTCAAAGGCGTCCTCCAGGGCGGCGCGCTCGTCCGCTGCCAGCGTCGCCCGCAGGTGGCGGCCGATGTACCAGTCCGGAAACAGGCGCAGTTCGGTCAACAGGCGGCCGCGGTCGTATGGCGGCAGCTCCCCCGGACAGGAGGCGGCCTGGATCCGCACCAGCGATTCGAGCGCGTCTTGGTACAGCCGACCGTCGTCCGCGCGGGCCTCCAGCGCCTGCAGGTAGGTGGTCTGTCCCAGGTCGGTCAGCAACAGGAACCCACGCGCTAGATCGTCGGCCACGATATGAGGTGTCGAGACCCCGGCCCGACCGAACAGCCGAGCCACCTTGACGAACTGCCGGCTGTCCTCGCGTTCCGGCGGCGCGTCCATCGCGATCCGCGTGCCTGCACGGTCCGAATCGAGACGGAAATAGCGGCGGAAGCTGGCGTCGTTGGACGCCGGCCGCAGCGTTTCGGGGTGCAGCCCTTCGGTGTCTGCGATCGATGTCAGCCAGGCCACCAGTGCTGTGCGGCGGGGGTCCGTTCCGCTCATAAGTTAGGTCCAAAAGACCCGAACGATTCGCGCTTACGCGCGGGGGCCGCTCGCTCCGCTCATCAGTCAGGGGAAAAGACCCGAACGACTCGCGCTTACGCGCGGGGGCCGCTCGCTCCGCTCATCAGCCAGGGGAAAAGACCCGAACGACTCGCGCTTACGCGCGGGGGCCGTTCGCTTCGCTCGCGGGATCGTTAACGGCGCTTACAACCCGGACCACCCGGATCTTCCCGCTTGCCATCATAATGCGCGGCTGTCGAGGAAAAATGGAGCCCCGCGAGCCCACTCCCCAGGGTGTGGCCGATACTGGGCCCGACACGCGCATCTTGCGCCCCGTCGCATATTCTCCTGGCCGGCCGCACCGGCCTGTCGCGTGCCAGTCAGCCGAGCTGGCCGCGGTCGCGTTTTTGTTCGCCTATGCTGCCGCGGCGCAAGCGCAGACTGCTCCAGTTGTGCTCAAGCTCGAACGCACGCTCGGCGCGCACCGCGGCATCACTCATCCGAAAACACCCGTGTATGGGAAGGCCGACCGGATGCAGGGGGTGGTCGACGAGCGGGTGCAAATGGACGGCACGGTCGAGCTTCGCCGAGACGGCACCGTGCTGCGCGGCGATTCGGTCGACTATCTGTGTGCCAGCGACGAAGCCAAGGTGCGCGGCCACGCGCGTCTGTACGACCGGGGAACGACGTTTTCCGGCCCGGAGCTGGACTACCGGCTGGAAGCGCGCAGCGGTCGCATGCCCGATGCTAGTTACGTGTACTCGCCCCGCCAAGGGCGCGGCACCTCGTCGCTGATCGAGTTTCTCGACGAGAACCACTATCGCTTGCATGATGCCACCTATACGAACTGCTCGCCCGGGGACGACTCCTGGTGGGTCCGGGCCGAAACGCTCGACATCGACCGCGAGGAACAGAACGCGATCGGGCACCACGCGACGATGTATTTCCAGGGCGTGCCGATCATCTCCTCGCCATATTTTTCGATGCCGCTGGGCAGCGAACGGCGCAGCGGCGTGCTGACTCCCAGCTACTACTTCGACTCTCGTTCCGGCGTGCAGCTGACGGTGCCGTACTACTGGAACATCGCTCCGAACTACGATTACACGCTGACCCCGGCGATGTATCCGCGCTGGGGTGCGCTGCTCGGCAACGAGTTCCGCATCCTGGAGCCGACGGTGCGCGGCATCATGGACTACGACGTGATGCCGTACGACCGGCACGTGGGGCGCTCGCGCGACCACCTGGTGATCGACCAGCAGTACCGGGATGCTTCGGGCCTCGCGGCCAACATCAACTACAACCACGTCTCCGACGACCGCTTCCTGACGGACTTCTCGCACAGCCTGGCCGAGGCGGCGCCGGTGGTGCTGCCGCAGAACGAGTCGGTCTCGTACAGCCGGACCTACTGGAACGCCAACCTGCAGCTGGCGCGCAACCAGACGCTGTTCTCGCTGCTCAATCCGCCCGGCACGCCGGCGCCTGGCACGCCGCCGCCCTACGATCGGGTACCC
>JAFAIM010000038.1 GCA_019236735.1 Burkholderiaceae bacterium
CGACCCCTTGGTTCGTAGCCAAGTACTCTATCCAACTGAGCTACGGGCGCGTAGGGGTGATTTTATATCAGGGGCCTTGCGCGCAGCCGCCACGTTAACGCAGCGTCAACGATCCATGCGGGATCGTTCCTGTTTTGCATCCCTTTCTTCCCGGCAAGGCCTGCGTGGCGCAAAAGCCGCGCGCTGCGGTCGAACCACGGTTCGCAAGTGTCAGGCAGTCAGGCCAGAGCAAAGGAAAGCGGCAGCAGGCCTCATCTAAGATAGGCAAATGGATCCGATCGAGCGCAAACAGGCGGCAGACGTCCCACAGAGCCAAAAATCGTGGCTCCGGCGCTGGTGGCCGGTGCCGGCGATTGCAGTGCTGGCGTTGCTGACCGCTGCCACCTGGCGGCTGACCCAGCCCGCCGCGGGAAGCGCGGCAACCGCCGATAAGAGCTCGCGCAATGGCAACGCCGGCGACCGACCGACTCCGGTCGTGGCGGAGGCCGCGACCGTCCAACCGGTTTTCGACGTGACGCTCGGTGCGCTCGGTACCGTCACCGCGCGCAACACCGTCACGCTCCACACGCGAGTCGACGGCGAGCTCGTGAAGGTCGCCTTTCGCGAAGGCCAGATCGTCCGGGTCGGAGAGCTGCTGGCGGTGATCGACCCGCGCCCATACCAGGTGGCGCTGGACAACGCGCTGGCGACGCTGGAAAAGGACAAGGCGCAGCTTGCCAACGCCGAAGTCGACCTCGATCGCTATCGTGGATTGATCGCCGACGACTCGATTCCCAAGCAACAGTACGACAGCCAGGTCGCGCTGGTGCAGCAGGACAAAGCGATCGTGCAGGCCGACCAGGCACAAGTCGAAAACGCCCGCCTGAACTTGTCCTTTACGCAGGTGGCCTCGCCGATCAACGGGCGCGTGGGCTTGCGGCAAGTCGACCTGGGCAACCAGGTGCACGCATCGGACGCAAACGGGCTCGTGATCATCACTCAGGTTCAGCCGATCGACGTGGTGTTCCCGATCCCGCAGGATCAGCTTCCGAAGGTGCAACGGCGGCTGGCTTCGGGGGTGCAAATGCAGGTCGACGCCTTTGACAGCGATGGTCGCACGCTGCTAGGCAGCGGCACTTTGCTCACGACCGACAACCAGATCGACACGACCACCGGTACCGTCAAGCTCAAGGCCGAGTTCGGCAACAAGGATGGCATCCTGTTCCCGAACCAGTTCGTCAACGTTCGGCTGCACCTGGAAAACATCGCCGATGCGCTGACGGTTCCTTCGGCGGCGGTGCAGCGGGGCGCTCCCGGCCTGTACGCATACGTGGTGAAGCCGGACAAGACCGTGCAGATCCGGACCCTGAAACTCGGCGCCAGCGAGGGCGATCGGGTACAGGTGCTCACGGGACTGTCCGCCGGCGAGCAGGTCGTGGTCGACGGCGTTGACAAGCTGCGCGATGGCGCGTCCGTCGATGTTGCGCAAGCAGGTGCCGCTGGTGCGGGCGCGGTCCGCTCGCAGAGCACGAGCGCATCGACCGCCGGCGCAGCCGGCAAGGCAAAGGGCGCACCCGCAGCGGGCGCACCGACCAGGGAAGCAGGAGCTGCACCCGCGGGCGCCTCCGCCAGCGCGCCCGCAGCGCCGCACGCGACGCCGTGATGCGCAGCGGCCGCGCCGGCCGTCGAAGCCCGCGGCCTTGAGACGATGAATCCGTCGCGCACATTCATCTTGCGGCCGGTGGCGACTTCGCTGCTGATGATCGCGGTGACGCTGGCCGGGATCGTGGCGTACACGTTGCTGCCGCAGTCGGCTCTGCCGCAAATCGACTATCCGACGATTCAGGTCACGACGCTGTATCCGGGAGCCGGTCCCGACGTGATGACCTCCTCGGTCACGGCGCCGCTGGAACGCCAGTTCGGGCAGATGCCCGGACTGACCGAGATGTGGTCGTCGAGCGCCGGAGGCTCCTCGACGATCACGCTTCGATTCGACTTGCGGCTGTCGCTCGATGTGGCGGAACAGGAAGTGCAGGCCGCCATCAACGCGGCGTACAACTTCCTGCCGACCGACCTGCCGATGCCTCCGGTGTACAGCAAGGTCAATCCGGCCGATGCGGCCGTACTGACGCTCGCGCTGACGTCGAAGACGCTGCCGACGACACAGCTCGAGGATCTCGCAGACACCCGATTGGGGCCCAAGCTGTCCGAGCTCAACGGCGTGGGGCTCGTGACGGTCAGCGGCGGCCAGAAGCCCGCCGTGCGAGTGCAAGTCAATCCGCGTGCCATTGCCTCGCTCGGACTGTCGCTGGACGACGTGCGCACAGCGATCAGCAATGGCAACGTCAACCAGGCCAAGGGCAGCTTCGACGGCCCGCAACGTGCCTCGACGATCGACGCGAACGACCAGTTGCGATCGGCGACCGACTACCGGCAGATCGTTCTGGCCTACCGTAACGGCGCGCCCGTGCGGCTGTCGGACATCGCCGACGTTGTGGACGGGGCGGAGAACATTCGCCTGGCCGCCTGGGCCAACCGGGATCCTGGAATCGTTCTGAGCATCCAGCGGCAACCCGGTGCGAATGTGATCGAGGTGGTCGACCGCATCAAGGCGCTGCTGCCTCAGCTGCGCTCCGCAATGCCGGCGGCCGCCGACCTGGCCGTGCTAACCGACCGCACCGTCACGATCCGCGCCTCGGTGCGCGACGTGCAGTTCGAGCTGATGCTGGCGGTAGTGCTGGTCGTGCTGTCGATCTTTGTGTTCCTGCGCAGCGCCGCTGCCACCGTGATCCCGGCCGTCGCCGTACCGGTATCCGTGGTCGGAACGTTCGGCGTGATGTATCTGGCAGGTTTCAGCATCAACAACCTGACACTGATGGCGCTGACCGTGGCGACCGGCTTCGTAGTCGACGACGCGATCGTGATGATCGAGAACATCGCGCGCTACGTAGAGGCGGGTGAGGCGCCGCTGCAGGCGGCACTGAAAGGCGCCGGCCAGATCGGCTTCACGATCATCTCACTGACGATCTCGCTGATCGCGGTGCTGATTCCGCTGCTGTTCATGCAGGAGGTCGTCGGCCGCCTGTTTCGGGAGTTCGCGATCACGCTGGCCGTGTCGATTCTGATCTCGGCGGGGGTTTCGCTGACGCTGACGCCGATGATGAGCGCGCGCCTGCTGCGACCGGCGGGTGAAGAGCGCGAGTCCTGGCTGCTGCGCCACACCGGCCGCTATTTCGAATCGATGCTGCAGGCGTACGGGCGCGCTTTGAGCTGGGTGTTGGCGCACCAGCGCGCAACGTTGTGGGTCGCGATCGGCACACTCGGGCTGGCGGTCGGGCTGTACGTGATCGTCCCGAAAGGCTTCCTACCGCAGCAGGACACCGGCGCCATCCAGGCCATCACTGAAGCGCCCCAGACTGTTTCCTTCGAGTCGATGGCAGACCGACAGCAGGCGCTCGCCGATGCGATCCTGCAGGACCCCGCCGTTGACAGCCTAACCTCGCAAATCGGCGTAGACGGTATCGACCAGAGTTTGAACGTCGGGCGGATGATGATCAATCTGAAGCCGCTCGCGCAGCGCGACGACCTGAACACGATTCTGGCGCGGCTGAAGAAGCGCGCGCAGTCGGTGCCTGAGATCTCGCTGTACTTGCAGCCGGTGCAGGATCTGACGATCGAGGACAGGGTTTCTCGCACCCAATACCAACTTACGTTGGACTCCTCCAACCCGAGCGACCTTACGACGTGGGTCCCGAAGCTGGTCGACCGCCTGCGCCAGCTTCCGCAACTCGAAGACGTCGCCTCCGACTCGCAGAACGAGGGGCTGAAGGCGTATGTCGACATCGACCGCGACACTGCTTCACGCCTGGGAGTGACGGTGGCGGCGATCGACAGCGTCCTGTACGACGCGTATGGCCAGCGCCTGGTGTCGACCATTTTCACGCAATCCAATCAGTACCGGGTCGTTCTGGAAGTTGCACCCGACGCGCGGCGCGGGCTGGGAGCCCTGGGGATGCTGTACGTTCCCTCCGCGACGGGGACGCAGGTGCCGCTGTCGGCGATCGCGCACGTTGAAGAACGCCGCGGCCCGCTGGTGCTGAACCACCTGGCACAATTCCCCGCAACGACGGTGTCGTTCAACGTCGCACCCGGCGCATCCTTGGGCAGTGCGGTCGCCGCGGTCGAATCGGCCGAGCAGCAGATGCAGCTGCCGCTTTCGATCCGCACCGAATTCCAGGGCGCGGCGCTCGCGTTCCGCGCCGCACTCGGCTCCGAGGTGCTATTGATCCTGGCGGCAGTGGTCACGATGTACATCGTGTTGGGTGTGCTGTACGAGAGCTACATCCACCCGGTGACGATCCTCTCGACGCTGCCCTCGGCCGGGATCGGCGCGCTGCTGGCGCTGCTGGTTGCGCGCCAGGACCTGGGAGTGATCGCAATTATCGGCATCATCCTGTTGATCGGGATCGTGAAGAAGAACGCGATTTTGATGATCGACTTCGCGCTCGAGGCGCAGCGCCACCAAAAACTGCCGGCGCCAGAGGCGATCTACCAGGCGTGCTTGTTGCGCTTTCGGCCGATCATGATGACGACGCTGGCAGCACTGTTCGGTGCGCTGCCGCTGATGATCGGCACCGGGGTGGGCTCCGAGCTGCGCCATCCGCTCGGGATCACGATCGTCGGCGGCTTGATCGTGAGCCAGATGCTGACGCTGTTCACGACGCCGGTGATCTATCTTGCGTTCGACCGTCTGGCGCAGCGCGTCAGCGCGGGGCGCACGCTGCCAGCGCAAGCTGGGCAGTCCGGCGCCGGTGCCTCGGGCGCCGGTGCAGTCCACTCTTCCCGCACGCCGGACGAAGGCTAGCCCGGGCGCATCGTGAGCATGTCTTCGCCCTTCATCGTGCGGCCAGTGGCCACGACGCTGCTGACCGCAGCAATCGCGCTGGCAGGTGTCCTCGGATACATAAACCTGCCGGTCGCGCCGCTGCCGCAGATGGACTATCCGACGATCTCGGTGCAAGCGTCGCTGCCCGGAGCGAGCCCCGACACGATGGCCGCCACGGTTGCCGCTCCGCTGGAGCGCTCGCTGGGAATCATCGCCGGCGTCACCGAAATGACGTCGAGCAGCTCGCTCGGCTCTACCCGGATCACGCTGCAATTCGATCTGTCGCGCGACATCGACGGCGCGGCACGCGACGTACAAGCCGCCATTAACGCCGCCCGCCCGAACCTGCCGACCGGAATGCCGAGCAGTCCAACCTACAAGAAGGCGAACCCGGCCGATGCGCCGATCATGATCCTGGCGTTGACGTCGCAGGCGCTCACACGCGGGCAGATGTACGACGCCGCCTCCACCGTGCTTGCGCAGCGCATCTCGCAGGTACGCGGTGTCGGCCAGGTCGATGTCAGCGGCAGTGCGCTTCCGGCCGTGCGAGTCGAGCTGAACATCGCAGCGCTGAACCGCGCGGCAATCCCGCTCGAGCAGGTGCGCTCGGCCATCGCTGCCACCAACGCCAACCGGCCGAAGGGGATGATCGACGATGCGGATCACAACTGGGAGGTCGACGCCAACGACCAGGCCTACGAGGCAGCCCAGTACGCGCCGCTCGTGATCGCTTACCACAACGGAGCGGCCGTTCGGCTGTCCGACATTGCGACGGTGGACGATTCGGTCGAGAACATCCGCAACCTCGCTCTTTCGAACGGCAAGCCGGCGATCCTGCTCTTCGTGCGCCGGCAGCCGGGAGCGAACATCCTGGGAACGGTCGACCGGGTCAAGGAGTTGTTCCCGGTGCTGCGGGCGTCGATCCCGGCTGCGATCGACCTGCGGGTAATGATGGAGCGCACGCCGACGATCCGCGCTTCGCTGCAGGAGACCCAGCGCACCCTGATGATCGCGGTGTCGCTCGTGATCCTGGTCGTGTTTTTGTTCCTGCGCAATCCGCGCGCCGCCGTGATCCCCGCGGTGGCCGTTCCGGTGTCGCTGATCGGCACCTTCGGGGTGATTTACCTGTGGGGCTTCAGCCTGAACATCCTCACGTTAATGGCGCTCACGATATCGACCGGTTTCGTCGTCGACGACGCCATCGTCGTACTGGAGAACATTTCGCGCCACATCGAGAGTGGCATGCCGATGCTTCGCGCCGCGCTGCGCGGAGCGCGCGAGATCGGCTTCACGGTGCTGTCGATGAGCCTTTCGTTGATCGCAGTGTTCGTTCCGATCCTGCTGATGGGAGGCTTTCTCGGGCGTCTGTTCCGCGAGTTCGCGGTGACGCTGTCGGTCGCGATCCTGATCTCGCTGCTGGTGTCGCTGACGACCACTCCGATGATGTGCGCCCGCCTGCTGCGCGCGCAGCGCGACGACAAAGCGGCTGCTGCGCGCTCGGCGCTGCGCCAGCGCGCAGCGCGCCTCGCGCATCGCTGCTCGGAGGCTCTTGCGCGCTTCGGCTCGGGTGTGGCGGCCGGATACGCGCGATCGCTCGACGCCGCGCTCCGGCATCCGGTCCTGACGCTGAGCGCGCTCGCCGTGACGGTCGTGCTGAACTGGTATCTGATCGTGCACATCCCCAAGGGCCTGTTCCCCACCCAGGAAACGGGCCTGCTGATCGGCAACATCCAGGCCGACCAGAGCACATCGTTCCAGTCGATGTCGAAAAAGCTTTCCGAATTCCTGCAGGTGGTGGTCGAGGATCCGGCCGTCACTGCGGCCAACGGCTACATCGGCGGCGGCCAGACCAACGGCGGGTTCGTGTTCGTCGTGCTCAAGCCAATTTCCGAGAGCCACTCGACCAGCGACCAGGTGATTGCGCGCCTGCGCGGCAAGTTGGCGCACGTCCCCGGAGCGACGCTGTACCTGCAGCCCTTGCAGGATCTGCGGGTCGGCGGCCGGCCGGGCAACGCGCAGTACCAGTACACGCTGCAGGATGTCGACATCAACGAACTGCGCGATTGGGAGCCGCGGATCCGCGCCGCCTTGAGTCAGCTGCCCGAGCTGGCCGACGTCAACACCGACACACAGGACAAGGGCTTGAGCACGTATCTGAAGATCGATCGCAGCACGGTCGACCGCCTGAGGCTCACGATGAACACAGTCGACTCGACGCTGAACGACGCCTTCGGCCAGCGCCAGGTCTCGACGATCTACGAGCCGCTCAATCAGTATCACGTCGTGATGGAAGCCGCACCCCGCTACGACGAGGAGCCTTCGTCGCTCAACGACGTCAACGTGATTTCCCCTTCGGGCGCGCCCGTGCCGCTCGGCGCCGTGGCGAGCTGGAAGATGTCCAACACGCCGCTTGCAGTCAACCATCAGGGCTTGCTCGCCGCGTCGACGATCTCGTTCAACCTGGCTCCGGGAGTATCGCTCGGCCAGGCGACCGACGCGATCGATGCTGCGATGGCTCGAATCGGCGTGCCAGCATCGCTGCAGGGTGGGTTCCAGGGCAGCGCGAAGCTGTTCCAGCAGTCGCTCGCGACCGAGCCCCTGTTGGTGCTCGCGGCGATCCTCGCAATTTATATCGTGCTCGGGATCCTGTACGAAAGCACGCTGCATCCGATCACGATCATCCTATCGACTCTTCCCCCCGCCGGCGTCGGTGCGGTGCTCGCGCTGAAAGCGTTTCACCTGGACTTCACGATCATGGCGCTGATCGGACTGATCCTGCTGATCGGTATCGTGAAGAAGAACGCGATCATGATGATCGACGTGGCGCTTGACCTGTCGCGCCGCACCGGCGCCGATTCGCGCGAAGCGATCCGGCATGCCTGCGTGCTGCGCTTCCGTCCGATCATGATGACGACGCTGGCGGCGCTGTTCGGCGCGCTGCCGCTGGTGCTGGTGAGCGGTGAGGGAGCGCAGCTGCGGCAGCCGCTCGGAATCTCGATCGTCGGAGGACTGATGTTGAGCCAAGTGCTGACGCTGTACACGACTCCGGTCATGTACCTTTGCCTGGATCGGCTGCGAGTGAAGGTGCTCGCACGACGCGCGCGCCGTGCCCCGCTACCGGATCTGGCAAGCAGGGGGGAAGCGTGACCGGCACGGTTCCGCTCGCGTTACGCCCTTCGCCATCACGGGGGGCGGAGGCGGGGTTTTGCGAAGCGCAGCTTCGAGCCGCCGGAGCCGGCGCGCCTTGCAAGGCGCGCCGTCCCGGGCATGACCTCGCTTCACCGTGCCGGTCACGCTTCCCACCCGCCCGTAACCGTTCGAAGCCCATCGTCGGTTGCCTGTCGGCAGCGCTGCTGCTGTGCGGCTGCGTGGTCGGACCCGACTACGTGCGCCCCGCCATGCAGCTGCCCTCCTCGTACAAGGAGGATCCGGACTGGAAGCCAGCACAACCGTCCGATGGCATGCCGGCTTCGTGGTGGAAGGGCTTCGGCGACGAGGATCTGAACGCGCTCGCATCTCAGGTCGCCGCTGCCAACCAGGACGTGCGTGTGGCCGAGGCCAACTATCGCCAGGCCACAGCGCTGGCGCGCCAGGCGTTCGCGGCGCTGTTCCCGATTGTTTCGCTCGATGCATCGGCAACGCGTTCGCAAGGCGCAACCGGAGCAACCGCAGCGCGCAGCGCCGGACCTGCGACGTTCGAATCGGTCACGGTGGGCGCCTCTTGGGAAATCGACCTGTGGGGAGGCTTGCGACGCAGCCTGGAAGCTGCGCGTGCCAATGCGAGCGCGAGCGCCGCCGACCTTGCCGGAACCACCTTGAGTCTGCAGGGTCAGCTCGTCTCCGACTATCTCGCGCTGCGAGTTGCCGACGAACAGCGTCGCCTGCTGGAGGACGCGGTGGTCGACTACGAAAAATCGCTGCAGCTGACTGAAAGCCGCTACCGGGCGGGAGTCGCTGCGCGCACCGACGTGGCGCAGGCGCAGGCTCAGCTGGAGGTTACGCGCGCGCAAGCGATCGATGTGCAGATCTCGCGCGCGCAGCTCGAGCACGCGATCGCGGCGCTGACCGGTAAGAACCCGGAGGATTTCTCGATCAACCAACGACCCTATGAGGTGCGCGTGCCGCCCGTTCCGCCGATGCTGCCGTCCGCCTTGCTGGAGCGGCGCCCCGACGTAGCCGCGGCCGAGCGGCGTGCCGCCGCGGCCAACGCACAGATCGGCGTGGCACAGGCCGCCTTTTTCCCCACGCTGACGCTCGACGCCACCGGTGGCTACTCGGCGCCATCCGGCAAATCGCTGTTCTCGGTTCCGTACCGGGTCTGGTCGCTCGGGCCATCGCTCGCCGAGAAGCTCTTCGACGCCGGGGCGCGCTCGGCCGCGCGCGAACAGGCGGTCGACGCATTTGACGCTTCGGCCGCCACTTACCGCAAGACGGTGCTGGCAGCGCTGCAGAACGTCGAGGACAACCTGGCCTCGCTGCGGATCCTTGCGCAGGAGTCGGTCGTTCAGGCAGGGGCCGTGAAAGCGGCGCAGGAATCGCTGGCGCTGACGATCAGCCAGTACAAGGGCGGAACCGTCAGCTACCTGAACGTGATCACTGCCCAGACCACAGAACTTTCCAGCCGACAGAATGCACTCTCGATCGACGGCCGCCGGGCAGCCGCCGTCGTGGCGCTGATCGAAGCGCTCGGCGGAGGCTGGGACGTCTCGCAGCAGCCTTCTTCCGTTCAAAGCACGGCCGCCAGTTCTCAGCAGGCCTCGGCGCAGCGCGCGCAATGAGCGTGGACCGCGACGCCCGCCCGGCTGCCGGCGTCTCGATCGGCCATTTCCTGCAGATCTTCTCTGCGGTGATGCTGCCGATGTTCCTGGCGGCGGCCGACCAGACGCTGCTCGCGACGGCAACGCCCAGCATCGCCGCAGAGCTCGGTGGCCTGCGCGACATCACGTGGACATCGGTCTCTTACTTGATCGCGATGACCGCCACGGTGCCGCTGTACGGACGCTTGGGCGATCGCTACGGGCGGCGCGACACGCTGCTCGCTGCCCTCGGACTGTTCAGCGCGGGCTCACTCGCATGCGCGTGCGCCGCCTCGCTCGGCACGCTCGTGGCGGCGCGCGCACTGCAGGGCCTCGGCGGGGGCGGTTTGATGGTGATGGCGCAGTCGCTGATCGGTGAACTGGTGCCGCCACGCGAGCGAGCTCGCTTCCAGGGCTATTTCGCGACCGTGTTCACGATCGCCAACGTCGGCGGGCCCTTGATCGGTGGGGCGATCGTGCACCACGCCGGCTGGCGGTGGCTGTTCCTGGTGAACCTGCCGCTGTGCCTGATCGCCGGATGGCGCCTGATCCGGTTGCCGCGTGCAAGCGGCAACCCGGAAGCGACGCCAGCCAACCCGATCGGCGCGATGCTGTTCGGCGGCGCGGTCACGGTCTCGCTGATCTGGGCAAGCTTCGCGGAGTACCGCTTCGCGTGGGACTCGGCCATCAGTGTCGCGCTAGCGGGAGCTGCCGTCGTGCTGTGGGGCGCCCTGCTCGCGCATGAAAAGCACCAGCAAACCCCATATTTACCGGTCGAGCTGTTGCGCGACGCGTCGATGCGATTCCTATGCCTGACGGTCGTCTCGTTCGCCTCGTGCCTGTTCGCGCTGGTTTTCTTCCTCCCGATCCTGATTCAAGTCGGGCACCGCGCCGACGCCGTGCAATCGGGAGCGCTGCTGCTGCCACTGATGCTCGGGATCGTCGCAGGCTCCACTACGACCGGCCGCATCGTGAGCCGCACCGGGCAGCCTGCACGCTTACCCGTGGTCGGCCTTTCGATTGCCTGCGTCGCGCTCGTTCTGATGTCCGCGCTGGCTCCGACCAAGGGGCTGATCGCCACGCTCGGCGCTTTGTGCGGATTCGGCTTCGGCAGCGTGATGCCGACCGCGCAGATCATCAGCCAGACGCTGGCTGGGCGCGAGCGGCTGGGCGCGGCGGCTTCCGTGGTCTCGCTGTCGCGCTACACAGGGGCAGCGTTCGGCACCGCCATTTTCGGGGCGTTCGTGTTCGCGCTGGCGCCGGAAGCGAGCGCACGGTTCGACGCGCACAGCACCGCATCTTTCGAGCAACTCAGCCACGCGATTCGGATCGGCTTTGGGCTGCTGGCAGCCATTGCCGCCGCCGGGGCGTGGTTCGCGTCCCGCGTGCGGCCGATCCAGCTCTAAGCGCCGCCGGCGCCACTTTCGACGAGCGGGCGCACCGTCCCGGTGCGCCACGCAACCCGATGGTGCGCGTTTGTGCGGTGCACGCCCGCCGACCCCCTGCGCTTGTACCATCGGGCATTCGGGCGTGGAATTTGCCTGAGGGAGCAATGACCGAACAAACGCGCTGCGCAATTCGATGACGTCCGCGAGTTTCAACGAGATGTACACCGCCGATGGCGGCGTGCGGGACCACTATCGCGAATTCGAATCGTGGCTGTCGCGCCAGAGCGATGACCTGATGCGGCTGAAGCGTGCGGAGGCCGACCTGGTGTTCCGCCGCGTCGGCATCACGTTCGCCGTGTACGGGGAAAGCGCCGGCACGGAACGGTTGATTCCGTTCGACGTGATCCCGCGCATCATCCCGGCCGCTGAATGGCGGCTGATCGAGACGGGACTGCGCCAGCGCGTCAAAGCGCTGAACCGGTTCTTGCACGATATCTACCACGAGGGAGAGATCGTTCGCGCCGGGCGAATTCCGTCCGATGCCGTCTACAGCAATTCTCAGTACCGGCCTCAGATGAAAGGGGTCGACGTCCCGGGCGGCATCTATGCGCACATCGCCGGAATCGACATCGTCCGCGCCGACGGTGGGCAGTATTACGTGCTGGAGGACAACCTGCGGGTACCTAGCGGGGTGTCGTACATGCTCGAGGATCGCCGCATGATGATGCGGCTGTTTCCGGATCTTTTCAGCTTCAATCGCGTGGCGCCGGTTGAGCACTATCCGGACCTGCTGCTGGAGGACTTGCGTTCGGTCGCGCCGATCGGCGTCGACGAACCGACCGTCGTGGTCCTCACCCCCGGAATGCACAACTCGGCATATTTCGAGCACGCTTTTTTGGCGCAGCAGATGGGCGTGGAACTGGTCGAGGGCCAGGACTTGTTCGTGCAGGACACCGGCGTCTACATGCGCACCACGCGGGGGCCGCGGAGGGTCGACGTGATCTACCGTCGAATCGACGACGATTTCCTGGACCCGATGGTGTTCCGCAACGATTCCTCGCTCGGGGTGCCGGGGCTTCTGGACGTATACCGCGCCGGTCGCGTCACGCTGGCCAATGCGATCGGCACCGGGGTGGCCGACGACAAGTCCATTTATCCGTTCGTTCCGGACATGATCCAGTTTTACCTGGGCGAGAAACCGCTGCTGCCGAACGTGCCGACCTACCGCTGCCGCAACCGCGACGAGCTCGAATTCGCGCTGCGCAACCTGCCGGAGATGGTCGTAAAAGAGGTGCACAACGCCGGCGGCTACGGAATGCTGATCGGCCCGTGCGCCACGCGCGAGGAGCTGGACGACTTCGGACGGCGCCTGCGCAACAATCCGCACAACTACATCGCGCAGCCGACGTTGGCGCTGTCGACCTGCCCGACTTACGTCGGGTCGGGAGTTGCGCCGCGCCACGTCGATCTTCGGCCGTTCGTGCTTTCGGGCCGGCAGATCTCGATGGTACCGGGCGGGTTGACCCGGGTTGCCTTGCGCGAAGGCTCGCTCGTCGTCAATTCCTCGCAGGGCGGCGGCACCAAGGACACCTGGGTGCTCGGGCGCTGACGATGCTGAGCCGTACCGCTGATCAGCTGTTCTGGATGGCCCGCTACATCGAACGTGCCGAAAACACCGCGCGCATGCTCGATGTGCACGTTACGACGTCGCTGCTGCCGATGCCGCGCGAGACCGCCGAGCGCGGCTGGAGCGCGGTTCTCGGAATCTCCGAGCTGCAACCCGCCTTCGACGCGCGCTTCGGCAAGCTGACCGCCAGCGACGTTCTGGATTTCATGGTGCGCGACTCGGACAACCCGTCGTCGATCGCGCGCTGCCTGCAGGCGGCCCGGGAGAACGCGCGCGCCGTGCGCGGCACGCTGACCACCGAGGTATGGGAGACCCACAACGACACCTGGCTGCAGCTGCAGCAGCACCTGCAGGGGCGTCCGTGGGAGCGCGATCCGCGCGAGTTCTTCGAGTGGGTCAAGTTCCGCTCGCACCTTTCGCGCGGCGTCACGATCGGGACGATGTTGAAAGACGAGGCGTACTACTTTGTCCGGCTCGGGACCTTCCTCGAGCGCTCGGACAACACCGCCCGGATCCTCGACATCAAATTTCACGGCCTGAGCGAGGCCGCCGTGTCGCTGCTGTCGGAGCGCGACGCGACCGAGGAGCAGCCCTACCTGGACTTCTACTACTGGGCTGCGGTGTTGCGATCCGTTTCCGCTTTCGAGATCTATCGCAAGGTCTACCGCGACGTCATCACACCGGCGCGGGTGGCCGAGCTTCTGATGCTGCGGGCCGATATGCCGCGTTCGCTGCTCGCCTCGTTGAACGAGGTGTGCTCCAACCTGGAGCAGGTTCGCAACGACCAGTCGGCCGAGACATCCCGCCGCGCCGGGCTGCTGCGCGCCGAACTGCTGTACGGGCGGATCGACGATATCCTGGATACCGGCCTGCACCTGTTCCTCACGTCGTTCCTGAAGAGAGTCAACGACCTGGGGCAGCGAATCAGCAGAGACTTCCTCGTGCCCTTGCATTGAGAACCGCCTGACAAGTCGATGCTGCACGTCGCCCTGAGCCACGTCACGCGCTACTCCTACGACCGGCGCGTCGGGCTCTCGCCCCACGTCGTGCGGCTGCGACCGGCGCCGCACTGCCGCACCCGCGTACTGTCGTACTCGCTCGACATTTCGCCGCGGCAGCACTTCATCAACTGGCAACAGGACCCCTTCTCGAACTACCTCGCCCGTCTCGTTTTTCCCGAACCGACCGGTGAGCTGCTGCTGAAGGTGGACCTGGTCGCCGAGATGTCGGTGTACAACCCCTTCGATTTCTTCCTCGAGCCGGCAGCCGAGAACGCTCCGTTCCGCTACGAGCCGCAGCTCGCGCACGATCTTGCACCCTACCTGGCTTGCAGCGAAGACGGTCCGCTGCTGCGCCGCTTCGTAGCCGACTTGGACCTGCGGCCGCAACGGACCGTCGACTTCCTGGTGCAGCTGAACCAACAGGTGCAGCAGCGCATCCGTTACCTGGTCCGGATGGAGCCCGGCGTGCAGACCCCGGACCGAACGCTCGAGGTTGCGAGCGGCTCGTGCCGCGACAGCGGCTGGCTCCTGGCCCAGGTGCTGCGGCGGCTGGGACTGGCGGCGCGCTTCGTGTCGGGCTATCTGATCCAGCTCAAGCCGGATGTGCCGGCGCTCGATGGCCCATCGGGCGCAGCGAACGATTTCACCGATCTGCACGCTTGGTGCGAGGTCTACCTGCCGGGTGCCGGTTGGATCGGGCTCGACCCGACGTCAGGACTGCTCGCCGGCGAGGGACATCTGCCGCTGGCGTGCACCCCGGAACCCGGCTCGGCAGCCCCGGTTACCGGCAGCGTCGACGAGTGCGAGGTGCATTTTGAGCACCAGATGAGCGTGCGCCGCCTGCTCGAATCGCCTCGGGTGACCAAGCCGTATACCGACGACCAATGGAGCGCCATTTATCGCCTCGGCCACTGTGTCGACGCTGATCTGGAGCGCCTCGACGTGCGCCTGACAATGGGCGGCGAGCCCACTTTCGTGGCAGTGGAGGCGCGCGACGCAGACGAGTGGAACACCACCGCACTCGGCGCCGCCAAGCGCCAGTACGCGGCCGATCTGCTCCATCGCTTGCGCGAGCGTTACTGCACCGGCGGCTTTCTGCATTTCGGGCAGGGCAAGTGGTATCCGGGCGAACAGCTCCCGCGCTGGGCGCTGTCGGCGTACTGGCGCAGCGACGGCCAACACTGCTGGAATGACCCTTCGCTGTTCGCCGACGAGCGCGTGCCGGGTGGCAACGGACGCGCCGATGCGCTGCGCCTGATCACGGCGCTCGCCCGGCACCTCGGCTTGGATCCGAAGTTCGTGGTGCCCGGTTACGAGGACGCCTGGTATTACCTTTGGCGCGAGCGGCGCCTGCCCACCAACGTCGATCCGTTCGACTCGCGACTGGACGACGAAATGGAACGTGCGCGATTGCGCCGCGTGTTCTCGCACGGGCTGGCCGAGCCGGTCGGCTACGCGTTGCCTGTCCGGCGCGAGAGAGACACCGCAACATCGCGCGCATCATGGGCGACCGGCCCGTGGTTCCTGCGGGACGAGCGCATGTACCTGATCCCGGGCGATTCGCCGATGGGCTACCGCCTTCCGCTCGATTCGCTACCTTGGGTGGCCCCGAGCGAATTTCCGCACGTGTACGAGGTCGATCCGTTCGCGCCGCGCGGCGCGCTTGCTCCGGCGCGATTGCCGCATGCCGCGTTGCCACCGCGCCTGCAAAATCCCCCCTGGCCGGGCGCAAGTGCACCGGGCGCGCAGGAGCGGCAATCCGAGCCGCTTCGCTTCGAGTCGGCCGCATGGATCACGCGCGCCGCTTTGTGCGTCGAGCCTCGCGACGGCAATCTGTACGTCTTCGCGCCGCCGCTCGGTCTCGTCGAGGACTATCTGGAACTGTTGGGCGCGATCGAGGCCGCTGCTGCAGACTGCGGTGTCAGGATCGTTCTGGAGGGATATCCGCCGCCGCGCGATCCACGCCTGACGCACCTGTCGATCACACCGGACCCGGGTGTGCTCGAGGTGAACATCCACCCCGCTGGCAACTGGCGCGACCTCGTCGACCAGACCGAGTTCCTGTACGAGGCGGCTCGCCTGTCACGCCTGGCCCCGGAGAAGTTCATGCTGGACGGGCGGCATACGGGCACCGGCGGGGGCAACCACTTCGTGCTGGGCGGGCCTTCGCCTGGCGACAGCCCCCTTTTGCGCCGGCCCGACCTGCTCGCCAGCCTGGTGGGGTACTGGCACAACCACCCGGCGTTGTCGTATCTGTTCTCGACGCTGTTCATCGGCCCGACCAGCCAGGCGCCGCGCGTCGACGAGGGCCGTGGCGAGCAGATATACGAGCTGGAGGTCGCGCTGGAGCAGCTGCGCCGCCGCACCCCCGCAGGCACCGAGGCGGCGCCATGGCTGGTGGATCGGTTGTTTCGCAACCTGCTCGTCGACGTCACCGGCAACACGCATCGCGCAGAGTTCTGCATCGACAAGCTGTATTCGCCGGACGGGCCAACCGGAAGGTTGGGCCTGCTAGAGCTTCGAGCGTTCGAGATGCCGCCGCACGCGCGCATGAGCTTGGTGCAGCAGTTGATGCTGCGAGCGCTCGTTGCGCGCTTCTGGCAGGAGCCCTATCGCACACGCTTGACGCGCTGGGGTACGACGCTGCACGACCGGTTTCTGCTACCCACGTTCGTTGAAATGGACCTGGAAGACGTGCTGCAGGAGCTACGCGACGCCGGATACCCATTCGATCCCACCTGGTTCGCTCCGCACCTCGAGTTCCGCTTCCCGCGTTACGGCGACGTCCGCGCGCGCGGCATCCAGCTGACATTGCGCGGCGCGCTGGAGCCGTGGCACGTGCTGGGCGAGCAGCCGGGAGCAGGCGCGACGGCGCGATACGTGGACTCCTCGGTCGAACGAGTGGAACTTCACGTCAGCGGCCTGAACGATTCCCGCCACGTGATCACCGTAAACGGGAACGCCGTACCGCTGCAGCCGACCGGGCGCGCCGGAGAATTCGTCGCAGGTGTGCGTTATCGGGCCTGGCAGCCGCCGGCCTGTCTGCATCCGACGATCGGCGTGCACGCGCCGCTGACCTTCGATATCGTCGACACTTGGCTGCAGCGTTCGCTCGCCGGTTGCCGCTACCATGTGGCCCACCCGGGCGGGCGCCACTACGACGTGTACCCGGTGAACGCGTTCGAGGCCGAGAGCCGGCGGCTGGCGCGTTTCGAGGCAACTGGCCATACCTTCGGCAAGATGCAAGTGTCCGCACCACGGCGCACCCTGGAGTACCCGTTCACGCTGGACCTGCGGCGCGGAGCGGACGAACCCGCATCCGCCAGGTGAGCACCGCAGGCGTTCCGCTCCCCGACGCGGCCGATCCAGTGACGGTAGCGGCGAAGCTGGCTGCGCCCGCAACGCGCGGCCATTTCGACGAGCTGCGCGATCCCGCCGGCGAGGTGCGCCCCGCGTGGGCCGAGTTCCTCCAGTATCTTGGTCCGACGTCGTTCGCGGACTTCGACCGGCGCGCCGCGCTGCTGGCGCACCAGGTACGAGAGGACGGCGTCACGTACAACGTCTACAGCGACCCGAATCGGTCCTCGCAGAGCTGGTCCCTCGAGCTGCTTCCCTTCATTGTCTCGCGGGAAGACTGGAACCAGATCGAGGCGGGAATCGTCCAGCGCGCACAGCTGCTGTCGGCGATCCTGCGCGACATCTACGGAGAGCAAAGCCTGCTGAAAAAGGGATTGCTGCCACCGGCGCTGGTGTTCGGCAATCCAGGCTACCTGCGCCCGTTGCACGGGGTGGAGCCCGTCGGCGGCCGTTTCCTGCACATCGTCGGGTTCGACTTGGCGCGCGGCCCGGACGGACGCTGGTGGGTGGTTGGACAGCGCACCCAGGCACCTTCCGGCCTCGGCTACGCGCTGCAAAACCGCATCCTCGTCTCGCGCCTGTTTCCCGACGCCTTCCGCGGAATGCGGGTGCAACGCCTGGCCTCGAGCTTCCGGCGCCTGCTCGAGACTTGGAACCGCCTGGCACCTCGCCAAAAGGGCGAGCCTCCCCGGATCGTGCTCCTTACGCCCGGGCCCTACAGCGAAACGTATTTCGAGCACGCATATCTGGCCCGCTACCTCGGAATTCCGCTGGTCGAGGGCAACGACCTGACCGTCCGCAACGCGCGGGTGTATCTGCGGACCCTGCACGGACTGCGGCGCGTGCACGGCATTTTGCGCAGGCTGGACGACGCCTGGTGCGACCCGCTGGAGCTGCGGGCCGATTCGGCGCTCGGCGTGCCCGGGTTGCTGCAGGCGGTGCGCGCTGGCGAGGTCCTGGTCTCGAACGCGATCGGCTCCAGCTTCCTTGAATCGCATGCCGTGCACGGCTTCCTGCCGGCGATCGCGCACCACATGCTGGGAACCGAGCTGATGCTGCCGGCACGCCACAGCTGGTGGTGCGGCGAGGAAGCTGCGCGACGCGACGCGCTCGAACACCTGGACCGCGCGCTGATCCGTGCCAGCCACCCGGGAGCGATCGCCTCGCCGGAGTCCGACGCCGAGGGAATGCCGGTCGACCTGGCTGACGTGCGTGGAAAGATCGAAGCGGACCCTGAGCTGTATACCGTGCAGTCGTACCTGCCGTTCTCGCAAACCCCCACATGGCGGCCCGACATACTCGCGCCGCGAGTGGCGGTGATTCGCGTGTACGCAATGGCGGATGCCGACGGCGGCTGGCACGCGCTGCCAGGCGGCTTGACTCGGATCGGCGAGCGGCAGAAGGACGTATCGATGCAGCGGGGCGGGCGCAGCGCCGATACCTGGGTGATCACCAGTGGCGAAGTCGACACCGATACTCTGCTCGACCGCCGCTCGCGGCGTGACGACGTGCAACGGCGCCGCATTGTTACGAGCCGTGCGGCGGAGAATCTTTTCTGGATGGGTCGATACACCGAGCGCACCGACAACGCGGTGCGAACCGCGCACGCCGTGCTGTCGGCGCTGCAAGGCAACGAGACCCTGTTACCCTCGGTACTCGGGGCGATCGCTGAAGTGTGCACGTGGCTGGGCTTGGTGCCGGAAGGCGTACCGCCTCCTGCGGCCAGTCCGCGCGTATTTGTGCGAACGATGCTGGCAGCCCTCCGCGACCGCATTGGCGCCCGCAGCGTCGCATTCGATCTGGGAGCGCTGATCGCCAATGCTGCACAGCTGCGCGACCGGCTGGCGCTGGAAAATTGGCACCTGATCGATCGCACCGCGCGCACCTTCGCTCAGGCGCTGCCACATTCCGATCCGACACCCTCGGTCGACGATGCCCTCGCCGCCCTGGCCGAGGCGGGAACCGGAATCCGCGCGATCACCGGCGTGCAAGCCGACGGCATGACGCGCGATGACGGCTGGCGCCTGTTGACGATCGGTCGGCAGATCGAACGCCTCACGACAACCGCCTCGGTGCAAATCGCGCTATTCGAATCGGATGCAGTCAGCGTAGAGACGGGATTCGAGCTGGCGCTGGCCTTGTTCGACAGCACCATTACGTACCGGTCGCGCTACCCTGGCCGCCAGGACCTGGATGCGCTGATCGACCTGCTGGTGCTGGATGGGTCGAACCCGCGGGCGAGCGCCTGCACCGTCGAGCTGCTTGCACGCGAGATCCTGGCTCTGCTCGAATCCACAGGCGCAGCGGGCCTACCCGCCGGGAACGGGCTTGCAGCGGGCGACCTGGGCGCCTTGCTCGCGCAACTGCTCGTGCGCGACGGCGAAGGGCGCTGGACCGCGATGGTGGAGCTGGCCACGCGGATGCGAGCGTGGGCGTACGAGCTGTCCGACTGGATCGAGCTGCACTACTTCGCGCATTCGGAGCTTCCGTTGCGCTCGATGATCGCCTGATGTCCGCGCCCAACGGAGCGCTCCTTGCGATCTCGCACGTCACCGAGTACCGCTACTCGGCGCGCGTCGAGCTGGGCCACCACGTCGCGCACCTGACTCCGCGACAGGACGAGCACCAGAGTATCGAGCAGTGCGAGCTGCGGATCGAGCCGTCCCCCAGCGATCTGCGCAGCGGCACCGACACTTTCGGCAACGTCCGTTCAATGTTTTCGATCTTCTCCGCGCACGAGAGTCTGAAGGTGACCGCAGCCAGCCGCGTGCGCATTCGCGACCGCCATTGGAGCCTCGGCCCTGCCGACAGCCAGCCTTGGGAAAGCGTGCGAGAAACTCTGCAATACCGCGCCGGCAGACCGTACTCCTCGGCGTCCGAATTCGTTTTCGCCTCGCCGCACGTTCCGCGCGATCCCGCCCTGGCACGCTATGCGATGGCCAGTTTCCGGGCAGGCAGGCGGTTGACGGACGCGGCGGCGGACCTGATGCACCGCGTCCACTCCGACTTCCGCTACGCCCCGGCGAGCACCGATGTGTCGACTCCGGTGCTGGAGGCGTTCCGTCAGCGCACGGGAGTGTGTCAGGACTTCTCGCACGTGATGATTGGATGTCTGCGCTCGATCGGACTGGCGGCCCGCTACGTCAGCGGCTACCTGGTGGCGACCAGCGACGGCAGCGATGATGCGGCATCAGCGGCATCCGCCAAACACGCCGGGGACGAGACACCGGCCAACTCCAAAGTGCGCCGCCCCATCGGCGCTGACGCCTCGCACGCGTGGGTCTCCGTGTTCTGCCCGAAACAAGGTTGGGTGGACTTGGATCCCACCAACGATCTGCTGCCACGCCGCCACGTGGTCGTTGCGATCGGTCGCGACTACGGAGACGTGGCGCCGCTGCGCGGAGTGATCCGAGGCGGCGCCGAGCACGAGCTGAGCGTCGCGGTGCGCGTAGCATCGTGCAACACCGAAAGCCAGGGATGAGATGGCGATGGGATCGGAAAAACGCCTTGGATCGGTTTGGCGCCGAGCCGTGGGCTGCGCGGCGGCCGCGTTCGTGTTCGCCACCGGGGCGACGCACGCGCAGATGCCCCAAATGGGGGAATTTTCCGGCTATCAGCGTCTCGACCGCGCGCAGGTGCTTGCGCGCCTCGCCGCAGCAACGCCCGCCGCGGCCGCCGACCTGCGCTCAACCAATCTGTCGAACCTCGACCTCGCACGGGTCGATTTCAAACGCGCCGATCTGACCGCAGCAGTGATGAACGGCGCTAACCTCGCTGGCGCGAATCTGTCGGGCTGCAACCTGACCGTCAGCTTCGCCGAGCGCGCCAACCTGCGCGAGGCGGATCTGCGCGGTGCGCAAATGTTCTCGATGCAGCTGGGCGGCGCCGATCTGCGCGGGGCAAACCTGACCGGGGCGCGCTTCATCGGCGACCTGCGCCACGCGGACCTGCGCGGAGCGAACCTGCAGAAGCTTGACGGGGCAGCCGACATGAAGAACCAGTCGATGGGGCTGATGCACGCGGTGATCAGCTCGGCCGACCTGCAAGGCGCGGATCTGCACGAGGCCGACCTGTCGCGCGCAGATCTGAGCTTCACCTCGCTGGCTGGCGCCGATTTGCACGGTGCGCGCATCTTCGGAGGCGACTTCAGCGGAGCCTCGCTCGCGAGGGCGAACCTGGCGGGCGCCGATCTGCGCGAGTCGACCTTCATCGACACCGACTTCAGCGGAGCCGATCTGACCGGCGCAGATCTGACCGGCTCGGTGCTGCGCAACGTGCGCGGGCTTGAAACGGCCAAGCGCGCCGGCGCCAAAGGCCTGCCCGCCGAGCGCTGAGCGCTCGGTCAACCCAGCTCGACAGGAACAAAAATCTTCTGTCCGTCGCGCTCGATCAGCAGCGCGACGGACTTTGGATGATTGCGCATCACGTTGCGGATCTGCTCGACCGAACCGGCAGGCTGGCCATCGATGCCGAGAATGACGTCGCCTGGCTGTATGCCGGCACGAGCCGCCGGCCCACCGGCGTCTTCCACCATTAGGCCGTGTTCGACGGATCGTTCGACGCGTTCCTGGCGCGTCAGCGGACGCAGCGCAAGGCCGAGCTGCTCGTGACCGCCCCCGCCACCCTGGGCCAGTTGCGCCGTGCCGGTTTCCGCCTGCGTCAGTTTGACGTCGAATTCTTTCGCTGCGTGGTCGCGCCACACCTTCAGCGTCACGCGTTGGCCCGGTGTTTCGCGGCCGATCTGACTCGACAGATCACCGGCCCGCTGGATCGAGACGTCATTGACGGAAGTGATCACGTCGCCAGGTTTCAGGCCGGCCGCCGCCGCTGGGCTCTCGGGATCGACGCTCGACACCAGAGCTCCATCGGGCCGGCTCAGGCCGAACGACTCGGCCAAGGCCTGATTCAGATCCTGCACCATCACTCCCAGTCGCGCGTGGCTGGCGTGCCCGGTCGTTACGATCTGGTCCTTCGCGTGCAGCGCCACATCGATCGGGATCGCA
Organism: Burkholderiaceae bacterium; assembly: GCA_019236735.1. Lineage (GTDB taxonomy): Bacteria > Pseudomonadota > Gammaproteobacteria > Burkholderiales > Burkholderiaceae_F > VBCK01. The sequence goes on from JAFAIM010000038.1 coordinate 22,037, forward strand.
AACGACAGGCCCTGGTAGCCGCCCGTCTGCGTATAAATCTCCGCGTTGATCCCGACCACGTCCCCTGCCACGTCGAACAGTGGGCCCCCGGAGTTGCCGGGGTTCACAGCGGCATCGGTCTGGATAAACGGCACGTAGGCGTCGCCCGGCAATGAACGCCCCTTCGCACTCACGATTCCGGCGGTCGCGCTTTGATCGAAGCCGAACGGCGCACCGATCGCCAGCACGTAATCGCCCACCTGCAGCGATTTCGGATCGCCGAATTTGACCGTCGGCAGCCCGTTGGCATTCACCTTCAGGACCGCGATGTCGGTGGCCGGATCTGCGCCGAGCACCTTGGCCTTGAGCTCGCGGCGATCGGCCAGTTTGACGGTGACCTCCCGCGCGTCGCGTACGACGTGAGCGTTGGTCAGGATCAAGCCGTCAGGGCTGATGACGAAGCCCGAGCCTTGCCCATGGAACGGCTGCTCGGCCGATCGAGGCATCCGAAACGGAACGCCGGGAAGACCGCGGAAGAACTGGAAAAACGGATCCTGGCCCCAGTCAAATGCGGGCCCGTTTTCAATCTTGCGCGTACCCTCGACCGTCACACCGACCACCGCAGCTCCTGATTGATCAACAATCTGGCGCCAGTTCGGCGCCTCGCCTGCCGGCAGCGGTGGAACAGGATGCAGCGCTTCTGCGGACGCAGGCGGCTGCGTCGACGCATCGTTGGCCGCTTGTGCGGTTTTGTGCTCCAGAAAGTCGAGAATTCCGGCGCGCGTGGGCGAGTATGCGGCCAGGCCGACGATCAGCACGCCAATGGCAGCAGCCGTAACAGGCAGGGATTTCAACGATTTGAGCTTCATTCTGTGTGATCCTCGAAAAACCATGGTTGCCGTTGCATCTGGTTACGCTCCCTACAAGTGCTGACACTTGCAGCGATCTCGTTTGCAAGCGCACGTGCGAAAATTACGGCCGCGCGGTTAGGATCAAGTGAAGCGACGATTAAGCGGGAGTTAATGGCCGCGGTAGTCGCTGCACGCAAAACCGCCAATGGAGGTACACGATGAACCGCTTCCGCAGAATCGCTTTCGGATGCGCAGTCGCAGTGGCGGCTCTGACTGCCGCAGGCGCCGCGAGCGCGCACTGGCATGGAAGGGTCGGGATCTGGATCGGCCCGGGCCCATTTTGGTGGGGCCCGCCGTACTACTATCCGTACTACCCGCCGGTCGTTGTCGCTGACCCGCTGTACTCGCAGCCGAGCCCGGTCGTGCAGGTTCCCTCGCCTCAGACGTATTGGTACTACTGCCGCGAGTCCAACTCGTACTACCCGTACGTTTCGCAGTGCCCCGGTGGGTGGGAACAGGTCACGCCACAGCCCCCGGCGCCATCATCAGCGCCGTCCGAAGCTCCGCGGTGAGATGTTGTGCGCAGGTGCCTCGCGCTCAGCGAGGCTGCTCGGCAATCGAGCCGCCCGGCGCCGGAGAGCGCCGGGTGCCCTGCGCCACCGCGCGCTCGATGGCGCGCTTGACTGCGGGCACGAGGCGGTCCAGACGATCCTTGGGCACGTAGTCCCAGGCGCCGACCTCGACCATCACCGACGCCTTGATCTCGCCGATCGTGCCCGACACGAGGATGACCGGCAGATTCGGATAGTGGTGAAGAAGTCGCCTGAGCGTGTCGGTGAAGTACACGCCCGGCACGGCGTAATCCGACAGAACCAGGTCCCACGGCCTGCGCCCGAGCGCCTCGTTCAACGCTTCGTTGGTTTGGACCCGCTCGCAAGTGCCAACCAGATTTGCGAGCCTGAGCGCGCGTTCGATCAGAAGATAGTCGGATTCCGTATCCTCGATGCACAGCACGTTCAATTGGCCGATGTCGAGAGGCATGGGGGGTTCCCGAGCAACGCGGTAGCGACCTTGAGGTGGATAGTACCTTCGATCCTGCCAGTTTGTCCCTTGCGGCACCACGCGCCGCAACACGCCTACACCGGCCGATCCTCGTCCAGCGTCACGTCAACCATCAGGTCGTTCGCAAGCGCTTCCAGCGCTTCGCGCAGTTGGACCATGCTCACCTGCGTCGGAACGCGCAGTCGCGCCGATCCCCGCACCAGACTTTCGCCCGACATCGAGCCGCTGACGAAGTCGGTCACGAGCTCTTCGATGCTGACGCCGCGGTTCGCGAGCGCATGCGAAATCTCGCGCACGATGCCGGGCCGGTCCTGCCCGATCAGCTCGAGCTTCATTCGCCGTCCTTGCGCGGCCGCAGCTTCGACTCCACGCGTCACGACAATCTGCAGGCCCTGCTGTTCCAATTGCCGCAGCGCGGCGATCAACGCATCGGCGGTGGATTTCGGGACGTGCACGTGGACAATCCCGGCGAACTGCCCGGCAAGATTCGCCATCCGCGACTCGAGCCAGTTGCCGCCGTGCGTCGTGACCTGCTCCGAAATCAGGTTCACGAGGCCGGGTCGGTCCGGTCCGACGATCGTCAGGATCAGCGAGATCGGCATCAATCGGTCTCCATGCCAGTCGCAAAGGCTTCCCCGATCGTACTGGCACGGAGTTCGAGCGGTCTACCAGGAACGAGTGGCGGGAACTTGTGGCGGCGCGTTGCTGCCTAAGCCGACGGGATTGCCGTGAAGACGCGCTGGACTGCATTCGTACAGGGGCTTGGAGCCCTGGCGTTGGTTGTTTCGTTCCAATCGGCCGGAGCGCATGACGGCGCCGGCGGGGGACACTCGTCCGGCGGAGGCGGAGGGCACGCCGCCGGTCACAGCGGCGGAGGCGGCCACAGCGGTGTCAGCGGCTGGTCCGGCCGGGGTGGATGGAGCCGTGGATTTGACGGTCATCACCACCATTTCCACGGCGGCTTTGATTACGGCTTTGGCGTTTGGGGTCCGGGTTGGGGCTGGGATCCGTGGTGGGGCTGGGATTACTACTACGCGCCTGCTTACCCCGTGTACGGACCCGACTACGGACCCGACGCGGTCGCCCCACCGGCGCCTCCGCCTACCGACGACTGGTATTACTGCCCGCCTGCCAAGGCGTACTACCCGTACGTGAGGGACTGCCCGGTGCCGTGGGTGCCGGTCACTCCTACGCCGCCGCGGTAGCAGCGAAAAAAGGGCCGGATCCGGCTTTCCCCGCTTCCCAAGGTGCCTTCGGCGCGATGTTGCGCGGGCGGGCGTTTTGCGCGGCGCCGACAGCTCACGCGCGCTGTCTAGGTCCGATGCGGCGCCGCGGGACGGGAATGGTTACGATCGCGGTTTCGCCGCTGGGCTTCCTGGCGTTCCCCTGGCAATGAGCTGGTTCAAGGATCTGCTGCGCAACCCGCCGCCGACAAGGGCGTCAGGCGGGGCATCCGGCAGCGCTGTCGATTCTGCTGAAGCAACGGGGTCGAGCACGGCCGCCCCGGTGGCAGATCCGGATACCGCGCGGGCCGCGATGGCCACGGCGATCGACGAAGCACAGCGCTTGCGCTGCGCGGAGCACTTGGGGCTCGCGCTGGCGCATGTGCGCCGGGCTCCGCCGCAAGGTGATCCCGCGCCGGTCTGGGCCGCGGCGGTGCGTCAAGTTGCCGACAAGCAGTTGGCAATGCAGTGGCTCTCACAGTTAAAAGGCGATATCTGGTTGGGAGACGTCGCCGTGCAGGGGCGTTTCGCAGAGGTCCGGCTTGCCGCGGTGCAGCGCATTGCTGACCTGGAGGTGCTGGCCCAAGTCGCGCGGCTGAGTCGAGGCAAGGACAAAGGGGTCTTCCGGCATTGCTACGACGTGCTGCGGCATCGGCGCCATCAAGCAGATCGCGAACGTCGCGCCGTACAGTTGCGCTCGAACCTGGAGACACTGCTGTCGAGCAGCCCACTTTCTGTTACCCGTCTGCTCGATCTGCAGTCGGAGCTGCAAGCGGTCGAGGACGGCGAGCCGCTGGCCGATTGCCGCGCGCTCTTCGAGCGGGCAAATTATCGTTTGAGGCAGGAATCGGACGCGCGCCGACGCCTGCAGGCTCTGCGTGAAGAGGCCGAACAGCTGTCCGTGCAGTGTGCCGCAACCGCGTGGCCCGAGTCGGGACAAATCCAGGAGTGGCGCACGCGGAGCGAGGAGATCGCGCGCGCGCAAGAAGAATTGCCGCCCTGGCTGGCCGACAAGGTCGCGTCGCAATCGCTTGTAGCGTCGCTGCAGCTGGTGCAGTCGCGGCTCGCTCATCTCTTCGCCGACGAGGCACGGGCACGGGAATGCGAGCAGTTCCTCTCGCTGTTCGAGTCGGGGTTGCCGGCGGCGGAATCGGCAGCAAGGTGGCAGACGCTCTCCAAACCCGATCACCCGCAGATTCGCCAGCAGCTGTTGGCACGCTGGCAGGCATTGCAGGCGCAGCAGCTGGCCATCGCCGAAGCGCAAGCGCGCGTTGCCGTCACACCGGCTGCGGCTGCGGCTGCGGCTGCGGCTGCGGCTGCGGCTGCGCCTGCGCGGCCCGAGGCCCGACCGCGCCTGGACACGGTCGCGATCCGAGCTTGGGTGGAACAGATGGAACGGGCGCTCGAAGAGGGGCATCTGGCCGACGCGGACGCATGTGCAAAGAAGATCAAGGCGGCCGTAGGGCACGCGCCGATGCGCGGCCCCCTCGCCTCAAGGTTGCATCGCGCCTCAGCACAATTGGCACAGCTCAGCGGCTGGGCCAAGTGGGGCGCCGCACAGCAACGCGAGCACCTGATCGCCGAGGCTGAGGGGCTAGCGACGGGTGACCACGGTGTCGAGCAGCTTGCAAAAACGATTCCCGCCCTACGCGAGCAGTGGAAGCGGTCGAGCGAACAGTCACCGCCACCGCACAGCGAGTGGGAACGTTTCGACGCGGCCCTGACGAAGGCCTACGAACCGGTTGCGCGCAAACGCGCCGAGGAGGCTGCGCGCCGCGCGCAAGCCCGGTCGGAAAAAGAGGCACTGTGCGCCGAGTGGGAGGCATTCGCTGCAGCAATCGATTCGGAACGGCCCGACTACGCGGCGATCGAATCGCGGCGGGCCCACGTTCTGAAACGATGGCGTTCCTCTGCGCTGGCCGGATTCCGCGAAGAACGCGCTCTGAGAAAGAGATTCGAGGCAACGCTCGGCACGGTCGACCAGCGGGTGGCGGCGGCGCGTAGCGCCGACATCGCTAAAAGGAACCTGTTGATCACGACCGCCGAAGCATTGCGCGAGGCCCCGGATCTGCGTGCAGCGATCGCCGAAGCCAGGTCGCTTCAGGAGCGCTGGCGTGCCGAGGCGATCGCGTTGCGACTGCCGCGCGCCGATGAGCAGACGCTTTGGCGTAGGTTCCGCGCGGCGTGTGATGCCGTGTTCGCGCGACGCGATGCGCAGCGCGCGGAGCAAGTTGCGCAGCGCGAACAGCGCTCGCAGGCCCGCCTCGCGGTGGTGGAAAATCTGCAAGCGCAACTGCAGGCAGCGGACCCTGCCCAGATCAAACGGGCACTGGCGCAGTTCCGCACCGATTGGGCCACCGCGCAGACCGGCGCGTCAGAAGACTAGCTCGAAACACGCGCCCGCCAGCTGCAGCGACAGGCCCAGCAGCGCATCGACGCATTGCAGCGGGATTCGTACCGCGCCCACCTCGAAGCCCTGGCCCGCCAGGAGCCCCTGGCCGGCGAGATCGATACCGGCGCTCTGGCCGAAGCTCGAAAGACGCGCGAGTCGCTGCTGATCGAGTTGGAGATCGCGCTGGATCTTCCAACGCCCGACCAGTTTGCCGCTGCGCGCCGCCAGCATCAGCTCGAGCGGCTGCAAAACCGCTTTCGCGGAGTTCGCCAGGAGCGACCGCGAGTCGAGCAGCTGCTCGCCCAGTGGCATGCCGCGAACGCCGTGCCGGACGAAGCGCTGGGGCAACGGATGGCGGCAGTCGTGCGCAAGCTGCTCGATCAGCAGCGCTCCGGCGTCGGAAGCTGATCGCCGGTTCAAAAGGAGTCCACGATGGCGTTTCTCGGCGAGGCGCGTTGCCCGGGATGTCGAGCTGGGGTGCCGCTCGGAAGCTTCTGGATGAGAGCCCCCAAGGATCGCGGTGGAATCTTCCTGATCGGCAACGTAGGAGTCGTCTGCCCGGCGTGCGACGCCAAGCTGCGCGTGCTGCAGCATCGACTCGCGATCGTTGCGTTCGGATCCTTTGCTGCCCTATGCGCCGCGTTCGCAGCGCTCGGCAACATCGAGCACATAAAGTACGGCTCGGCGAAGCAGGGGTTGAATTTGCTGCTGATCGCGACGGCGATCGTCGGCTGGATGGTTCTTTTCAGGCGCTATGGATATCGATTCGTACACTTTCGCCCCATACAGGACGGCGAAAAAGTGCGGCTGGTTCCTTTGTCCAAACCGATTATCCCGGAGAGGATGCCGGAAGCGCGGACCACACAGGAGTCGGTCGATGTGAAGCCCGCATTGCAAGCCGAAAAGTTGCCTTCCGGAACTGCAAACCCCCCAAAGCCAACCTGGATGTGTCCAGAATGCGGGGAGGAGAATCCAGGGCGGTTCGATATCTGCTGTATCTGCGACACGCGACGCGACGACATCGCAACACCCCAACAGGCGCCCGACCAGAACTGAGCCGCTCCGCGAGGTCCGTGGGTCCGTGTATGTGTATGCCTGCCGCCACCTTTTCGTTCATCGTGCGTTCAGCGTGCGAGTGTCCAGGCGGATCACTTTGATGCCGCGGCTGCTCGCCAGCTGAACCATGTCGGCGGTTCCGTCCTGCCCGTCGCCGGATTCGCCATCCCAGAGCGCAATCAGCCGGATCTTGTCGGCTCCGTAGACGAGCGCGTTGTACAGCATCCAAGCGTTGTTGCGTTGCCACGGACCGTATTGCGGTCTGTCGCGCAACCAGCGCGGCATCTGCTTCGAGGCGGACAGGATTCGCGGAGCCGGCTTGGCGTCGCGGTGGCAAAGACGATAGAAGCGCTCGACCCAGTTACCCCCCACCCTGCCGACGAGATTCGGAACGTACAGCTCCGGCGGTACGGACAGGAACAGCCGCGCGAACACGCCCGGCTTGAAATCGCCGCATACTTCGTGAAACAGGATGTCGCCGCCGCAGGCACCCCCGGCGATTCCCAGCACTGCGCCGTGCGCGGACGCCACCTCCTGCGCGATCGTGTCACGCAGCCACTGGCGAATGGTCTGCTCGCAGTTGGCGGGAAATCTGGGGCGGGCGCGGTCGGAGGCGTCGATCATGTGGCCGCTGAAGAGCAACACGCGGGCGGGGTCGGGCAGGCCCGATTGCACTGTCGTTCCTGCAAGCTTGCGCTCGATCTCGTCGATCCTTGCCAATGCGGCGCCAGGCCCGGGGCCAAGCAGTCCCAGCCGGTCGAAGGTTCGCAGCTTCTCGCGCACTGCCTCAAAGTCGAAATCGTGCTGGTCGATCAGCGCCTCGCCGTAGTCGCTTGCGACCTTCTCCGGTTTCTTCCCCATCAGGCAGCGCAGCTCGGCCATGCTCACTGCTGTCCAGACGTCCGCTTCGCCCATCGCGGACCTTGCCCTGGACGCCTCCAGCGTGCAACGAACGACGACTTCAAGATCGCGCCGGCGGTCTCGCAATTCCCGCAGCTTGTCGCTCGCCTGCTGGCGAGTATCGAAAAGGTTTGACCAAGCACCCGCCAGCTCGGCACTGCCGGCAAGCTCGGCTCGAACGACGAGGAGGGCCAACGCGTTCAGCCCGGCATAACCGTAGTTCAAGTCCGACTTGAATGCCTCCTCGAAGGCCTGGCATGCGGCCATCAAATGGGGCGAGGCCAAGGCGCGGCTGCGCCGCTCGTTCAGGTCGTTGTCGCTCTTCCAGTCTTGCGTCCAGCGCCGCTTCTCGTGGCTTCCGCGCAACGCGTATAGCTTGGCGCGGTTCTCGGGAGTCAGCGCGGGAAAATCGATCACGCGATCGAGCGCCCGCTCGGACTTGGTGAAGTCTCCCAAGCGCTGGTAGATGCTCGCGAGCCGCCCCCAGGCTTCCGGATCGTCATCCTTGATCGCGGCAACCCGCTCCCACACCGCTTTCGCGCTTTGATCGAAGCGCAGTGCGAAGAGCTCCCGCCCAATCGGTCTCAGACCGAGCAGCTCCCATTCGAGCCCTTCCACCTCGCTGGCAAGCAGGTCGAGGTCGCCATTGCGCTTGCGCCTCGCGGCCTCGGCCACTTCCTCCGTGAAATCGCGCGGCGCCCCGACAAAACTGGTCCAGTCCTGCGCCTGCAAGCCCGATACGAGCTGAAACACCGGGCTGTCGGGCTTATCGCTGTCGAGGGTCTGGTGCAGCCCTTTTATCAACTGCGGCACAACGCTCTGCGGCGCGGCCGGGTCGTATTCGAGGTAGCGATCGGTGCGCAGATCGAACGGGACTTCATTTTCCGCGCGGCGCTCGCCCTCTCTCTTGGCCCGTATCAGAAAGGTGTGGCGGTCTCGAAGAGCGTGGCGCACACCAAGCTCGTAGAAAACGTTGGCGTTGTTGATCGATATGTCGGCCACCACCAGGTCGTACTTCAGGAGCCGCTCGAACAGATCGGCGCGAATGTTGCCTTGGCCCGCCAGTTCCTCGGTGGTTGCACCATGCACTCCAATCTGCTGGAGCGCCGGATCGATCAGCAATTGCTGGACCCGGGGAAAGTCGATGCCCTCCTTGCAGCCGAATGGACGGACGATCAGCGCCCGCAGCATGGGTCGAGTCCCTGCGCCAGCTTCAGTGCCCCGTGAGAGGTGCCGCCGCGACTGGCCCGGCCGCCGCGGCCGGCCCGACCGGCGTAGCCGACGCAGCCGCAGCCGCAGTGCTGGCCAGAGGCTTCCCGGCGGCAACCTGCGTCGCGCCTGCGATCCACCGCTCGTGTTCGGTCGAGCACAGCTCCTCCACGCGCATCGACAGCGTGGTCAGACGCGTGTCCATGTCCATCCCCTGGTACGGGCCCGCGCCTGCCAGGAACAGGTACTTCTCCCGCTTCAGGCGCTCGGCCATGTCCCGATATTCAATCCACAGGCGCGAGTATTGGTTGAGCTGCTGGACCGCCTCCAGCACGGCGATGATCGCGCCGGCACCCGCGGTCAGCCACCTGCCCCAGGACTCCTGGATCAGCGAGAGCAGCGGGATCGCCGATGCCAACACGATCTGCACGAGTTTGAAGTGCAGGTAGCGCCGCTGATTGTGCGCGCTCTTGCCCGCGTACCACGTCCGCTGGTCCTCCAGCCGCTTCCAGCCCGGGTAGGTACGGACCGTGTCCGGCAGGTTCTCGTCGGACAGCCAACTCATCGAGCCTCTCCTTCCAAGCGTGTCGCGCCGACGGGAGCGAGTTTGGCAAGAAACCTTGCCCCCGACGCGTGGATTCTTTCACTGCCGTTGACGCAGGTCCAGTCCGGAATGCGCGAGCGCCGAACGCGCTTTCGCGGCATCGGTGTAGATTGCCGCGCAGACCACCATGCGCGAGCAGGGAAGGCGCGAAGAAGAAGACCGAATTGGCAGCAACCAGCAGGATGGCCGCAGAACCAGACGCAGAATTCGGCGTGGTATCACTCGGGCAGTGGCACGAATTCGGTCTCGTCGTGGATCGGAAGCTTCATTTTCCCGGCGCGCCAGTCTGCCTTTGCCTGCTCGATCGTCGCGCGCGTCGAGGAAACGAAGTTCCATT
>JAFAIM010000024.1 GCA_019236735.1 Burkholderiaceae bacterium
GATCGCCTGCCGCTGTTCGGCGAGCATGGATGACAAGTATGTGCGGCGGCCGGAGGCGGGAGTGTAACGGAGAGCGCGCCGCGCCATGCAGCGCCCGTTCCCGCGTCGGTGGCGCGGTTCCCCCCATCGCCCGAATGCATACTAGTGCCTGCGCTGGACAGGGAGACTTTCATGGCCGCTCTTCTTCTTCCCGATAAGGTTGCGCTGGTCACCGGGGTCAGCCGCGACGGGCAGGTCGGACAGGTGGTGGCGGCGGCGCTTGCCGCGCAGGGCGCGGCGCTGGCAATCGTGGCGCGTTCGCGCGATCGAGTCGAGGCCCGCGGACGGGAGTTGAGCACGAACGGCGCCCGCGTGCTGCCGCTCGCCGCCAATCTGGCAGACGAATCCGAGGTGAAGCAGGCGGTCGAGCGGGTCGTATCGCACTACGGTCGGATCGATGTCCTCGTGAATCTGGCCGGAGGTCTGACGCGCTACAAACCGGCCGTCGAAACCTCGCTGGAGGACTGGCGGGCCGAAATCGACAACAATCTGCTCGCCACGTTCCTGTGCTCGCGCGCCGTGTTCGCATCGATGCGCGACAGAGGTTCCGGCGTGATCGTGAATTTCGCGCGCGCCGGCTCGCCCCAGGCCAACATGGTGGCGTACAACTGTGCCAAGGCAGGAGTGGAGGCGCTGACCCGCACGTTTGCTCTGGAAGGGCGCGATCACACGATCCGCGTCAACGCAGTCGCACCGGGGCTGGTCGACACCACCTCGAACATCGAGGCGATGAAACCGAAGGATCTGAAGAAGTGGGCGAAAAAGGAGGACATCGCGCGGGTGGTTGTCTTTCTCGCGTCCGATGCGTCCGCCGGAATTACCGGCCAGACCGTGCAGGTGACCGGTTGGGGAATCTGACGCGAACCGGTGCGCCTCGCCTGATCGCCGCCGCAGCTGCGGCGATCGTGTTCGTCGCAGGCGCCAGCGCGCTGGCTCCCGCGCTGTGCCAGGCCGCGCCGCCGGCGCCAAATGCGCCGCCGAAAGCACCCGCGAAAGAGCCGGTGAAGGTATTCAGCGCCGGCGCTTGCGAGCGCTTCGTCGCTGCCGCGGCCGCTCGATTCAAAAAGGAACATGGCCGGGCGGTCGTGATCGAGGAAGGCACAGTCGGGCAGCTCGTGGAGCGGATCAGCGAGGGGGAGCAATTTGACGTCGCGCTGTTGACGCCAGCGGGGGTGCAGCGTGTTCCGGAAGGATTCTTGGCGGGCGCGCCGATGGAACTGGCGCGCGTCGGCATCGGCGTTGTCGTACGCCAGAACGCTCCTCGACCCGATATCGCCACTTTGGACGCGTTCGAGCAGACGCTGAGGCAGGCGCGATCGATCGCGTATGTCGATCCAGCCGCAGGTGGCACCAGCGGAATCTACTTCTCGCATCTGCTGGAGCGGCTCGGGCTGGCCGAAGAGGTCCGGCCGAAGGCAGTCCTGGTGCCCGGCGGAGCGGTTGCCCAGCGCGTGGCTAGCGGTCAGGCCGAGATCGGCATCCAGATGATGAGCGAGCTGACTGGAGTGAAGGGAGTGACTCTGATCGGGCCTCTGCCCGCGCCAATCCAGACCTACACCGTATATAGCGGCGTGCTCTCGGCTTCCCCGTCGGACGCGGAGGCGGCGCGAGAGCTGCTGGATCTGCTGGCAAGTGCGGCAGTGGACGACTTATTGAAAGGCGCGGGGCTGGAGCGGCCGCCTGCCGCCCGGTAGCAACCGTCTGCATGACGCGGGTCGGTCGCTTCTAGAGACCTGGAGACGATCGTTAGGTGTCGAGAGCTGCAATGCAAGCAGCCGAGCATTTCGCGGACCAGTCGAGCACCTTGGACTTCCAGCGGTGCGGCAATCGCTCAGCCCCGCCGGAGCTCGAGCAACGGCTGTAACGCCCCGACGACGATACCGCGGTAGTTTTTGATCTGCGGCCGAAACTCCGCCGCCAAAGGACTGTCTTGCGGCCGCTCCAGCAGGCCGAGCTGGTGCAACACCTCGGCCGTCACCGCATGCAGCGCACGCGCATTGCCGTCGGCGAGCCGGATCGCGATCCCGATCGCGCGTGAACGCACGCCGATTGCTTGTACCCCGTCGGCACCGGCCTTGGCGATCCAGTCCCCGCGGCCGGTCTGGGCGATTGCAAGGTCGACGCGCCCGGTCCCCGACACCAGATCGGGATGGCGCAACATTGCATAGCGCAGCGCCGCCAGTGCGTCGTCGTTTCCGGCTGCGAGCTGGGCGTACGTGTGAGCGAGGCGCAGCAGCGGCAGCGCGTAGTTCGGCGCGCTGCAGCCGTCGATCCCGGGTTCGATCGGGCTTTCGCCCGCAAAGCGTTGCACCGTGTTGTGAATGCGCACCTGTAGCGCCGCTTCGGGCGCGAGGTAGTCCGCCAGTCGATGACCGTGCAGGCGGCAGTAGGCGAGGAACCCCGCGTGCTTTCCGGAACAGTTGTGGTACAGCGCGCCGAAGGTGCGCGGCGGCGCCGGCTCGCCCGTGGCGGCGTAGTACAAGGGTGGATGCGAGCCGCACTGCAGGTCGGCTGCGCCCGCACCGACGCGCTCCAGCATCCTCTGCACGATCCGCACGTGCATGGCTTCGCCGCTGTGGCTGGCGCACATCAGCGCCACTTCGTGCGAGCCGAAGCCGAATCGCGCCGGGCCAGCGTCCTCGATGAACGGAAGCGCTTGCAGCGGCTTGAGCGCGGAGCGCGTGAAGTTCAGCGCGTGGACGTCACCGGCACTCGACACCAGGTTGCCGCGCAGGTCGCAGACGGCGACGCTGCCCCAGTGGACGCACTCGGTCGCGCGCCCGCGGGTGGTGGCCAGCAGCGGTACATGCCCCGGAACCTCTTGCATGCCGGTGGAAACGAATCAAGCCGTAGCCGGAGCAGGCGGGACGCCCAGGCGGGCCGCAATCTCCTTGCGATACCGGTTCAGGTCCTGCACGGTCTCGAACGTGCGCTCGAACAGCAGGCTCATGTTGTGCAAGATCCGCTTGACCACGCGCGTCTCCCACTCCGAGTCGAATCGGATCTGCTGATCGAGCCAGCGGTCGAGCCATCCCGGATCGGGCAGGCGCGACTGGACCGTGTCCTGCGGGTACAGGCTGCGGTTGACGTGCAAATTGGTCGGGTGCAGCGGTTTGTCGGTGCGCCGCGCGCTGGCCATCAGCACGCCGATCTTGGCGAAGGCCGCCCGCGCGGTATCGCCCGCCTCGACCAGGTACTTCTTCATGTAGCGCAGGTACGCGCCGCCGTGGCGCGCTTCGTCCTGCGCCAGCAGCTGGTAGATGTGGCAGATCACCGGTTCGGTGTGCCAGCTGGCAGCGCAGCGGTACCAGTGGTTCAGACGCACCTCGCCGCAGAAGTGCAGCATCAGCGTCTCCAATGCCGGCGCTGGATCGAATTCGAACCGCACGTTGTGCAGTTCTTCGACAGTCGGCACCAGGTCCGGACGGAAGCGGCGCAGGTACTCGATCAGTACGAGCGAATGCTTCTGTTCCTCGAAGAACCAGACCGAGATGAATGCCGAGAAGTCGGAGTCGGCCCGGTTGTCGCGCAAAAACATCTCGGTAGCCGGCAGCGCCGCCCACTCCGTGATCGCGTTCATCTTGATCGTTAGCGCCTGGTCCTCGCTTAGGCGCGAGCCGTCGTAACGATCCCACGGGACGTCCGTTTCCATATTCCACCGGACCGCCTCGAACGACTTGAACAGCTCGGGATACAGCATGTCCATATTCGGCCCTCCCTGCCGGGGTAGGCCCTCAGGTAGCGATGCGCTTGTCATGCGCAATCATCGCGTATGCCGAATGGTTATGGATCGATTCAAAATTCTCGCACTCCACCGTATAGGCGACCACACGCGCATCACGATTCAGTTCCAGAGCGACGTCGCGCACCACGTCCTCTACGAACTTGGGGTTATCGTACGCGCGCTCTGTGACATATTTTTCATCTGGCCGCTTCAGCAGCGCCCACACCTCGCACGACCCCGCGGATTCGGCGATCCGGATCTGGTCGGCGATCGGCAGCGGCGCCCCCAGTTCCGCCACGATTGTGACGTGAGAGCGCTGGTTGTGCGCGCCGTAATCCGAGATCCGCTTACTGCAGGGACAGGCACTGGTTACCGGAACCACCACCTTCTGGCGTAGCGTCATTGCGCCGCCCGCCATACGGGCGCCGAGCGTGACGTCGTAGTCCATCAGGCTCTCGACCCCGCTCACGGGCGCCGCTTTGCTCAAAAAGTAGGCAAAGCGCGCTTCGATCGACCCGCTCGAAGCTTCGAGGCGCTGCAACATCGCGTACAGCAGTGCCGCGAGCGCGCCGGTCGAAAGGGGTGCGCAGTTTTCCTGCAGCAGCGTGATAAAGCGCGACATATGCGTGCCCTTTTGGTGGGCGGGCAGCCCGACGAACATGTCGACCGACGCGACCGAATGTTGCAGGCCCTGAGGCGATTCGATCGTTACCGGGTGCCGAATCGAACGCACCCCCACCAGCTGGATCGCGAGCTGTCGCAGATCGGCCGCCGCCTGCACGTCGGCCAAGAAGAGCGAATCCGGTGCGTTCATCAACGAATTCCTGTGCAAATCCGTCCACGACGGGCCTTGGTCGAGCAGCGCCATGGCGTCTTTTCCGCTTCGATCGCGCCGCAGCAAGTCAGCGGTCGAGTGTGCCGCACCCCTCCTATTTGCGCAAACCACGTGAGCCGGCGCCCGGTCAACGTGTCGCTGGCCCCTTCTGCCGCTTGAACCTCTCCAGTGGGCAACAAGTAAGCCTCTGGACCTACCATGACTTGGACAATGGAACCCCCGACAATCACCGCGCGCTAGCGCATCAAACCCGCCGCTCGTCTTCCCTAGCGGGATTTGGTCAAGAAGGGCCTGCATTCGGGGATCAACCGCACTATTGTTCTCGCTCCCGCGTGGTACTCTAGCGCTGTCCGAATTGTCGTAGACAATTATGTCAGCGCAACTCACGATGAACGATGTCCTTCCCCATGTAGAAGGCGGGGCCTTCGGCATTGCGGCGGTCGAGCGCGATACCGGCCTAAGCAAGGACACCTTGCGCGTCTGGGAGCGGCGCTATCGCTTTCCATTGCCTGCGCGTGATTCGTCCGGCGAGCGCTCGTACTCGCGCCAGGAAGTCGAAAAGCTGCGGGTTCTGAAGCGGTTGCTCGACCAAGGCCATCGGCCCGGTAAGGTGATCGGGCTGGCGATCGACCAGCTCGAGCGCCTGGCAGACGCCGCCGCCCCGCAGGCGGCCAGACGCGCAGAAGTGGCGCGGCTGCATGGCGGGTTGGACGTTTATCTGGACCTGATTCGCCAGCATCGCGTCGAAGAGTTGCGGCGGCAGCTTTCGCAATCGCTGCTTCGAATCGGCCTTGCTCGCTTCGTTTCGGAGGTAGTGTCCCCGCTGAACGAACTCGTCGGGGATGCCTGGTCCCGGGGCCGGCTGGAGATTTACGAAGAGCACTTGTATACGGAGTCGATCCAGGTCGTATTGCGGGGCGCGATCAGCTCGATCCCGCGACCCGGCAGTCGCCCTCCGGTCGTACTGTTGACGACGTTCCCGCAGGAATCGCACGGTCTGGGCCTGCTGATGGCCGAGGCGTTCTTCGCGCTCGAGGGGTGCCGCTGCGTCTCGCTCGGCGTGCAGACGCCGCTGCTGGATATCATTCGAGCCGCTTCGGCGCAGCATGTGGACATCGTCGCGCTGTCCTTCAGCGAAGCCTTGAATCCGAACCACGTCATCGACGGCATCATCGAACTGCGCGGCAAGCTGCCGCCAGGTACCGCGATCTGGGTGGGTGGATCGTGTTCCGCGCTGATGCGGCGCACGCCGTCCGACGTCCTCGCCTTGCGATCGTTGAACGACATCCCGCCCGCGCTCGCCACGTGGCGCACCACCCATCGATCGGCCTAAGAAGCCTATTCCGACGGTTTGTTGAAGGGTTTTTCCGGCGGTGCAGCCGGTTCGCTTCTGGCGGAATCGGCCGACGCCGACTCGGCACGGGCCGCCGCCGCAGTAGCAACGCGCGCAAATTGTTCTTGCAACGCATTCCACCACAAGGTCGGGTCGAAGCTCACAGGGGCCGCGGCCGACTCGCTGGTCGCCGATGCGGCGGGCTGCGCCTGCGCACCGGAGGGCGTCGATCCTGCCTGCGTCGCTCCTGCCATCGATTGCATCGCCGTGATCGCGTTGCGCTGCATCTCGAGCGTCTGGATCGTCGAGTGCAGCAAAACGCGGTTCATCTCCAGCCAATGTGCGACCGTTTTCAGGACACTGATCCGTTTTTCGAGCTCATTCGGGTCGAGCGTCGGCATCAGCATCGACGGCCCGGGCGCCAATTGCGGCTGGACACCGAACGCCGATTCGACCGCGGTCGGAACCGCGCCCGCGCCGCCCCACATGCGCGACATCCACTGCAGCGACTCGTTCATCTGCTTGGCCAGCGACTCGGCAATGGGCATCGCCGCCAGCGGGTTCGGATCGGCCATCGGAACGCTCCTCATGATTTCGGATCGTTGGCATCCGCGCTTCGTATCTTATTCTTCCGTTCGTGTCTGGTTCGATAACCTCGAATTCTGTGACCTTGCGACTGTCAGAAATTCCGGTGCGCGCCGGCGTCGCGCTGGTGCTTGCGGCGCTGATCCACTTTTCAGCGTGGCAGACGCTGGCCGGCATCCACGTGCTGCTGCCGCGCGAAGCGCTGGCGACCACAATCGACGTCGCGTTGCTGCCCGCGGCTCCGGCTCCGGCGATGCTGCCGCTGCGGCGCGCCGTGGTCCGGATCGCTGCGCCGCCGCCTCGGACGGGCGAAGGCGCCCTGGCGCCGTTGACCGCGGTACGGATCGCTCCGGGTAGGACGGCGCACCCCGGCAGCGTGGGATCGAAACGGCGAACCAGCAAAGAAGACGACGAGAAACTGCGGAAATCCGCTGCAGCAGCCGCAGCGGCCGCCGCTGCACCAGATGCCGCTGCGACGCCCGCGCCAGCGGCGCAATCGCAGAATCAGCCTGAACTGCCTCCTGCAGCCCCGCCTGCGCAGGTTGCAGCGCAGTTGCCAACACCACCGACGTCGACCCCCGCTACCCCGGCAGTACAGCCCGAAGCATCGCCGCCAGCCAAACCGGAAACGCCGTCGGCTGCTGCACCCGCCCAAGGACCGGCAGCGGCCGGCAGCGCGCAGTTGCCAACCGTGCCGGCACCGCCATCGGTAGCGACGTCCGCAGCTTCCGCGTCGCCGGAACCCGCTGCGGCTGTGTCGGCGAAGGGATCTTCAGCTTCACAGATCGCCTCGGCTGCCGCGCCCGCACTGCCGGCGCCCTCGCACGCACCCGTGCAGGTTGTGCTGCCGAAATCGGCCCGGTTCGTGTACGACTCCTACGGTACGGTTCGCGTCGGGGGCTTCGTCCTCGGCGTGCGCGGACGCACGACAACCCGATGGAAATTCCAGGACGGCCACTATCAGTCGGACCTGAGCATCGACGTCGTCAACTTCTCAGAATCTTCGCGCGGGCGCTTCGACCCGGACTTCGGACTGGAGCCCGAGCGCTATTCCGAGATACGGCCGCACCGGCCGATTGCAACCGCGCAGTTCGATTGGACCAAGCGACGCGTCAGCTTTACCGAGGACAAGCAGCAGGACGACGCGGAACCCGGCACGCAGGACCGACTGAGCGTGCAGTTCCAGCTATCGGTGCTGCGCCAGGTGTACCCGGAGCGGTTCGTTCGCGGTGCGTCGATGCCGATCACGCTGGCCGGCACGCACGACATCAGCCACTGGACGTTCACGGTCACGGGCGAGGATATCGTCGACTCGGGGCTGGGCCACCTGCCTGCGTTGCGGGTGCTTTCGAACCGCACCACCGCGGCGGGGCGCGAATCGCTCGAAGTGTGGATCAGCGAGAAACTCGACTGGTTCCCCGCGCGCATCCGCATGGTCGACAAGAACGGCAACCTGCTCGATTTCGTGGTCGACGAAGCGACGATCGATTAAGTGAAATGGCGTTGGCGTTGACTTTATCGTCAACAAGTGTAAATATCTCGTTGATGCAAAGGTCAACTCCACTGCTCGATCAGGCACTGACCGTCCTCACCCGTCGCGCGCGGGCGCTCGCGCTCACCGACACGCAATGGGCAGATCGGGCAGGCGTCCGTAAGGAAACGCTTTCGCGGCTGCGCCGCCGCGACAACTGCGACTTCGAAACGCTCCGATTGCTGGCCGAGGCGGTCGGAGCGCAGCTGGGCGTCCTCGAGGTTCGGCCGCCAGACTCGACGCCGGATGGCCATCTGCCCGCAACGTTCGACCGGAACTATGAGGAACGCCTGCTCGATCTGTGCACCTCAGGGGATCTCGATCCGGCCCGATGGGCGTCAGCTGGCCCGCGCTTCTTCATGGCAGGCCTCGCAGTTATGCTCGCAAGCACAAGGGATGCAAACCGACGCGGCCTCCTGGCCCTGGCGGAGCACCTGCATCCCGGAGCAAGCGACCCGGCCGTCTTCGACCGATGGCTGCGGCGCAGCCCCCTGCGCCCCACACGATTCCTGTCGCTGCTCGATGCTCGCCGCGCTCATGCAGCCTGACCGAAGCGCGCGCCCTGAGTTCGTAGCGGCGTTTCGCGAGATCGTCGATCGGATCGGGCAGTCGCTGGCAGGATTGCCGAAACGCGCCCTGCCAATCCAAATGTACGTGGCGGGAGGGGCGGCGCTGCACCTGTACACCGGCGAACGCGTTTCCCGCGATATCGATGCCAGCTTCTCCGGCCGGATCGCGCTGCCGGAGAATCTGGAGGTGGCGTATCGCGATGCCGACGGAGCGGCGCGCCTGCTGTACTTCGACCGCCAGTACAACGATACGCTCGGGCTTTTGCACGAAGACGCGTACGATGATTCGGAGCCGCTCTCGCTCGGCGCCCGCGATTCGAACGTCTTGGAAGTTCGCCTGCTGTCCCCGCTTGACCTGGCCGTGAGCAAGATCGGACGTTTTTCCAGTCAGGACCGGGACGATATCGCGACGCTGGCGCGCCACCGACTGATCGGCGCCTCCGCGCTGCGGCGACGCGCCGAAGAGGCACTAGCCGGTTACGTCGGCGATACGGCGCGGGTGCAAGCCTCGATAGACATAGCCGTCCGGATCGTTGCCGACACCGAAAAGCGGGTCGCTGCAAAGCGATCGAGTCCGAAATAGTGTTGGAGTGTTGTCGCCACCCGGTTCCGCAAAGGAGACCACCGATGCGCGTCATCGATTCGAAAGTCGTGAACATCGACGAATTGAAGTTGGAGCATTTCCACAAGGGCGACCAGTTTGAGTGCCGCGCAGTGCGAATCGGGCCGCTGATTGGGGCAAAGGACCTGGGCTATTCCTATGACGTCGTTCCGCCCGGCAAGCGGTCGTGCCCGTTCCACAGCCACCGAGGCGAAGAGGAGATGTTCTTCATCGTTCGCGGAACCGGCACGCTGCGCTACGGCAGCGAAACGCGCCGGATCCGCGCGGGCGACGTGATCTGCTGTCCGACCGGAGGCCCGGACACTGCGCACCAGATCGTCAACGACTCCGACGGCGAGCTCGCCTACCTGTCGATCAGCACGATGATGCCGGCGGAGGTGTGCGAATACCCCGATTCGAAGAAGATTGGGGCGTTCGGCGGTGGCCTACGGCACATGACGCCCTCGGATGCCGCTGTGGACTACTGGGTCGGCGAAG
>JAFAIM010000025.1 GCA_019236735.1 Burkholderiaceae bacterium
CCGCCTGCTCCGAGAGATGCTCCGCAGCAGCCGCGCCGGCTCGAACCCGGCCTCCGTACTACTTTGGACAACCGCCTTCATTCGCCTGCGACCGGAGGTGACCTGCAACGGCCATAGGTTCAACAGAAATACTTAACCCTTCCCAAAATTCAGACACCCCCCTGCGCAAACCGTCTTTCACTTGATCAGAGTTCCACCCTGCCGATGCGAGTGCCCTTTCAAGTTCATCCCGCGGGATACCGCGCATCAGACCCTCCCTCGCAAACGACTCGAGTTCTTGCCTTCCCGAAGCCATATCTTCTCCCAGTTGACGGCTTATCCGCTGCTGGAGCTTAGTCGCAAGCCATATGCGTCGCTCGCGATCCTTGACTGCTTAGAGCGAGCCTCAAGGTCTGCTTTTCGACTGCGGCTCAGGATTCGACCGGCTGGTATGGGTCGGCAAGGAAAAAGCGCGCCCGCTCTGCGCGACACGCGCCACGGGTCAGCGGTGCCCGCGGCACCGGACTGTCAGTACCTTGCCTGAGCTGATGGTCGTCATCGTGAGGCAGTTGGGACAGAAGCGCCCAACGGCCCGAAATTTTCGCAATCTGCTTAAAGAAAGGCGGGCACGTGCCGATCCACAGACAAGGCGCAATTCGGCGCCAAGGCTGATGGAGGCGAAATGAGCACGTTTGAGAAGCCATCCCGCAAAGTTAACTGCTGCTTGAACATGATGTATGACGCTTCTTGTGGCTGCGCAGCGTCGGAAGCGCCAGACATGCTCGGCAACGGCGAGGCCTATTTGCCGCAGCATGCAACCGAGCCGGTGCAACAGGGCGAGCGCCACTCGTTCGAACACCTGGAAATCGCGCCGATCGTGCCAAGCATCGTGCCGATCGAGCCGTAAGCGGCAGCTACGGCTACGCGAACGCCGGTTCAATGCCCTTTTCGGCTGGCCCGGTGAGTGCCAGCAGCGCCACCGCATCGCGCGCGGCAACGCGCCCCTCGTCCGTCGGAACCACCCAGACTTCAACGGCGCTTTCCTGCGCGTGAATCGAGGCGACGCAACAGCCGTCGGCCTCATCGTTGCGCGCGTCATCGAGTGCTATCCCCAGGTGCCCGAGCGCGCGGCAGACGTCGGAGCGCAGCCGGCGATCGTGCTCGCCGATGCCGCCGGTAAAGACCAGGGCGTCGAGTCCGCCCAGCACGGCCACCAGCGCGCCGCTCTCGCGTACGACCCGGTATGTAAACAGCCGGATCGCTCGCGCCGCCGCCGGCGCATCGCTGGCGCGCAGCGTTCGCATGTCGGCCGATATGCCCGACACGCCGAGCAGTCCTGACTTCTTGTAGAGAAGTTCCTCGATCGCCTCGGCGCCCATGCCCTGGCGCAGCAGGTGCAGCAGCACGCCAGGATCCAGGGCTCCGCTGCGCGTTCCCATCATCAGCCCGTCGAGCGCCGAAAAGCCCATCGTGGTTGCCACGCTGCGGCCGTCTCTTGCCGCGCAAAGGCTCGCCCCATTTCCGAGGTGCGCCATCAGCACGCGTCCCCGCGCCTGCCAGCGCGACAGCTGCGGAATCGAGATGCAGTAGGCGTACGACAGGCCATGGAAGCCGTAGCGTTGGATTCCGGCGCGGCCCATCGCCTCGGGCAGCGCAAAAGTGCGCTCCTCTTCCGGCGCGCCGGCATGGAACGCGGTGTCGAAGCAGGCCACCTGCGGCACACCGGGCAGGGCGCGCTGAAACGCCCGTACGCCCGCCAGATTGTGCGGCTGATGCAGCGGCGCCAGGGGCGCCAGGCTGTCCAGGTAGTCCATCATGACGTCGTCGATCACGACCGAGCTTCGGCAGCGCTCGCCCCCGTGCACGACACGGTGCGCTACCGCCATCGGAAGGGGCGCGCCGTCGCCCTGCACGGATTGGATCACCTTGCGCAGCGCCACGTCGAAGCCCGAAGTGCCCGGACCGACCGCCAGTTCGCTCTGCAAGGTTGCGCCGTCGCGCTGCAGGCGGATCCGCGGTGGGCCGCCAGGCTCAAGGCCCTCGGCCAGTCCGGACAGCGAAGCGCACTGCACGCCGCCGTCCGCCGCGACCGGGTGCAGCGCGAATTTGAGGGAGGAGGACCCGGCGTTGACGCTCAGCACGGTGCAGCCGGTACCGAAGCCGTCACGCGCGTTCACAGCGGCTGCGTCCGGTAGCTGCGCGCCAGCAGCACCGCCAGCGCCGCTGAGCACAGGCGCGCGGTGGCGCCGTCGGCCCGGCTCGTCAATGCAATCGGAACGCGCGCGCCCAGCACGACACCGCTGCCCATCGCGCCACCCAGGTACTCGAGCTGCTTGGCCAGAATGTTGCCGGATACCAGATCGGGGACCATCAACACGTCCGGGTCACCGGCAACGGGCGAAGTGATGCCCTTTACGCGAGCAGCCTCGGCCGATACTGCGTTGTCGAAGGCGAGCGGGCCGTCGAGAATGCCGCCGGAAATCTGACCGCGCTCGGCCATCTTGCACAGCGCCGCTGCGTCGAGCGTGCAAGCCATCTTCGCATTGACGCTCTCGACGGCCGCCAGCAGCGCGACCTTCGGCTTCTCGCACCCAAGCACGCGGGCCAGGTCGATCGCGTTCTGCACGATGTGCACCTTGTCCTCGAGCGTCGGCGCGATGTTGATCGCCGCATCAGTCACCAGCAGCGGCTTGTGGTAGGCCGGCACGTCGAAGCGGAACACGTGCGACAGGCGCCGCTTGGTCCGCAATGCCGGCTGGTCCAGTACCGCCTTCATCAGCTCGTCGGTATGGAGGCTGCCCTTCATCAACGCCTGTACGTCGCCGGACGCCGCCAGCTGAGCGGCGTGCTCGGCCGCAGCATGGCTGTGCGGCACGTCCTCGATCGCGGCGTCTCCCAAGTCGAGCGCCGCGCTTTGCGCCAGCGCCAGCAGGCGCTCGCGCGGAGCCACCAGCACCGGCGTGAACAAGCCGTGCCGCGCGGCGTCGAGCGCGCCCTGAAGCGACTCGGCATCGCATGGATGCACCACGGCGCAGCGAACAGTTGCTTGCCTGCCCGCCAGCGCCAGCAGCCGGTGCACGCCGGCAGCGGCATCGAACACGTTCCAGCGCAATCCATTCGCCTTCGCCACACGCTGTTTGGATGCCGGTGCCTTGACCACCGCTTCGCCGACCATGATTTCTGCACCGTCCTCGAGGCGCACGTCGCAATCGAGCGTGACTTGCCCGGTCGCGCTGTCCTTGGACTTGACCCGAACCGCAATTTGCAGCCGGTCACCGGCGCAGGCCGGACGCGCGAAGCGCATGCGCTGCTCCACGTACACCGTCCCCGGGCCCGGAAACACCGTTCCCAGCAGGCTCGACACCGCAGCCCCGCACCACATCCCGTGCGCCGTCCTGGCGCGCATGCCCTCATGCCGCGCGAACTCCTCGTCGGTGTGCGTCGGGTTGTAGTCGCCCGACAGGGCGGCGAAGCCGGCGATATCGGCTTCGGTCAGCTCTCGAACCACCTTCGCCCCCTGGCCGACCGAGATTTCCTCGAAGGTATGGTTCTGCAGCCATTCGTCGCGCAGTTCCATGTTCATTTACCCGCTCTCCCCCTTTGTTCGGATCAGCAGATTCATTGGGCCGGATCGATGCGGCGCGTCAGCAGGCGCGAGGCCTCGGTGACGCGGTCGGGATCGGCGCCGAGGACGCCCATCATCAACTCAATGATTTCGGAGCGCGGCGCATGGAGCGTGGGCTCGATCATCAGCACCGCCGCGGCCGCGGCCAACGCTCGTTCGCGCATGGTCATGTCCGGCAGCATCTGCGGCAGCGCGTTGAGCGCTTCTACCGGCGCCACCGCGGCGATGCGCGCTTCCCGCCGCATCAGTTCGAGCCAGTCGACCGGCCGCGCTCCATCTTGACGCGGAACGTCGGCCAGCAGCCGGGCGATGCGCAAGCTCCTGCGCTCGAAGGTACCGATCGAAGCCATCCCCGCCAGCACGATGCGGCACACGGCCTGCTCAAAGCCGCCGTCGGCGATCCGCGCCAGGACCTCACTGCGGGTCGCATCGATCTCTCGCGCCGCGCGCGCGACCGCTTGCTCTTCAGCGGGCGGATCCGGTGGCAGCCACGCGCCCCAGCCGAACGGGCCGAAAGCGAAGCGCACCCAGGCAATCAGCGCCTGGTCGCGCAGGTCGCGGAACAGGTTCCACTGCGATTCCACGAGCTGCGACACCGCACGTTCCCATGCGCGTCCCGGATGCTCGGCCGGAACCGGCCGGCGGTGCCGACGCACCTCGCCGGCGGCCAGGGCCAGCCCCTGCGAGGCAGGGTTTGCGTCCGAGAACGCAAGCCGCTGCCAGCGCATCGGATGCAGCTCCCGCATGTTCTGAGCGAGCAGGCGTACCGGCGCCATTCGCAGCCAAAGCCGCAGCCAGGGCCGCAGCCAGGCCTTGTAGAGAGCCGCCTGCAGCTCGGACACCTTGGCGACGGTGGAGAAGATGCGCTCGTCGTCGCGACCCTCGGGGTTGATCGCGCGCAGATCGTCGGTGCTGCGATGCTCGAAATGGACACTGTAGGAGCCGGGCTCCAGGTTGTCCCAACGCAGCACTTCGCCGCTGCTTTTGTGCACGAGCTTCATCTCGTACAAGCCGGGCGGAAGGTTCTCGATCACGTCGATAGAATTGACCAACTGATCGTGCTCGCGGCGCGACACATCGGAGCCCACAAAGATCCCGAGGTGGCCGACGCTCTCGTGCAGTACGTAGACGATCACACGCCCGGCCGCCGCGATGGCGCGCGAGCTGCCCCACGTATCGATAATCCAGTTCAGCGCTTGCGGTGGCGGCGTGATGTTGTCACCGCGAGATGCGAACACGAGGATGGGCGCACGGATGTTGCGAAGGTCGATGCGCTCGCCGTCGGCATCGACATCGCCGCGAGCGAGACGGTTGCCGATGAACAGGTTCTCGACGATGGCCTCGATTTCGGCGCCCGTCATGAGGAAGAACCCGCCCCACCAGCGCTCGAATTCCAGGAAGTGTTCGGTCTCGGTATCGACCTGGGACCAGAGCCGGTAATACTTTGACCAGGCGCTGTTGCCGGGGTTGAGGCGCTCGAAGTTTTCCACCAGGTGGGCGCCGTCGAAGCGGTCGCCGCCCAGATCGGCGGCGAGCGAGGCCAGCCAGCTCCCGCCGAGCGCCGCGCCGCTGTAGCGCATCGGGTTGAGCTTGCTGCCGCCGGCCCAGTAGGACATCGGCGAACCGACGATCAGCAGCGGCCCGCAAAGTTCGGGCCTCAGCGCCGCCAGCGAAGCCACGGCCCATCCTGCCTGACAGTTGCCGATGATCAGCGGCGGCGGGCTGGCGGGGTGGCGTCGGCGGACTTCCTCGAGGAAACAGGCTTCCGCGCGCAGCACGTCCCACAGCGTCTGGCCTTCCTCGGGCTGCGGGCGGAATGCAACGAAGTACACCGGATGGCCGGCCCGCAGCGCGACGCCAACTTCCGAATCTCGCTTGAACCCTCCGATGCCAGGGCCGTGCCCGGCGCGGGGATCGACAATGACCACCGGGCGCGCGTCGGGCTCAGTGACCTGGCCCTCGGTGGCAACGATCCGCAACAGCAGGTAGTTGCAGGGCCGCGCGAGCGTCCGCCCGTCGACCAGCAGCTCGCTGTCGAATTTCAGCAGGGGAGGTTCGCCGGCGGCGAGGTGCTCGCGATAGGAGTTGCCGCGGCGTCGCAGCGCGTCGAGAAACAGCACGCTGCGCTGCATGGCATCGATGGCGCAGCCGATCGCCGAGGCGCTCGATGTACCTTGTTCAGCGGAGAGGCCGTTCGCCACGCCAAGAAGGCCAGGGGGCGGGCGAACGTCGTTCATTTTGCTGCTAACCTCGAGGCGCCGGGGCGGCGCGTTGTGGATACGACATCACGTCCGCCTCCGCCAGAATCGAACGATATGTGGCGTTGCAGCAGACGATTTGCGTCTTTTCGCAATCCGGGATGACAAACACGACTGGAGAGCCATCGTGACGTTGGAGGAATTGTTTGCGCAATCGGCCGAGCTGCCGACGTTGCCTAAGCTCTTAAATCGGATGCTGAAGATGCTGGGGAACGAAGACATAGCGCTGCACGAGATCGGAGCCCAGATCTCGGCCGACCCGGTCCTGGGCGCCAAGACACTGCGCCTCGCCAATTCGGCGTACTTCGGCGTGCCGCGCCGGATCTCCGACATCGACGCCGCGCTGCAGATGCTTGGCGTCGCGATGGTCCGCAACCTGGTGATCAGTTGCGGCGTGGTCGCCGCCTTCCGAGACGTGAAGAACCTCGACCTGGAGCAGTTCTGGCTGTACAGCTGCTACACGGCCGCCGCCGCGCGCTGGCTGGGAAACCAACTCGGACACAATGCGGAGACGGGTTTCACTGTCGGACTGACCCACGGGATCGGGCAGCTGCTGATGCATCGCATGCTGCCGGGTCCAATGCAAGAGCTCGACGCGCAGGTGCACCCTTTGAGCGCGCAGCGTCCCAATACCGAAAAGGATCGGCTCGGATTCGACCATGCCGAGGCCGGCGCCGAACTGGCTCGGCTATGGAATTTTCCAGAGCCGATTGTCGAGGCTATCCGCGCAGTGCCGCGTCCGGCGGCCGTGACGCCACCTCACGGCTTGGCGGCGCTGGTGCATGTGGCGGCCTGGCGGGCGCGCGTCGAGGTGCTGGCCATGGACGACGCCGCCGCGGCGCGCAGTCTGCCGACCGACGCCGCGCGACTGCTGCACGTGGACCTTTCGTGGGTACCGGAGGATCGGACGCTGGCGGCCACCGCACCGTCAGTGCTGCTGTCGATGCCGCCGCTGCAACAGTTTGGGGCGGGGCTGGAGGCGCTGATCTCTTGACAGCGATGCCCCACGGGCACGGAAACACCGTACCCATGGCGGCTTCGGCCGCTGGCAGATAATTCACCGCATCCTGCGTCAGGCTGCATTCGTGCCAGTGCGCGCAATCACTCAGGCGCGGCAGTTCGCTTGCAAATAGAGCCTGAGGCGCGTGCTCGCGCCCGTAGGGCGGCTGGGCTTCGCCGGCGACTGCTCGTGCAACCGAAAACAATTGCGGAATCGTTCTAGGGTAGGGTGCCTATCAAAGGTTGTTTTCTGGGATAAGGCCGGCGGACCTGCGCTTCTTTAGGTATCGCACCAAATATCGAAGGCCTAGCATGACGGTTCGGGAGGTTCAAAACTTTCTGCTCACAATGCGCCATTGCCTTCTGCTTTATTCGTTTGACCTGAGCTTTTGGTTCCCAGATAACGCCTCGGAGGATTTGATGACGATCTTGAGCTGGCGCGACGACTATCGCATCGGTATCAAGGAGATCGATGCGCAGCATCAGTACCTGTTTGATCTGATAAACGAGTTGCACAGCGCCCACGCCACATCGTTCAGCCGCAACCAAGTATCGCTAGCTTTGACCAAGCTCATTGCATACGCGGAGGAGCATTTTGTGCGTGAGGAAGCGCTCATGAGTGCGAACTCCTATCCGAAGCTGGATCAGCACCGCCAAATCCACGAAGCGCTTGTCTCCTCTATTTTTGATTTGAACGAGAAGTTTCAGGGCGGCGTGAAGCAAATAGATGCCGAGGTGCTGCGTTTCCTGAAGAACTGGCTGACGGACCACATACTGCACGCCGACATGGACTTTGGGAATTTCATGGAAGGCAAGGCGGCGAAGGCCAAGAAGTTGGCGGCTCAGCAAGCGGCCAAACCGGAATCGGCAGCGGCCGAGCCGAAGGCACAAGCAGCTGAGGCGGCCGCCGAAGGAGCCGACGCTGAAACTAGACCGGCAGAGGCGTAGTAGCGGGATTTTGCGTTCTACCTTTTTGCGTGGTTTAGGAGCGTCATTGGAGCCTTCGCTGCGTATGCTCGCCATCGTTCAGCCCGCTAAATTCATCTAGAGCATGAATCCCATCGATCGAAGCAAGGAAAGCTTCCTCCAGGTCCTGCTTGCCGAAGCGATTTGCAAGCTCCCCGGGCAGGCCGGCAAAGCGGACGATCCCATTGTGCAACACCACCAGGTGATCGAACTCCAATTCGGAACCAACGTCTGAGTGTCCAGGCGCGCGCGCGCCATGTCTCGAAGGGTGGCACCGCGGAGGCGCAGGTGCGCCTCGCAACGGGGCTCTCACCCCGGCATGCGTTCTGATTGTCGATGACCATCCGCTGGTTCGTGAAGGTCTTTCCGCATACGTCTGCGCGCAACCGGATATGGTGGTGTGCGGCGAAGCGTCAAGTGTCGAGAGGCGCTGGCGTTGCTGCGGAGCGCGCGACCTGATCTGATGATCGTGGACCTCGCGCTAAAGGGCGGCCATGGTCCAGCAGGGCGACTTCAGAACACACGCAGACTGAT
>JAFAIM010000016.1 GCA_019236735.1 Burkholderiaceae bacterium
TTCGAGTTGCAAGCACAGGGCTCTGGCACTCATCTTGCCGTGGAGCACAAGGGATTTCCGGATCAGATGCGGGCACAGTTGAACGGCGAAATGCCCGACGGCGGCTGGGAAAGACGGTACCTGGATCCGCTCCGAAGCTACCTGAACGAAGAAAATCAAAGCGTCTCGGGCGCGCGATGAGAATTCCGCGCATCCGGTCGGCTGACGGATATGAGAAACAAAAAGGGCCCGGTTTTGCCGGGCCCATCCCTTAAGTATGGCTGCTTAGGAAAGAGTTCGACCTTGGGGTCACGAGGTGGTATCGGCAAACACCCGTGTTTGCTGCTTTGCACTGCGCGACTTCGTTTCAGACGGCTTGCGCGCCGCCGGCTCCGAGGACGAGTGCAACAGCGCTCGGTAGCCCGCGCTGTCGTCGACAACCTCTTTTTCCTGAGCCTCAGAGGCGCGGAAGCGCTTCAACAGCGGATCGATATTGTCGGTGCTCATTAAGATCGACTCCTCGTTCAGTAGGTGCTTGAATCCGCAGCCTCCCGCTCTCGGATTCACTGGGAGTATTTTCGGACGCAATCGGCCCGCGCGTGTGGCCTGTATGGGGCAGTCCGAACGGCTAGCTTGCCAATGAGCCAATCGTTTCAATCCTCGAAATGAGCCACCCAATGGACCCGAATTACGAATCCCGTGTGCGAGCGAACTCGATTCGGCGTGCGGTTATGCCGCTTTCTCGCTAATGCCCGATGACGCCGCGGTGCTAACCGTTGAATACAAGATCAATTTGCTGGCGCCCGCGAGGGGGGAGCGCTTCGTATTCCGTTCGCGCGTCGTCAAGGCGGGGCGCACGATCACCGTCAGCCTCAGAGCCAGTTGAAGAAGCCGCTCGGCCCCCCAATCTAGGGTCTTTGGACGAGAAGTGCCCGTGGTGGGACCACACGACCCGTCGACGCATCCACCGGATCGAAATTCCGTACGGACGCTTCCGACGTCGAATCGCGCTTCCGATGCATGTCCTCGAGCCGGTGGCGCAGGAACTCGTGAACGGCTGCCTGGTGCTGACGTTCAACAAGATGAAGGGACCACGATGAAGCAATGGCGCACGCTGCAGCGGATGTGGTCCGGCGAGGATCCCGCGCGGGTTGGCGCAGGAAGTCAGCCGGGAACTGTGCACGCCTCCACGGCCACCAAGCCCTTGCCCCAAGACGCGCTGATTGTGATCCCGCTGCGAAACGCCGTGCTGTTTCCGAGCGCTCTGTCGCCCGTCACCATCGGCCGGCCGACCTCTGTGGCTGCGGCCCAGGAAGCGGTCAAGCGCGAGCTGCGCGCCGGGTTCCTCTTGCAGCGCGACCCCGAGAAGACCGATGTCGGCCCCTCCGACTTGTACTGGGTGGGCACGGCCGGACCGATCGTTCGCTACATCACCGGCCAGGGCGGTGCGCACCACCTTGTGGTGCAGGGCGAATCTCGCTTCCGAATCCTGGAATTCCTCGAGGGCTGGCCCTTCCTGGTCGCGAGAGTCGCTATGGTCGAGACGCCCGAGGCGAGCTGGGCGGAGGTGGAAGCGCGTTTCCTGCAACTGAAAGAGCTGGCGGTCGAGGCGATAGGGCTGCTTCCGCATGTGCCGGATGAATTGACCTCTGTCGTGCGAGGCATCGAGTCTGCGCCCGTGTTGGCCGACATCGTCGCGAACCTGCTCGACGCTAAGAGCGAAGACAAGCAGCAGATCCTGGAGACCTTCGACATCGTGCGGCGCCTGGATCGGGTGATCGGGCTTCTGTCGGCGCGCCTGCAAGTGCTGAGGCTTTCCAAGGAAATCGGTGAGAAGACGCGCGCGCAACTGGACGAGCGTCAGCGCGAGCACGTCTTGCGCGAGCAATTGCGGCAGATCCAGAAGGAGCTGGGCGAGGGCGAGGATGAAGCCGCCGAGATCGCCGAGCTGAAGAAGGCGATTGAAGCCTCCGGAATGCCGGAGGAGGTGCAAAAGCATGCCGAGAGGGACCTCAAACGCCTGCAACGAGCGGGCGAAGGGGGCGCCGAGTACTCGATGCTGCGTGCGTACCTCGAATGGCTGACCGAGCTGCCTTGGAAGCGCGAGCGGCAGCATGCGATCGATCTGGCCGAGGCTCGCCGGGTGCTGGATGAAGACCACTTCGGTCTCGACAAGATTAAGCGCCGGATCCTGGAATACCTGGCCGTTCGCAAGTTGAACCCGGAGGGCAAGAGCCCGATCTTGTGCTTTGTCGGCCCGCCCGGCGTTGGCAAAACTTCGCTCGGCCAATCGATCGCGCGTGCCACCGGTCGAGCGTTCCAGCGCGTAGCGCTGGGCGGTGTGCACGATGAGGCGGAAATCCGCGGGCACCGGCGCACCTACATCGGCGCGCTGCCGGGCAACATCATTCAGGCGATGCGCCGGGCAGGCACCACCCACACGGTGCTGATGCTCGACGAGATCGACAAGACGGGCGCCGGCGGCTTTCATGGGGATCCGGCCAGCGCGCTTCTGGAAGTGCTCGATCCGGAGCAGAACTACCGGTTCCGCGACAACTACCTGGCGGTCGACTTCGATCTGTCGCGAGTGATGTTCATCTGCACGGCGAATGTGCTCGACACGATTCCGGGGCCGCTGCGCGACCGGATGGAGATCATCCAGCTGCCTGGATACACCGAGGAAGAGAAGATCCAGATCGCGCGCCGCTACCTAATGAAGCGCCAGTTCGAGGCGAACGGCTTGAGCCCCGATCAGGCGAGCCTGACGGATGAAGCTCTGGCGGCCATTGTTCGCGACTACACACGCGAAGCGGGCGTGCGCAACCTGGAGCGCGAGATCGGCTCAGCGCTGCGACACGTCGCGATGCGGATCGCGGAGGGGCAGGCGCAACGGGTCATGGTCGATGCTCCCGATCTTGCCCCGATCCTCGGGCCGCGTCGCTTCGAAAACGAGGTTGCTCTGCGAGCGAGCGTGCCAGGGGTCGCGACCGGTCTTGCGTGGACCCCGGTCGGAGGGGACATCCTGTTCGTCGAGGCAAGCAAGGTGCCCGGCAGCGGCAGGTTGATCCTGACCGGGCAGTTGGGCGACGTGATGAAGGAGTCGGCCCAGGCGGCATTGACGCTGGCAAAAACCTGGACGGGCGACTCGCTCGAGAACACGGACATTCATGTCCACGTTCCTGCCGGCGCAACGCCGAAAGACGGGCCGAGCGCAGGCGTGGCCATGTTCCTGGCTCTGGTGTCGCTGTTGATGGGCAAGCCGGTGCGCTCCGACGTGGCAATGACCGGCGAGATCAGCCTGCGCGGATTGGTGCTGCCGATCGGCGGGGTGAAGGAGAAGACGTTGGCGGCGCTTCGAGCCGGAATTCGTACGGTGATGCTGCCTCGCCGAAATGAAAAGGACTTGGACGACGTGCCTGCCGAGGCGCGCGAAAAGATTCGTTTCGTCCTGCTCGACCGTGTCGAGGACGCGGTCGCCTGCGCAATCGAGGAACCGGAGGCGGTCGCTTCGGCTTGACGGCCGTATCGTTGTTCCGATTCCGTCCCGGCGCAGCGTTTATGCTCCGTGTGCACCGGGCGCGAATCCGAAGGCCCCGGGACAAGGGCCCTGGACGATGAGCGACGCACTCACTTACCTGGTCAAGGTTCGACCCGAGGCGATGGGCAGTTATTTCCGCTTCCTGAAGGAAGCGGGAAGGCACCTGGACCCGAAAACCCGCGATCTGATCTCGGTGATCACGAAGGTTCACTCGCGCACCGAGCGCGGCTTTCGCCAGTATCTGGCGCGCGCGCTGCGCGATGGCTGCACCGCGCAGGAGGTGCTCGACGCGCTTCTGATGGCTTTTCCGGCGCTGGGCCTGTCGAGGATTACCTGGGCAGTAGACATCCTGCTCGAAATGGATCTGCCCGAATTCCGGCCCGAATCCCTGGGTGTGGCCGGCATCTGGCACGACGTAATGGCGGCCGACGCAATCGGCGCGGGCGAGGTCGCACGGGTCGATTGCGACGGGCGGGGTCTGTTCGTCTATCGGACGGCGGAAGGTTTCCGTGCGTACGACAGCCGCTGTCCGCATGAAGACACCAACATTCCCCACTTGGCGCTACAAGGGACTACGCTTACCTGTCCCAAGCACGGCTGGGTGTTCGACATCACGAGCGGCGAATGCGTCGAAAAGGGCGAACGCCCGCTTAAGCAACGCCAGATTAAGCTCGAGGACGGGCGCCTGCTCGCGTTTTGGTAAAACGCCATGACCCGAATAGGGCAATTGGCGGAATGTCGGGTTCTGTTCGCAATTTGCGTCTGAAGGCCCACCATGGCTGACACGCACCAGTGGCCGGCCAGTTGGCTCTCAAAGGAAAAGGGGCGTCCGATCGAAGGCAGCATCTGCGCCACCATCTGGCCAACTCGCGCGCTGGCATCGGGAGAACGCTGGTTCGACGAGCTGTATCTGTGGACCGAGGGGTTCAACGCCTCGACGACCCAGCGCGCGCGAATTCAAGCCGCGGCATTGGACACGGCGTTCCAGATGCTCGAATGCGAGAAAATCGATCGCGTTGGGGCAACGCTTTCCTTCGGTACCGTCGAACGCCTGCTCGATTACCTGGTCGGATCGTTCGAGGCGCATGAGCTGGTGTCGCATCGGATCGCGATCCTGCTGCGCGGTTCGATTCAGCGCATGCGTTCCCGCTATCGAATTCGGGTCTTTCGGGACCATCTGCGAGATCAGAACGTGCTGGTCGGATACCTGCTGACCGCGGCTGAGGCGTCGATGGAGCGCAGGGCGCTCGAGTTTCTGCAACCGGACTTTGCCAGGCTGGTCGCTCCGAATTCGTCTCGGCGGGAGGCGTGGGAAGACCTGATGTTGGAGGCGCAGGTCGCGGGCGTGCCGACCGACCGGTTAATCGTCTCCGGCCTGCACTCGCGCAGCCAGGTGGAGCTCGCTGTCCGCATGGGGATACCGTTCGGCCAGGGCAGCGCTGTGGTCCCGTCATTTGCGCCGCCGCACCTGCCACGCGCCACCTCGTCGTCGTTGCCTCAGAGCGGCGCCACTCCGTGGGCTCCGTAGTCGCATAACCTCGCAGGACCTGAAAAGGCCGCCGCCGGTGCCGGAAGCGGCCCGCTACGAGCGTCTCCCGCTACTGCGCGACGGCGCTCAGATCGGTCTTGAGCTGGTCCAGGTTGAATCCGGAGAATGTGGTCGCCTCGGGGGGAATGATTGCGTAGGCTTCGTCGACGCATTCGTCCCACCAGGCCCAGGTTCCGTGTTGGGTGCTTCCCCAGGTCAGAACCGTAACCTGGTTCGGGTCATAAGCGACCGCGTAGACGGCGTGCCCGTCGTTTGTCAGTGGGCCGGGCGTCCATGGTTTGCCCGCGTCGAACTCCTGCACGCAGTTTTGTTGCACCTGGAATCCCAGGTACACACCCCCAAACAGCTGGATCGCCTGCTGAACATGGGTGTGGTTCTTCGGGTCGATCTTCGCGAACGCGAGGATCTGGTCGCTACCGACCTTCTGAGACTGCCAGTAGTTCAGCACGTCCAGCTCGTTCAGTCCGGAGTCCACGCCGCCAGTCAGGTGCATGTACGCCTTGACGACGGCGGTCTTCGTCATGATCTGCTTTTTACCGGTTAGCCCGCTATAGACCGTCTCGGCGTGCGCGAGCGCCGCGATCGTGCAATCGCCGAGCGTATCGTTGCCGTCCATCGGGAAAAGTTGAGACGGATTGGAAGTGCCAAGCTTGTCGTAGACCGCTGGCAGGACGTTGTAGTTTGCGGGCGGCGCCGGAAGCGCCTTCGTGAAATAGTCGTTCAGCCGCAACGTGCGGTAGTCCTGCTTGGGCGGATGCTTTCCGAACCGATAGGCAGACATCGCAAGTCTCCAGGTGATGTCGATGGGCCGGCGCTGGATTCGGAATTCCGCTTCGCGCGCGCCAGCGGTCGCGAAGCAGACCGGCGGATCGCTTTATTCAGACGTGATCGGCACGCATTTCCCGACGAGCTGTAAGAATCGGCCACACATGGCGACCCTACAATCGCGGATCACCGCCAGGGGAGTGCCCTAATGGAAACGTACTATCGACCGAACGATCTGGCTCGATTCAGTGATATGTCCAAGGGCAGCCCCGAGCTATGGGACAAGTTCATCGCGTACTACGGCGCGGTATTTGCCCAAGGAGCCTTGACCGAGCGCGAGAAGGCTCTGATCGCGTTGGCCGTTGCCCATGCAGTGCAGTGCCCGTATTGCATCGACGCGTACGCGCAGTCGTGCCTGGAGAAGGGGTCGAACGCCCAGGAGATGACGGAAGCCGTTCACGTCGCCTGCGCGATTCGCGGGGGCGCTTCGCTCGTGCATGGGGTACAAATGCGCAACGTCGTCGAGCATCTGTCGATGTGAAAATGGCGCTGACCCTGGTCGGCCGCGGCAGCCAGCTGGCATCGACCCGCGAACAGTTGCGACTCCTGGGCGCGACGGCTTCGTGCGCGCCGTTCCACGCGCGGATGCGGCAGGCAAATCTGGCGCCGCTGCAGGCCACCGGCATCCGGGTGTTCCAGATCAACCTCGGCAAGTTCTGCAACCAGACCTGCCGCCACTGTCATGTCGATGCCGGACCCGACCGTACCGAGCAGATGAGCGAGGAGACGGCGCGACTGTGCATGCGGGCGCTTGCGGCCACCGACATCCCGACCGTCGACATTACCGGCGGCGCTCCGGAGCTGAACCCGAACTTTCGCTGGCTAGTGGAGCAATCGAGATCGCTCGGCCGCCACGTGATGGATCGATGCAACCTCAGCGTGCTGCTGCTCGGCCCCCAGAGAGGTGTGGCCGAGTTCCTGGCGCACCACCGCGTCGAGGTCGTGGCCTCGCTGCCGTACTTCCGTCCGGAGCAGACCGATGCGCAGCGTGGCGAGAAGGTGTTCGATCGGTCGATCGAGGCGCTGCGCTTGTTGAACCAGCTTGGCTACGGGCACGAAGGCAGCGGCCTGATCCTGAATCTGGTCCACAATCCCGTGGGCGCATTCCTGCCGGCACGGCAGGACGCATTGCAAGCGCAATTTCAGCGCGAACTGCAGCGCCGACACGGAGTCGTCTTTAACCGCCTTTACACGATCACCAACATGCCGATCGGACGTTTCCTGCAGTTCCTGGTCGAAACCGGGAACTACGAGGGCTACATGCAGCGTCTCGCCAATGCGTTCAACCCGGACGCGGCGCAGGCAGTGATGTGCCGCGACACGATATCGATCGGATGGGACGGCACGCTGTACGACTGCGACTTCAACCAGATGCTCGAGTTGCGGGTCGGGGAACCCGCGCCCGCTCACGTTCGAGACTTCGATCCCGCGCGGCTGAACGCGCGGCGCATTGTGACGGCCAACCACTGCTACGGCTGCACTGCCGGAGCGGGCTCTTCGTGCGGCGGTGCGACCGTCTGAAGTTGCGTTCGCCGGTCAGAAATTCCACAGGACGCTGAGCGAATACATGTCAGGGCTGCCGCCCGACAGGTCCACGCGCTCGTATTCAGCGCGCACAGCGAGCGAGAAGACCTTCGCCTGCAAGCCGGCGCCATAGGCGACCCGCGTGTCGGTCGATTGACTGTGAAGGCCGGGGTTCGCGCCGCACGTCGACGGCGTCACGCATGTGGTGTTTACTTCACTTTGCAGGCGCGACATTCCGGCTTTGGCGTACAGGTCCAAGATCGGTAGCGGTAGTGGCATGTACAGCAGACCGAACACCGAGGTCGCCTTCTGTGATACATCGACGTTGTACGCCAACCCCGGCGCAACGACGACGCCGCTCGCGGCGGGATGGCCGAAATCGGCGTACTCGAGTTCGGCTCCCAGGAACGGGATCGGACGGACACCCAAAAGCGCTTTCCATCCGGTGTGGTTTTCGACGAAGCCGGACACGCTGCCGTCGCGCACGTGCGCTTCGCCCACTCCGCCGCCAACGTACAGCCCGAGCGGAGCGTCGGCGCGGGCTGGCGCGCTGGCTCCGATGATGGCCGCGCCCGCGACCAAGCTGATCGATGCGTTTCGCCATGCGGCGCGAGAAAAAAGCTGGTGCATGTTCGTTTCTCCGGGATCAAGAGCAGAGTCGATGTTAGGTGGCCGACGGCGCCATGGATGCGAACAGTGGTAACAAGTTGTCGCGAGAGCACAGCCGTGCGCCGTGTGTCAGCCGAGCGGATGAATGGACGGCCGTGGAAACTGTGTCCCATTGTTTCAGAAATGCTTCGTTGTGACATGTCGTTGCAACTGCCTCGTGCGGCCGCGTGTACCGCCGGTATGGTGACGCGTTAGATGGTCAGGAGCATTGCTGCAAGGGAGCTGATCATGAAGACCTCGAAACTGTTGCAGGCACTCGCCGCGCTCGCCATCGTGTCGACGGTTTTGACAGTGCCCACCGCCAGCATGGCGGCATGGGGAGTCTCGGTTTCCGTAGGCTTCGCGCCACCGGTGCTGCCGGTCTACGTGCAGCCGCCGTGTCCGGCGCCGGGATACATGTGGACGCCGGGCTACTGGGCCTACGACCCGGACACTGGCTACTACTGGGTACCGGGCACCTGGGTTCTGGCGCCGGCTGCCGGGCTGTTGTGGACGCCGGGATATTGGGGTTTTGAAGAGACCGTTTACGTGTGGCACCCGGGATATTGGGGAAGGACAGTCGGGTTCTACGGCGGCGTCAATTACGGCTTCGGCTATTTCGGCCGAGGATTCGACGGGGGGCGTTGGGACCACGACAGGTTCCTGTACAACCGCGCTGCGGTCAACGTCGGCGGCGTTTCGATCACCAACGTGTACACGCAGCCAGTGCACGAACACGGGTTCGATGGACATGTCAGCTACAACGGCGGCCCGGGCGGAGTTCGGCTTGCGCCTACCGATAGCGAGCGGGCGGCTCTGCGCGCGCCACACTACGCGCCGACAGCCGATCAAGAGCGACATATGCAGGTAGCGCAAATGACGCCCTCGCTGCGAGCGTCGGTGAACCACGGAAGGCCGCCGATTGCGTCGGCGCCGCGCGCAGGCGTATTTGCACACGAACCGGCACAGAGCCGTCCGGACGTTGCGCGTGGACGCGCACCGGGCGGACAGGGGCAGCCGTACGCCAACGGCCCGAGCCGGCAGCACGAAGCGCCCCGAGCGGTTCCGCAGGAGCGCGCTCGCCAGCCGGCCCAGAAACCCGAAACCCCGGCACCTCGCGCCGAATCGAATCGGGCGGCGCAAGTTTCCGCTGCACACGCGCAATGGAACCGAGCAGCGCAGGCTCCTGCACCGCGTGCGGCTTGGAATCGCTCGCCAGCAGTGCCTGAACAGCACGCTGCGTTCCGACCCGCGCCCGAGCGCGCGAGCCCGCCGCAGCGTGGCGGGCGCGAGGCTCCACGGCACGAGACGCAACGGGGTTGAAGCACTGCCCCTGATCGAGCGGGCCCGCGACCCAGCGGGCCCGGTACGTTGGCGCTCCACAGTATCATTCGGAGGTGCATCGAACACAAGCGCCTGTATTCGCGCATGGCCTGACGATCGAGGACCTGTACCGGCGCGACGGGCTGACCCGCCTCGATGGGATCTTCCTCGAGCGTCTGGCTGCCGAGGATCGACCGCTGCATCAAGCACTGCTGGACGCGCGCGCCTGCCCGTCCGACGTTTCGCGAGCCGCCGTATCCGATCTGGCGTTGCAAGTTGCGCCGTACCTGGAAACATTCGTCGGCGAGCTGTTCGGTATCCAGTTCGAGCTTGCGGCTTTGAAGGAACGCCACACCGAACTGGAGCCGCTGTTCCGCATCAAGCGCGAATTCGTACAGCGGCAGGCGGCGAAGAAAATCGCGCCGCAAGAGGCTGGTACGTTCGATGGCGATGGTTTGTTTGCGCGGCTCCAGCAGCTGCTCGGTGCCCCGTTCGATGAGCTCGGCTTCGCGCGTGCGGTGAGCCGGTGGCTGACCGATGAGGTAGCTCACGCGAACGAACTGGACGTTGCCCGGCAATATGCAGCGTGGGCTGTGCATACATCCGCCGGCCAAAGCCGCCATCACGACGGGGTGCTTTTCCACGTGCCGGCCGGCGTCGATCCGATGAACTTGGTGCGGGCGGCACAGCGCCAGCAGGACGACGAAGGCGTTGCGGAAATACGCATCCGCCCCGACCACATCCGGCGCCGCGACGGTTTCGGCCTGACCGACGCGGGTTTCGATCTGGCGGGTGCGCTGGATGAGGCGCACTACTGCATCCAATGCCATCCTCAGAAAAAGGATTCCTGCTCGGACGGGCTGAAGGAGCGGCCGCCCAAGGATGCCCCGCAGGCGGTGGTCGTCTACAAGAAGAGCGCGTTCGGCGAGGCTCTGTCCGGCTGTCCGCTGGAAGAGCGCATCTCCGAATTCCACATGCTGAAGACGCAGGGCGTGCCGGTCGGCGCGCTTGCGATGATCGTGCTCGACAACCCGATGGTTGCGGGCACGGGCCACCGGATCTGCAACGATTGCATGAAGGCGTGCATTTTCCAGAAGCAGGACCCGGTCAACATCCCGCAAGCGGAGACGCGCACCCTCAAGGACGTGCTGGAGCTGCCGTTCGGTTTCGAGATCTACAGCCTGCTGACGCGCTGGAATCCGATGAACATCGCGCGCCCGCTGCCACGCGCACCCAGCGGCCGCAAAGTGCTGGTGGTGGGGCTGGGCCCGGCTGGGTACACGCTGGCGCACCACCTGCTGAACGACGGCCACACGGTGGTCGGCATCGACGGGCTGAAGATTGAACCGCTGCCCGAATCGCTCGCTGGAGTTCGTGCCGACGGCTCACGCGCGCCGTTCGAGCCGCTGCGCGACGTGCGCTCGATCACCGAGTCGCTCGATCAGCGCGTGCTGGCCGGATTCGGCGGTGTCGCCGAATACGGCATCACCGTGCGCTGGGACAAGAACAATCTGAAGCTGATCCGGCTGCTGCTGGCGCGGCGCGACGAGTTTGCGATGTTTGGCGGCGTACGGTTCGGCGGCACTCTCGGCCTGGACGACGCGATGGAGCTGGGTTTTGATCACGTGGCCCTGTGCATGGGAGCGGGCAAGCCCACGACGCTCGACGTGCCCAACGGCCTTGCGCGCGGAGTGCGGTCCGCCTCCGATTTCCTGATGGCGCTGCAGTTGACGGGGGCGGCTAAGGCGGATTCGATCGCCAACCTGCAATTGCGGCTTCCGGTCGTCGTGGTCGGCGGGGGTCTGACGGCGGTGGACGCAGCGACCGAGTCGCTCGCGTATTACGCAGTGCAGGTCGAGAAATTTCTCCACCGTTACGAGGGGCTGGCAGCGGACATCGGGGAGGGTGCGATCCGCGACTGTTGGGATGATCTGGATCGCGAGATCGCCGAGGAGTTCCTCGCGCACGCGCGCGCTCTGCGCGAGGAGCGTCAAAGCGCGCATCGGGAGCAGCGTGCCGCACGCGTGGCCGAATTGCTGCGCGAATGGGGTGGTTCCACGATCGTGTACCGGCGCCGGCTGATCGACAGCCCGTCGTACACGCTGAACCACGAGGAGGTCGAGAAGGCGCTGGAGGAGGGGATCTCCTTCGTCGAGTGCCTGTCGCCGAGCGGAATCGAGGTCGACAACTTCGGCGCGGTGCGCGGGATCCGCTTCCGTCGCCAGAGGCGCAGTGACGACGGCAAGTGGGTCGTGGAAGGGGAGCACTGGATGGCGGCGCACACGGTGCTCGTGGCTGCGGGAACATCGCCCAATACGGTGCTTGCTCGCGAGGATTCGGCGCACTTCCGCCTCGATGGCAAGTACTTTGCCGCATGCGACGAGAGTGGTGCGCCCGTGAAGCCCGCGCTGGGCATGCCGAAGGCGTCGAGTGCGGACGTGCTGATGTCGAGGCTGGACGACGGTCGCTTTGTCAGCTTCCTCGGCGATCTGCACCCATCGTATTTCGGCAACGTCGTGAAGGCGATGGCGTCGGCGCGCCAGGGTTATCCGAGAATTTCGCGGCTGCTCGACCAGCGCTCACCGGCTTGCGCAAAACCGAGCGCGCAGTTTTTCGCGCAGCTCGCCGACGAGCTGCTCGCTACCGTCCACTCGGTGCAACGCCTGACGCCGACGATCGTCGAGGTGATCGTGCGAGCGCCGGCGGCGGCGCGCAAGTTCCGTCCGGGCCAGTTCTACCGGCTGCAGAA
>JAFAIM010000045.1 GCA_019236735.1 Burkholderiaceae bacterium
GCGGTCCTGCATCGACTGCCGCATCCACCTCCAGCAGCGGAGCGGCCACCTCCACCGCCGGATCGGTCGCGATCCGCCGGTACCAGTTTTCGTCGAAACCGCCCGGAGGGCCGACCAAGGAAACGTCGGCGGCGCCCGACAGGCTGCGTTCTGCTGCCGAGAATTCGGCGAACGCCGAGGCGTTGATCAGGTGTACAGCGTCGCCCAGCGCCACCCCGATCGCGATCGCCACCACCTGCACCAATGTCCGCGCGCGCTGCTGTCGCGCCAAACCTCCGGCGAAATGCGCAAGAAGCCAACGTGCTGCCGAACTCATCGCGCGCGGGCCGTCGCCGCCTCACGGCCGTCGGCGAGCTGACCGTGAGCAAGCCGCAACACCCGGTCCGCGTGGCGTGCGGCTGCCTCCGAGTGAGTGACCACGATCGTGGCGGCATCGCCGGCGCGCGCGTTCGCGGCCAGCAGCGCAAGCACCGAGTACGCCGTATCGGGGTCGAGATTGCCGGTTGGCTCGTCGGCCAGCACCAGCGACGGGCGGTGCACCAGCGCGCGCGCGATGGCGACTCGCTGCAGCTCGCCGCCGGAGAGCTCGCGCGGCATTGCGTCGGCGCGGTCACCGAGCCCCACGTCCTGGAGCATTCGCTGGGCGCGAGCGGCACGCTCGCTTGCGTCGATTCCCAGCAGCACGAGCGGCAGCACGGTGTTCTCGAATGCGGTCAGGTGCGGCACGATATGGAAGGCCTGGAACACGAAACCGATCGAGCGCCGCCGCACCAGCGTGCGCGCATCGTCGTCGAGCGCGCTCAGTTCCGATCCGGCCAGCTCGATGCGGCCCTCGTCCGGCTCCTCCAGCCCTGCGATCAGGTTCAGCAGCGTGGACTTGCCCGCGCCAGATTCCCCGACGATTGCCACCGTCGAACCGGCCTGCACCGCCAGCGACAGCCCGTCCAGGATCGTGCGCGCTCCATACCGCTTGACGAGGCCGCGGATCAACAGCATGGTGCGATTGTAGGAGCGCGACGTTGCGCTTACTTTGCCTCGCTTTGCGCCGGGTCGATTCGCCCCGCATCGATCCCGGCGGTGCCCGCATGCGGGGAAGGGAGTTCGCGATGGACGAGCCGACCAGGATCGAAAGCGATTCGATGGGCCAGGTGGAAGTGCCAGCGGCGGCCTTGTGGGGAGCACAGACGCAGCGCTCGCTGCAGCATTTCCACATCTCGACCGAGCGGATGCCACAGCCTTTGCTGATGGCGCTGGCGCGCGTGAAGCGCGCGTGCGCGCTGGTCAACGCCGAACTTGGACTGCTCGATGCGGTCACCGCTGGCGCGATCGCGCAGGCGGCGGGCGAGGTGCTCGCCGGACAACACCCGGACGCGTTTCCGCTATCGGTGTGGCAGACCGGCTCCGGCACGCAGACCAACATGAACATGAACGAAGTGCTGGCAAACCGCGCCTCGGAGCTGCTCGGGGGCGAGCGCGGCGCCGGCCGTCGCGTCCATCCGAACGATCATGTGAACCTCGGGCAATCGACCAACGACATCTTCCCGACCTCGATGTACGTGGCTTGCGCCGGCGCGGTGCGATTCGAACTGCTCGACGTGTTGCACGCACTGCGCGCCACGCTGGATGCCAAGGCGAGCGAGTTTGCGCAAATCGTGAAGATCGGACGCACCCATCTGCAGGACGCGATTCCACTGACGCTTGGCCAGGAAGTCTCCGGCTGGGTGGCACAGCTCGATCACGCCGGGCGCGCGATCGAATCGTCCCTGGGACCGCTGTACGAGCTCGCGGTGGGTGGCACCGCCGTCGGGACGGGGCTGAACACGCACCCGGATTTCGGCCCGCGGGTCGCTGCCCGCCTGGCGTCCGAGACGGGGCTGCCGCTGCGCTGCGCTGCCAACCGTTTTGCGGCGCTGGCTGCGCACGATCCCTTGGTCAGCGCACACGGCGCGCTGAAGACGCTGGCGGTGGCGCTGACGAAGATCGCCAACGATGTCCGCTGGCTCGCGTCCGGTCCGCGCTGCGGCTTGGGTGAGCTTCGCATCCCCGAGAACGAACCGGGCAGTTCGATCATGCCGGGCAAGGTCAACCCGACGCAGTGCGAAGCGCTCACGATGGTGTGCTGTCAGGTGATCGGTAACGATGTGTCGCTCGCCATCGGTGGCGCCGGCGGCAGTTTCGAGCTCAATGCATTCAAGCCGCTGATCGTGTTCGATTTCCTGCAGAGCGCGCGCCTGTTGACCGACGCCATTGCGAGCTTCGACCAGAACTGCGCCCGAGGGATCGAGCCGGACCGCGTGCGTATCGCGCAGCTGATGAACCAGTCGCTGATGCTGGTGACGGCGTTGAGCCCTCACATCGGCTACGACCGCGCTGCCAAGATTGCCAAGCAGGCGCATGCAAGCGGCACCTCTCTGCGGGAAGCGGCGCTCGAGCTCGGCTACGTCAGCGAGCAGCAGTTCGACGAATGGGTCAGGCCCGAGAAGATGGTCTGAGCTCCTGAGAGCGAGCCTCAGGTTTGTGACTTCCGTCCTGCCTGGAAAGCGGGGCCAGGCAAGCTGTCGCTTCGCTGCGCCCGTTTGCGTCCTGAAGAAGGCGGCGCAATCTTCAGCCGCGGGGGCGGCTTAATAGGACGAGAAATTCGGTCGTTTTCGGGCTCTTGCGCCCGGAGCCGGGCGGCGATCCTACCGCATTGGAGCTCGTCGAAAAGGTGGAAGATGAGCGTCGGGCGCATCCTGCTTGTGTTGGCATTGGCACCATCGGCAGCGCTTGCTCAGCTGCCGCAGGAGCGGCTCGCCCTTCCGCAGGAGCGGGTCGGTCCGGCCGATCCCGACGTGCTGTTAACTGGCCTTCCGTTTTCGGTGCGGCTGGAGCTGCACCGCGACCTTTCTTCCGAAGCAGCCGCCTTTGCTGCTTCCGCTGGGTCTTCATCCGGGCTTTCGCCCGTCTTCACTTCCGACTATTGGTCGCGCTCCTCGGCGGACCAAGCCGAGTGGCAGGCTCGTTTCGGAATCCACTCCGCGGGCCAGGCTCGGCTAAGCCCGTCGCTCGTGCAGACCACGCCGATTCCCGGTCATCCCCAGTTCAATTTCGTGCAGGAGATGCGCTGGCCTTCCGGAAAGCCGTTGACGGGATTGCAATTCGAACGGCGCGACCTGCTCTTCACCGGCGACCGGCTGAACATCCGCGCCACCAGCGATCTGCAGACGCTGTTTCGCGGCGTTGGCGGGGGGTCCGAAGCCGAGGTCGACATGCTCTCGCTGCTCGGCTGGCGCTCACATTCGCGGATGGTCTGGCAGCTGGGCGAGCCGACTCGCGAGCTGCAGTGGCAGTTCAGCGCAGGCTTCGACCGCAAGGCCTATAGCCAGAGCAGCACGGTCGATTTCCAGGTACTGCGGCGATTCTGATCCAGCCTGCTGCGGTATCGTTCGGAACCATCCCCGCACCGTTCCGAGGCTCAAATTCGCCATCCTTTTGAACCATCTTTGGGCAGCGCTGCCCGGACCCTGAGCGCGCTATTGCTTTTCCTTGCTGCAGTGCCGGCCTGGAGCCAGACCGTCGCACTCGCCGGCATCATGGGGCAGCGCGCGCTGCTGGTGATCGATGGCGCGGCCGCCGAGGTGTTTGCTCCGGGCGATAGCCGTGAGGGTGTGCGGCTTGTTTCTGTGCAATCGGACCAGGCCGTTGTCGAGGTGGGAGGCCGCCGCCAGAGCCTGCGAGTCGGCGAAGGTCCCGTCAGGCTATCTTCCGCGACCACCGCGACCGACACCAAGCGGATCGTTTTGCACGCGGGACCTGGCGGTCACTTCATCGCGGTCGGGCAGATCAACGGTGCCAGCGTGCGCTTCCTGGTCGATACCGGTGCCACCGAGGTGTCGCTCGGCTCGCAGCAGGCGGACCAGATCGGCTTGCAGTACCGGTCGGGCACCCAGGTACCGATGTATACGGCGAACGGCGCGGTGCCCGGCTACCAGGTGCACCTGGATTCGGTGAAGCTCGAAGGGGTAGAGGTCTTCAACGTGGACGCGATCGTCACGACCAGTCCGATGCCCTTCGTGCTGCTCGGTAACAGCTTCCTGTCGCGCTTCCAGATCCGCCAGGAAAACGACTCCCTGACGCTGGAAAAGCGCTTCTGATTGCGAACGCCCCGGGCCCGGTTCGCAGGGCCCGGACGCCGGCCGGCGCTATTTGACGCCGAACACCTTCTCGTAGATGAACTCGTTCGCTTCGAGCATGCCATTGTGATCCTTGTCGAGCATGTCGAAGATCTTGTCCATGTGGGCCATGAAGTCGGCCTTGCTGACCATGCCTTTGCCGCTCTTGTCGATCGTGTGCATCATCGACAGCGAGCGCAGCGTCTTCTGGAAGTCCGCGGTCCAGATATTGCTCGAGCCGGCCTGGGCGTCGACGGCCGTGTAGTCGGCTTCATCGAGCATTCCGCGGTGTTTGCGGTCCATCATGTCGAACACCTTGCCCATGTAGGTGTCGTAATCGGCCTTCGTGACCATTCCCTTGTGGCTCATGTCCATCATGTGCATCTCCTTCTCGGTCATGAACGCCTTCTGGAAGTCGGTGTTCCAGATGTCGGTCGTCGCCGTCCCGTATGTTTGCGCATAGGCTGCACCAGTGGCCAACAGTGCCAGGCCCAGCGTCAGCGCGGCCTTGCGCAGGTTCTTCATGCTCGTCATGGATCGCTCCTGAAAGTCGTTGAAACTCCGGTACCACGGAACTGAACGACCGTCCCCCCCTAGGGGTGCTGCCAGCCCCGGCGGCATGTTACACCTGCGAATCCGGCAATACTGCGGCGTTGCATTCGGTCGCTAACCCGCATTGGTCGGGGCAATCGCACCGTTCTTACGCAGGCAAGCTGGTGGCCCGTGCGATACTCCGAGCGGGGCGAACAAGAGGAGGAGGCGACTGTATGAGCGTACTGATCATCGGTTTGGTCGCCTTCCTCGGCCTGCACTTGCTGCGGGTGGTGGCG
This sequence comes from Burkholderiaceae bacterium, assembly GCA_019236735.1. Lineage (GTDB taxonomy): Bacteria > Pseudomonadota > Gammaproteobacteria > Burkholderiales > Burkholderiaceae_F > VBCK01. The sequence goes on from JAFAIM010000045.1 coordinate 4,982, forward strand.
GAGCCCTGGCGCCTGCGGCAAATCACGAAGCTGGGCGAGCGGCGCTGGAAAGCGCTCTATTCGGTCGCTTCGATCGCGTCGTTTGCGCTGCTGATCTGGGGCTTTGTGCTGGCACGCGCCAGCACGCCGGTCATCTGGGTGCCGCCGATGCCGCTGCACTACGTCACCGCGGTACTCGTGCTGGTGTCGTTCGTGCTGATTGCGGCGGCGTACGTTCCGGGCACCCGGATCCAGTCGGCTATCGGCCACCCGATGACGGCCGGCATCAAGACCTGGGCGTTTGCTCACCTCCTTTCCGCCGGCACGCTTGCCGATATCCTGCTGTTCGGCTCCTTCATGGTGTGGGCCATTGTCGTGTATGCGGCCGCGCGCCGGCGCGATCGAGCTGCGGGTCTGCAACGCCCGCGCGGCATGCTGGCGCGCGATGCGCTGGCTGCGGTGGTGGGCTTGGTCGCCTGGGCCGTGTTTGCCGCACGCCTGCACCAGTGGCTGATCGGGGTAAGTCCGTTCGGGTCATAGCCCGCTTCGTAAGTCGTCATTGTGCCGGCACTTTCCCATCCCCACCGGTAGCGGCGATATCGGACAGGAGATCGGCGCTGCGGCCCCGATAAAATGAGCCGCTATGTCGGCCCGCTTCGTTCACCTGCGCCTGCACTCCGAGTTCTCGGTCGTCGACAGCCTAGTGCGGGTCGACGATGCGGTGCAGGCCGCCGCAGCCGATGGGCAGGGCGCGCTCGCGCTAACCGATCTTGCCAACCTTTTCGGGGCGGTTCGCTTCTATGCGGCGGCGCGAGCCAAAGGCGTCAAACCGATCATCGGCTGCGACGTCTTCGTGACGAACGAGGTCGATCGCGACAGTCCGCACCGCCTGCTGCTGCTGGTGCAGGACCGCGCCGGCTACCGCAACCTGTGCGAGCTGCTTTCGCGCGCGTGGCTGCAGAACCGCCACCGCGATCGCGGTGAGCTGAAATTGCAATGGCTCGGCGACGGTGCCTCCGAGGGTTTGATCGCGCTCGCAGGCGCTGCGCAAGGAGAAGTCGGCGCGCTGCTCGCAAGCGGGCAGACGAGCGCGGCGAACGCCGCCGCGCTTCGCCTGGCCGATCTTTTCCCGGGGCGCTTTTACCTGGAGTTGCAGCGCGCCGCGCGCGACGGCGATGACGCGCTTTGCCGCGCGACGCTGGCGCTCGCCTGTGAACTGCGACTGCCGGTGGTAGCGACGCATCCGATCCAGTTCGTCGCCTCGGGCGACTTCCGCGCGCACGAAGCTCGCGTATGCATCGCCGAGGGATACACGTTGGCCGACTCGCGCCGGCCCCGGCGCTTTACTCGCGAGCAATACTTCCGTTCCCAGGACCAGATGGTCGCGCTGTTCGCCGACGTGCCGGCCGCGCTCGCCAACTCCATTGAGATCGCACGCCGCTGCAATCTGACGCTCGAGCTGGGGCGTGCACGCTTGCCCGAGTTTCCCATCCCGGCGGGCGCGTCACTCGATCAGTATTGCCGCGAGCAGTCGGCGCGTGGCCTCGAGCGTCGGATGGAGCAGCTGTTCGAGCAGAGCGAACGCGAACGGCACCGCGCCGTATACGAGGCGCGGTTGCAGCAGGAGCTCGCGACGATTGCGACGATGGGGTTTTCCGGATATTTCCTGATCGTTGCCGATTTCATCAACTGGGCCAAGAACAACGGCATTCCGGTCGGGCCGGGGCGTGGCTCGGGCGCAGGTTCCCTGGTGGCGTACGCGCTCGGCATCACGGATCTGGATCCGCTTCGCTACGACCTGTTGTTCGAGCGCTTTTTGAATCCCGACCGAGTTTCGATGCCGGACTTCGACATCGATTTCTGCCAGGACGGGCGCGATCGAGTGATCGAATACGTCCGAGACAAGTATGGAGCGCAGGCGGTGGCGCAAATCGCCACGTTCGGCACGCTCGGAGCCAAAGCAGTGGTGCGCGACGTCGGGCGCATTCTCGATCTGCCGTACTCCAAGTGTGACCAGTTGTCCAAGCTGATTCCGCACAATCCGACCGACCCGTGGACACTGGATCGAGCGTTGCGCGAGGAGCCTGCGTTTCGCGAGGCGGTCGACGCGGACGAGGAAGCCGGGCAAATTGTCGAGCTGGCGCGCCAGCTCGAGGGGTTGATCCGCAACGTCGGAATGCATGCGGGGGGTGTCCTGATTGCCCCGGGACGACTGACCGATTTTTGCCCGCTGTACTGCGCCCAGGGCACCGAGGCGGCGGTGAGCCAATTCGACAAGGACGACGTCGAGGCGATCGGCCTGGTCAAGTTCGACTTCCTCGGGTTGACGACGCTGACGGTTCTGGACCTGGCACTGCGTTACGTGCGAGCGATGCACCCGGACAGCACGCTGTCGCTCGAATCGATCCCGCTGGACGATGCGGCAACGTTTGAGTTATTCCGCCGCGCGAATACGACCGCGGTGTTCCAGTTCGAATCGCGCGGAATGCGCGACTTGCTGAAGCGGGCACGGCCGGACCATTTCGATGACCTGATCGCGCTGGTCGCGTTGTACCGACCCGGGCCGATGGAATTGATCCCGGAATTCTGCGAGCGCAAGCACGGCAAGCGCGCCCGCTACCTGGATCCGCGAATGGAGTCGATCCTCGCTCCGACCTACGGCATCATGGTCTATCAGGAGCAGGTGATGCAGATCGCACAGGTGATTGGCGGTTATTCGCTCGGCGCCGCCGATCTTCTGCGCCGGGCGATGGGCAAGAAGAAGCCCGAAGAGATGGCCAGGCACCGGTCGATCTTCATCGCCGGCGCACGCGATAACGATGTGCGCGAGAACGTCGCCGCCGAAATGTTCGACCTGATGGAGAAATTCGCCGGCTACGGATTCAACAAGTCACACGCCGCCGCCTACGCGCTGGTTGCCTACCAGACCGCGTACCTAAAGGCCCATTTTCCGGCCGCCTTCGCCGCGGCCAATCTTTCCGCGGTGTTGAGCGACACCGACAAGGTGCAGGATCTGATTCAGGACGCGCGCGCCAGCGCTCTGACGGTGCTATCGCCCGACATCGGGACCGGGTCGTGGCGCTTCGAGCCGGTCGACGATCGAACGATCCGCTACGGGCTCGGTGCGATCAAGGGCACCGGCGCGGCCGCAATTGAGGAGATCGAGCGGGCGCGGCAGGACGGCCCGTTCCAGGGGCTGCTCGAACTGTGCCGGCGCATCGATCGGCACGTCGTGAACCGCCGCGTGTTGGAAGCACTGGTACGCGCGGGCTGCTTCGACCGCGTTGAGCCGAACCGTGCCGCGTTGCTGGCCTCGGTTGGCCGAGCCATCGAATTGGCCGAGCGTGCGGCGGCCAGCGCGGGGCAGGCAAGCCTGTTCGGTGCCGAGAGCGAGCAGGCAGTGGCTCACCTCGACCTGGCGGCGGTTCCGCCCTGGTCCGAGCGCGAAAAACTCGCCCACGAGAAGCTCGCCCTGGGTTTCTACTTCAGTGGACACCTGTTTTTCGAATTCGAACAGGAGGCGCGCCGGATCGCGGCCACTCGCCTGGCCGATGTCAAACAGTCGCGCGACAGCTTGCGGGTATGCGGAATTGTCGTGTCGGTGCGCCAGCAGAACACCCGGCGCGGTCGCATGTGTGCCGTCTTGCTCGACGACGGCAGCGCCCAGCTGGAAGTGGCAGTGTTCTCCGAGCTGTTTGAGCGCAGGCGCGCGCTGCTGAAGGAGGATGCCTTACTGTTCGTGACGGGGCGCGCTCGTTTCGACGAGTTCTCCCAGCGCCTTGCAGTGACTGCGGACGAGCTGATGGATCTGGCGCAGGCACGCAGTGCCGCGCATGCTGCGTTGCGCATCGAAGTGCGTGCGGGTACCGATGCGACGGGGCTGAAGGACGTGCTGGCGGCGTACCGGGGCGGGAGCGGCAATGGCGGCGGCAACGGCGGACAGCATGGCGACGAGCCGGAGGCGGCAGCAGGCTGTCGAGTGGTCGTTGCGTATTCCAACGGCGCCGCGCAGGTCGAGATCCCACTACCCGACGCTTGGCGCGTGCGCGCAGAAGACCGCCTGATCGAAGATCTGCGCGCGCAATCGGCCGTGTGCTCGGTCGAGTTCGCATACGTCTGAGGCTCGATGCGTAGAACCCGGAACCGGCGACAGGACAGGGCCGGCAAAGTTCACCCATCGCATACGGTGGCGACGCGGCGGGCGCTGCGTACGATCGCCGTTTTCGAGGCGTTCAAGGGCGCGGCGGCGCTGGCTGCAGGGGTTGGCGTCCTCGGTCTGCTGCATCACGACCTGCGCAGGATCGCGGCAACGATCGTCGATTATTTCGGGCTGCAACCCGGAGCGCACTATCCATCGCTGTTCCTGCACTACGCCCAGGTGCTGGCCGACGCCAGCGTGCGCCAGGTGCTGCTGCTCACGTTGGGATACGCCACGTTGCGAGCCTGCGAGGCCTATGGCCTGTGGCATGAGCGCACTTGGGGGGAGTGGCTCGGGGCGCTTTCGGGCGCGTTGTATATCCCGTTCGAACTGCATCACCTGATGCACGAGCCGTCGCCGCTGGGACTTGGCGTGCTATTGGCGAACGTCCTCGTCGTCGGCTACCTGGTGTTCGTCGTATGGAGCGAACACCGCGAGCAGGCGCACTGACGCAAATCACTCCGGCCCGGCGATTGCCTCAGTTCGATCTCACCGTTTGATGTCACGACACGCGAGGCGTAGCTGCTCCACCAGCGGGCGCCAGGCCGACGCCGTGTGCTGTTCGCCCGCGCGCCGCGCCCGCTGCGAGAACTCCCGGTACCGCGACAGAATCGACAAGCACGCCTGCAACAGAGCTTGCGGGGTCGGCTGCTCGATCACTTCACCCGAGGCGCTGTCGCGGACGATCTTGGCCATCGTCGTTCCTGCCACGGTGACGATCGGCGCCCCGTTGCGCAGTGCGTCGAACGTGACGGCACTCATCTTGTCAGCGTAGTCGGCGCGGCCGTACGGCTGCAGGCAGATCGAGCCCGCGAATAGCGCCTGGTACGCGTTCGAGTCGACCGTGTCGGTCAGCACGGTCAGGTGTGGATAGCCGCTTTGCGCCAAGCGCTGCAGATCGGCGCTCGTGCGATCGTCGTGGCGTCCGTAATGATCTGCCGAGGCCTGCACCACGATCGGCAGGCCCGAACCGCTCGCCTCCATGTGGTCGACCAGATCCACCACATGGGTGAAACCCTTGTCGGCACGCGCGGCGCCCGCCGACAGCAGCGCCCGGAACGGCGCCTCCGGCAGGGGCGCGGCGTTTGCTCCAAGCACCGGCTCGATCTGTTCGACCTGTGCAAAGCCCGCGGCACGCATCGCTTGCACGATCGCTTCGGAAGTTCCGAACAGCGAAAGGTGGGGCTGGCGCCTTGCCAGCCGGCGAAGCGCACCGGCGCGACGCGGCGACACTCGCCACTTGTGGAAGTACAGGAACGCGCGCCCCGTCTCGAGCGGGCCGGAGGCGGCCAGGTCGAGCGCACGCAGGTCGAACCATGTCGCGGTGGGCACCAGGATCGGCGCGCGCGAGCGCAGCAAGCGCCGGTACAGCCACCACGCCTGTGGCTTGCGCCAGCGCCGCTGAAAGAAGCGCTGCAGGGGCACACCGGCGCCCTCGATTCCGGGAAGCTGCGCGGTGCGGTCGACCCACAACCGGTAGGGCAGCTCCGGCGCTGCCGAGCGCAAGCTGGCGAACAGTGCTGCACAATGGCCGGCCTCGTTCGCAAGCGTCGGTTCGACGATTTCCAGGTGCATCGGAGCCAGCGTCCGAGCGTCCATTAGACTCACCGGCGCGATGCTAACCCCGAACTCAACGTCCACCCTGCAGCCCACCCCGGTCAATCAGCTGGTCGACGCCGTGTTCGTGCTGTCGGTGCGCATTTTTGCTGACCGCATCGAGCACATGCGCTCGGAGATGGCACGCTTCGGGATCGGCTTCGATTGGGTGTTCGAGTTCGATGCGGACTCGATCGACCCCGAGCTGCTGGCGCGAACGTTCGCCCCGAGCGACATCGGCCCAGCTCACCAGTCGCTGGTGCTGAAGCACGCGGCGACCTGGCGCGCTTGCGTCGAGCGCGGTTTGCGCCGGGTGCTGGTGTTCGAGGACGATGTCGTGCTCGCGCGCGAGTTCCCGCACGTTTTCGAAAGTGCGATGCGCGAGGCCGACGCACTGGCGCCGGGTTACCTCGTCTACCTCGGCTGCGGAGACAACCGCTATGTCGAGGAGGCGCAAGGAGCGTCCACCGCGCTCGTGCCGGGAGGCCCGATGTCGGCCGCCGATGCGATCGTGTTCGATCAGCTGGCGGCGCGCCGCCGACTGGATTGGATGGCGGGCCATCGGGTTGTCCGCCCTGCCGACTGGCTGATGCGAGAGGTGGACCGCGAATGCGGCACGCCTCATTTCTGGCTGCGCGACCCGGTGGTCGAGCAGGGCAGCATGAACGGCCTGTTCGCGAGCTCGCTCGACGCGAAGCGCAGGCGGCGCGGACGGCTGTACGCCTGGCTGCGCTACCGCTGGAGCAAGTGGCGCCACCGCAAGCTGGGCGGCCGCATGATCCGCGCCGAGCGGCGGTAAGGTCTGCGTGACAAACGCCGCAAACACCGCAAACGCCGCAAGCGGCGCCGCTCGAGTCGTTCCACAGGCCGCAGCGATCGCCTGGATCGTTGCGACGATCGGTTCGTTCACGTCGCCGCCGGTCGCGAACGTTGCCGTCGTGCTGGCGCTCGTGCTCACGCTCTCGTCGCCGCAGCTGCGCTCGCGCGTGCCGGTGGCGGCTGCGCAGCCGCTCGCAATTGCGGCGCTCGCGCTGTTCGCCGTGATGACGGTGGCGATGAGCTGGGCGCTGGTACCTTGGGCGGCGCGCTTCGCGGCGTGGTGGAACTGGCGCACGATGCTGCTGCTCGTTCTCGCCGGCGCAGCGTTCGGCGAGGTGCGCTGGAAGCAGTGCTTCTGCGTGGCGTTGATCGTAGCGGTTACGACCGGCGCGGTCGGATCGTTCGCGTTTCTTGCCGCGGGAGTAACGGTCGATCGGGGATTCCGCGGCACCGTTTTCCTGAACCACGTTACCCAATCGATGGCGCTGGCAGTCGGGGTGCTGCTCGCGGCCACTTTCGCCGCGCAGCGCTCACGTAGCGTGCGTTCGCGCGTTCTGCTGGCGGCCGCTGCTCTGGTATGCCTGGCCGATCTGGTGCTAGTCACTGCCGGTCGCAGCGGCCAGGTGGCGCTGGCAGTTGCCGCGCTGAGCGCGGTCGTGCTGACGCTGGAAGGACGCAGACGCTGGCAGGCCGTGCTCGCTCTGCTGGTGCTGGCGGTGGGCCTGACGGCGCTGTCTCCGCAGTTGCAGCAGCGTTTTCGGTTGGTCGCGCAGGAGGCTCCGGTGCTCGACTGCTCTGCGGAAGAGAGCTCGACGGGTCTTCGGCTGCTGCTGTGGCGCACCGCGGGTGCGCTGATCCGCGACAGGCTTTTTTTCGGCTACGGTGTCGGCGGCCTGACTCCGGCCTATGAACGCGAAGTGGGAAATCACGTCAACGGCCAGCCGCTGCAAAACTGGTGCGCTCGTCCGGTGCACGATCCACACAACCAATATTTCAGGGTGACGCTGGAGGCCGGACTGCTCGGGTTGCTCGCACTGCTCGGACTGATCGTAGGCGCCGCTCGCCAGAAGGCGAGCCAGCCGTACCGAGCCTGTGCGCAGGCGATTCTCGCCGCATGGTGTGTGACCAGCCTGTTCAACTCGCACTTTCAGACTTTCAACGAAGGGCACCTGATCGCGCTGCTGCTCGGCGCGCTGCTGGCCCCGGAGCAGGGCGCGCAAAGCAGCGAGGCGCGATGAGATCGGTTTCCCGCGCGCGCACTGCGCAGCCGAAGCGGTCGCGCTCCCCCGACAAGCGTTCGAAACCCGAAGCTGTGCCGACCACCGGCGCGTCACGGATCGACATTCGCGCGCTGACGCCGTCCCGCTGGCCCGATCTGGAAGCGATTTTTCGGGCCAGAGGTTGTTCGGTTGCGCGCGGCTGCTGGTGCATGTTCTACCGCGTCAGCGGTGCGCACATCCTTCCTCCAGGCGTAACGCTCGCGCAGGCGAGACGCTCTGAGCTGAAGGCGCTGGTCGATCGCGGCCGGCCGCCGGGGTTGATCGGATACCGTGGGCGCACGCCGGTCGGCTGGGTGTCGATCGGCCCCCGCGAAGACTACGCGAGGCTGCGGCGCTCGCCAGTGATGAAGGCGGTCGACGCTGTCCCGGTGTGGTCGATCGTCTGCTTCGTGGTACCTGCGGAACATCGCGGTCAAGGCCTGGCAAGGCAGTTGCTCGCGGGGGCGATCGACTATGCGGCACGGCGCGGCGCCACCGTCGTCGAAGCCTATCCGGTCGACAAGCCGGGGCACTGCGCCGACGAGACGATGTGGTTCGGTGCCAAGTCGATGTTCGACGCTGCCGGCTTCCGCGAGGTTGCGAGGCGCAAAGCGACGCGGCCGATTATGCGGCTTCGGATCGGCCGGCGCACGCGTCAGCGTGCAAGCGCAGCGAAGACCGCGGAGCGCACCTCTTCGTAATCGGGCCACCCGCTGGCGCTCCCGAGCACTTGCACGTTCTCGCCGAGTGGCCGCGTTCTTTCCAGTTCAGTTACGCCGAACACGCTGATCAGGTGCGCACCCACCGCGGCGGCCAGATGCCCGGCGCCGCTGTCGTTGGCGACGACGAGTTGTGCCTGAGCCAGCAACCCCGCAAATCCTGCCACGTCGGTTTCGCCTAGCAACACCGCTTGCGGCACTGCTGCGGCTACCGCGTCGTGCTCGCCAGGGCCGGGACAGGCCACGACCCGATGGCCGCGCTGGACGAGCTCTTCGCACAATCGGGAGAAGCCGTCCCACGCCTTTACCTGCCCATGGTGCAGGCCGATCGCGACCGGGCACAGCATCACGTACGGCGGTCTGACTGCAGCGGCGTCGAGCACCCAGCGAGCGTGCGTCGCGGCTGTCGGCGCAAGTTGCAGCGCGATCCGGGTTGGGGGCGGAACCGGTCGGTCGATCACGCAGCGCGCCAGCCAGTGGTAGTACTCGGCCGTATGCATGTCACGCCCCCAGCGATCGGGCACCGCGAAGGAGCGCGACAGCAGCCAGCCGCGCCCGTCGGTGTCGTAGCCGAGCGGGCGCAGCCCCGCCAGCCGCATCTCCAGCGCCGAGGAGAACGAGTTCGTCAGCAGCAGCGCGGGGGTCGCGCGCGCTAGCGTGTGCGCCAACCGGTACAACGCTCGCAGGCGCGCCAGCCTGCCAGCCGGCAGCGGCAACATCGGCCAGGGATAGCCCGCGTACAGGTCACGGGCCCAGGACCGGCCGACCAGCGTCAGGGCATGTCCGCGCGAGGCCAGCAGATCCAGGGCAGCGCTGGCCATGCAGGCGTCGCCCAGGTGGTTGGGCAGGCGCACCACGAGGCCAGGCCCGGAAGAGTGTGCGGCCGGCGCGGCGCCCTCACGGGAAGATGGGGCTGAACGCATACGATCGCATACACTACCTGCGATGGCGGATGCATCGCAATCGATCTTCACCGATCCGAACCTGCGCCGGATGATCGCGCTGGTGCGGGCGCATCCGCGGCCTCTCGCCGCGGCGCTGGCGGCGATGGTGATCGCCGCTTTGACCGATCCGGCGATCGCGGCGCTCACTCGCGTCCTGCTGGACCGGGGCTTTTACGAGCGGCAGGCAATGGCCGGCCTGTGGGTGCCGCTGGCCTTTGTCGGCGTCTTCCTGGTTCGCGGACTGGCTACCTATGCCAGTAGCTACAAGATCAGCGGCGTGTCGCAGGCGGTGTTGGTAGAGCTGCGGCGCCGCATGTTCGAGCGCCTGCTGCAATGGCCTCAGGCAACGATCGAAAACACCCCCTCCGGGATGGTGATCTCCAAGTTCATCAACGAGGCGAGCAATGCGCTGAATCTGGCCGCCGAGGTCCTGACGACCGCCGTGCGCGATTCGCTCTCGGTGGTGGCGCTGTTGGGAGTGCTGCTGTATTACAACTGGCCGCTGACGCTGCTGACGCTCCTGTTCGCCCCGCTCGTGGGAGGGATCCTGCGCGTGTTCAGCGCGCGCTTGCGCTACCTGAACGTGCAGAACCAGCAGATGCTGGGAGAGCTGACACGAGCGGTGCAGGAAGCGCACGAGGGAAGCCGCGTGATCAAGGTGTACGACGGAGTCGGCTACGAGAGCGAGCGCTTCGAGCGCATCAACGAGCGGCTGCGCCGCTTCGCGATGAAGATGCAGGTGGCTTGGTCGGCGGCAACGCCGGCTACGCAGCTGATCGCCGCCGTCGGGCTGTCGATCGTGATCGGCCTGGCGCTGTGGCAGGCGCGCTCGGGCGGACTGTCCGCCGGCGAATTCATCATGTTCCTGACATCGGCCTTGCTGCTACTGCAGCCGTTGCGCCACCTGTCCTCGCTCAACGGCCCGATCGCGCGCATGTCGGCGGCCGCCGACAGCGTGTTCGCGATGATCGATTCTGCCGGCGAGGCGGACGATGGTACGCGCGAGATCGAACGCGCTAGCGGCGCGATCGAGTTTCGCGGCGTCACCTTCCATTACCCCGGTGCGCAGGCTGCGGCGTTGGAGCGCGTCGATTTGTTGGTGCATCCGGGCGAGACGATCGCGCTGGTGGGTCCTTCCGGGGCCGGTAAGACGACGCTGATCAACCTGGTGCCACATTTCATCCAGCCCACCTCGGGGCAGATTCTGATCGACAGCATCGAAATCGGACAGCTGCGCCTGGCGAGCTTGCGGCGCCAAATCGCGCTGGTTTCGCAGGATGTGGTGCTGTTCGATGACACGATCGGTGCCAACATCGCCTACGGCGCTTGCCGTGGCGCAAGCATCGCGCAGGTGCGTGCGGCGGCCGAGGCGGCTTTCTTGCTGCCGTTGATCGAATCGTTGCCGGCCGGCTTCGACACGCGTATCGGCGAAAACGCCGTGAAGCTGTCGGGCGGACAGCGGCAGCGGCTTTCGATCGCACGCGCGCTGCTGAAGGACGCGCCGCTGCTGCTGCTGGACGAGGCGACCTCGGCGCTGGACTCGGAATCGGAACGGTACATTCAGCTGTCGCTGGAGCGGCTGATGCGCGGTCGCACCACGTTCGTTGTGGCGCACCGGCTGTCGACGATCGAGCGCGCCGATCGGATCGTGGTTCTCGAGGCCGGCCGCGTTGCCGAGATCGGGCGTCACGCCGAGCTGCTGGCAAACGGCGGGCTGTACGCCAGCTTGTACCGGATCCAGTTCGCTCAGTCGGAGGCGGCCACCGCCGCATGATCGGCTGACTGCGCCGCCGGTTGGGCGCGCGCGTGGCGCAAAACGGTCGAGACCAGCACTCACAGATCGGGAAAACGCGGCTGTTCGGACGTTCGTTCGGGCAACGCCCGGGGGTCACATCAACACGATGTCGTACTGCTCCTGGTGATAGGCGCTCTCGACCTGCAGCGAGATCGGCTTGCCGATGAAATCCGACAGCATTGCCAAGGATTGCGACTCCTCCTCCAGGAACAGGTCGACCACGGGCTGCGCTCCCAGGATGCGGAATTCCCGCGCATCGCCGAACTGGCGCGCTTCGCGCAAAATGTCCCGCAGGATCTCGTAGCAAACGGTGCGCGCGGTTTTCAGCACGCCGCGTCCGCTGCATACCGGGCACGGTTCGCACAGCACATGCGCGAGCGATTCGCGTGTGCGTTTGCGCGTCATCTCGACCAGACCGAGCTGCGTGAACTGGCTGACCGTCATTCGGGTGCGGTCGCGCGCCAGCGCCTTTTTCAGCTCGGCCAACACGAGTTCCCGGTGTGCGGGGTTGGCCATGTCGATGAAATCGAGCACGATGATGCCGCCCAGGTTGCGCAATCGCAGCTGACGCGCGATCGCCTGCGCCGCTTCCAAATTGGTCTTGAAGATCGTGTCGTCGAAATTACGCGTGCCGACAAAACCGCCGGTGTTGACGTCGATTGTCGTCATCGCCTCGGTCTGGTCGATGATCAGGTAGCCGCCGCTCTTGAGCTCGACCCGGCGCGCCAGAGCTTTTTCGATCTCCTCGTCGATCCGGTACATCTCGAACAGCGGCCGCTCGCCGTCGTAATGGACGAGCTTGGAAACCACGTTCGGGACGTACTGGCTGGCAAACGCCTGCAGGCCTACGAACGTCTCGCGCGAGTCGATCTGCACGCTTTCCGTCTCGTCGTGGACGACATCGCGCAGCACGCGCTGTCCGAGCGACAGTTCCTGGTACAGCAGGCTCTGCGGCGGCACCTTGGCGGCTGCGTCCTGGATTTGCTGCCAGCGCCGGTGCAGATAGTCGATATCGCCTCGCAAGTCGTCTTCTTTGGCGTCCTCGGCGCTGGTCCGGATGATGAATCCTCCCGTCTGCCCGGGCTGCAGCTGCCGCAGCAGCATGTCGCGCAGCTGCGCTCGCTCCGACTCGTCCTCGATCCGCTGCGACACTCCGATGTGCGGGTCCTGCGGCAGATACACCAGCATCCGTCCGGCCAGACTGATCTGGGTCGACAGGCGCGCACCCTTGCTGCCGATCGGATCCTTGATGACTTGCACCAGCGTCACGTCACCCTGATGCAGCAGCCGCTCGATCGGTGGCGGGCGGTCCGAGGGCTGCTGACGCGCCTCCCAGATGTCGGCCACGTGCAGAAACGCAGCGCGCTCCAGCCCGATATCGACGAACGCCGACTGCATGCCGGGAAGCACCCGGGCGACGCGCCCCAGGTAGATGTTGCCGACCAGCCCGCGCGTGGCGGCCCGCTCGATGTGCAGCTCCTGTACGACGCCCGCCAGCAGGACCGCGACGCGCGTCTCCTGCGGCGTGATGTTGATCAGAATGTCCTCGGTCGACACGCTCGGCGTCAGAGCAGGCGAACGCCGGCGCGCATCAGCAGCAACGCGGTCTCGGCAAGCGGCAGCCCGACCACACCCGAGTGGCTGCCTTCGAGACGCCCGACGAAGATGGCGGCCCGACCCTGGATCGCATATCCCCCCGCCTTGTCCAACGGCTCGTTGCTGGCGCAGTAGTGCTCGATCTCTTCCTCAGGTATGTGCCGCATCGTCACGTGTGACACCGAAGTGGCAATCCACGGATCGACACTGCCGGTCGGCGAGGCGGCCAGCGCGACCACGGTTCGCACTTCGTGCGAGCGGCCGGATAGGCGCCGCAGGAAGCTGGCGGCCTGTTCGCGCCCGCTGGGCTTGCCGAGCACTTCGCCGTCCAGGATGACGACGGTGTCGGCGGCCAACACGGGACGGAACAGCTGGGTACGCGCGGCCAGAATGCGACGCCCCGCGACCGCTTTGTCGCGCGCCACCCGCTCGACGTAGTCCTGGGCATTCTCCGACGGGCGCTGGGTCTCGTCGACGTCTGCAGGCTGGCGCGGCGCAACGCGCAGAAGCAGCGTCTCGAAGCGCACTCCGATCTGGTGCAGCAGTTCGCGCCGCCGCGGGCTGCGCGATGCGAGGTAGATGTCGGCCATCCCCCCCTATTCCCTTCTGCCGGCTATGTTTGCTAGGCCCTATGGTACGGGTGATTGGCGAGCATGCTCCAGGCGCGGTACAGCTGCTCGACCAGGACAACTCGCGCAAGCGCGTGCGGTAGCGTCAGGCTCGACAGGCGCAGCGTCAATGCGGCGCGCTCTTTGAGCTGCGCCGGCAGGCCGTCGGCGCCGCCGATCAAGAACGCGACGTGCTCGGCAGAATCACGCCAGCGCGCGATCGCCTGCGACAGCTGTACGGTAGTCCAATCGGCGCCGCGCTCGTCCAGCGCGACCAGGCGGTCGCAGCCAACGACTGCCGCCTCCACGCCCGCCTGCTCGCCGCGCAGCGCGCGGGCTTTGCCCCGCTCGGTGTGCGGTTGCGGCCGAACCTGCTTCAGCGACACCTCGAATCCGCGTGGAAAGCGCGCCAGATAGTCGTGCACAGCCTGCTCGGCCCACGCCGGCATCCTGGTCCCGACGGCGGCAATCGTGATTTTCACCGTCGGCCCGAAGCACGGCGGCTCTCGGGGGCGAGCCGCACGCGCACGGCCTTGTCGCCCCAGATTTCCTCCAGCGCGTAGTAGGCGCGGACCGCCGGTTGCATGATGTGTACGACGATATCTCCCAGGTCGACCAGCACCCATTCGCCGGCGTCCTCGCCCTCGACGCTCAGAACGTCGGCGCCAGCCTGTTTGGCCTTCTCCACCACGTGCGATGCGAGCGCGCGGGTTTGACGGTTTGAAGTGGCAGTGACCAACACCACGCGGTCGAACAGATCCGACAGATGCGTAGTGTTGAAGACACAAATGTCCTGACCCTTGATGTCCTCCACGGCGTCGACCACGAGGCGCTGCAGCCGGCTCAATTGCATGGCGTCACGAATACAGCCGATTCCGGCGCACGTAGTCCAGAACGGCCGGTGCGAGCCCCAACTGCGTCTGATCGGCAGGAGCGGGCGCGCCTGTGCGCAGCGCGGCCTGCAGTGCCGCCCGAATTGCGGTCGAGGAACAGTCCACCGGCGTCATTGCGAACTGCACGACGGTGCCGGCCGGGCGCTGCGCAACGTCGGCGGCGCGACCGGCGTGTTGCCGAACCCATTGGGCCACCGCTCCATCCGGATCGCGTCCATGGCCCGGTCGCTGTGCCACGGCGACGTGCGCCAGGCCGACCAGGTCCTGCCAGCGATGCCAGGTGTCCAGGCGTTGCAGCTGGTCGGCGCCGATCAGCAGCACCAACGGGCGGGACGGTCCAAATTCGTCTCGCAGCTGCTCCAGCGTATCGACCGTATAGCTGGGCCCGGGACGCTCCAGCTCGCGCCGGTCCAGCGCGAAATGCGGCTCGTTCGCGATCGCGAGCTCGACCATCCTGACGCGATGCGCAGCAAAGGTCGCAGGGCCTTTCTGCCACGCCAGCCCGGCCGGGACGAACAGCACGCGCTCCAGATTCAGCCGCGTCATCGCGTCGCGCGCAAGCTGCAGGTGCCCGGCATGAATCGGGTCGAAGCTGCCGCCCAGCACGCCGATCGGAGGCAGGCCGCTTCTACCGTGGTTGCTCATGAAGCCAGCGCGACCCAGTCGCGCGGCTGCAGGAATTCGGCCAGGCGCGCCTCTTCCGAGCCGGGCCCGGGCTGGAAATCGTAGCGCCAGCTCACCCGCGGCGGCAGCGACATCAAGATCGACTCGGCGCGCCCGCCCGACTGCAGGCCGAACAGCGTGCCGCGGTCATACACCAGGTTGAATTCGACGTAGCGGCCGCGCCGCCACGCCTGGAATTCGCGTTCACGCTCGCCGAAAGAGGCTGAGCGGCGACGGTCGACGATCGGCACGTACGCCGGAAGGAACGCGTCTGCGACCGAGCGCGTCATTGCGAAGCTGCGTTCGAAACCCAGCTCGCTGAAGTCGTCGAAGAACACGCCGCCGATTCCGCGCGCCTCGTTGCGGTGCTTTAGGAAAAAATACTCGTCGCACCAGCGCTTGAAGCGTGGGTGCAGCTCGGCGCCGAACGGTGCCAACGCGTCATGGCAGCACGCGTGGAAATGTCGCGCGTCCTCGTCGAAGCCGTAGTACGGTGTCAAGTCCATGCCGCCGCCGAACCACCAGACGTCGGCCGCGTGCGTGGCGTGCGCGACGAAAAAGCGCACGTTCATGTGCACCGTAGGCACGTACGGGTTCATCGGATGTAGCACCAGCGACACCCCCATCACCTCGAAGCCGCGCCCGGCCAATTGTGGCCGGTTGGCGCTGGCCGAGGGTGGAAGCCGATTGCCGCGCACTTGCGAAAATCCAACGCCAGCCCGTTCGAACAGTTGTCCCTGCTCGAGGATCCGGGTGATCCCGGAGCCGGCCAACACCGCACCGGCGGCGCTGTCGGCAGCTTTGCCGGAAATGCTCTCGGGCGACCTGTCCCAGCGGTCTTCGGCGAAGCGCCCACCGTCGAGGCGCTCGAGCTCGGCAACGATGCGCTGCTGCAAACCGAGCAGGTACTCGCGAACCCGTGCCGCGTCGATCGCTTCGGCCGTCATTGCGCTCCGGTGGACATGTGGCGCTGGGTGAACTCCAGCAAGGCGTGATACCACGCCACGATGTTGCGCGGCTTCAAGACCCAGTGGTTCTCATCGGGGAACACCAGCAGCTCGCTCGGCACGCCGTGGTACTGCAGCGCTTCGAACAGCGTCAGCGCTTCGCCGATCGGGCAGCGGTAGTCGCGCTCGCCGTGGCTGATCAGCGTAGGCGTGCGCCAGCGCGCAATCTGCCGGATTGGCGCGAAACGGTCGAACTGCTCGGTGTCGCGGTACGGGTTCAGGCCTCCCATCTCGAGGTACCACTCGGGCGCATGGTCGGTAACCCCGGTGAATGCGGCCATGTTGACGACGCAGGCATGCGACACGATGCAGCGGAAGCGGTCGGTCTGGGTGCCGATCCAATTGGCCATGTATCCGCCGAATGAGCCTCCCATCGCCGCTGTTCGGCGCGCGTCGATGTCGGGTCGACGGCACAAAGCGTCGGTGACTGCCATCAAGTCGTGGTAGCACTGATCGCCCCAGACGTTGCCCCAGATGCCCTGAACGAACTGCTGTCCGAAGCCGGTCGAGCCGCGCGGATTGGGCAGCGCCACCGCATATCCCTGCGCCACCAGCAGCAGCGGGTTCCAGCGCCAGTGCCAGCCATCGCCGCTCATCGCCATGGGACCGCCGTGGATCCAAACCACCAGCGGCAGCGGCCCGGTGGCGCTCTTCGGCTTCAGAAGCATCGCCTGGATCGGTGTGCCGTCGGTCGAGACGACTTCGACAGACTCGCGCACCGCCCAGTCGGTCGGATCGAGTCCCGAAAGCGCGGCGAGCGCACGTGCCTGTCCTTTCGGCGCGGGGTCGAGCACGAACGCCTCCGGCGGCTGCAGCAGGCTCGAGCGCAGCGTGGCCACGCGGCCGTCGGGCAGCACCGCGATATGTCCGTGCGCGGCGGAGCCGGCGCCAGCGAGGGTGCGAACGTGTCCGCTTCGAATATCGATCGCGAACACGGGTGTGCTTCCGCGGTCGTCGGCGCAGGCGAACAGCGTTCGGCCGTCGGCCGACCATTCTGGTTGAGTCGGCCAGCGGTCCCAGTCGGCCGCGCAGGGCGTGCGCACGCCGCTCTCGACGTCGATCAGCTCCAGCCGCGGGAAGGGCGCCTCGCGCTGCGAGCGCACGCTGCGAACCACCGATAGCGTGCGACCGTCGGGAGCGAAACGCGGCCACTGGCAATTGGCGTCGCCGCCGGCGCCGAGTGCGCGCGCGGCGCCGCTATCGGTATCGATCAGCAGCACATCGGTGTCATCGCAGCGGTCGCGCGCCAGCGTTGCACGTGTGATCGCCACAAACCTGCCATCGGCACTCACGTCGAATTCGGGCTCCACCGCGAATTCGCGGGTGGCCAGAGGCGTCAGGTCGATCCGCCCGTCCAGCGCACCGGCGCTTGCCCGATACGCGATCGCGTGAACCGTTTCAGCCTGCGCGCCGTCGTCGAGCCACTCGTCCCAGTGCCGCGCCGGCTGTCGCACGAAGCGGCGCATGCTGGGCCCGTTCTTGTTCCGATCGAGCCCTGCCTTGCGCTGCCCATCCAACGGCACCCCGGGCAGCACCGGCGCCAACGCCACCAGGCGGTCTGCCGCGCGCGCGAAACGGAACGCGGTGACCCCGAGCGGCTCATCCGTCAGCTGCAGCGGTTCGCCGCCGGATGCGGGCAGCATCCACACCTGCATGCGCTTGTCGGCTTCCTCCTCCGGGTCCATCCCATTCTGCTGGCGGTTCGAGAGGAATGCGAGCGAGCCGTCACGAGCGAAACATGGAGAGGCGTCGCGGCTGTCGCCGCGCGTCAGCTGCACAGCCGCCGAGCCGTCGAGCGGCACCCTCCACAGGTCCGACACGTAGTGACCTTTGTCGCGGTCGAGCCGCTGCGCGGCCACGGCGAGCCAGCTGCCGTCGGGTGAGCAGGCCAGATCGACCAGGCGGCGCAGTTCGATATGTTGTTCGACGGTGTATGTCATCTCAATTGGATCCACGTTGCATTGCACGCTGGCCGATGTCGGTGCGGAATTGCATTCCCGTGAAGCGCACATCGGACACTGCATCGTAGGCGCGGCGCCGCGCGGCAGCCACATTCTCGCCGAGGGCGGTGACGCACATCACGCGGCCGCCGTCGGTGATCAGGCGGTCCTGCTGCTGGCGCGTTGCCGCGTGGAACACCATGCAATCCTGCGCGTCCTGCGGCAGCGACGCGATCGGGTCGCCGCGTCGCGGCGTCTCCGGATAGCCGTGCGCGGCAACCACCACGCCGAGGGCGACGCGCCGGTCCCATTCGGCCTCGACGCGGTCCAACGTACCTTCGACCGCGTGTTCGAGAAGATCGACAAAGTCGGAACGCAATCGCATCAGGATCGGCTGCGTTTCCGGGTCGCCGAGCCGGCAATTGAATTCCAGCGCGCGCGGTTCGCCATCCGGTCCGATCATCAGGCCAGCATACAGAAAGCCGCAGTAGGGCTCGCCTTCGGCAGCCATGCCGGCGATCGCCGGCAGCATGATTTCGCGCATCACGCGCGCATGCAGCTGCGGCGTCACCACCGGAGCCGGCGAGACCGCGCCCATGCCACCGGTGTTCGGGCCCTGGTCGCCATCGAGCAGGCGCTTGTGGTCCTGCGACGTTGCCAGTGCCAGTGCGTGGCGGCCGTCGGCCATCACAATGAAGCTCGCTTCCTCTCCCGGCAGATGGTCCTCGACCAGGATCTTGGCTCCGGCCGTTCCCAGGTGACGCTGCACCAGCAGCCGGTCGATCGCTTCCAGTGCCTGCGGCACCGTCTGCGCCACCACGACCCCCTTGCCGGCAGCCAGACCGTCGGCCTTGATCACGATCGGGGCGCCGCGCGATCGCACGTACTCGCGGGCCTCGAACACCTCGGTGAAGGAGCGCGCGGCGGCGGTCGGAATCGAATGTCGCTGCATGAATGCCTTGGCGAAATCCTTCGAGGCTTCCAGCTGCGCGGCCGCGCGGGTCGGCCCGTAAATCCGCCTGCCGCGTTGGCGGAACGTGTCGACGATGCCGGCAGCAAGGGGAGCCTCCGGACCGACCACAGTCAAGTCGATCGCTTCGGATGCGGCGAAATCAGCAAGCGCCTTCGGTTCCGACAGCAGTACGTTGCAAAGGCGACGGTCGCGCGCCGTGCCTCCGTTGCCGGGCGCCACATACACTTTTCGCACGCGCGGCGAGCGTGCGATCGTCCAAGCCAGGGCGTGCTCACGCCCGCCTCCGCCCACCACGAGAAGTTTCATGTGCGCAATCGCTGCTCGGCGATGCGGAGGGAGCGCCCCGGCGACACGGGTTTCCGTCCTCAGGTCCCCGGCTACTCGACGATCTCTGCCGAGGTATACACGTGCTGCACGTCGTCCAGGTCCTCGAGCGCGTCGATCAATCGTTTCATCTTCTGACCATCCTCCCCGGCGAGTGTGACTTCATTCAGCGCCTTCATCGTGATGTCTGCCACTTCCGGCTGCAAGCGGGCGCGCTCGAAGCTCTGGCGCACTGCTTCGAAATCCGCTGGAGCGCATACCACCTCGATCGAACCGTCCTCTGCACCCTGCACGTCGTCGGCACCGGCATCGAGGCAAACCTCGATCACCCGATCCTCAGGTGTTCCGGGCGCGAAGACGAACTGTCCGCAGTGTCGGAATTGGTACGCAACCGAGCCATCGGTGCCCAGGTTGCCTCCGAACTTGCTCAGCGCGTGGCGCACCTCGGCGACCGTGCGGGTGCGGTTGTCGGTCATGCAGTCGATGATGAAGGCTGCGCCTCCGACGCCGTAGCCCTCGTACCGGACCTCCTCGTAATTTGCGCCTTCCAGTTTCCCACTGCCGCGCTGGATCGCCTTGTTGACCGTGTCCTTCGGGACATTGCCGGCGGAGGCCTTCTCCAGCGCCAGCCGCAGCCTCGGATTCATGCCCGGATCGCCGCCGCCGTCGCGCGCGGCCACCGTGACCTCGCGGATCAGCTTGGTCCATAGCTGGCCGCGTTTGGCGTCCTGCCGGTTCTTCCGGTGCTGGATATTGGCCCACTTGGAATGGCCGGCCATCGTCGAAAACCGCTCGCGGTCAGAGGGGGCCGCGAGTCTAGCAGTCCAACGAAAAGGACCGGAATTCGCCCTCAGCTATCAGCAGGAAGGATCGAGTGCTAATTGGGCCTTCTGCTACATCGTCCACGGGCGGCGGCGCAGGCGCGCGCGGCGGCTTGTTACTTTTTACACCGTGATGGCAGCCAATTTGCTTGCAATACTTTAGCTGGACGCGCAGCGTCCGATGGGACAGTTAATGCCTTCACGAGGATCTACCGATGAACGCAGTCGCTTCCTTGCCGGCCCCCAAGACCCCAATATCGATTGCGGGTTTCAAGGACATCTATCAGGTGCCCAGGGTCGAGCTGGCGTTGAATGAGCTGCAGGACCTGGGCAACGGCGCCAACGAAGCGTTGCGCGCGGTCTACCACCGGATGATCAAGTTCGGCGGCCAGCGCTTCGCGATCAAACCCTCGGCGCTTCCCGACATCGACGGCTTGATCGAGGAGATGCCCAACTTCGAGGCGCCACTGCAAGATATCCGGCGCCAGCTCGCGCTGTGCCTGGCCAGCGACGACGCCTTGGACCTGGAACCGATGCTGCTGCTGGGCGACCCGGGAATCGGCAAGACGCATTTCGCGCGACGCCTCGCGCGCCTGCTCGGCACCGGCTGCTGCTTCGTGGGAATGAGCTCGCTCACAGCGGGATGGATTCTGTCCGGATCCTCGGCGCAGTGGAAAAACTCGCGCCCCGGAAAAGTGTTCGAGGCACTTGTCAATGGTGACTACGCCAACCCGCTGATCGTCGTCGACGAAATCGACAAGGCCGGCGGCGATCACCAGTACGACCCGCTCGGCAGCCTGTACACGCTGCTGGAAACGGAAACCGCGCGCGAGTTCATCGACGAGTTCGCCGAGATCCCAATCGACGCTTCCGAGGTCGTCTGGGTCGCCACCGCCAACGAGGCGAGGTCGATCCCGGAGCCCATTTTGAATCGGATGAACGTCTATGAAATCGATCCGCCCGACGAGGAAGCTTCACTGCGGATCGCGCAAGCCGTCTACCACGAGCTGCGCGCCGAACACAGCTGGGGCGCGCTCTTTCCGGAGGATCTGCGACCCGACGCGCTCGAGCGCCTGGCCAGGCTGAAGCCGCGCGAGATGCGGCGCGTGATGCTGGCCGCGTTCGGCGAGGCCAAGATCGACGGCCGCCACGAAGTGCTGGCGTCCGACATCAGCGAGGAGCGGCTTGCGCGCCGCCCTCGCATCGGCTTCTAGCTCATTAGCGCTTCGCGAGCAGGTCGCGAATCTCCTGCAGCAAAACTTCCTCGCGCGGCGGCGGCGGAGGGGCGGCAGCGGGCGCGGGCTTCTTTAGCCGGTTGATTCCGCGGATCGCGAGGAACAATACGAACGCGATGATCGCGAAGTCGATGATCGACTGGATGAACACGCCGTAGCGCAACAGCACTGCTTCGCCTTTGGCGTTCTGGCCGATCTGCCAAGCCAGTTTGCTGAAGTCGTTGCCGGCGGTGAGGACCCCGAACACCGGCATGATGATCGACTCGACCAGCGCTGACACGATCTTCCCGAATGCGGCTCCGATCACGACCCCAACAGCAAGGTCGATCACATTGCCCCGCATTGCAAATTCCTTGAACTCGCTTGCGAAACTCATCACCGCCTCCCTCGGTTGTCGGGGTTCTCAGGCTCCGGTGCGGGCGATTGTAATCATCGGCGCCCGGATTGGCCCGGGTCCGGTTTCAGTGCGGAACGCAGGTCGGCGAGCGTCGCCATCAAGGTCATCGGATCGAGTGGTGAGGGGTCGAGTCCGAGCCGCAGGTAGAACGCTTTCGCTTCTTCCGACAGTGCGTGCGCAAGCAATGCGCGAATGCCGATCGTGTCGGCCGCGTGCATGACGCGCCGGGCTGCATCCTGGAAAAGGGCGCGGCCCAGCCCCTGCCCTTGATACGAGAGCG
>JAFAIM010000037.1 GCA_019236735.1 Burkholderiaceae bacterium
GCGAGTTCCGGCGCAAGACCTGCGCGCGCGCCTGCTGGCCACCATCGAGCTGCACCAGCGTGGCCACCTGGCTCAAGCCATCGAAGGCTACCGCCAGGTGCTGCAGTCCAGCCCCCTGCAGTTCGACGCCCTGCGCCTGCTCGGCGCGGCGCTCTATCAATCTCGCGAACTCAAGGGGGCCGTCGATGCACTCCGGCAGGCGGTCGCAATCGAGCCTGGCTCGGCCGAAGCCTGGGGCAACCTTGCTACAGCGCTGGCCGAGCTGAAGCAGCATGAGCAGGCCGAGCGCGCATTTGCGCGGCTGCTCGAGCTGCGGCCCGATCAAGCTGATGCGCACAGCTGGCGCGCGATCGAGCTGGCAGAGCTGGGCCGCTCGCACGAGGCGGCGCTCCAATTCCAGCGCGCTGTCGCAACCGATCCGGGCCAGATGCAGGTCTGGCTGCGTCAGGCGAATGCGCTGACCCAGCGCGGCAAACCTCGCGAAGCACTGCGGTGCCTCGAGGGAGCAGCACGGCTCGCACCGCAATCGATTCCGCTTCAGCTGGGAATCGCGCGCGCGCTGCTGGCGGACCGGCGGATCAAGGATGCGGAATTCGTATGCGACGCGATGCTCCCGCGTGCTCCCGACGACGTCGAGGTACTGCGCCTGCACGCCAAGGTTCTGTTCTACAAGGGTTGGGCAGGCGAAGCGCTCGCAGTGCTTGACCGCCTGCGGGCGCTGGGCGATCCGAGCGCAGACGTTTTTCTGTTTCGCGGCTCGGCGCTGCGCGATCTGAGGCGCTACGACGAAGCTCTGGGCGAGTTCGATGCATTCCTGCAGCGAAGCTCGACAAACTGGGCGGGATGGCTGCAGAAGGCCTCGAGCTTGCAACAGCTCGGGCGCGCTGCCGAGGCGCAGCAGTGCCTGGACTCGGCCGCCGTGATGGGGGCCGAAGAGGTCGAATACTGGCGCGCCCTAGCTCTGGATCGCGCCGAGGCAGGCGAACATCGCGCCGCCCTTGCAGGGCTCGAACGAGCACTTGTGCTGGCGCCGGACGATGCCGGAGTTCGTCTCGAGCGTGCGTTGCTGCTGCTGAAGCTCGGGGACTTTTCGACCGGTTGGGCGGAGTACGCGGCGCGTTTCGAAGCGCCGTATACCGGGCAGCGACGGCCGCAGCACGCTAGGGATTGGATCGGCAGCGAGCCGCTCGCAAAGAAGTCGGTCCTCGTCTATTCGGAACAAGGGATGGGAGACACGATCCAGTTCTGCCGCTATGCGCCACAGTTGGCCCAGATGGGGGCCGACGTCCTCTTGAGCGTGCAGCCACCGCTTGTCGATCTCCTGTGGGCACTGCCGGGTGTCCACGTTCTGAGCGGCGACGAGCCAGCCCCGCCCGTCGAATACCAGTGTGCGCTGCTCGACCTGCCTCACGCGCTCGGCATCCGCCTCGACACGATCGCGGATGCAGGGCCATACCTGCAGGCGGAACCGACCAGGGTGGCCGACTGGAGCAAGCGGCTGGGATCCGCGCGCGGCGTGGTGCGTGTCGGGCTGGCATGCTCGGGCAGCGCTTCACACCCGATGGACCGGGCCCGTTCGATCGCACTGTCGAAGTTCGCCCGCCTTGTTGCACCCAGAATCGAGCTGCATCTGGTGCAGAACGACCTTCGCGGCGAGGACGAGGAGTCGCTGCAGACGCTGCCGATCGCCGATCACCGTAGCAGGCTGAACGATTTCGCCGAAACCGCCGCACTGTTGTCCTGCCTGGACCTGGCGATTACCGTCGACACGTCGGTTGCGCACCTAGCGGGCGCGCTCGGTATCCCCGTCTGGGTGCTGCTGCCCGTCAATGCTGACTGGCGCTGGCTGCTGGACCGCGACGATTCGCCGTGGTACTCGTCGGTGCGCCTGTTCCGGCAGTCGGCGGCCGGCGACTGGGATACCGTGATGAGCCGGGTGTCGCAAGCGCTGTCTCAGCTCGACACGCGGCTGCAGGGCGACGGCAGCTTGCCAAACTACGCGCAAACTGCGGGGCAAGCGCGATGAGATCCAACGACTTCTGGCAGTTCTACGACTCCATTCGGCAGCAGCTTGCCGCACGCCACCAGACCTTTGCAAAGGCTTTCGAGCATCTCGACCGCCTCGATCATCCGGTCCTGATCGTCGAGACCGGCTGCACGCGGCAGGCCGGGAACTGGGCGGGGGATGGCGGCAGCACGCTGCTGTTCGACAGGTACGTCCAGAGCCATCCGGGCAGCGTCGTGCTCACGGTCGACATCGATGAGGCGGCAACCAGCTTGTGTCGGGCGCTGGTCAGCAGCCATGTCCAGGTTCACACCGGCGACAGTGTGCGGTTCCTCAGAAACCTGGCGGATTCGCCTCCCAATGGGTTCGATGGCGTGGATCTGCTGTACCTCGACTCGTATGACGTGAACTTCGAAGACGCATTTCCGAGCGCATTCCATCACTTGAAGGAGCTTGTGGCCGCTTCGCCGCTGATCCGTTCGCGCACGCTAATCATGGTAGACGACTCGCCCTCCTCGTTCAGCGGCTTCGTCGGGGAGAACAACCAGATCTTTCTCGTGACGCCGCCGAAGGCAGGGGGAAAAGGCAAGCTGGTCGCCGCCTATGCGGAGCACATCGGCGCACACCTCGAATTTCAGGGATACCAGTGGGGCTGGACCAACTTCCGCGGCGAAGCGACGAGCGCGCCACTCAATCCCGGGATCCACACGTGAAGAAGTGCAAATGCTGCGGGTCGACGACAACGCGTCTTGTGGGCGCCATCGACTTCAATCGATCCTGCCTCGACGCGAGGGTGGGCCGCGTCCTTCCGGTCTCACCGCAAATGGTCTCGTACTACTCCTGCGATCACTGCTCCTTCGTCTGGACAGACGAGATGGATGACTGGCCGGCGAGCCGTTTCCAGCAGGACATCTACAACGCCGACTACATCAAGGTCGACCCGCCGATCCCGGGACGCGAGCACGTTCCCGTCCGGGAGCGGCCCGCGTATGGGATCGGGCAGTCCATCGCCTCCTGCTTCGACGGCAATCAATCATCGATCCGGGTGCTGGACTTCGGCTCCGGAGGCGATCCGGGCCCCACCGGGCTTGCGCTGCAGGACCGCGGCTTCCAGGTATTTTCCTACGACCCGTACCGCGCCGGAACCGGTCTGCCGGATGGAACGTTCGCACTGATCGTGGCAATCGAAGTGTTCGAGCACTGCCATGACCTGGAGGCGCTCGCGAGGTTCATGCGCGAGCGCCTTGCCGAAGATGGGGTGCTGTGGATCCAGACGCTGCTGCATCCCCATCCGACCCCGAAAGACGTCTTGAGCTCGTGGTACATCGCCCCAAGGAACGGCCATATCTCGATCTTTACGTTCCCGTCGCTCAGTGCACTGTTCCGTCGATTCGGGATCAACATCGTCGCGACGGCTTCCGGCCTTTTCGGGCTGAAGAAGATGCCGGGCTTTCGCAATGGCCTTTTCGTATAGACGAGCTAGCGATCCTCCTTCGGCTTGTCCGCATCCTTGCCCTGAGCGCATTTGTCGCTGGTGTCGTCCTTCGGGCAGTCGTTTCCGAAACCGAGGAATTCGCCGACCACTCGCATCATCCGCTGGCGGGCCTCGAACTGTTCGGCTGACAGCAGTTGCTGCGCCATCGCCTCGCGCTGCGCCTCCTCGACCGCGTTGCTGCCGGAGCCAGCGACTGCGGAGGGCGGCGGCGGTGGCGGAGGCGCAACGACCACGGCGCCTCCGCTGACGCCGGCAGCAGCCTGTATGTTGCTGGCATTGAGCACAAGGTTGGTACCGAGCGTGACCGTACCGGTCTGCGCCCGGATACCGGCCTCGCCCGCATCGACATAACCGGCCGGAGCCATCAGATTGATGTCGCTTGGCGGCTGGTTCGCTTGCGTCTCCAGTGCACCGATGCCGCTTCCGGTGACGGTTGCCCCCAGGTCGAGCGTCACCACGCCGGTCTTCGGGTCGATCACCAGTTGCGGGGGAGGTGCCACAGTCACATCCCGCGCTCCCCGTCCCGCATCGATGTTGGCGAGCGACGACCACAGGTCGATATCGCCGCCGGCGACCGTGAAAACACGCGAGCGGTATACATCGAAGTTGTCGCGCACCATGCCGTCGATCGCACCGCCGCCATAGCTGAAGATGCCCAATTGCGAAGGCGTCTTGGGCTGCTCGCCGGCAAACAGTGCTGGCGCTGCCGACTGTCCGACGATCACACCGCCCTGAGGCGCGAACAGAGCGATATTTCCGGTCTGCTGCGCGACGATGGTGTTGTAGTCCATCTGCAGGTCGTTCAGGCCTGCCGGCGTCGACGGCGAAAATGCCGCCGCGAAGTGTGTCAACGCCAGCGCATAGGGAGAGCCGGGGCCGGAAAGCCGCCCCTGTGCGCGCAGCGCATCGAGACTCTGGCCGGCAACAACCAGCACATTGGCGAGCAACTGGCGGGCGCCCTGCGCCAGCGTGGTCGGGTCGAGCGCAGCCAGCGCCTTCGAGAATGCCGAATCTGGATCGTTGGCGGACGAAGGTGCTGCAAGTCCGAGGCGGATTACGTTCACCAGATCCGGCGCCAGTCCCGTCAGCGCCTGGTCGCGCAGCGCGGCGGCGTCGTCCGCACCGGCGAATGGATTGTTCTGTACGAACTGGCGCAGCGCCGCCGCGTTGTTGTTCAGAGCGGGGAACAGGTCGCCGAACGCCGCGTACGCCGGGGCAAACGTGTCACTGTTGCGGCTCTGGACGAACTGCTTGTTGGCCGCCACCTGGATCGCGGTGGCCAGCTTGACCGCTCCCTCGGCTAGCTCGGCGGGATTTTGCTTCGCCAGCCGGGTGATTTCCTGGTCGATGGCCGGCAGCGGATTGCCCCCGGTGCTGCGCGTCGCCAGCGCCGCCTGCAGCGCCGAGACCAGATCCGCCAGCGCAGGATCGCCCGCCAGTTGCGCCAGCACCTGCTGGTTCAGCGTCGGTGCGTTCGACCCGCTGGATGCGAACGCATTGTTGCTGACGAAATTGTCGATAACGTTCGCGTAATCCGGCCGATTCGCCAGCCCTGCGGCATTCTTCCCAGTGCCGGCGGCAATGATCAACGATGCCCCCTGCGGCGCGATCGTCGTGTTGTAAAGATTTCCGGCTGACTGAAAGCCGAAGCCTGTGATGCCGAGGTTGATCGGCCCGCCAGCGACGATTTCGGCCGCACCCGGACCATCCACGAAAATTCCGGCCAGCGTATCCGCAGTGGGAAACTGGATCGAGTTGCCCGCCGAAATGCGAGTCAAATCGGTCGCGCTGTCGTTCTGAACGCTCAGATACACGTTCGGGCCGATGTTGTCGCCTGCGGCAATCTCGGCGGCCTTCGGCACGGTGATGATCGAGTATTCGATGGAACCGGTGCGCGCCACGATCTCGACCGGATTGGGGTCGCCCAGGTGCAGCACGCCGGCGGACAGCGTCGGCCGGTCGATCGCACCACCATCGGCCAGCCCCGGGGTGGCGGGATTCGCGATCGTGGGCAGCACCGTCGGGTCGCCCTGCCCCATCTTGAAGAACGCAAAGCCGCTGATCGAACCGTCGGCAAGCAGCCTCAGCTGGCCGGTGCTGGAGGGAAACATCGTTGCCGCATCGGACATGGCGGACGATACGTTGCCTCCAAAAGCGGTCAGATCGACGTTGGGTGGAAGCACGCGCCAGAACGTATCGTCACCGACGACGAATTGTCAGGTAGCTCCCTGACGAGCATCGAAATTCAGATCGCCGGCGGCGCTTCTCGCCGAGAAGCTCGTTGCATTGCCATAGGTGAAGAATAGTCCCGAAAGAAACGCGGTCTGAGAGTCAGGCGAAGCCGTCGGGTTGAAGGGGGCAGCAAAGTCCGCGGACAACCGCGACTGGACAGTCAACGTCGAGTCACCCTGCGCGAGCAGCACTGCGCTGGCCGGCGAACTCAACACCACCTTGTTGGTCGAGTCTGTAGGAATCAGCGCGCCGCCCCTCAACTGCGCCGGTCCCGACTCGTCGTAAAACAGCCCCTGCTGGATGTTGCCGCCCGCTGTGACGTTCAGGGAACCGGAATTGAACCAGCGCGCGGTGCCATTCAAATAGAACCCGACGCTCGGAACCACCGCGCCAGCGCGCACGATGTCACGACCGGCGTCGATGCTCAGATTGCCGCCGCCGAGCGCACCGAACCCCTGCTGGAACGCGTCGAAGTTGACCCATACCGCTGTTGGATAAGTACTCGGATCGATGCCGCCGCTGCTGTACAGCCAGTCGTTGACTGAGTCCAGGCTTCCTGTCTGGTTGGCGCCACCTGGGTCGGTTCCGAGCACGTCGCGGCCTGCACGGACCACGAGGTCGCCGCCCCAGCGGGTCGGCATCGGCTCGTACGTAGGCCCTAAGCCGAAGTCCGGAAATGTGGCGCCGGGGATGTTCTTGACGCCCCCTGTATATACGTTGTTGCCCTGCTGTCCCGCGCCGTTGTCCAGCACGACGTCCTGACTCGCATTCAAAAAGATCGAACCGGTGCCGGTGCGGATGATGACCGGACTGGACGCGGTGGCAGTTCCGATCGTCAGGTTCGCAGCCACCCCGGTGATCGTCGTCGAGGGGTTCGCGGCTGTGAGGTCCGCGCCGGCCGTCATCGTGTAGCGCCAGCTTTCGCCCGTGGAAAAAGGCGCCGTGACCGTGGTGCCGGAGGAGTCGACGACCGAAGCGAACCCATCGGTTACATTCGCGTCGATATTCAGGTTGCCGCCGGCACGCAGTGTCAACGCTCCGGGACTGCTGGTGGCCAGCGTCGAACCGCCGTAGCGCCATGCGAACGTGCCCACACCGGATACCGGACTGACAAGACCGGTCGAAAAATCGATCGGCGAAGCAACTGTGATGTCGCCGGTTGCCTGAACTTCGAGCCCAGGCCGGAGGCTGAACGTCGGGTCACCGGTTTCGCCAAGCTGGGCGGCGATGCTGCTGCGGTTGGCCGCGCTCATGTAGCCGGCAAGAGTGCTCTGCGCGCTCGCAAGATACGCAGCGTTGATCGTCAGGCTACCCACGTGCGGGTCGACCAGCACTCCCTCTACCACCGTTTGCCGCGCACCGCTCACGACGCTCGACACGCCGGCGGTCGGGGCAGTGATCTCGATGTCGGTGGGGGCGGTCATCAAGGTCGGGCGCGTACGAAGCCAAACGGTGCCGCCGGTTCCGCCTGCACCCGCGGCAACGTTGATCTGAGACCCCGCGTTCAACACGATCGCGTCGCGGGTTGCGGGCGCCGAGGCGCTGCTCGTGACGCGCGATGAGATGGTAACCTGCCCGCCGTCGCTGCCGGCTGCCGTCGCATGGGCATCGAGCACCGCGCCCGAATTCAACACCACCTGATCATTCGCATACAGCGCGATTCTCCCACCGGTGGTGCCGCTTGCATCCAGCTTCCCGCCGATCGAGATCGACCCGTCGGTCGGACCTCCACCGCCGTCGGCGTCCAACGTGATTGAGTTGGCGGTCAACACATCTGTCGGCGCGAGCACGATATTTCCGTTGCGCGCGCGCAGCGACACCGAGTCGGCATTGCCGCCATCGTTCGCACTGATGGCCGAGATCAGGCCGGAAACGGTGCCCAGCTGCCCGGCGTCAATCGAGACCTGAGCACCCCGCGCCTGCGTGCCCGGCGCCGCGAGCAGCGTGCCCCCGAGCGTGACCGTCCCCGAGGGAGCCGATGCGGTCAGCGTACCGGCATCGCCCTGTGCGCCGGCACCGCCAATGTCAAGCGTCGAGCCTGTGAGTTGCTGGATCGATCCGCCGCTCGAGGAGAGCGCGATCGACCCCGCGGATGCATCCGCCGTGGTCGAGGCGAATTGCTGTGTCGAACCGGCGACTCGGATCACAGAGCCAGGTTCCAGTGTGACTCCATCGGTAGCAGTCGATCCGGTGGCAGCGATCTGCACGACACCGCTCGGCAGATCGATCCTGCCGGACAGATCGACGCTGCCGGCTTGAATGCTCAGCGAAGCGCCCAATTCTCCGGTGACCGGCAGGGCCGCCGCCGTGTTGCCCGTGATCGCCAGCGGCCCGCTGACGCCAATCGAGCCGCTGACGCCACGCAACGCGGTTACGCTGGTGGCATCGATCGTCAGAGTGGCATTCGGATTGGTAACCGTGAGGCCAGCAGCCTGGCCAACGCCGCCGTCGAAGCGCAACTGGCCGTTGCTCGAGGCTGGTGCCGATACCGGCGCGCCGGCGTCGGCATGAATTGCTAGGTTCTGGAAGCCACCGAAGGAAACAAGCCCTTTGACTTCCACCCCGCCCGTACTTGCAGCGGCGACGATCGAGTGCACTTGCAGCGACCCGGTGCCCGTTGCGCCAGCGGTGTACGCATAGCCGGCCGAGTTGTCCAGAATCACGTGGCCGGCGTTGATCGTCACCATCGAACTGGCGCCGCCGTAGCCGGAGAACCCTGGACCGACAAACGTCAGCTGTTGCGTCACCGGCGCGCCGCTCTGGCTGACACTGCCGAGCGTGGCGTTTCCGTATAGACCGAATCCGCCGGCAGCCGCCAGCGTCACGTCCTGTGCCACCGAGAGCTGCTGCTGCAGCGACGCCGTTAACTCGACGCCCGGCGTACCCGACGGAATCGTCCCCAGGTTCAGTTGCGGAGCGGACAGCTCGACGTTCGACGCAGCGAGCGTGAAAGTCGGATCGTACGATTGCGCCAGCGTCGAATCGAACACGACGGAGCGCCCGCTGATGTGCGCGTTCGCCGCGATCGCGAGGCTGCCCGCGGTCGCCGCACCGGGAGCGGAAGCGCCGCTTCGCGTCCACAACGGCAAGGTCGCTGTATTGCCGACGTACAGCGCTGCGCCGTCGCCGGTGACCGTCACCGCATTCGTTTGGGGTATCGAGTCAGCCGTTGCAACCAGGCTCGCACCCGGGGCAACGGAAACGCTGGAACCGGCAAGCACGATCTCGCCCGCCGACAGCGGAGTCTTCGAGTCGATCACCACCGACTGCGCGGTGCCGCTCACGCTGACAGAACCCCCGAGCGACACGGCCTGCCCTAGGGTCACGCTGCCACTCTGACGCTGCTCCGTAGCCCCCAGCACCAGCGTTTCCGCGCCGAGTTGATTCAGCGCGTTCGCGCCCAAACTGATGTTCGAAGACGGCTGATCCTGGGCGGGTGGGGTATCGACTACAGAGATCTGTGGGTCAGCAATCGCAATGTCCGCGCCCCGACCACCTGTCGCGGGTGCCGCCTCGATCGTCCCGGCGAACCGCATCGAGCCGGCATCGAGCGACAACGAACCTGCATCGGCAGCCACACGCGGCAGCGCCTGGCCGAAAGCCGTTGCGTCGGCAGTGAAGTACTGGCTCCCCAGGAAGTAATGAAGCTCGGACAACTGGTTGAACTGCGCGGACGGGAAGATGCGGAACCCGCTCCAGCGCGAATCCACTGTTCCTGCCGATGCGAAACCGAGCCGTCCCGCGACGATCGTCGTGCCGTCGGGCATCGCCTGTGAAGCGCTTGGTGAGATGTCCTGGTAGCCCGATGCTGCTTCCACCGCGAAGGCACCCGGAAGCTGCGCGTACGCCGGCGGCAGGACGGTATAGGTGCCGGCCGGAATGGGCCCACCGCGTCCGATGGTAATCGTCTGGCCGAAGTCGAACAGGCTGGCCAGTTGTGCGGCAGCGCCCGGATTCAAGGTCAGATCGCTGAAGATCTGCGGATCGTACGGCGCGTAGCCTTTGCCGAGCGACGGGACAATCGCGAACAGCGAGTTGCGCTGAGTTGGCGCTAGGGTGTTCGGGAAGTTGAGTGAGACGTTGTAGGTGCCCCCGGGTCCCGGAATGAAATACGATCCGAGCACATCACCGCCGCCTCGCAGATTCAGCACTGATCCTGGCTGAACATCAAGCACCGGCGATGCGATCGAGATGCCCTTGGCCGGAACGGTCGCACCGGTTGTGACCGAGGCGATCGTGAACGGCGCCAGCTGGACCGCTTGTGACGGCGGTACACCATACGTCCACTGAATTCCATTGACGACGGTCCCATAGGGAACGGTCGCATCGCCCTGCACCGAAATCTGGCTGCCCGACTGCAGTGTCACGCTGCGCGTGGCGTCGATCGTCACCGATCCCTGCGGGGCCGAAATCCGACCCGACGAGACGAAGTCGCCGACGTCGAAGACCAGCGAACCGCCGGCGGATAGATCCGGCGGTGCACCGGATCCGTTCGACTCAACGGTCAACCGGCCGTTTGCGGTGTCCGAAGCTGCAGCGGTTGAAATGAAGCTGAAATCGCTCTGGGTTGCGGCGACCAGCTGGCCGGTGCGCAGCGTCAGGTTGCCGCCGAAACCGAGCGACCCGGCGGAGCGCGGCCCGGTGCCGCTCGACTGACCGATGCCGCGGATCTCACCAGTCGCATCGAAGAGCGCCGTGCCAACCCCTGCCAATGCGACGTCTCCGAGCAGATCGATCTGATCGGCCGTGACATCGAGCGACCCGGTGCCGCCCGACGCGGTCGGAGGCGAAGCCGTGTTCGGAACCGGGTTGAGCAGCGCCACGTAGTTGGATCGGACCGAGGTCGCGCCGGTGGAAGCGCCAGGTGCGACTGCGATCGCCGGGGCGGCCAGAACCAGCGCCGTGCGAGTCGAGAGGCTGGAGCCGGACGCCAGCGAAATCTGCCCGGGGGATTGCAGCCACACCTGGTCAAAGCTCGCGTTGCCGATCGAGACTCCAGAGAGCGATCCAACACCGGCATACGCGGTCAGATCGACTCCCGTGGTACTCAGCGGAATCGCCGCCGGGGCCGGGCCGATGCTCAGGACGCGTGGCTGCTGATACAGCCCGACCACCGCAGGAGGGGTCGACAGGTTTACCAGCGGCTGGTTCAGCTCTACCGACAAGCTGCCACCGCGAACGCTCGAGGAGCCGCCGGCAGCGTCGAACGAGCCGGACAACAGCAGGCTCATGTCGGCACTGACCTCGACCAGGCCTCCCTTCGAGGCCACGAGGGTCGGCGTGGGAACCGCACCGGGACCCGAAAGATCGAGCGTATCGGAGGCGCCCCGAGCCAGTATGTGCGAACCGGCCTGATCCTGCACGGAACCCAGTTGGGCGCTGATGGTGACCATACCGGCGTCGAGCACGCTGCCGGTGCGCAGGCCGCGAGCATTGGGCGCACCCAGGCTGATGCCGGAGACGTCGACAGTCGCGCCTGCGGTGATGTCGATCACGCGTGAATCCAGTAGCGCCACCGACTGGGCACCGGGCGCCGGCGCGAGCGCAAGCGCGACGCTGCCGGCGGCGGCTTTCAGGCTTCCGGCATCGACGATCGAATCGCCGCCGGTCAGCTTGATCGAACCTTGAGTGCCTGCGTTGATCGAGGCGCCCGCACCGATGGAAACCTCGCCGGAGGCGGCATTGGCGGCCGACAGCGCAATGCTGGATGCCGGCGCGAACGCGGGCAGCGCCAACTGCGTCGGAATGGATACAGAAGCAAGCGAGTTGGCAGACCCTGCGATTCGCATCAATGGATTGAAGCTGAATTGCAAAACGACCGGATCGAACGTCGTACCAGGCAGCAGGTCCGTGAGGTCGAATCCCTTGAACTGGAATGACTGGAATCCGCGGTTGCCGATCGCCGGGTCGATATTCAGAGTGGTCGAGTTGGATGGGGCGCCAGTGGCGCCGATCTCGATCGTGGGAGCACTCAGAGCGAGGGTTCCGCCGGCGGTCACTCCAAAGCCGGCAACCCGTTGCGCGAAGTTGCTGCCGAGCACGATGCTGCCGGTATCGGGGGGCGCAATCGCTGTCGAATTCGGATCCTGATACACACCGGTCATCGAAAGTGTTCCGCCCTGGCCGCCGCTGAATGTGCCGGAAGCGGTCAACCAGGCGCCAGCCGACACGTCGAAGCTCGCGTTCTGGACATCGACCGCGCGCCCGCTCAAGCTGATCGATCCACCGTTCAGAACGACCGGCGTTGTCGGAGCGGGAACTGCGGGCGCCAGCGAATCGTTGGTCCATGTGCCCGCAACGTCGATTTTCACTCCGGGCGCGAGGTCGACCACTCCGCGCAAGGCCGGATCCGTCACCAGATTCAGGTTGTCCCGCACGGCCGCTGGCGTCAGGGCGATGCTGGGGCCCGGCGCAGTGATCGGGCGCTCGGACAGGGCGACGGTGCCACCGGGCGCGCTGATCGACGAATCGACCAGGATCGAATTGGCGCGCGCGGTCAACTGCCCGCCCGGGCCGAGGTTCACGGTGGAACCGGGCAGCACCTGGATCGTGCCATCGCTGGTCAGTTGAAAGCGATCCATACCTTCGGCCACCAGCTTTGCTGTATCCAGCGCCACCGTCTGGGCTTGCTGCGCCGGTGTCAGCTGCGAGTACGCGGCACTTACGCCATTGCCGAATAATATGTTCGGGCGCGAGAAATACGCTTCCGTGTCGAGCGAAAGCGGATTGTCGCCGTTCAGTCGTAACAAACCTCCGAACGGCGCCGTGGTGGTGCTCTCAGTCGACCCGATGGTGCGCTGGCTCGGTCCCACCGTCGTCCGACCCAAAATCGTCCCTCCGAGGCTGGCCTGCGGAGAGTAGATCTCCAGCGTGCCAGCGTCCTTGCCCTCGACGAAACCGCCGACGGATGAATAGTGCGGCGTCTGCCAGCTGACCGTCTGATCGATGCCGGTGCGCGGATCGAGATACGTTCGGGTGCCCTGATCCGCAAAGGCGATGTAGGGCGTGTCGGCCGAAGCGTTGGAGATGTCCACCGTCTGTCCGGAAGCCGCGATCAACAAAGAGGTGCGTCCCAAACCGGGGGTGTAATGGACACTGCCTCCGGAAACGTTGAGAACCGACGATGGGTCGAGGACCACCGAGCCTTCTGCACGCAGCGCGATCGTTCCGCCAACGGAATTGCGCTCGGCCTGCGTCCCGGCCACCGCGCTCTGCAGGTTCGACACATCGATCCAGCTCGGTGCGTCCGCCAGGTTGAGCCAGACGCTCTTTCCCAGAAGGAAGCCGTCACGCTGCAGCGGCGCGTCGGCAAGATTGGTCGACGTCAGGCGGTCGATAAAGACGAAGTTGCGGTCGCCCGAGACCGAAACGTTCTGCAGGCCGGATACGTCGATCAGCGCATCGGCGCCGACGTGAATGTCGGCGCCGGGGCGTGCCGTCGCCAGCAGCGCGCTGGTCAGGGTGTCGCCATACCAGGGTGTGCTCAGATCCTGGCGTGCCGTCACTGTGATATTGCCGCCATGCGCCTGCACCACCGTTTCCCCGGGCGTGCCGGCACCGCCGATGTCGACCCGGCTGCCCACAATGTCGATCGTCGACACCGTCTGCGCTGCCGTTGTGTCATTCAGCGGTCCGGTGGCACCGTTCAGGTCGGTAGAGACGATCGTCTGCGAACCGGGCGCCAGCGTCACCGGCCCCATCGCGGTAGCGGAAAACGGCAGCGATCCCGGAGGCGGCACGAAGCCGCCGGGTCCCTGACTGCCGTCGGCCTGTTGCGCAATCAGGTAGATCGAGCCGTTGGCGTCCAGCGCCGAGGTTGCGTTGATACGGCCCGACTGGTTGACCGCCGCGCCGATCAACGTGACGTTGCCATGAGGGACCTCGATCGAACCCGAATTCCCCACCTTGACACCGCCGTCGACCTCGACCAGCAGGCCGCGCAGCGACACGTCCGAGGAGCTGCCCAGGTAGACCTTGGTGCCCGCCCCCATGATGACCTGGCCGCCACCATCGACCTGGATATCTCCCGCGTTCTCGACATCGGGTGCGAACAGGAACACGCGGCCCGCGCTGACGACGGCCCCGCTGGAGTCACGCCCCGCGGCATGGATCTTCGCGCCACTCATCACCTGTATCGGACCGGGTGTAGAGCCATTGCTCGGGGCGAACGCAGGGTCCTGTGCGAACACCGGATTCGTAGCGACCGGATCCGATAGCAGGCCATTCGTGATCCGCGCATCCGCGTTCTGGTTCACCGAGGTCAGGTTGAGGCTGGAAGCGATCAGCCCGCCAACATCGACGATGGAGTTGGCGCCAAACAGGATTCCGTTCGGGTTGAGCAGGTAGACCTGGCCGGCATTCGGAACGAGCTTGCCGTTGACCAGCGAGCGTGTAATCAGCGTGCCATCGATGAAGGTCTGGTTTGGATCGTAGATCCGGTTCAGCGCAACCGAGGATCCGACCGGCTGGACGAACTGCACCTGATTGCCGGCCGAGATATTGAACGACTGCCAGTTGAAAATGGCGGTCGATGCGTTCTGATTGATCGACAGGAAGCTGGAACCGTAGGTCAGTTTCGAGCTGGTCTTCAACCAATCGAACGGCTTGCCCCCGCAAACCGTGCCGCTACCGGGGCATGCATTTGGCAACCCCGGGTGAACCTGCGCGACTGCGCCCGACAGCGACAGCTCGAGCGCGGCGCACGCGCAAGCGAGTTGGACCAGCGATCGGCGCCTGCGCCCGATCGACCGAGGCATGAGGGTCTGGTGGATCCACTTCACCCGTCGCAGCTTCATCCGCTCACCCCACTCGCAGCACACTGCTGCCCGATCCCAATCAGTAACTCCAACCGATGCTGAAATCGAAATGATCAGCGCCACGCTTCGTGATCGGTGCGCTCACACCCTGACCGCCGTTACGCAGAGCGCGCGCAACATCGACGTCGAGGCGGAATCCGTACCAATCGAGCGCTCGCAAGCCGAAACCGGCCGATGCGAGTCCCGTCGCATGAATCTGGGGACCGAGCGGATCGATCAGCCTCAACGCCGCCGCATCGGTAAAAACCAG
Source organism: Burkholderiaceae bacterium (assembly GCA_019236735.1). Lineage (GTDB taxonomy): Bacteria > Pseudomonadota > Gammaproteobacteria > Burkholderiales > Burkholderiaceae_F > VBCK01. The sequence goes on from JAFAIM010000037.1 coordinate 14,799, forward strand.
CACGTACAGCGTCCTCTTGCCGTCCAACCCGGGGCGTCCGATCGGATAGGCCCGCAGCTCCAGCGTTCCGCGCCAGCCGCGGTCGCCCGTGATCTCGGCTTCTTTGTAGCCACGGACGCTGTCGGCGCCGCCCGCCGGATATTGTTCGTTGGGAATCAACGGATCCGCCGTGATCTGCCCATCGATCAGCGCGTACATGCTGACGTGGCCGCCAGCGAACTGTTCGGCCGATGCACCCAGCTTCCACGCGAGATAGCCGGCTGACCCGGTCACGCGCCGGCCTTTGAACTCGTCGTCCGAGTTGCCAAACACGTCGCGCGGCGCCGATGACCCGGTCAGCGAGAACTCGGCGGTTCCCGATTCGTGATTCCAGTTCGAAGAAAAGCCGGCCGTCAGAACCGCGTAGGAAATGTTCGGGTATACCGTCACACTGCCTGTGCCAGCAGAGATGTTGGTCTGCGGGAAGTATTTGCGATCGAAGCCGACCGTGACCAGGTTGAACAGACCCGTCGATACCGTGCTGCCGAGCACCGGGCGGATCCACCGTATCCCTTCGATGCGGCCGTTGCCCAGGATGGTCGTGCTTCCGAGCACGGCAACATTGCTGTCCGATTTGATCGCATACAGGGATATCACGTCATCGATGCTGGAAAAGCGCCACAGGTACGTCGCGTCATAGACACGCGCCTCCGACGGGTGCTCGGGCGCCACCTGGTAGTTGAAAGACAGGCTGTGCTGCGCCTGCCACAGGTTGTCGTAGCGGATCGACGCGTTGGCGCGGTTGCTCGATGTGAACGGAGAGTTGTGGTTGTCGTACTCCAGATCGATGTGCAGTGGAAGCCGATCCTTGACCGACAGATCGACATCGACGGTTCCCGGAGCACGGCCAGGCTTCAGGATCGGTGCCACCTGCCGGTCCGGCTGCTTGTTCACGCTGGCGAGCTGCTGCTGCATCTGGCTGAAGTCCGGTACGGTCCCTGGGGTCAGCTCGGTCACCTTCGCGCGAATCTCGCCCTGAAGGTAGTAGCGGGCGCCGGCCACCCGGGTGCGCTCCACCCTTCCTTCGAGAACGTGTAATCGGACCACGCCGCTGTTGATCTTCTGCTCCGGGATGTCGACGAATACAGTCTGATAGCCGGCCGACTGGTAGGCATCCTCCAGCGCTTTGCGCGCGCCTTCGACGTCGCGGATCGTGCGATGCTCGCCCAGATACGGGTACACGGCCCGCTCGATCTCGACGGCAGGCAGCACTGTGTTGCCCTCGACGTCGTACTCCAGCACATCGAAGGTGGGTTCGGCCGCGGCACCCCCCGAGGCCTCCGCCGCAGGCTGTTGCGGGGACGCCGTCGCTGGCGCCTGGGCCCAGCAGACGCCCACGGGCAGCGCAGCAGCCAGCAGGCAAGCGGCCGCCCATCGAACGGAACAAGCGGGGGGTCGCACGTACCGAAGGATGATGCCAAAAGGAACGATGCTCGCACGGTCACTCTTTCCGCTCGATGACCAAATGGTTGCGGGAAGCCACCTGGGCGAATGATGTCAACTGGAAGACACGCAAATGCTCTGCAATGGAGCATTTGATCCGGGCCAAGTCCTGCATGAGCCAGGCAAAAGCAAGCAGACAGCCGAGCCAACCCGACATCGCGCTGAAGTTGCAACTCGCGAGGCAATGGCACGACCAGCGCCAGTTGGAGGCAGCCATTTCGCTGTACCGGGAAGTTATCGCGGCCAAACCGAATCACGGCGAAGCGCTGCACCGGTTGGGAACGGCCCTGGCCGAGTCGACCCGCTTGGAAGAGGCGGCGGAACTGCTGTCCCGGGCAAGCGCACTGCTGCCCCAGGCGCAGGAGCCGCGGCGCAATCTGGCCGTTGTGCTGCTGCAGCTGGGCCGCAAGCAGGAAGCGCTTGCCGCGTTCCAGCATCTGGTCAGCGTCGCGCCGACGGACGGTGCGGCGCAGAACGACCTTGGCGCCCTGCTGCTCGAGTTCGGTTGCCACCAGGAAGCCGTGGCCGCATTGGACTGCGCGCTGCAACTGGAGTCCGATCAAAGCGAGGCTCGCTTCAACCGGGCCCAGGCCCTGCAGGCACTGTTCCGACACCTGGAAGCGCTTGCCGACTACGACAGGGTCGTCGCGCAGCAGCCGGGCTCCGTCGCTGCCTGGCACAACCGTGGCCTGGTGCTGGTCGAGCTCGGCGAGCAAGCGCAGGCTCTCGAGAGCTTCCAGCGCGCGCTGGCGCTGGATTCCAAATGCGCACCCGCACACTGTGGAAGCTCGAGGGTCCTGTGCTCGATGTCGCGCTGGGAGGATGGACGCGCCGCGGCCGAAAGAGCGCTGCAGCTCGACGTGCAGATGCCGGAGGCCTGGATCAACCTTGCGCGCGCGCTGCTGGGACTCGGGCGCGGCGCGGAGGCGATCGCAAGTTGCGACCGCGCGCTCGCGCTGATCGATCAGAAGGATGCACAGGCTGCGGGCACGCGCCCGGCTTTTCACCATAGCCTGGTGCTGATGCTGCGCGCCAGGGCACTTACCACCGCGGACCGGCTCGAGGAGGCGATGAGCGCTTACCAGCGCCTGGTCCAGCTGGTCCCGGGCAACCCGGCCGCCTGGAGCAACCTGGGACAGGTTCAGCACGAATTGGGTTTGCACGAAGAAGCCCTTGCGAGCGTGCAGCGGGCGTTGGCGATCTGGCCACGACAGCCGGAAGCTCTCTTCGGCCGCGGTCTGGTCCTGCTGGGTTTGGGCCGCTACGACGGGGCATGGGAGCACCTCGAAGCGCGCTGGGGTCTGGCAACGATGGAAGCGCCCCGGCACACGGACCGGCCGCACTGGCGCGGCGAGGATCCGGCCGGGCGCAGCCTGCTGTTGAGTTCCGAACAGGGCTTCGGCGACACGATCCAGTTTTGCCGATACGCGCCGCTGCTGGCGTCGCGCGGCGCGCGCGTGCTCCTGGAGGTTCAGCGGGAACTGGTCGGCCTGCTGAAGACGCTGCCGGCAGACGTCGAAGTGATCGCGCGAGGCGATCCGTTGCCGCGCTTCGACGCCCAGTGTCCGCTGATGAGCTTGCCCGGATCTTTCGCGACAACACTGGAGTCGGTTCCGGCGCAGATCCCCTACCTGTCTGCGGATCCGGCAAAGACGGTTGTGTGGCGCGCCCGCCTGGGCAAGGGCCCACATGTCGGATTGGTGCTGTCGGGCAGCCGGTCTCACCAGCGCGACCGCGTGCGCTCGATCGAGCTCGCGCAGACTGCACCGCTGCTTCAAGCGGCCGCCACCTTTCACCTGCTGCAGAAGGACCTGCCACAAGCGGACGAGGCGTTCCTCGCAAGCAGCGGCAAGATCGTCGACCATCGTCCCGAGCTGGCCGATTTCAGCGATACGGCAGCCCTGGTTGCCTGCATGGACCTCGTGATCTCGGTCGATACTTCGGTGGCGCACCTTGCCGGTGCGATGGGATATCCGCTGTGGGTACTGCTCCCGTATGTAGCCGACTGGCGCTGGCTGCTGTCGGGCGACCGCTCGCCCTGGTACCCGCAAGCGCGCCTGTTCCGCCAGAGTCGACGCGGAGATTGGCATGGCGTGCTGGAGCGGATCGCGTCCGACTTGCGAGCATTGTTGGCAGGCGTGCCTGTGGACGAATAAAAAAACGCCGGTCGCGTTGCGCGACCGGCGGTCCGTTTCGATGGGCCCGGGCATCAGGTCCGGGCCATCGGATTGCCGATTACTTCGAGCGCGACCCGCCGCAAAGGTCGGACCGGGTCAGGATCGATGGTGCGAAGCCGGCGTAGCCGGTCACCCTGGTGCCGACGATTCCCGTGCCCGTGTAGTTGATTGCCGAGAAGGTATCGGACGCGTTGATCAGGTCGGCGAGGAGTTGTGATCCATCGCCTGACGCGTTCGTATTGCCGTGCAGATTCTCCTCCGACATGTAGTTGTAGCGTCCGGCTGTGGCTGCCGTGTTTGTCGGATACAGTCCGTCGAGCTTCAGGAAGCCCGCAGGGGCGATCTTGCTGCCATCGTTTTCCTCGCTAACCACGCCGATTACGAATCCGGAACTGGGGAACGCTCCCAGTGTGGTCGCTGTGTTCAGCGTCAGGCGCTGGATGACATCTGTCGTCGAAGCGTTATACGTAATCTGGTTGGTGCCCAAATTAGTGGCCGGAAGCAGCTGGGCCACTGATACGCCTTCCGTTCCAGGCGCGCCTAATGCAGTCGTGACCGAACATCCCTGGCTCAGGAAGTACGCATTGACGCCGCCGTTGGTCCCCGACCCCTGGTCCCGCCGCGCCAATTCCAGTGTAGTGGTCCCCGGAGCAGTCGTGAAAAGCGGCGCAGCGCTGTTGTTCAGCTTGTTTGCGGGGGCCGTCTTCCCGATGATGCTACGGTACTGCGAAGTCGTGATGCTGGGTGCGCAGGCAGCGCTGACTGTGCCGACCGTGCAACTGGACGGAATCCAGGTAGCGCTGGTGGCGAGTTGGTCGTTCTGCAGCGCGGTATACAGCCCATTGGAGGCGGCAACGCCGAACACGACGCCGAACACCGGCTTCGGGAAGCCCGATTTTTCACCCAGACCCGCTGTCGGATTGGATTCAGGCCAGTTGATCGTAACTCCGCCCTCGACGGCGGGGAAGATTTGACTCGGCGTCCCTCCGGTCGACCACGTGTTCGCCACTAACGGCTCATTGACGACATTGTCGAACATGAACGGCTCGACATCGGTCAGACCGAACGTCACCGTGTCGGTGGTCGCCAGCGTTGCCAGCGGGCAGTTGTACTCGTAGCTGAACGTGTACACCGTGCCGCCCGAGATGAAACTCGCCGTGTAGCCGGTCGTCAGCGTGCAAGGTCCCGCCGTGTTGATCGTAACGATCGGGTTGGCATTCAAAGTCGCGTCCTGGATCGCCGGCATCATGTTGCCGCCATTGGAAGTGGCGAAAGCCTTCCAGGATCCACCGGTGGTGTCGTAGCTGACGTCCAGCGTCGACGCAGTGATGCTGACGCCAGCTATCGGCGTGCAGTTGATCCGGAAGACGGTGCCGGCGGGGCCGCTGGTAGAAGCCGACGTGGCATTGTCGTAATACAAGATGGTGCCAGTCGAGCAATACTTTCCTGCCACCAGATTTTTCACGGTCTTCTGTACTGCCGAGGCTCCCGCACCGTAAATCGTCTGAGCCTGAACTTGTCCTGCAAACGCCATTGCGACAGCAGCGGCCATTGCCGACAACTTGTATGGATTCGTCACAATCCTCTCCTATGAGAGATGGGTCCGGATTTCGGCAGGCGCCGCCGTCGCGGCGGCGCCCGAGGTGAAAGGTCGAGAAGAGATCAGCGGCGCGTGCGGCGGCGCGCAACGGCTGCTACTGCCAGCAGGCCAGCACCCATCAGCGCGAACGTGCCGGGCTCGGGCACCACTCCGATCTGCAAAAGTCCAGCTGTCGAAGATAGGTTCGTCAAGAACAATTGCCCGAGGGCAAGCCCCGTTCCAGCGGTGTTGCCTTCATAAAGATAGTTGCTGCCGCTGACCGCGCCCGCTCCGTATGGGAAGATCGCAGAGAGCTGTGCGTTCGTACCCGAGTACGAGGTGGTACCGTTTGACGCAATGATCAGAGACGCATTCGCGCCGAGTGCGTTGAAAAGACTATTGGTCGCGGTACCGCCGTCGGCGCCGGTGCCATCCACACCAGTTGCGATCAAAGCTCCGATCGTCGCCAGATCGGAAGAAGTTGCCACAGCCGCCTGGCTGACATCTCCGGTCGTCGTATTGCCGCCAGCCAGCTCAAAGCTCAAAGTTCCGCCCGCAGTGAGGAAGGCGCTGTAGAACGTTCCCCAGTTGGTGCCCGCGAGCTGAGCAAGGTTGATTGTCGTGCCGGGTGCAGGTGCCGTCGCGAACGTCTTGCCGAGATCGATGACGAGGCTGTTCTCGGTGGTACCCGTTCCGTAACCGAGTTCGATGAACAAGTCACTGTTGGTGGCCGCCGAGGCGACCCCCGAGACCGTCAGCGCGGCCGCAACCACTGCGAGCTTTGTCTTGAATGTCATGTCACTCCCTCTTGCAGTTTTGAACAAGCGGGTCAAGCCCGCGCCACCCGGGAGAAACGCCTTTCACCGCGATCCCCGCTCCGCTCCGGGATTCCACGGGTTGTTGCCCGCTTGTCCCGAGATGCCCGCACTGTAGGAGGACGGGGTGACATCCCGATCACGATTCGCGGGCCGCCATAGTCCGACCGGACTATTGAGCTTCGAGTGGACTAGCGAAGTGTCGTAAAAGACCAATGGGGCATGGGATGCGCTCGACCGCCTGGGTGCATCGCGATTGGTCCGGAAGGACCAATCGTCCCTATTGACTCTTTCTCGCTCTAATGGGCGTCAACCGGGGCGGCCGTTGGCGGGCTGATCGTCGCAGGTGGGGTGCCCGTGCCAGCTGGGGCTGGAGCGGTTGTCGCAGGCGGCGCGTCGAACGTCCAATCCGCGTAGCTCTTCGCCTTCTCGAAAGCAGCGTAGCCCTCCGGAAAATTCGCATGGATCAGCGGCTCCAGTGTGCTGCGGCTGTGCACACCGATGATGCGTCCCTGGAACAGCTTCACTTCCCAATCGCTCGATCCGGTGATCGGGTCCGGGTACAGGCGCCGCAGGTAGCGTCGAGTCGTTGGAAGGCGGCGGTCCTGAAGCAGATCGTCGAGCTTGCGCGGATACTCCGCAGGGACATTCGGTGCCGAAGCATAGGCAGCGAGCGCCTGGCGGTACTGAGCGCCGACAAACAGCAGCTCCAGCTCACGTTCGCGCTGCGCGTCGGTCTGTGCGATCTGGACCGCGAGCATCACACCGAGGCTGGCGAGCGCAAGCAGCAGCAGCGCCATCACCATCGCGTAGCCACCCCTGTTGTGCCTGACCTCCGTTCTGCGGCTCACCAGTCCTTGAACTCCGTGCCGTCGCGCGCCTTTCCCTGCGCACCGGTGCGAATGTCGGCAACTCCCTCCACCGGTGTTGCGTTCGACGTTGTGCCGTCTTTAGAAGTCGTCGTTACCACGGTTGGACCGGATCCGCTCCCAGCGGAAGCGGTCAGTTCCTGGTCCAGCTCGGCCGCGCTGACGACGATCCAGCTGTCGCGCTTGTCGGTGATCGGGTCGACTGGTATCGCCTTCAGATAGCGTCTCGCCACCAGCTCGTCCAGGTCCTTCGGCAGACGCCCTTGATCCCCCTCGAACTTGTCGATCGCCTCGCGCATCACCTTCAGATCGGTACGCAGCGCGGTCTCGCGCGCTCGTCCGACGTGGTCGATGTAGCGGGGTACTGCGATCGTCAGGAGCAATGCGACGATCGTCAGCACCACCAGCAACTCGATCAGCGTGAAGCCCCTTCTACCCAGCATTTCTCACCAGTCCTTGTACGGGACGCCGTTCAGACCCACGCCCGGCGACTGCGAAGCCACGTCGAACACGTCTTCCCCGGGCGCCGGGGCTTCGGGCGGGCTCGCATAGCTGCGCAATGTCCAGGTCTGGGCCGGCGCCAGCGCCGAATCCGGATTCATCGGGTCGCGCGGGATGCGGCGCAGAAGGCGGATCGACCGGGACTTCGGATCCTTGATGTCTTTCACTCCCTCCAGCGTCTCGAGGTCCGGCGGATAGCCGGATGCATCGGCTTTCTTTTCGATACGTCCCGTATCGGACGCGTGCTTGTAGGCGTCGAGCGCCGTGCGGATCTCGCGCAACGCGTGACGCAATTCGGCTTCTTTCGCCCGCTGCACCTGCAGCTTGATGACGGGCGCCGCCATTGCCACGAGGATCGAGAGAATTGCCAGCGCGATCACGATCTCGATCAGCGTGAAGCCTTTCCGGTGGACCGTCATGGCCGCCTCGAGCCCGCTATCGCTGGATCGACAGCGGAACGCTGCCCGCCGCAATCGGGACCTGGGTGCCGTCCGGCATTGCGACGCTGCCGTCGATGATCCGAAGCGTTGTCTGCACGGCCGAATTCGCTGTCGCGCCCAGTGATGCCGTTCCCTGCAGAGGGCCTCTCGTGGAGGACGGCAGCAGGGGAACGATCAGCCGCCCCGATGAACCCTCACCCTCCAGTACGTCAGCCTCGTAGCCCAGCGTGAGCGAGCCGCTGAGCGCGCCTTCGGAACCAGGGATCTGGACCTTCGCTTCAAATACCTCTCCGATCTTGACAGCCGGCGGCGCTTGCAAGCTTGCGCTGAAGGCCGAACGAGGGGCGTTCCCGGGTGTTTGACCCGCCGGGGCGGCGCCGACCAGAGGCGCGCGATTCGACTCCGTCACCGCGGCCGTCGCGCCCGGCTGCGCGCTGATTGCGAGCGAGTGCGGGGGCGTACGTCCGATCGACAGCGTATGGGCGCCGATGTCGGCCTCCGTTCCGGCTGGCAGCAGCAGAGCGTCGTAGTCCGGTGTCACGACGTTGCGGATGATTCGGGGCGTGATCAGCAAAACGATCTCGCTCTTGTCGCGGTTGGAGTTGTCGTTCGAAAACAGGTGACCGACAACCGGTAGGTCGCCGAGCCCGGGAACCCTGGTCACAGTCGCCTGGTCGCTGTCGTTGATCAGTCCCGCCAGCACCTGCGTCTCACCGTCGTGCAGCCGCAATGCAGTCGTGGCCGTGCGCGTGCCCACATCGTAGGCGGTGACTCCAGCCTGCGTGACAGCGCCCAGGTTCGAAGTCACCTCCAGGTTCACCTTGATCCCAACCTCGTCGTCCAGATAGATCTGCGGTTCGACTTCGAGCTTCAAGCCCACGTCGACGTAGGAGACGGAGGTGGAAACGCCGGTATTGGCGACCGCGGTGCTGGTGATGATCGGCAGTTTCTCTCCGATCAGCACCTTGGCTTTTTCGTGGTTCTTCACGCGGATGCGCGGGTTCGCCAGCAAATTGGAGTCCTGGTCTTGCAGGAACAGATTGGCGACCAGCAACGGATTGGGCAAGGACGTGACCGTGTGCCCGAGCTGGCTGGTGGTCAGCGTGGCGGGGGGCGTGGCGGCGGCCGCGCCAATGCCGCGGCTGACCTGTCCCGGGAACTGCAGTCCGAGCTGCTGCGCCCGCGACCGGCTCACTTCCATCACTTCGACTTCGAGCATCACTTCGGCATCGGCGACATCGACGGTTTCGACCAGGCGCTCGGCCAGCCGCACGGCATCGGCCGTATCGCGGATCGTGATCATGTTCAGCTTCTCGTCGGCGTAGATCTCCTTGGTGTGCGTCATCGACTTCAGCAGCGCCTGCACCTGCTTGGTGTCGGCGTTGACCAAATAGAACGTCCGCACCACCAGGTCCTCGTATTCGCGCGCCTTGGCCGCGTTGTTCGGATAGACGAGCACCGTGTTGTCGTTCAGGACCTTGCGCGCGAGGCCGTTGGTCGTCAGCACCAGCCGCAGCACGTCCTCGATCGAGCTGTTGCGGATGAAGATCGTGACTTTCGCGTCGGCGTGAACGTCGCGGTCGAATACGAAGTTCAGGCCCGCGGTGTGCGACAGCGCATCGAACACGTTGCGGATCGGCGTGTCGCGCAGATCGAGCGTGACCGGCACGTTCAGCATCGCCTTCAGCGAGGCCGGAGCCTCTTCGCGCGCCACCTGCTTTTCCCGCAGCTGTTGCAGCAGGCGCCGTGCGGCGGGGTGGGTCGGGTTCTGCGCAAGGATGGCGCGCAACTGGGTCTCACCGCCGCTCAGATCGCCCGCTTCGATGCGCTTCTGCGCCGCCTCCAGCAGGGTGGCCTGCCGCTCGACCGCGTCGATCTCGGCAATGCCGTCGCGCGCGCCGGGATAATCGGGGTCCAGCCTCAACGCGGTGCGGAGCAGATCGCGCGCCTGCTCGTACTGGCCCGCGTCGCGCATGTGCTCCGCGGCGATGGTGAGCTGCGCCAGCGCTCGTTCGCGCAATCCCTGATAGGCGGCTTTCAAGGACTTGTTGCCGGGGTCTCGCGCAGATGCCTCGCGCAGTGTTGTCACCGCCTCTTCCAGATGCCCCTGGTCCCACTGATCGTGGCTCTGTCGCACAGGAGACACGCTCTGACAGGAGCTCAGCCAGAGCAGACAGAACAGAGCTGCCGTTCGGATTGCCGGATTGCATTCGAAACGCATGCGCTGGATCTCGAAGGGGAACGCCAATAAGAGCCTCATCGGACTTGCACCATGATCGGCGCCCCAGGGACCGCAAGGGTCTGCTCCAGCCCGGTCGGGACGTGCAGAAATACCAGGCTGCTGCTGGACACTGACTGCAGTTGGAAGTCGCCCGCCTGATCGCCCACCGATACCACGTACGTTCGCACGCCCTCGATCAGCACGAAAAGGACCTTGCCCGGGATTCCGATGCTTCCGCCGTACGTGAACGGCACGGGTGGCGCCTGCGGCGCGGCCTGGGCCGGCGATGACGCCGGAGGCGGCGGGGGCGGGAGCCACGAGTAGGCGGCAAACAGATCGCGCGGCTGGTCGGAGGCGGCCGGTCGGGTTCCCAGGCGAAACGAGATCGCGGCAGGGTTCCCAACCGGCCGGGCATCGCGAGCGATAGTTGCGAGTGCGGGGGCAATCGCGCGCTCGGCAGGTCGGATGACCTCGTTCGGGTCATCGCCAAACAGCGCAAGCGCTGACAACCCTGCGGATCCGGCGAGGGCCAGCAGCAAGGCGGGGCGCGGTCGCTGCATCAGTTCACACCCCGGCTGTAGAAGCTCAAGGTCACGCGCGCATCCAACTGGGCCGACCCGTCACCTGCGCGCAGCATCGACAAATCGTCCAATGCGGAGCTCGGGAAATCGTGCAGCAGCCCCTCGAGCCACCCTCGGATTTGCGGGTATCCGCCGTGCGCAGGCATCGACAACTGATAGCGCAGCGCTCGTCCTCCAAGGGTCTTCTGCACCCGGTATTCAGTGCGATCGACCTGCAGCCCCCTGTGCACAGCCTGCGCCTGCACTTCTTCCACGAATGCCGGCAGCTGATCCGCTGGAGGCAGTTGCGCCACGACCGTTCCGATCGGGTCCGCGATCGGATTGAACGCCGAATCCGGTCTGCGGGCACGCGCGATCTGCTCCTTCCATTGGTCCGCTTCATCGATCAGGGCACGGTTGCTGGCGTTGAGCCAGAGGCGCCCGCCGATCCCCACTGTCGCTGCGAGCATCAGCGCCGCGATTCCGCTCCATCCGACCGGACCGATGCGACGGGCGGCATGCCACAGTCGCGCACGAAGCAGCGCTGCGCTCATCGGAGGCCCTCGCCCGCGGCATCGGAGTCGGATGCAAGCTCGGCGGTCAGGTTTGCCACTACGACGCGTCCCACGGGCGCGCTGCGCCATTCGTGATGCGTGAGGCGCACCCTGCGAACGGTGTGGTCGCCCCCCAGCTTCTTCGAGTACAGCAACACATCGTCCAGTTGTGCGGCCTCGGCCAGCAACTGCACGTCCCGAAAGCCCGAATCCACCGACCATTGAACCAGGTACACCTTGGGCACGTTGGCCGACTCGAACTGTTGGAACAGCGCCTGCCACGGGCGCTGCAGCTCCGCCAGCACCATATGCACTTCGGCCTGATCGGCGGGGCTCACTGCATGTGCGGGCATACGCGCTAGCCCGGTTTGTAGCGCCCGTCGCTCCAGATCTGCGTGCTGCGACAGCAGCCGTTCGCGCATTTGCCAGCGCGGGGCAATGTCGATGCCGACCGCAGCCGCTGCGGAAAGACCGAACAGCAGTAGCAGCCACGCGAGCGTCGGTACAGGCTGCCGGGTCGATGCAAAGTCGATCTGGAATCGTCGGCCGAGAAGAGCTCGGCGCCGCATCGCGAGAAGAACCTGGATCCGCATCGCCGCGGCAGCCTATGCGATGCAGAGCGCGCGGGATGAGCCGAGCGCGGAAGCCAACGCATCGCGGGCGGCCGTCCCGCCCCCCGAGACCACGACGCTGATGGCCGGCTGCGTGCGCGAGCCCACGCCGCGGTTGCCGCTGCGGTGATTGCCGGTACCGTCCGAGGCGCAGGCCGTTGCCCATTCGGAGCGTGCCGCCGCCGACACTTCCTCCAGGTGTTCGAAGCGACGGGACCGCAGCCGCCGCAATTCCCCGCGGCAGAACATCAGTAGCGAGGCGCTGTCCGCACCGATCTCGGCGATGCATCCGTGGAACTGCGGCTCGCGCGTGATCAGCGCTCCGAGCTCATCGAGCAGGCGGATCGAGATGCTGCGTGGCTTCGCCAGCCGACCCAGGGTGTCCAACATTGCGGCCGGCAGAGCCGCTACCAGGCGCGCGCCGGGCGGCGTCTCATTGGCAACGCGCAGCACCCAATCGTCCGGCGGCTCGCCGTAGGCCTGCTCGAACCGGCTCGCCGCCAGGGCATTCCAGCGCTCGGCCGTTGTCAACTCGGGAACCCACGGCAGCAGGAACATCCGCGCGTGACAACTGGCGATACGCGCAGCACTCACCCCGAAAACCCCCTTGCTCTTCATCAGTCGCTGCAGCGGCTTGGCCAGCGAATCGAGTGAGGCGAATGCCTCGCGCGCCACCTCCTCGCCTCGCTCGCGCAACACCAGTTCGTTCGCCTGCACCAGCAGATCAGGCATCGACCGGACCCTCCGAAAAGCTGACGCGGTCGAGCTCGGCCAGGGTGGTGACGCCGGAGGCGACCAGATCGAGACCGACCTGGCGCATCGTGCGCATGCCCCGGGCTCGCGCCAGCCGCCGCATCGCGGCCGCCGATGCACGTGCGGCAAGCGCCTCGCGCAGGTCGTCATCGAACGCCAGGATTTCGGCGATCGCGCGCCGGCCGCGATAGCCGGTGCCGCGGCAGTGGCCGCAGCCGCGCCCGCGCATCAGCGATTTGCCGGCCAGGGCTTCGCGATCGGCCGGGACGCGGTCGGCCAAATCGGGCGCGTCGGCGGCCAGGCAGTGCGCGCAGTTGACTCGAAGCAGGCGCTGGGCGACAACACCGTTCAGAGCGGAGACCAGGTTGAACGGATCCACACCGATGTGCAGCATGCGGCCGATCACGTCGAACACGCTGTTGGCGTGCACGGTCGTGAAGACGAGGTGCCCGGTCAGCGCGGCCTGCACCGCGATCTGCGCGGTTTCGCCATCGCGAATCTCACCCACCATGATCTTGTCCGGATCGTGGCGCAGGATCGAACGCAGGCCCTTGGAGAAGGTCAGGCCGCGCCGCTCATTGACGGGAATCTGTACGACCCCGGCCAGTTGGTACTCGACCGGGTCTTCGATCGTGACGATCTTGTCGAGTCCGCTGTTGACCTCCGACAGCGCCGCGTACAGCGTGGTTGTCTTGCCGCTGCCGGTCGGCCCGGTGACCAGCAGCAGGCCGTACGGCAGGCGCGAGAGCATGCGCAGCTTCGCGATCGTCGATCCATCGAACCCGAGCGACTCGAAGCGAAGTCCACGGGCCTCGTCGGTCAGGCGCTTGCGATCCAGGATCCGCACCACCGCGTCTTCCCCGTGCACGGCCGGCATGATCGACACGCGCAGGTCGATGTCGCGCCCGTCGATCCGCACCTGGAAACGGCCGTCCTGCGGAACGCGCTTTTCCGCGATGTCCAGCTCGGCCAGCACTTTGATGCGGGAAATCACCTGTTCGGACGTAGCCGGATCGTCGATGTGGCCGGCTGCATCGAGCACCCCATCGACCCGATACTTGATCGTCGTTCCGGCCGCATCGGTCTCCAGATGTACGTCGCTTGCGGCCGCTTTTAGCGCGTCGTACAGCATCGAGTTGACCAGGCGCACGACCGGACTCGCGTCCTCGGCGATCCGGCTGATCGACAGCTCGTCCGCAACGCCCGAATTGCCAGCAGCCGTGCTTCCGACGACATCCGGCAGCACGCTCTCGACCGCGCGCAGCGTCGTTTCGTGCCGCTTCAGATAGGCGCGGATCTCGTCCAGCACCGCCAGCGCGATCGAGAACGGAACGCCGATCCGACCCTCGGCCCAGTCGGTGCGAGGCGTGTCGAACGGATCGTCGGTGACGCACCACAATCGCCCATCCCCATCGCGGCCAATCACGACGTTGCGCCGATCGGCTTCCGGAAAACTCACCGAATCGAACGCCGGAGACAGCGTCTGCAGCCGCTCGCTGTCGAAGTACGGCATCTGCAGCGACTGCGCGCAGACGCGCAGTGCCTCGTACGCATCGCAGTGCAGCGCGTCGCCCGCTGCCACACCGAAGCTGGTGCGCGCCTCGCGCGCGGCTGCTGCGATGCGCGCAAACTCGGCAGGGCCGTGTGGCGACAGCACGTTCGCGTCGCGCATCACTGGATCGCCTCGGCCAGCTCGAAGATCGGCAGGTACATCATCACGACGACGAAGCCGATCAGCGAACCCATCATCAGCATCATTGCAGGGCCGATCACACGCCCCAGCCAGTCGGCACCGCGAGCGACCTCCTCCTCGTGGAAATCCGCCGCGCGGTCGACCATTTCGGCCATCCTCCCCCCGCTCTCGCCGACACGGAAGAAGCGATCGGCAACTGCGGTCGACAGCCCATTGGCCGACATGCTCTCGGAAAACGAGCGTCCCTCGCTGACCGATTGCCGGCATGCATCGAGACGGCTTGCCAGATGGGGGGGTAACAGTCCGCGGACGATTTCGAGCGAGCTCACTATCGGAATGCCGCCGTGGATCAAGAGAGCCAGCGTGCGATACACGCGGGAAAAGTCCGCCGCCTCGAGCACCTGGCGCAGCCGCGGCACCCGATGCAACGCCATCGTTGCCGCGATCCGGAACCGGACATTGGTGACGGCTGCGAACACGGCCGCCGCCGCAGCCAGCAGCGCAGCTACGGCCAGACTCGGGTGAGCGCTGATCCCTTGGCCGATCCACAGGATAGCGCGCGATGATCCGGGCAGCCGATCGCCCATCTCCTTGTAGACGTCTGCGAAACGCGGCACGACGTAGCCGAGCAGGAACAGCAGCACCAGAGTGCTCACCGCAAGCAGGATCAGCGGATAGATCGAAGCCGCCATCAACTTGTCGCGCACCGCCCGCGTCAGGGCCTGGTAGCGGACGAAGCGCGCCAGCGTCGGGGCATAGTCGCTGGTGCGCTCCGCGGCCCGCAATGATTCCGTCAGCAACGAAGGAAAGGTTTGCGGGTGCATCGCCAGCGCCGCCGACAGCGGGCGCCCCTCCCGCACGGCGCGCAACAAGGATTCCACCACATCGCGCGTGGAACCCTGTTCCTTGGAGTGCAAGGTCTCGAGTGCCTCGCCGACGCTGACGCCCGCCGACAACAGCGCCAGAAGCTCCTGGCAGAACAGGTCAACGCGCAGGACCGCTGCGTTTCTGCGGCCGAGCGCTCCGCGCACCGGCTCGACCTCGAGCACTGCCAGCCCGAGCGACGCCACGATGCGGCGCGCCGACGCCGCATCGGCAGCATCGACGATCCGTTCCTGTGCGGTCGTGTCGGCCTGAAGGGCGAGGACGCGAAACTTCATGGCTCGGTCCGGGTGAGAAATCGGCGTCGGCTGCTGCCCTGCCCGTTACGCCGAAGAGCCGACAGGGTCGGACTTTCCGACACGGCCCGAAGAACCACCCAGCAGCTTCATCGACATCGCCTTGGAGACGGCCTGGGTGCGGTTGGACGCCTGCAACTTACGCAGGATCCGCTGCATGTGGTTCTTCACCGTAAGGGGACTGATCGAGAGGATCGCGCCGATCTCCTGGTTGCTCTTGCCGTCGCGCACCCAACGCAGGATCTCGGTCTCGCGGTCGCTCAAGCCGGATTCCTGCCCGGCCGAAGGCGTACCGAGAGCGGCCGGATGCTCGTCGCGCGTCAGCGTCCGGCAATAGGCCCCGAAAATGCTCGGCACCAGCGCCTGCAGCAGGCGCAGCTCGCGCGAGCCGGGCGGACGCAACAGCGAAACCGCAGCGACTAACGCATAGGCGCCGCTGACATGATTTTCGTTGGGGATACCGTGCAGAACAGCGTCGCCCAATTGCAGGCCATGCAGCTCGTTGCCCAGCCTCGTCACCGGGTCGAACCCGTCTCCGCGCATCACCAGCATCGGTTCGCACCCCTGGGCGCGCCAGTTCTCGGCTAGCTCCGCGATGATGCCTTCGCGCGGATGACACAAACGCGCCAGGGTCGCGCGCGGAAACGGCGTGTTGTAGAAGTGGTCGAAAAACATGGTCGAACCGTTCGAGCGCGCAACCCCGCACACCAGAACGTTGTGTGGCAGGATCTCCTGCAGTTGCGCCTGCGTCCAAACGAAAAACTGGTAACGCCTGCGCACCTGAGCCGCCGACACGATGGAAGCCAGCAGCGCGCCGGAGTCGGCCGCGCCCAGCGTCCACTCCTGCTCTTCGGTGCCGTCGCCCCGCATCACGATCCACCTGGGCCGCCGTCCGGCCCGTCAGTACGCATTGGTTCTCCGCAGCACAATCAAGGCGGTCTTGAACACAATCAGCAGATCGAATCCCAGCGACCAGCGACGCAAGTACTCCAGATCGAACTCGATCCGCTTTTTCATCTTTTCGACCGAATCGGTCTCGCCGCGACAACCGTTCACCTGCGCCCAGCCGGTAATGCCGGGTTTGACTTTGTGACGGACCATGTAGCCCTTGATCAGCTTGCGGTACTGCTCGTTGTGCGCGACCGCGTGAGGCCGGGGACCGACCAGGCTCATCGTCCCCTGCAGCACGTTGATAAGCTGCGGCAGCTCGTCCAGCGATGTGCGCCGCAGAAATGCCCCCAACTTTGTTACGCGCGGATCGTTGCGGGTCGCCTGCGGGATCTGTTCGCCGTTTTCCACCACGGTCATCGAGCGGAACTTGAAAACCGTAATCGGGCGCCCGTCCAGCCCATAGCGGCGCTGGCGGAAGATGATCGGACCCGGCGAGC
>JAFAIM010000057.1 GCA_019236735.1 Burkholderiaceae bacterium
TTTCGGTGCTCGGCTCGATCAGCGAGACCGCGATGACGCGCGCGATCCAGATCGAGGCCGCGGCCAACGGCTTGCCGAACACGTTCGTGCCGGGCCGCAATCTGATGTTCATGACGATCGCCGCAGCGATTGCCTATCGGAGCGGACTGCAGGTGCTGGTCGGCGGCATGTGCGAAACGGATTTCTCGGGCTATCCCGATTGCCGCGACGACACGATGAAAGCGCTGCAGGTGACGCTGAATCTCGGCATGGACAGCCGCTTTCTGCTCGAAACGCCGCTGATGTGGCTCGACAAGGCCGATACGTGGCGCCTCGCGCAACAGCTGGGTGGCGACGAGCTGGTCGAACTGGTTCGCGTGGAGACGCATACGTGCTACGTCGGCGAGCGGGCGGAGCTGCATGCGTGGGGCTTCGGTTGCGGTGAGTGTCCGGCGTGCAAGCTGCGCAAGCGCGGCTATGAAGCGTATCTCGCGGGCGAGAAGGTAACGGAACCCGTGTAATAGAGGCAACCCGAGGCAACACGACGAAGGCGGTGCACCTAGCCCGCTTCGTGATTAACCCATTCAATCCAGGGCAACCTGGACATCCAGGCAGAAAGCAGCATGACGTATGCGGTCAAGGAAATCTTCTACACCCTGCAGGGCGAGGGCGCCAATGCCGGGCGCCCGGCCGTGTTCTGCCGCTTCGCCGGCTGCAATCTGTGGAGCGGCCGAGAGGAAGACCGCACTGAGGCCGTGTGCCGCTTCTGCGATACGCAGTTCGTCGGCACTGACGGGCAAAATGGCGGGCGCTTCGAATCGGCGCCCGCGCTGGCAGATCACATCGAGTCGTTCTGGCCCGCCTCCGATGCTGGGCACCGCTTCACCGTTTTCACCGGAGGCGAGCCGCTGCTGCAGGTCGACGCGACCCTGACCGCCGAACTGCATCGACGGGGTTTCCAGGTCGCGGTCGAGACGAACGGAACGCAGCCGGCGCCGAGCGGGCTCGATTGGATCTGCGTGAGCCCGAAGGCAGGTGCTTCATGGGTGCTGCGCGCGGGCGACGAGCTGAAGCTGATTTTTCCGCAACCGGGACTGATGCCGGAGGACGCGGTTCGCGCGGGAGCGGATTTTCGGCACTGGTGGCTGCAGCCGATGGACGGGCCGCAGCTCGCCGAGAACACGCGCCTGGCCGTTCAGTACTGCCTGCGCGAGCCGCGCTGGCGGCTGAGCCTGCAGACCCACAAGTTCATCGGCATCGATTGATGAATTGACGAATTGACGGTCGGGAAAAGGCGGGAAAATCCCGATCGGGCTCAGTGGTCGCTGTCGACGCGAACCGAATGCGGGCGGCCGTGCAAGAACACGACCGTGAAAGCCAGCTGCGCAAGTGCAGGGGCGCGGAACCCCAGCTCGTAGCGGGTGGCAGTTAGCGGCCGCGACGGAAGATGGATCATCGTCAGCACGAGGTCGTCGGGGCTGATCGTGCGACCGACCTGCAACTCGCGCAACCGCTCGTTGATCAGCGGAGTGCACAGCACTGCGTCTTGCACCTGCAGTCGCCGGAACGCGGTCACGCAGGCAGCCTGGTCGGAGCCGGGAAGCTCGTCGTTCGTCACCTCGCACACGATCAGCAGCGTGTAGCGGCTGTCGGGCATTCGCAGCTCGCCGCGCCAGAACGAGGGGCGGCCGACCGGCATCGGAACGAACTGCATCCGTCCCAGCATCTGCGACTCGTGGATGTCGCCCTCGGGGCGTGGCTGGCGGGCCGGCTCCAGGCGCCACAGGCGCTCGAGCAGCAGCGCGTCGATGTCGATGGCGCCTTCCTGCGGCGCCTCTTCACCGGTTTCACCGCCGAACATCGAAAGTTCCCAGGTCGACCTTGAGCTCGCGAGCGACGCGCTCGCGGTCGGTGATGAAGTCGTTCTTGCGAGCTTCCACGCCGAGGTACTTGTCCAGGCTGCAGTGCTTGGCCTGCAGCGCCGGCACCAGCTCCAGGAAAAGGTCGGTCAGCTCGGGGTCGAAGTGCTTGCCTCGCAGTGAGGCGATCTCGCGCAGCGCATCCGGAATCGTCCAGGCCTCTTTGTAGCAGCGCCGGTGCGTCAGCGCGTCGAACACGTCTGCAAGCGCCGTTACTCGCGCCGCGAGCGGGATCATGTTGCCCTGGCGCCGGTTCGGATAGCCATTGCCGTCCCAGCGCTCGTGGTGGTTCAGCGCGATCTCCTGGGCCACGAAAAGCTGCGCGAGGCCACCCTCGCCGATCAGCTCCCAGCCGTGCTCGCAGTGCTTTTCCATGATCGCCCGCTCCTCGGGCGTGAAGCGGCCCGGCTTCAGCAGGATCGAATCCGGCACCCGCAGCTTGCCGATGTCGTGCAGGCGAGCCGACAGGTCGATCAGCGTGCACATCTCGGGATCCATCCCCTTTTTTTGCGCCAGCTCCTTGGCCAGCGCCCCAACCCGGTAGCAGTGCTCGCCGGTGTCGTCGTCGTGCAGCTCGGCGGCGACCGTGTTCTTCTCCAGCACCTGCATGCACTCGCGCAGAGCGTCCATTGAGAGGCGCTGGTAGCGCAGCTCGCGCTGCTGCTCGACCAGCGCGACTTCGGCCTGCGCGTTCAGGTCCAGGTCGTGGCTGACCCGGTCCAGGTGGCGGCGATGGTGCTCCAGCACGCTGCGTACGCGGCTGTCGCGGTTCAGCTGCACAATCTCGTGCAGGTACACCAGCGCGCTGTTCGGCTGGCCGGCGGCCTCGTAGCCGCGAACGATCGTCGCCAGAGCGTCGCGCAGAGCGCTCGCGCTTCCCTTGCGACTGCGATGCAGAGCCTGCTGCAGCCGCGACAAACCGATGTCGCGCGACAGTGGGTCGTGAGCTTCGACCAGTCCCTGCGTCATCTGCGCAAAGAGGTCGGAGAGTTCGCTCGTACCCGTTGCATACAAAGCCGCAAGTTTGGCTCTTTCGCGCGCGAGGGGCAGATTGCGAACCTCCAACAACAAGCGCGCGTAGTAACACTCGATCATCACTCGAACCGCGCGTTCGAACATATCCGACGGGGACGCGAGCACCTCAATCGCCCGCTCAGCGGCGGCCAAGCCACGGCCGAAATCTCGCAGCTGCAGGCAGGCCAACGCGATGTTGCTCAACGCCGAGGCTGGCGACAGCGGTGGAGTGCCGGCGGCCTCGGCCACTTCGACTGCGCGCTCGTACGACGGAATCGCGGCGCTGTAGTGTCCTGCGTACTGGTGCGCAAGGCCGAGATTTGTAAGTATCTCGACCTCCTGCAGGGAATTCCGCGACGCGTGCGCCGCCTCAAGCGCGGCCGAGAAGGCGGTCACTGCCGCCGGATAGTTGCCCGTCTCGGCGTTCCCTATCCCAAACATCTTCAGCGCCTTCGCTTCCAAATCAGGATCGCCCAGACGCCTGGCAAGATCGACGGCCTGCTCCGCCGGCGCGAGGCCGGCGTACATGTTTCCGCAGTGGAACTGATATCGAGTGACGTAGAGCAGACACATCACTCGGTCCGTGCTGACCGGCGCGTCAGGCAACGCCGACAGCGCGTCAGAGGCCGCCTCGAACAGTGCCTTTCCGTCTTTTACCATCGGCGCGTCTCGCAACTGAACAGCGAGCTCGGCGAGACGTTCAGAGAGGTCAGGCGCGTTCGAGAAATGCGAGAGTGAAGCGATCGCGGCTATCGACTGATCGGACGGCTTCATACGGGGTGCTTCCGGCAATACCTCACACCGGAGGCAGTCCCCCGGCCTACCTGTGAATCGACCCGATTGCGGGCGACTTTAGAGCCTTAAAGCGGGGTGGCTCCTGGCTCCCCAGCTGACGGCCTTCGGGAGGGGGTAAGTTTTGACCGCTGTTTGTCGCGAGAAACGCGGCGTACGTTGGCGCCTAAGGTGAGTTCGAAGTAACGGCCAATTCGACGGCTCACCGGGTCAACCGAACAGATGGCCGAAATCCTCACCGCCGGGGGAAATCATGAACCAAGTACTCGAAATCGTTGAAGAGCGCGAAGAAGTTGAAGAGCAGGTTCTCGAACTGTCGACCGAATTTCTGGCCCAGGTCGGCGGCGGAACCAATCCACAGACGCTCTAGAACAAGTCGTTCGATACTAGAAAGGGCCTCTCTCCAGGCCCTTTTTTTGTCGCGTTGCGGAAAGTCCCCGGGGCAACCCTGCACACACGGAGGCAGCTGAAAGGAGAGGGTTTTGCCACCGACAACAGACGACCTGTCCCCTCTCGCCCAGCCCCGGATCGGGTTTGCGTCAAAATGCGGCGCAATACTCTTCCTCGACGGGGACTACACGATGGACCGAGCAACCTGGGAAGCCGTCGACCAATACTTCGACTCCGTCCTCTCTCTTTCCGATCCGATCTTCGAAAGCGCATTGGCGGCCAGCAGGGCCGCCGGGCTGCCCGAGATCCAGGTCGCACCCAACCAGGGCAGGCTCCTGCAGATGCTCGCGCGGATGCTCGGGGCGCGCCGGATCCTGGAGATCGGAACGCTGGGCGGCTACAGCGCGATCTGGCTCGGGCGGGCGCTCCCGCAGGGCGACGCGGGCGTGAAGATGATCTCGCTCGAGTACCACCCGAAGCACGCCACGGTGGCGCGCGCCAACCTGGAGCGGGCTGGCCTCACCAAAGTGGTCGAAGTGCGGGTCGGGCCGGCGCTCGAATCGCTGGCGGCGATCGCGAAGGAAGGCGCCGGGCCATTTGACCTCGTCTTCATCGATGCCGACAAGGAGAACAACCCGAACTACTTCGACTGGTCGATGAAGCTCACCCGCCCCGGCAGTCTGATCGTCGTCGACAACGTCGTGCGGCGCGGCGCAGTAGCGGACGCTGCCAGCAACGACCCGGAGATTCGCGGAACGCGGGCTCTTTTCAATCGTGTCGCCGCTGAGCCACGAGTGAGCGCCACCGCAATCCAGACCGTTGGCGTCAAGGGTTACGACGGCCTGGCGCTGATTCGCGTTGTGAGTTAGCTAAGTTAAGTAAGTTCAGTCAGTGCCTGAGCAGGTACAGCACGGACGAGCTTCCTGTCAGCCAGATGCTGATCAGCAGCGTAACGATTCCGGCAGTCCAAACGCCTCTGCGCAAATGCGCGTAGTGCGACAGGACCGATTGCAGCTTTGCTGACTTGCCGGCAGCCTGCGCCCACGCTTTTGGCCCCTCGTCAGCATCCAGACCCTGCGCAGCTCCCTCGCGGACCGCGACTGCGGCGCTGGCTCCGGCCAGAAAAAAGCGCGCCACCGAGTCGATCACCGTAAAGATCACAGCCAGCACACCCACCAGAATGCACAGGAATACGCCGAGCGCGGCGTCGCCGGTCTTGTTGTGCGGCGGCGCGAACATCAGGCCCAGCGCAACGAGGAACAGCACGAGCGCCCAGACCTCGTAGTGCGTGGGCCAGGCAGTTGCGTCGCTGACATCTGGCGCGGTGGGGCGCGCAGCCGGCTGGCCTGAACGCAGCTGTGCTTGAAAAGCAGCTTGAAAGGCAACCTGCGGGGCGGGGTGGCGCAAGACCGACACGCCGATCGATAGGCAAAGCAACCCTAAGCCGCCGAGCAGGAACATCGGCAGCAAGTTCCAGAAGCCGCGATCGACCCAGGCACTCGAGGTCGGCGAATCCGGCAAGTACATCACCGGCACCGCATCGCCGACACGGTTGAGTGGGGGGCGTCCTCCGACATGATCTTCGAACTGAACCGTTTGCCCGTCAGCGGTCGCAAAGCGGACCACCGCGTGGTCGGCGTAGCCGCCTTTTTGCGCCTTGTGCCTGACCAAGTTGACGACGGTGCCGGGAGCGGTGAGCCCGTGCCGCTTGAGCTGCAACTGCTGATGGCCCGAAAGGGACGCAATCGCGCTGAACAACAGCCCGATCAGCAGCAGTACCGATGCAGCGCTACGCGGGTTGCCAGTGAAAGTCATCATGATGCGAGGCTGTCGCGTTCAGTGATCGCGGCGGGCGCGTTAAGGGTGCTGAATTGTGCCTGCAAGAGCAGAATCGCAAATCATCGGAAGCAGAACATCAAAAGGGGGGACTTCGATGAACGGTGAGGCATCAACCAAGCTCGCGCAGGCACAACAGACCGTCAATCCAAAGTCTGATCAGCTTGCTTTGGGTGCCATCAATGATTAAAATGCAATCATTGATTAATGGAGGCTGACGTGGCCAGCATGACGATTCGCAACATCGACGATTCGCTCAAGGCGCGCTTGCGCGTGCGGGCAGCGAGGCACGGACGGTCGATGGAGGACGAGGCCCGGGACATCCTGCGGGCGGCGCTCTCTGCGCAGCCGCCACGGACGCGAACGCTCGTCGATTCGATCCGCGCGCGCATCGAACCGCTTGGTGGCGTCGAACTCGAAATTCCGCCTCGCGAACCCATCCGCGAGCCTTCAAAGCTGTAAGCATGATCATTCTCGATACAAACGTCCTCTCCGAGGTGCTGAGGTCGACGCCGGACCGCCGCGTCTTGGCATGGCTGAAGGAACAATCGCCCCCGTCGCTCTTCACGACCACGGTCACGCGGGGTGAGATTCTTTACGGAATTCGATTGCTCCCCGACGGCAAGCGCCGCCGAGCGCTTTGGGACGCTGCCCGGGCAATCTTCAACGAAGACTTCGCGGAGCGAGTCCTGAGCTTCGACAACGATGCCGCAGATGCCTACGCGGAAGTTGGAGCCTCGCGGCGGGCTGCCGGCAGACCGATCAGCCAGTTCGACGCGATGATCGCCGGCGTGGCGCGGTCCCGCGGTGCGAGTCTTGCGACTCGCAATGCGAAGGACTTTGAGAGTTGCGGCATAGACGTCGTCGACCCTTGGTCGGCTTAGAGAGGGGCAACATCAAAGCTTGCCGCTTACATGCTGCGCCGGTAGCGCCCGCCCACCTCGTACAGCGCGTTGCTGATCTGCCCGAGCGAGCAATGGCGCACGGCGCCCATCAGTACTTCGAACACGTTGGCATCTTCGATCACCGCTTGCTTCAACTTTCCCAGCAACAGCGGGCATTGCGTGCGGTGGCGCGCGTGGAAATCGGCAAGGCGAGTTAGCTGGCTCTGCTTTTCCTCTTCGGAGGAGCGCGCCAGCGCGATTTCCTTCTGGTTGGAGGCGCCATCCGGACCGCGGAAGGTATTGACGCCGATGAGCGGGTACGAGCCGTCGTGCTTGCGACGCTCGTACAGCAGGCTCTCTTCCTGGATCTTGCCGCGCTGGTAGCCGGTTTCCATCGCTCCCAGCACTCCGCCGCGACGGCTGATCGCGTCGAACTCCTTTAACACCGCCTCTTCCACCAGGTCGGTGAGTTCGTCGATGATGAAAGAGCCTTGGTTGGGGTTCTCGTTCTTCGCCAGGCCCCATTCGCGGTTGATGATCAGCTGGATCGCCATCGCGCGCCGCACCGATTCTTCCGTGGGCGTCGTGATGGCCTCGTCGTAGGCGTTCGTGTGCAGGCTGTTGCAGTTGTCATAGGTCGCGATCAGCGCCTGCAGCGTGGTGCGGATGTCGTTGAAGGAGATCTCCTGCGCATGCAAGCTCCTGCCACTGGTCTGGCAGTGGTATTTGAGCTTCTGGCTGCGCTCGTTTGCGCCGTAGCGGTTCTTCATCGCCACCGCCCAGATGCGGCGCGCGACGCGCCCGAGCACCGTGTACTCCGGGTCCATGCCGTTGGAGAAGAAGAAGCTCAGGTTGGGCGCGAAATCGTCGATGTGCATCCCGCGCGCGAGATACGCCTCGACGTACGTGAAGCCGTTGGCCAGCGTGAAAGCGAGCTGGCTGATCGGATTGGCGCCTGCCTCGGCGATGTGGTAGCCCGAGATCGACACCGAGTAAAAATTGCCCACGCCGTGATGGACGAAGTACTCCTGGATGTCGCCCATCATTTTCAGCGCGAACTCGGTGGAGAAGATGCAGGTGTTTTGGCCTTGATCCTCTTTCAGGATGTCGGCCTGCACCGTGCCGCGCACCGTCTCCAGGCTCCATTCGCGGATCTTGGCAAGCTCGTCTTCGGTCGGATCGCGGCGATTGTCCGACCGGAACTTCTCGACCTGTTGGTCGATCGCGGTGTTGAAGAACATCGCCAGGATGATCGGCGCCGGCCCGTTGATCGTCATCGACACGGAGGTGTCCGGGCTGCACAGGTCGAAGCCGTCGTACAGCACCTTCATATCGTCGAGCGTCGCGATCGATACGCCCGAGTTTCCGACCTTGCCGTAGATGTCCGGCCGAGGGTCCGGGTCGCAGCCGCACAGCGTCACCGAGTCGAACGCGGTCGAAAGGCGCCTGGCCGGCATGCCCTCGGAGACTTTCTTGAAGCGCCGATTCGTCCGAAAGGCATCGCCCTCGCCCGCGAACATCCGGGTCGGATCCTCGTTCTCGCGCTTGAAAGCGAACACGCCGGCCGTGAAAGGGAAGGAGCCGGGAACGTTCTCCTTCATCAGGAAGCGCAGGATCTCGCCGGTATCCTCGTACTGCGGCAGCGCCACCTTTGGGATGCGGCTTCCGGAAAGCGACTCGCTCACCAGCCGGGTGCGCACCTCGCGGTCGCGGATCCTGACGACATACTCGTCCGCAGCGTACAGCGACTTGGTCGTCGGCCATTGCTCGAGCAGCTTGGCCGCGGCGGGAGTGAGCTCGGCGCTTTTGCGCTCGATCAGCTCGTCGAAGTGTTCGATGGGTTTTCCGTTTTGAAAGAACAGCTCCTTCGCGGTCGCAAGCGACTGGCGCTCGCGCGCGATCTTCGCCTGCTGCGCAACCTGTCCGTGGTATCCACGCACCGTATCGGAGATATCCGCCAGATAGCGGACACGCTCGGGCGGTACGATCGCACGCAGCCGCGATGAGGCTTTCACAGTGACGCGCGGCAGGCGCCCCGCCTGCGCTTTCAGGCCTTTGGCCCGGAGAGCGTCGACCAGCGCCTGATATAGCGCAGTCACCCCGTCGTCGTTGAAGTGGCTCGCGTGCGTGCCGAACACCGGCAGCTCCTGCGGGTTCGCGGAAAACAGGCCCCGGTTGCGTTGCACCTGCTTGCGAACGTCGCGCAGAGCGTCCTCGGCGCCACGGCGGTCGAATTTGTTGATCGCCACAAAATCGGCGAAATCGAGCATGTCGATCTTCTCGAGTTGGCTGGCAGCGCCGAACTCCGGCGTCATCACGTACAGCGATACGTCCACCAGCGGCACGATCCCTGTGTCGCCCTGCCCGATTCCGGAGGTCTCGACGATGACCAGATCGAAGCCGGCGATTCGGCAGGAAGCGATCACTTCGGGCAGCGCCCCCGACACTTCCGTGCCGGTGTCGCGCGTCGCGAGCGACCGCATGAAGATGTTGTCATGGTCGATCGCATTCATTCGGATGCGGTCGCCCAGCAGCGCGCCGCCGCCGCGCTTGCGCGAAGGATCGATCGAGATGATCGCGATTTTGAGGCGGTCCTGCTGGTCCAGCCGCAGCCGCAGCACCAGCTCATCGGCGAGCGAGCTCTTGCCGGCGCCGCCCGTGCCGGTGATGCCGAGAGCGGGCGCCACCGATGAGGCGGCGACCTCGAGCAGCGCCTTCCTGGTGCTTTGCTCGTAGACGCCGTTTTCCAGCGCGGTGATCACGCGGGCGAGCTGGCGGAAATCGCCCGAGTGCAGCGCCGGCAGGATGTCCGCGTGGCGCGGAGCCTCGCCGGTGGCGTCGAAGTCCGACTGCTGAATCAAGTCGTTGATCATTCCCTGCAGTCCGAGCATCGCGCCATCCTCGGGCGAGTAGATGCGTGCAACGCCGTACTCGTGCAGCTCGCGGATCTCGCGCGCAACGATCACGCCGCCGCCTCCGCCGAACACCTTGATGTTGCTGCCACCCTTTTGGCGTAACAGATCGAGCATGTACTTGAAGTACTCGACGTGGCCGCCCTGGTAGCTCGTGACCGCAATCCCCTGGGCGTCTTCCTGAAGGGCTGCGTCGACGATCTCGCCGACCGAGCGGTTGTGCCCCAAGTGGATCACTTCGACGCCGCTAGCTTGCAAAATCCGCCGCATCACGTTGATCGATGCGTCGTGGCCGTCGAACAGCGAAGCGGCCGTGACGACGCGCACTTTCTGGGCCGCCTGATAGGGCTGCAGCCTCTTGCCTTCGGCCAGGTCGGTCATGGCGGTTCCTTCTCGAACTCTGTCCAACGAATGGTAGTTTGCGCCAGTTCGGTTTCACATTGCAGGATCCGACAGAGACCTTGCATAATCCGCCAATTACGGTTGGAGGCTTTGCTTGAAGACTGCGGAACACCGACACCGGCGGCAGGAGAGGCCTGGCACCTTGCCCGGCCACAGGTCGCAGCGCGCCTCGGTTGCGATGGGGTTCGTGACCGGGATGCTGTCGGCAATGGCGGCACGGCGGATCGAGCTCTCTCATTTGCTCGCCCGGGCCGGTCTGAAGCCCGCGGATCTGGATGATCCCGATGGCCGCGTGCCGATCCACAGCTATGCCGAGCTGTACAACCTCACCGTTGCCGAACTGCAAGACGAAGGCTTCGCACTCTTCTCGGTTCCGGTACGGGTTGGCGCCTTCGAGTTCCTCTGCCGAAGCGTGATCGCCAGCCAATCACTCGGCGAGGCGCTCGATCGCGCGTGCCGATTCCTGCGGATGGTCCTTCCTGATCTGGCGGTGACGATCGTGCCTGCGGCGGCAGGAACAGTAGAACTGCAGATCGCGGAAACGCGCCCTCTTCAACGCCAGCGGGACGATCCGCGGCGGGTGTTCGCGTTCGAATGGCTGCTTCGCTGGCTGCACGGCCTTTCCTGTTGGCTCGTCAACCGCGACCTGGCGCTCAATTCCGTATCGTTCCCGTATGACGAGCCGCCGCACGCAGGCGATTACACGCTGATCTACACGTCGAAGTCGACCTTTGGCTCTCGACAGCTGGTGGCCAGTTTGAACTCGAACCTGCTGCAGCTTCCGGTGCAGCGCGACGACGAGGCATTGTCGGAGTTTCTGCAGGGCGCCCCGGGCAAGATCGTCACGCTGTACCGGCGCGACCGGGAAATGGTCCGGCGTGTGCGCGACCTTGTCGCCAAAAGCTTTCCGGATTCGGTTTCGCTCGACGAAGTCTCACGCAGGCTGCACGTGTCCTCTCGCACCGTGGAAAGACGGCTGCACGAGGAGGGCTCGAGCCTGCGTGCCATCAAAAACGCCTTGCGGCGCGATATCGCGCTCGCGCGCCTGGAAAAGTCGGATGAATCGGTCGCCCGTATCGCTTCGAACGTCGGCTACACCGACGCCTCGGCGTTCTTCCGCGCTTTCACCAGCTGGACTGGGACGTCGCCTTCGGCCTACCGACGGAATCGGGCACTAGAGTAGCCGACGTTGGTTGATCATCTATTGTAGTGCTTGCTTTAGTAGTCATTAATGCCTATAATGCTTCTCATGACAATCGTTAATGAAGTGATCTCCGATCTAGGGGCACGGATTGCGGTTCTCCGGCGAGCACGCGCCTTGCGCCAGGGGGACTTGGCTGTTGCGGCTGGTGTTGGTCGCTCGACCATCAGCGAAATCGAAAACGGATCCACGACAACCGAGATCGGAAACTACCTGCGAGTGTTGGCAGCACTGAATGTCTTGGAGGACATGAACTTTGTCGGACGCTTAGGCGCTGCAGATCTGGCGAGAGGTATCGGCCAACGGGCGCGCGTCGCACCGATGGGGCGCGGCCGACAGAAGAGACGGAAAGACGACGTCATCAACGTCGATGACTATCCCGAGCTAGCGCTCCTCGCATGGAATCGAGCAATTCGAGAAGTTACGGGTGAGGAAGCTCTGGCCCTATACGAAGGGAACTGGCGCTTTGTGGATCCGGAGCGGATGACGCCGCATGAGAAGGAGCTTTTGGATAGGCTCGTCCGCGAATACGGAAAAGGTGCCTTGAATGTATAGGCGACCACAGCACCGCAAGATTGCCGCAGTGTTGAATGCGCTCGACGCGACGTTCCTTGAGGGAATGAAATGTTTTTTCGGCGGAGGAACGGCGATCTCGTTGCAGCTTGATGAATATCGGCAGTCCGATGACATTGACTTGCTCTGTGCCGATCACGACGGTTACCGACGTCTGCGCCAGTCAGTCTTCGACAATGGCCTGCGCGACCTCTTCCCGGGAGGTGTCGAGACATTGCGCGATGTACGAGCGGATCGGGACGGTGTTCGAACCGTCCTGAAGCTAGACGACACACCAATCAAATTCGAGATCGTTGCCGAGGGACGTATTCCTTTGGTTGGCGCATCCGTAGATGGAATTCCTGTGCCCTGCCTTTCCAGGGTGGACATGTTCGCCGAGAAGCTGCTCGCAAACGCCGACCGTTACCTCGACAAGAGCGTAATGAGCCGGGATGTCCTCGATCTCGTGGTCATGCAGTCCAAATGGGGTGAGATCCCCGCTCAGGCTTGGCAAAAAGCTGAGTCAGCCTACGGCACATCTGTGCGCATCGCTCTGAGTCGAGCAAGAGAGATGCTTCAAGCAGACACGGCGTATTTCGAGCTGTGCCTGCAGAAGATGGCATTCGATGGCGGCGTGGCGAGCTGGCTGCGCCAGGAGCTCGCGAAGCAGGCCGCAAGGCCTCCCTCGAAGCGCCGGCCGAAGTAGGCGAGACCGGCAGATAAGGTCGAATCGGAGACTACTGAAGGCGAGAAGCCGATCAAGTATTTCGGCATTCCGCGGACTACGGCAGTTTTCCACCCTCGCTGTTGGACAGCCGATAGACGACGATCCGCCTGATGTCGTTCTTGATGTCGTAGCCTGCGAGTGCTTCGTACGTCTTTCCGTCGGTGAGGTACGCGCCACCTCCGCTCTCTGAGACCGCTTTGAGGTCGGTCGGCTGAGCATAGTCTCCAATCACGCTGATCTCATTGCCGACGATTGCGATTCTCAGGCGCCGCTCCTTTCTGAGAGCAAGCGCATGGACGATGATTTCTGTGTCGGTCGCCATCAGAGAGGGTACCGAGCCCTCACTCTGAGCGAACTTCCGGGACGTCGTTATGTGACATGTCTTTGGGCTCGGACATCGCGTCGGAGGAGCGTGCGAGCCGCCTGCGGATGTTACCGCAGCACAGTGTGTGATTTGCTTAGGCGACGAACCGGCCAGAGAGCTGTATCAGTTCTCGCCGTGCTCCTGCCGTGTGAACAAAGAATCTGATGCGGTCGGCCAAGTTGCTGAAATCCGCTGTTTCGTCCGTTTTTTACCTTGATGCGTGTAGCGCTACGCGCTACAATTCGCGGCGTGATCCTGTCGTTCAAGCACCGAGGCCTGCGCCGTTTCTTCGAGACCAAGTCTGCAGCCGGAATTCCGGCGGCCCAATCGAAACGGATCGCGGCAATGCTGGCGCAACTACAGGAAGCGGAGCAACCGAGCGACATGAACTTTCCAGGCTGGAAGCTACACCCGCTGAAGGGTTTCAAGCCCGTGCGCTGGAGCGTTTGGGTCAGCGGCAACGTGCGGTTGACGTTCGCTTTCGACGGAAGGCACGTGGTCGATGTCGATCTGGAGGACTATCACTGATGGCTGAAATGTTCGATCCGCCCCACCCCGGCCTGACGATCCGGGACGAGATCCTGCCTGTGTTGGGGCTGTCGGTTACCGAAGCCGCGGCCGAGCTGAACGTGTCGCGCGTGACGCTTTCTCGTCTGCTGAACGGCCGCGCGGCGGTAAGCGCCGAGATGGCGCTGAAGCTCGAGGCCTGGCTGGCCCGCAGGGGCGATTACAAACGCCTGGGTGGCCCGAGCGCCCGCAGCTGGCTCGCGCGGCAGCTTGCCTACGACTTGTGGCAGGCCCGGCAGCGGATGAAGGAGGCTGCCTGATCAGCGCCAGCATACGGCAACCGTCCTTCCTCCATAATTCGGAACCGCTCCGCCGTAAGTGCTTGATCTTTGGTGGGTGGTACAGGGATCGAACCTGTGGCCCCTGCCGTGTGAAGGCAGTGCTCTACCGCTGAGCTAACCACCCGAGGCTGCGGATGTTACCGTAGCGCGCCATACGGTCGTCGCTCGACATTCCTTCTCGATCGAGTCGAGCACCGCTTCGTGCGCGGCAACTTCCTGCTCGCTGGCCGACAGCACGATCAGGCGCGTCACATCGATCGGCCCCGCATCTGCCATCAGCCCGTGCGCCAGGTCGATCACGAGGCTGTCCTGCCCTCGCGTCATCGCCAGGTATACCTCGGCGAGCAGACCCGCGTCGAGCAGCGCGCCGTGCAGCGTGCGGTGGCGGTTCGATACTCCGTAGCGCTCGCACAGCGCGTCCAGTGAATTGCGCTTGCCCGGGTGAAGGTCGCGCGCCAGCCACAGCGTGTCGGTCACCTTCGCGCAGAATTCCGAGAACGGCGGCCGGCCGATCAACGCGAGCTCCGCATCCAGGAATGCGAGATCGAACGGCGCGTTGTGAATGATCACCTCGGCCCCGCGCACGTACTCGAGCAGCTCGTCAGCGGCGGCGTCAAAACCCGGTTTGTCCGCCAGGAACTCGTCGGTCAGGCCGTGCACCTCGAGCGCTCCGCGGTCGATCGGACGGCCGGGATTGACGTAGCGATGCAGGCGCCGCTCGGTCAGACGCCTGCCGACGAGCTCTACCGCACCGATCTCGATGATCCGGTGCCCGTCCTGGACTTCGAGTCCCGTCGTTTCCGTATCGAGCACGACCTGGCGCACCGTCGGTCACCTGCGCCGCGCAAGCACTTCGTCGATGCCTTTGTTGGCCAGCGAATCGGCGCGCTCGTTGCCTTCGACGCCCGCGTGCCCGGGGACCCAGCGCCAGTCGATGCGGTGCTGCGCGACGAGCTCGGCGAGCCGCTGCCACAGGTCCACGTTCTTCACCGGCTTGCGCGCGGCCGTCTTCCAGTCGCGCTTGCGCCATTGCGGCAGCCATTCGGTGATGCCGAGCTGCACGTACTGCGAGTCGGTGTGGACAACGATGCGGCTTGCGCGCTTCAGCGCCGCCAGTGCCTCGATCACTGCGGTCAGCTCCATCCGGTTGTTGGTCGTTTCCAGCTCGCCACCGTGCATTTCACGCACGTGCTGGCCGCTGCGCAACAGCACGCCCCACCCTCCGGGACCCGGGTTGCCGCGGCAGGCGCCGTCGGTCCAGATCTCGATCGCGTCCTCAGAGGGCGGGGGTTTCCCGCGGCCTGCTCCTTGCGGCGATTCGGGCGCCACGCTGGCGGCGAGCCGAACCGAACGAGCGTGCCTCACGCGCGCGTTACCTGTCAGCCGTGCGCTGCATCGCTGGCAGCGTCGTTGGCCGCGTCGCGCTGCGGGTCGATTCGCGTGCTGAAAGCGGTCGGTGTGCGCGGGGTCGCCGCCGGCGCCGGCGTCAGCGCAACGCGCCGTTCTTCCTTGCGCTTGCGCACCGGGCCGATCATCCGCATTCCGCGCACCCGCTTCACCGCCGTCAGCATGTACACGCTGCCCAGCACCGGCCACCAGCGATCGCCGGCGTGCTCCATGAAAGCCCAGCGCGCCAACCAGCGCTCGCTGCCGGCCCACGGCGCATAGCAGCCGAAGCAGCCGCGGCTGGCCTCGAACGACAGCAGCTTGAGCCAGTCTTTGATCCGCGGCAGCGAAATGAACTGTCCGTCGCGCGGCAGGTACGGCCGCGCTCCGGCGCGTGCAAGCATCTGGCGCAGCCCCCACAGGCTGGCGGGATTGAAGCCGGTGATGATCACCTGCCCTTCTGGAACCAGCACGCGATCGACTTCGCGCAAGACCTGGTGAGGCTCCTGTGCAAACTCCAGGATGTGAGGCAACACGACCAGATCGATCGACTGTGTCGCAAACGGCAGTTCTTCGTAGCGAGTGATCACGGCGACTCGCCGCGGCCCTTGACATATCGATCCGTTGCCGGTCGGTGCGTTCTCGTCCGATCCGTTGCCCGCCGTTGCGTTCTCGTCCGATCCATTGCCGGTCGGTGCGTTCTCGTCGGCCAGCCGATCGGACACGCCCAGGCGTAGCGGCATCCGGTTTTCGGCAAGCGCGTCCAGCTCGGGTACGCCGATCTGGATCGCGTGGTAGCCGAAGATATCGACGACGGCGCGATTCAGTTGCTGCTGTTCCCACCGCAGCACATAACGGCCCGGCGGCGAGGCCAGGAAGTCGGAGAAGCTCAAGTTAGACTGCATGCGTTGTTCCGTAACCCGCCAGGACGTGCCACGCACCCACGATGAACGCGACCTCCGCCACCGGTTCGATCACGCTGCGCCCGCTGCCGGCATTCCAGGACAACTACATCTGGATGCTGGCGCGCGACAATGAGGCGATTGTCGTCGATCCCGGCGACGCCGCCCCTGTCCACGCGGCGCTGCGCCGGACCGGTCTGAATCTCACCGGCATTGTAGTCACTCACCACCACGGCGATCACGTCGGCGGGGTTGCCGAGCTGGCCGATGCCTACCGGACGCGGGTATGGGGGCCGCGCAGGGAAGAAATTCCTCGCCGCCAGGTTGCGCTGGACGAAGGCGATTCGGTCGAGCTGCTGGGTGAGGTCTTCTCGGTGATCGACGTGCCGGGTCACACACTCGGCCACATCGCGCTGCATTCGCCTGCCGGCGGCACGCTGCTGTGCGGCGACACTTTATTCGCGTGCGGCTGCGGCCGCCTGTTCGAAGGCACTCCGGCGCAGATGGTCGTTTCGCTCGGCAAGCTGGCGAGGCTGCCCGGCCCGACGCGCGTGTACTGCGCGCACGAGTACACGCTGTCGAACATCCGCTTCGCTCTGGCGGTCGAGCCGGACAACGCCGACCTTGCGGCGCGCCAGCGCGCGTGCAAAGAGCAGCGCGAGCGCGGCGAGCCCACCGTGCCTTCGACGATCGCTGAGGAGCGCGCGACCAATCCGTTCTTGCGATGCAGCGAACCGGTGGTGCGCGCGGCTGCCGAGCGGCGAACGCCCGGAGCGGGAGCCGATCCGGTGTCCACCTTCGCTGCGATCCGTGCGTGGAAGAACTCTTTCTGAGCGTTCGCTGGCATTGGCTGTCAGGTGAAAACCGCAGAGTTAAGCCGCCTGGATGGCCGAATTCGAATGTTGCACCGATGGAAGCGGCCACCTACACTCGGGCGGTGGTCCAGCAAGTCAAGGCCTTCCTTCGGGAGGGCCGGGGTTCGAAGGGTGAACAGCGGTGCGACGGCATCTAACGATCATATGTGCGGGAACTCTTGGACTGGCGGCGAGCGCGTGGGGCGCGGCCGTCGATGATGTTCCGTCCGCGTCACCGCAAGAAATCGTTCCGCTGACCGCGACTGTTCCGCCAGTTGAGCGAGCTGCGCAGCCAACTGCGCAGCCCGGGCCAACGCAGCCCGACGACGCCCAAACGGCTCCGGCTCCGGCGCCAACCATCCCAGGTGCGAGCGCCCCAATCATCTCCGGTGCGAGCTCGCAGCAGCCCGGCAACCTTGCACAAGGACCGCGTGGCGACCTGTGGGAGCGCATCCGCAAGGGCTTCGCGATGCCGGATCTCACCAACAAGAAGGCCACGGCAAGCACTCGCTGGTACGCGGAGCGGCCCGATTACATCGGCAGGATGGCCGAGCGCAGCAGCCTGTACCTGTACTACATCGTCCAGGAAATCGAAAAGCGCGGGATGCCGACCGAGCTGGCGCTTCTGCCGTTCGTGGAAAGCGCGATGCAGCCGCAGGCCGTCTCCAGCGCCAAGGCCGCCGGCTTGTGGCAGTTCATACCCTCGACGGGCAAGGTGTACTCGCTTGAACAGACCCAGTGGAAGGACGAACGTTTCGGCGTGGTCGAGTCGACTCGGGCGGCGCTCGATTACCTGGAGAATCTGCACGACGAGTTCGGCAGCTGGCAGCTGGCGCTGGCCGCGTACAACTACGGCGAAGCGGGAGTCGAGAGGCAGCTCGCCTACAACCGCAGCCACCACCGCCCGCTCAACTACGAGAGCCTGCGACTGCCGCGCGAGACGCAGTACTACGTGCCGAAGCTGCAGGCGATGAAGAACATCGTGCTCGATCCGCAGCGCTACGGCATCGAGTTGCCTGCGATCCGGGATGAGCCGTATTTCGTCACAGTGACCGGCTCGCGCGATATCGATGTCGCAACTGCCGCGCGCCTGGCCGACATGCCGCTGGAGGACTTCCAGGCGCTCAATCCCGCGTTCAACCGCCCGCTGATCGTCGGCGCTCTTGCGCCCACGATCCTGCTGCCGGCCGAGCGCGGCGAAACCTTCAGCGCCAACCTGGCTGCCTGGGAAGCCACCGGCCAGCCGCTCGCAAGCTGGACTGCGTACCGCTTGAAGGGCGGCGAGACGCTCGCGGTAGTGGCGCAGCGAGTCGGCGTCAGCGAGGAACAGCTGCGCAGCGCCAACCACGTGCCGCCGCGCTACGTGGCGGCTTCCGGTTCGACGATCCTGATTCCGCGCGATGAGGCGTCCTATGAAGACGTCCCCAGCGATATGCTGGACGGCTCGGTTGCGCTGGTGCCGGAGAAGGCGGGGCTTCGCAAGATCACGGTGCGCGTGCGGCGAGGCGATTCGCTCGCGTCGATCGCACGGCGCTGGCGCGTCAGTCAAGACGAGATCGTCGCGTGGAACGACCTTCACTCGACGTCCCTGTTCGCCGGTCAGCGGCTGAGTCTGACGGTCGCCTCTGGGCCGCCGCACAAGAAGCACGGCACCAGCCAGAAGAAGACCACCACAGTGGCGCGCAACGCGCCCGCACAGCAGTAACGCCTGCGCGGCGCAGCCGCCGCGATTAGTGACCTGAGTGGCCTGTAACATCCGGCCACCAACCCATTCCCTCTTCGGACTGCCGCGCCATGGCCTTTCTATCCGGCAAGCGCATCCTGGTCACCGGTGTGCTCTCCAACCGCTCGATCGCCTACGGCATCGCACGCGCGTGCAAGCGCGAGGGAGCCGAGCTCGCTTTCACGTACGTCGGCGAGCGCTTCCGCGAGCGGATCGTCGAATTCGCGCGCGAGTTCGGCTCGGAACTGACGTTCGACTGCGACGTGGCGAGCGATGAGCAGATCGCCGCAACGTTCGAGGCTCTGGCGCGCCACTGGGATGGGCTGGACGGCTTGGTACACGCGATCGGCTTCGCCCCGCGCGAGGCCATAGCCGGCGATTTCCTGGAAGGCCTGTCGCGCGAGGGCTTCCGGATCGCGCACGACATCTCGGCCTACAGCTTTCCGGCGATGGCCAAGGCCGCCTTGCCGCTGATGCAGAACCGGCGCGGCGCGATGCTGACGCTCACCTACCTGGGATCCGAGCGGGTCGTTCCAAACTACAACACGATGGGGTTGGCGAAGGCTGCCCTGGAGGCCTCGGTGCGGTACCTGGCAGCCTCTCTCGGCCCCAAAGGGATCCGAGTCAACGCGATTTCCGCCGGACCGATTAAGACGCTGGCGGCATCGGGCATCAAAGACTTCGGACGAATCCTGCAGTTCGTCGAGCAAAATGCTCCGTTGCGGCGCAACGTCACGACCGAAGACGTCGGCAACGTCGCCGCCTTCCTGCTGTCGGACCTGGCGGCGGCCGTCACCGGCGAGGTGATGTTCGTCGACGCCGGCTTCCACAACGTTTCAGCAGGAATCGCGGGGTAAGGGACCCTCACCCCCTGCCCATCTCCCGCAAGCGGGAGAGGGGAGATTTTCGAAGGGCGTAGCGGCCGCGGCCCTCTCATGGATAATGGGACGGCATGAACGCGCCCGAGAAGCCGCAACCTGCCCAGGCGCCGCGCCCGCGATCCTTGTTCCGCCAGGAGGCGATCGACGCGCAGCGAGAGAAGCTGCTGGGCGAGTTGTCTGCTGCGCGGCCCGTTCCATTGTGGATCTTCACGCTGCTGGCGGCGGCGTTCGCCGCGGTGTTCGTCACCTTTGCGTTCGTGGGCGAGTACACGAGGCGCGAGCGGGTTGAAGGCTTCGTTGTCGGCGACGCGGGGGCCGCGCGCATCCTCGCGCCCGATTCGGGCGTCGTCACCGATCTGATGGTCAAAGAGGGCGACGAGGTCGAAAAGGACGCCACCATTGCGCGGCTGAAGCTCGAGCGCAGCCAACTGGGCGGCGGCAGCACGCTGGAGGTTGTCGAGCAGCAGCTGCAGAACCGCATACGAGGCGTCGAGAGCGAGCAGACGCAGGCGCGGATGATCGGCGAGCAGACGCTCGTGCAACAGCGCAAGCGGATCGACGACCTGATCAAAGAGCTCGATCAGGCGCGTGCCGGCGTTCAGGTGCAGCAGGCGCGCACGACATCGGCCGAGCAGGAAATACACCGCTTCGAGAAACTCGCCAAGGACGGTTTCGCCTCCGAAGCGATGGTGCGCGAGCACCGCAACGACATGCTCGACCAGCAGGCGAAGCTGGAAGCCCTGAAACGGCAGCAGTCGACCGCCGAGCGCGAGCTGGGCAGCGCGCAGGCCGAGATGCCGCTGATCGAGCTGCGCGCGCGCAGCCAGGTGCAGCAGCTGGAACAGCAGAAAAGCCAGATCGAGCAGGACATGGTGCAAACCAAGGCCAAGCAGGAGATCGAGGTCACCGCAACGATCGCTGGAATCGTCACCAACATCGTTCCCAGCCAGGGTGACTCGGTTGCGGCCAATTCGCTGGTGGCCACCGTGCTACCCGCCGGGATGGGCTTGCACGCGCAGCTGCTCGTGCCAACGCGGGCGATCGGCTTCATCGCGCCGGGCAACGCAGTGGTGCTGCGCTACGACGCTTTCCCGTTCCAGCGCTTCGGCCAGTACCGCGGCACCATCACCAGCGTCAGCGGCACCGTCTGGTCCGCTGGCGAGAAGCTTGGCCCGCTGACCGCGCATGAGCCGGTGTATCGGGTCGATGTGAAGCTGGACCGGCAGTCCGTCACCAACGGCGGCCGCGACTTCGCGCTGCGCCCGGGAATGCTGGCGAGCGCCGACATCCTGTTGGAAAAGCGAACCGTCTTCGAGTGGGTGTTCGAGCCGGTGCTGGCGTTGCGCGAGCGGCTGCGGTGACGGCATGCTGAACCCGTTCAAGCGGCGCGTTCCGCTGATCCTGCAAAGCGAAGCTCCCGAGTGCGGAATCGCCTGCGTGGCGATGGTCGCCGGCTACCACGGCTTCCGCACCGATCTGTCGGCAATGCGGATGCGCCTGTCGCCTTCGATGAAGGGCGTCACGCTGCAACACATCGCCGCCATCGCCGGCACGATGAAGATGTCGCTGCGGGGCGTGCAAGCGCCGCTGGAGAGCCTGGGGCGGCTGCGGATGCCAGCGATCCTGCATTGGGACATGAACCACTTCGTCGTGCTGACCGCTGCCGACACCAACCGGATCACGGTGCACGACCCGGCGCGCGGCAAGCGCGTGATGCTGCTGTCGGAGGTGTCGCGCCATTACACCGGTGTTGCCGCCGAGCTGCTGCCGAGCGACGGCTTCTCCACCCGCGACGAGCGCGTCAAGGTCACCGCCTGGCACCTGATGGGCAGCCTGCGCGGTCTGCAGGGAACGATCGCGCAGGTCATCCTGCTGTCGCTCGTTCTCGAGGTGTTCGCGATCGCTTCGCCCTTCTTCGTTCAGATCGTCGTCGACCGCGTCGTCGTGGGGCGCGACGAAGATCTGCTCACGCTGCTGGGACTGGGCTTCTCCCTACTCGTGCTGATGCAGGTGTCGACCACCGCGGTACGCGGCTGGCTAGGCGTGTATCTGTCCACATCGCTGAACACGCGCCTGCTCGATTCGCTCTTCGGGCAACTGCTGCGGCTGCCACTGGTGTGGTTCGAGAAGCGCAACATCGGCGACATCGTTTCGCGCTTCCGCAGCGTCGACGCGATCCAGCGCACGCTGACGCTGGCGTTCCTGGAGTCGGTGATCGACGGCGCGATGGTGGTGCTGACGGTGATCGTTATGCTCTGGTACAGCCCGCTGCTGGCGGCGATCGTTCTGGCGGCGGCCGCGCTATACGGAGTGGCACGCTGGTTCTTCTACGGGCCGCAGCGCCGCGCGCTGGACGAGCAACTGGTGCACGAGGGACGTTCGGCCACGCACTTCATCGAGACGCTGCGCGGCATGATGGCGATCAAGCTCAATTTGCGCGAGACCGCGCGCCAAGCCGCCTACCAGAACCTGGTGGTCGAGCAGGTCAACGCCGGGGTTACGGTGCAGAACCTGACGATCCTGCACCGCGCTGCCAACGGCCTGATCTTCGGGCTGGAGAACGTCACCGTGATCTGGCTGGGAACGGTGCTGGTGATGGACGGCCAGTTCTCGGTCGGGATGCTGTTCGGTTTCTTGTCGTTCAAGCTGCTGTTTTTGACGCGCGTGAACAACCTGGTCGACAAGGCGATCGACTTCCGGATGCTCGACCTGCACGCCGAGCGAATCGCCGACATCGCGCTGGCCGAGCCCGAGACGGTGCCTGCAGTGTCGGCGCACGCACCGGATGCACCGCTGCAGATTCGCGCGCACCAGCTCGGCTTTGCCTACGGCGTCGAGGGCTTCGCGTTCCGCAACGTCGATTTTTCGGTGCAGCCCGGCGAGACGGTCGCGATCGTCGGCCCATCAGGCAGCGGCAAGACGACGCTGGTGAAGGTACTGGTGGGGCTGCTCGACCGCACCGAAGGAATCGTCGAGGCCAACGGCCGCGATCTGCGCGACTGGGATCGCTCCGCCTACCGGGCCCGCATTGGCGTCGTGATGCAAGACGACCAGCTGTTCGTCGGCACGCTGGAGGACAACATCAGCTTCTTCGATCCCCAGTACAACCCGAACCTGGTGCGGGCGGCGTCGGCGATGGCGGGAATCGATGAAGAGATCCTGCAGATGCCGATGCAGTACAACACGATCGTCGGCAGCCTCGGTACCGCGCTATCCGGCGGGCAGAAGCAGCGCGTGCTGCTGGCTCGCGCGCTGTACCGCAAGCCGCATATCGTCTTCCTGGACGAGGCGTTCGATCAGCTCGATCTGGCGCTCGAGCGCACCATCACGGGCCGTCTGAAGAGCCTTGGGGTCGGTCTGGTGATCGTCAGCCACCGCCCGGAGACCGTACGCAACGTCGACCGCATCGTGCACGTGGGGCAGATGCCACCGGCGTTGCTGACAGCCGAGACGGCGAGCTGAGAAAGGGGGTGGCTAGCGCGCGGCGCCGCGCGGCTCGCCGTTGTACAGCTTCAGCGCCTCGGCAATCTTGTGGCGCGCCTGGATGAAGCGCGACTCGCGCGCCGCCTGGCCGAGGAACGCGTCCAGGTCGCTGTGCTCGCGGCGCAGACGCTCAACGAGCACGAGGAACTTGTCGGTCAGGTCCGGATCGAACTGGCGGCCCTTGAGCGTGAGGATCGCATCCAGAGCGCTGTCGATCGACCACGCCTCCTTGTAGGGACGGCGGTGCGTCAGGGCATCGAATACGTCCGCCAGCGCGGTGATGCGGGCGCACAGCGGAATCGCGGTCTCGCCGATTCCGAACGGATAGCCACCGCCGTTCCAGTGCTCGTGGTGGAAGCGCGCGATCTCCTCGGCCATTTTCATGTGCGGCACATTGCTCTGCGCCAGGATCTCGGAGCCGATCAGCGCGTGCGTCTGCATCAGCTTCATCTCGGTCTCGTTCAGGCGCCCCACCTTCAACAAAATGCCGTCCGGGATGCCGATCTTGCCGATGTCGTGCAGCCGCGCGGCCAGGTCGATCATGAAGACGGTGTCGTCGTCGCAGCCGTACTCCTGCGCCAGCAGCGATGCCAGCCGCCCGACCCGATACGAATGCTCGCCGGTGGTGTCGTCGCGCAGCTCGGCGGTGACCGCGAGGCGCTCGAGCATCTCGATTCGCGACCGCAACAGCTCCTGCCGCGCCACCTGGTCAGCCAGCCCCTCGCGCAGCTTGCTCTCGCGTTGAACCATCAGGATCTCGGGAGTCATCCTGGGCGCCGTGTCGACCTGTTCGCGCTCCAACTGCTCCAGGTGCAGCCGGTGGTGCAGCAGCGCGTTTTCCTGCTGCACCTCCTTCGTGTGCATCATCAGCTCGCGCAGGTACACGAGCGCAACGTCGTTGCGGCCGGCGAGCTCGTTGGCCTTGACCATCGCGATCAAAGCGTCGCGCAGCAAACCCTTGAGAACGCGGGCGCGTTCCAGAAGCTTGGACAGGCGCGACAGGCCGACATCGATTCGGCCGGAGTGCACCTCGCACAGGCCCTCGGCCATCCCTGCCTGTAGCTCGGCTCGCTCCAGCCCCGATTCGTGCGCGATCTGCTTGGCGATCTCGCAACGCTCGCGCGCCATGTCGGGCGCGTCGACTTCCAGAAGGAGACGTGTGTAGTTGGTTTCCGCCAACACCCGGCCCAGGCGTGCGCTCGGGTTCGTGGGTGCTTCCTGCAGCTCGACCGCTTCCTTGGCCGCACGCAGTCCACGGCCATAGTCCTCCAGATGAAGGCAGGCGAGCGCGATGTTGGTGAGCGCGCCGCCGCGGATCGCCCGTAGCTCTGCACTGCCCTCGCTCAACCGGACCGCCCGCTCGAGGCAGGCGATCGCATCCTCGTACATCGCTGCGTAAATGAACGCGACCGCCAGGTTGTTGCAGACTTTCGCCTCTGCAACAGAGTCGCCCAGAGCGACCGCTATCTCCAGCGCCTCGGCATAACTTTCAATCGCGACGGGCAAGTTACCTGTATCCGCCAGTAGCGCGCCACATGTAGACAGCGCCTTGCGCAAGAGAGCGGGCGAACCCGACCGCCGGCTGAGATCAACCGCTCTCTGCGCCGAACTCAAGCCCTTCAGCGCATGTCCCGACACGTATGCGTATTTTGCAATCGACAGCAGACATTCGCTCAGTTCCGGTCCCACCGGCTCGATCTTCAGTCGAGCCGTCCAATCCAGCGCACTCGCGAAGATCTGCGGGCTGCGGACCGACGGCACAGTCCGCTCGGGATCGAGCAGGCGGGCGAACTCGGCGAGCACTCGTGCAGGATCCGCCGACACCGAATCCTGCGAATCGTCTATGACTTGCGGGTCATCGATTCGATCTAACATCGTCGTCGATCCCAATCGTCGTCCCGTCTTCGAGTAAAACTGCGCGGCGCGCGCTCCGGCAATTGAAATCCTGCAAAAGATCGATCAAGATGTGCGTGACCTGCGAAGAACGCGGGCAATTTTGAAATCGTAACCGGCCGGAGAGAGCAATGAACCAAACCATCGACTTCGCAATCGTCGAAGAACAAGTCATTGAAGCTGTCGACGCCACGCAACCCGAAGCAGTCACGGAATTGAAAGACGCGCAGATGATGTTGGTGGGCGGCGGCCAAGGCTTGATTCTCTGGTAACCCCGCACGCGGGGCATTGTTTCGCGAGCCAGCGCCTTCTACGGCGGCAGCCGGCTCGTCGCACGCCGTTGTGCGCGCCGCGATGTAAGAAGCGCGCACGTTCAACGGCGTAGACCATCGCATCTGGGACATCCTCTCCACGCTCCCGGTTGCCAGTGTTCATTGACGCCGGGAATATTTCCCATCTTTCCGATACGTCGTAGCTGATCAGCTCCAACGCAATCGCACTTCTTTTCTGCTGGTCGGGCACGCCTTGCGGCCGTGCTCAGGTGTTTCACGTACCGCCGCAACCAGTCGTTAACCAGAGTAGCGATCAACTGCAACTTCGGGAAGCATCCCGTCCAGGACAAACGCTGGCCGAAAGGACGTCGCGTGTGAGCGTCCCTGATCTTGACGGCAGCGTCTGGCTAGGAGGGGCGGCCCCTACAGCGCTCGCCTCGGGCTGTGGGTGACTCCCCAGCTGCTGCGGGTTTTGCCTAACCGGCGTACAGGTCAGCAGGCAGGCCTGCGGCCCGCAGCGCCTGTAGCACCTGCTCGATGTGCTCGGGGCCGCGCGTCTGCAGTTGCATCTCCAGCTGCGCGTTCATCGCAGGAAGCGTCGTGAACGCGCGCTGGTGCGCCACCTCGTCGATGTTGGCGCCCGCCTGGCCCACGATGGCAGCTGCGCGGGCGAGCTCGCCAGGCACATCGCGGATCGTCACCCGGATCCTCGCTAGCCGGCCTGCGCGCACCATTCCGCGCTCGAGAATGTCGGCCAGCACCAGTGGCTCGATATTGCCGCCGCTCAGGATCAGGCCGACGCGGCGGCCACGAAAGCGCTCGGAGTGGCGGATCAGCGCGGCCAAGCTGGCAGCGCCCGCTCCCTCGACCAGCGTCTTCTCGATCTCCAGCAGCAGCACGATCGCATGCTCGATATCGCCCTCGCCGACCAGCACCACATCGTTCACCAGACGGCGAACGACCGCGCTCGTGATCGTGCCGGGCGACTCGACGGCGATGCCTTCGGCCAGCGTGGCGCTCGCGCATGGCATAGTCACGCCCTTGAAACCTGCGTACATCGCCGGGAAGCGGTCGGTCTGCACGCCCACGATCTCGATGTCCGGTTGCAGCGCACGAGCGGCAATCGCCACTCCGGAGATCAGCCCGCCTCCGCCCACCGCCACGCACAGGCACTGCAGATCCGGGCGCGCAGTCAGCATTTCCAGGCCGACCGTGCCCTGGCCTGCGATTACGTCCATGTCATCGTACGGATGCACCATCGTCAGGCCGCGCGAGCGCGCCAGCTCGAGAGCTTTCTTGCGCGCCTCGTCGAACGTCTCGCCATCCAGGATCACCTCGGCGCCGAATCCGCGCGTGCGCTCGACCTTCACCGAGGGTGAAAAGCGCGGCATCACGATCACCGTTGGAATCCCCATCCGCTGCGCGTGAAAGGCGACTCCCTGCGCGTGGTTGCCGGCTGACACTGCGATGACCCCGCGCGCGCGTTCGGCCGCGGTGAGCTTGCTCAAGCGGTTCAGTGCGCCGCGCTCCTTGAAGCTGGAGGTGAACTGCAG
Organism: Burkholderiaceae bacterium; assembly: GCA_019236735.1. GTDB lineage: Bacteria > Pseudomonadota > Gammaproteobacteria > Burkholderiales > Burkholderiaceae_F > VBCK01. The sequence goes on from JAFAIM010000057.1 coordinate 26,768, forward strand.
GTTCTCGAACTTGAGCCAGACGTCGGCCTGTACGATCTGCGAAAGCGTGCGCGAGTGCAAAAATGGGGTGGCTTCGACCTGCCCGGCGATGCGCTGCGCGGCCTGCCGGATGTCTTCCAGCGTGGGTTTGAGCCCCGCATCGGGCTCAAGTCGGCGGTCGGGAATTGGCGGTGGCACAGCGGGTCAATACGAGGTCGGCGAGCGGCCGGTGAACGGTAGCATTGCCCCGCACTTGTCCTTCCGGGTCCGCACTTTTCCGGAAGGATAGCCTTACAAGATGTCGGGTTTAGCCTACTCCATAACTGTCCCTTAATGGTATGCATTGGATCCCAAGAAAGGCTTTTCAGCCCACGTGCGACACAGGTAGCGCGTCGCGCATAGCGTCAGAGCGAACGCATACATGGCAGTGAAATCGGGGACTACCACTTCGTCGGGGCCAGCGCCGACACGCCGGTTGGGAACCCTGCGCGCGCTGCAGCCGTTTATCTGGCCCTACTGGCGTCAGGTCGGCGCAGCCGCCCTGTTCCTGCTGCTGGCGTCGCTCACGACGCTGGCGCTGCCGTACGCGGTGCGACTGCTGGTCGATCGCGGCCTCGCTCTGCCCTCCAGCGTTGCGATCGGCGAGCGGCTGGTAGCGATCCGGCATGAGTTCGGCTGGCTGTTCGTCAACGCGGTGGCGTTGGCGGGCTTCACTGCGGCGCGCTTCTACATGGTGACGTGGATCGGAGAGCGCGTGACGACCGACCTGCGCCAGGCCGTTTACGCCCATGTGCTGCGCCAGAGCCCGCAATTTTTCGAGACGCTGAAAACCGGCGAAGTGCTGTCGCGCCTGACCACCGACACCACGGTGATCCAGAATGCGGTGGGCTCGAGCGTCTCGATGGGGCTGCGCAACTCGGTGCTGTTCGTCGGGTCGCTTGCGATGCTGATCGCGGCCAGTCCCGGATTGATGCTGACGGTGGCCGGGGTGATCGCGCTGGTGGTGGTGCCGTCGATGCTGATCGGCCGGCGCGTTCGCAGGCTGTCGCGGGCCAGCCAGGACCGGATCGCCGATACCAGCGGAATCGCCGGCGAGGTGCTCAACGCGATCCCGGTGGTGCAGAGCTTCACGCAGGAGCAGGCCGAGGCGCAGCGTTTTCATCGAGCCAACGAGGCGGCGTTCGCCACCTCGGTGCGGCGGACCCGGGTGCGGGCGATGCTCACCGCTTTCGTGATCGTGGGCGTGTTCGGCTCGCTGCTGTACGGTTTGCAAACAGGCGTGCAGGGGGTGCTGCACGGCCAGATCACCGCCGGCGAGTTGAGCCAGATCGCGCTGTACATCACGCTGGCTGCTTCGAGCGTGGCCGTGCTGGCGGAGGTGTGGGGCGATCTGCTGCGTGCCGCTGCCGCCACCGAGCGCCTCTCCGAGCTGCTGGCAACGCTTCCCTACATCGCCGATCCGCCCGCGGCAGCCGCGTTACCGGCGAAGGCGGGCGGCCTGCCGGTCGAATTGCGCGAGGTCCGCTTCGCCTACCCCTCGCGTCCCAACCGCTATGCGATCGACGAGCTGTCGATGACGATCGAGGCCGGCCAGACGGTGGCACTGGTCGGGCCCTCGGGTGCAGGCAAGTCGACGGTGTTCCAGCTCTTGCAGCGCTTCTACGACGTATCCGGCGGCAGCTTGATGGTGGGCGGTGTAGACGTGCGCGAGCTTCGCTTAGCCGACCTGCGCGGGCACATCGCAGTCGTTCCGCAGGAGCCGGTCATTTTCTCCGGAACGATCCTGGAGAACATCCTGTACGGCCGCGCCAGCGCGAGCCTGGAAGATGCGCTGGTGGCGGCGCGCGCCGCGCACGTGGAAGAGTTCATCGAACAGCTGCCGCAGCGCTACGACACTTTCGTGGGCGAGCGCGGGTTGCGGTTGTCCGGCGGGCAGCGCCAGCGAATCGCGATTGCGCGCGCAATGCTGAAGGATGCGCCGCTGCTGCTGCTGGACGAGGCCACCAGCAGCCTGGACGCCGAAAGCGAACGGGTGGTGCAGCTGGCGCTGCAGGCGGCGATGAGCGGGCGCACCACAATCGTGATCGCGCACCGCCTGGCCACGGTGCAGCGCGCGGACTGCATCTTCGTGCTGGACCACGGCGCGATCGTCGACAGCGGAACGCACGCGGAGCTGGTGGCGCGCGCGGGGCTGTATCGAAGGCTGGCTGCGCTGCAGTTTGCCCTGTAGGCCCCGTCGCCGCCGGGCAGCGGAAGCTCGTCTCGATAGAATCCACATATGAACGAGTACGAAACCTTCATGCGCCACGTGCTGGAGCACGGGTTCGACAAGAACGACCGCACCGGTACCGGCGCGCGCTCGGTGTTCGGCTACCAGATGCGCTTCGACCTGAGGCAAGGTTTCCCGCTGGTGACGACGAAGAAGCTGCATCTTCGCTCGATCGTGCACGAGCTGCTGTGGTTCCTGAAGGGCAGCAGCAACGTCGAATACCTGCGCCGCAACGGCGTGACGATCTGGGACGAATGGGCCGATGCCGACGGCGAGCTCGGGCCGGTGTACGGCGTTCAATGGCGTGCGTGGCCTTCGTTCGACGGCCCGATCGACCAGATCGAACAGGTGATCGCCCGCATCCGCGCCGATCCGGACTCGCGCCGCCTGATCGTGTCGGCATGGAACGTGTCCGACATCCCGAAGATGAAACTGCCGCCCTGCCACCTGCTGTTCCAATTTAACGTCACTGCCGGGCGCTTGAGCTGCCAGCTGTATCAGCGCAGCTGCGACATCTTCCTCGGCGTGCCCTTCAACATCGCCAGCTACAGCCTTCTCACACACATGGTTGCACAGCAGTGCGATCTGGAGCCGGGCGACTTCGTGTGGACCGGAGGCGACTGCCACATCTACCGCAACCACTTCGAGCAGGTGCGCGAACAGCTGTCGCGCAAGCCGTATCCGTACCCGCAGCTGCACATCGTGCGGCGGCCGCAATCGATCTCGGACTACGTGTTCGAGGACTTCCAGATCCTGAACTACCAGTCGCATCCGCCGATCGCAGCGCCGGTGGCCGTGTGAGTGGCACCTTCACACCTGCGGCGGCGCGATCGCAGCCGCGCGTGAACCTGATCGTCGCATGGGACCGCGGCCGCGTGATCGGCCGCGGCGGCACCCTACCATGGCACTTGCCAGAGGACTTGCGCCGTTTCCGGCGAATCACGATGGGGTACCCGATCGTGATGGGGCGCAGGACGTGGGAGTCGATCGGGCGCGCGCTGCCGGGGCGGCGCAACATCGTCGTCACCGGCAACCCGAACTGGAGCGCCCCGGGGTGCGAGCGCGTGGCGAGCCTGGCGCAAGCGCTCGCACTGTGCGAGGGCGAGCGCGAGGTGTTCGTGATCGGCGGCGTGCGTTTGTTCACCGAAGCGCTTCCGCTGGCACAACGTCTGTTCGTGACCGAGATCGATGCGAACTTCGGCGGCGACACGTACTTTCCGCCGATGGATGCGGCTGCGTGGCGCGAAACCTCGAGAGAGCACCTGGTGCCGGCGCCGGAGCGCCCGTTCGGCGTCGATTTCGTCACGCTGGAGCCCGCAGGGCCGTGATAACAGATCTCGAAACTGAAGGAGAGAGGAAATGCCACACGAGGAGTTTCACGTCCACGGCGCGCATGACCATCACCTGGAGCACGCCGCAGAGCACGGAAGCAGCGACAGCTTCGCCGGGCGCGTCGCGGTTACCACCGCGATCCTGGCAACGCTGGGGGCGCTGATGTCGTTCGCCGGCGGCGACACGCAGGCTAAGGCGCAGCTATACAAGAACGAAGCAACGATCAAGAAGACCGAGGCCAACGATCAGTGGTCCTATTACGAGGCCAAAGGGAACAAGCGCAACCTGGCCGAAGTCGCCGCGACGCTGGTGACGCAGCCGGACAGGGTGGAGTTTTACCGCAGCGAGAACGAGCGCTACAAGAAGGAGCAGGCCGACATCAAAGCGGCCGCCGACAAGCTGGAGGCCGAGTATAGGGAGTGGAACCAGCGCAGCGACGAGCAGATGCACGTGCACCACCGCTGGGCGCTGGCGGCAACCGCGATGCAGATCGCCATTGCGCTGTCCGCCATCGCGCTGCTGACCCGTCGCACTTGGCTGCTGATCGGCGTGTTCGCGGTCGCGGTGATCGGGCTTGCGCTCGGGGGGATGGCGGTAGCTGGGGTGTAGAGGTCAACCGCTATCCAACGAGTCGATCGTACTCGGCGTGCGTCCCAATCCAGAACCAGCTGACTCCATCAGGCACTTCGACGCCAAGAGCACGGTAGTGTAGCCCGACACGCACTGATCGGAATTGTCCGATCGCTTTGAAGTGAAGGGGAGGATGCTGGGGATCGGTCTTCAGCAACTCGAAATTCTTGTCCGCAAGCTCACGGACAGCAGCCGGCAGTTCCCGATAAACGTCCCAGAACTCGGTCGTTGCGTAATGCTTCAAAGGGGCGTCGTTCGGCCCGCCGCATGCTCCGCAAGCGCGCGCTCGGCGAGGTTGTCGAGCCGTCCGGCCGCGACATCCTTTTCCAGCCGGCGGTCCCACTGCGCAGCGTCGAACTCCGCGAACCAGCCGCGAAACTTTTCAAGCTCTGCCTCGGAGAGACCTTTTATGGCGCGTTCGATTTGCTCGAGTTTTCCCATGATCGAAGCCCCTAGCGATCAATGCATTCTACGCGGCACATCTGGAGCGGCGACTACCGAGAGCGGCAGCACTTAACTGCTCCGAACAGTCGATTCGCGACAACGAACGCCGTTGCGAGCTTGCCCATTGGGGCTACTTCAACGGCTTGAACCGCAGCCGGTGCGGTTGAGCGCCTTCCTCGCCCAGCCGGCGCCGCTTTTCCTGCTCGTAATCCTGGTAGTTGCCCGGATAAAAGACCCACTGAGAGTCGCCTTCGCAGGCCAGGATGTGGGTGGCGATGCGATCGAGGAACCAGCGGTCGTGCGAGATCACCAGCACACTGCCGGCGAACTCCAACAGCGCCTCCTCCAACGCCCGCAGCGTCTCGACGTCCAGGTCGTTCGAAGGCTCGTCCAACAACAGCACGTTGCCGCCGGCGATCAGCGTCTTGGCCATGTGCAGTCGCCCTCGCTCGCCGCCCGACAGCTGCCCCACATTCTTTTGCTGATCGGCACCGCGGAAGTTGAAGCGGCCGATGTACGCGCGCGACGGCATTTCGAACTTGCCGACCGTCAGCACGTCCTGCCCGCCGGAGATCTCCTCCCACACGGTCTTTTCGCCGGCCAGCGAGTCGCGCGACTGGTCGACGAACGCCAGCCGCACCGTGGGGCCGATTTTGATCTCGCCCTGATCGGGTTTGTCTCGCGCGTTGATCATCCGGAACAGCGTCGACTTGCCCGCACCGTTCGGCCCGATGATTCCCACGATCGCACCGGGCGGCACCTGGAACGACAGCCGGTCGATCAGCAGGCGATCACCGTAACCCTTGCTGACGTCGACGAACTCGATCACCTCGTTGCCGAGGCGCTCGGCCACCGGGATGAAGATCTCCTGCGTCTCGTTGCGTTTCTGGTATTCAACGGAGCTCAGCTCCTCGAAGCGCGCAAGCCGCGCCTTGCTCTTGGCCTGCCGCCCCTTGGCGTTCTGCCGCACCCACTCGAGTTCCTGTTTCATCGCTCGGATGCGCGCGGCTTCCTGCTTGGCCTCGACCTCCAGGCGCTGCTCCTTCTGCGCCAGCCACGAGCTGTAGTTGCCCTGCCACGGAATTCCCTGGCCGCGATCCAGCTCCAGGATCCACTGGCATGCGTTATCCAGGAAGTAGCGGTCGTGGGTGATGCCGACCACCGTGCCAGGGAAGCGCAGCAGAAATTGTTCGAGCCATTCGACGCTTTCCGCATCCAGGTGGTTGGTCGGCTCGTCCAGCAGCAACATGTCGGGCTTGGCCAGCAGCAGCCGGCACAGCGCCACTCGGCGCTTCTCGCCTCCGGAAAGCGTCTCGATGCTCGCCTCCCACGGTGGCAGCCGCAACGCGTCGGCCGCGATCTCGAGCTGGTGCTCGACGTCGGCGCCGCTCGCCGCCAAGATCGATTCAAAGTGCGCCTGCTCGGCGGCGAGCTTGTCGAAGTCGGCATCGGGCTCCGAATAGGCGGCATAGATCTTCTCGAGGCGGGTGCGCGCTTCGAGCAGCTCTCCGAGCCCCTCTTCGACACACTCGCGCACGGTGCGGTTCGGGTCCAGCTGCGGCTCCTGCGGGAGGTACCCGATCTTCAAGTTCGGCAGTGCCACTGCCTCGCCGTCGAAGTTGTGGTCTTCGCCGGCCATGATTCGCATCAAACTCGACTTCCCCGAGCCGTTGAGCCCCAGCACGCCGATCTTGGCGCCGGGAAAGAACGACAGCGAGATGTTCTTCAGGATCTGGCGTTTGGGCGGCACCGTCTTGCTGACGCGCCGCATGGTGTAGACATATTGCATATGTGCCCGGTTCGCGAAAGCGGCGAAGCTTACCCGCTTAGCCGCTTACCCTGCCGCGGACGCAGCCGCAACCGTTTCGTACGCCGACAACGGAGGGCAGGTGCACATCAGGTTGCGGTCGCCATAGACGTTGTCGATGCGCGCCACGGCCGGCCAAACCTTGGCGCGCGGATCGACTCCGGGCGGAAACGCCGCAACGCGCCGCGAGTATGGGTGAGGCCACGCATCGGCGGCGATCATCGGCGCCGTATGCGGTGCGTTCTTCAGCGGGTTGTCGACGCGGTCCATCCGCCCCTGCTCGATGTCGTGGATCTCGGCCCGGATCGCGATCATTGCATCGATGAAGCGCTCCAGCTCGGATTTCGGCTCCGACTCGGTCGGCTCGATCATCATGGTGCCGGCCACCGGGAACGACACGGTCGGCGCGTGCAAGCCGTAGTCCATCAGCCGTTTGGCGACGTCCTCCGCAGTCACTCCGCTGGTGTCTTTGAGCGGACGCAGGTCGATGATGCATTCGTGCGCGACGAAACCGTTTCGGCCCGCGTACAAGATCGGGTAGTGCGGCTCCAGGCGCCGCGCCACGTAGTTCGCACTCAGCAACGCCACCTCGGTGGCGCGCTGCAAGCCACGGCCTCCCATCATATTCACGTACATCCATACGATCGGCAAAATCCCGGCCGAACCGTACGGGGCTGCGCTGACCGGCCCGACCGGCGACGGCACCCCGGGGCGGCCCGGCAGGAACGGCGCAAGGTGTGCCTTGACCGCCACCGGACCGATCCCCGGCCCGCCCCCGCCGTGCGGAATGCAGAACGTCTTGTGCAGGTTCAGGTGCGAGACGTCGCCGCCGAATCGGCCCGGCGCCGCCAACCCCACCAGCGCGTTCAGATTGGCGCCGTCGACGTAGACCTGCCCGCCGTGCTTGTGAACGATGTCGCCGATCGGCCCGATCGCCTCTTCGAACACGCCGTGCGTGGACGGGTACGTGACCATCAGCGCTGCCAGGCGTTCCGAGTGGCGGCTCGCCTTGGCTTGCAGGTCGTCCAAGTCGACGTTGCCGGCCGTATCGCAAGCCACCACCACCACTTGCAGTCCCGCCAGATGCGCAGAGGCCGGGTTGGTGCCGTGTGCGCTTTCCGGGATCAAGCAGATGTCGCGCTGGCTCTGGCCGCGTGTGCGATGCCATGCGCGGATCGCGAGCAACCCGGCCAGCTCGCCCTGAGAGCCAGCGTTCGGCTGCAGGCTGACCGCGTCATAGCCGGAGCATTCGGCGAGCCAGCGCTCAAGCGAATCGGTCAGCTGCCGGTATCCCTGCACCTGGTCCTGCGGCGCATACGGATGCACGTCGGCGAACTGCGGCCAACTGATCGGAATCATCTCGGCGGTCGCGTTCAGTTTCATCGTGCAAGAGCCGAGCGGGATCATCGTTCGGTCCAGCGCTAGATCGCGATCGGCAAGGCGCCGCAGGTAGCGCAGCATCGCCGTCTCGGAGTGATACGAGTTGAAAACCGGATGCGACAGGATGGGGGAGGCGCGCCTCAGGCCCTGCGGAATCGCATCCGCAGTTTGCGCATCGAGCAGCTCGAAACGTGCCGAATCCGGTGCCAGGCCGAACAGCGACCACAGCGTCTCGACATCGGAGCGCTCGACGGTCTCGTCGAGCGCGACACCAACGCGATCAGGTCCGAGCTCACGCAAGTTGATTCCGCGCGCGCGCGCGGCCGAGTGAATCGCGGCCGCATCGACCCCCGCCACCGCGATGGTGTCGAAGAACGAGGAGCCGACGCGCAACCCGGCAGAGCGCAGCCCGGCGGCCAGAACCACTGCGAAACGGTGGATGCGCAGCGCGATTTTCTGCAGCCCGTGCGGCCCGTGGTAGGCGGCGTAGAAGCCCGCAAGCACGGCCAACAGCGCTTGCGAGGTGCAGATATTGGAGGTGGCCTTTTCGCGGCGAATGTGCTGCTCGCGCGTCTGCAACGCCAGGCGCAGCGCTGGCCCGCCCTGGGAGTCGACCGAGACGCCGACCACGCGACCCGGAAGCGATCGCTTCAAGGAATCGCGACAAGCCAGGAAGGCAGCGTGTGGCCCCCCGAAACCGAGCGGCAACCCGAAGCGCTGCGCCGAGCCGATCACAATATCGGCACCCCATTCGCCGGGGGGCGCCAGTAGCACGAGCGCCATCGGGTCGGCGGCGACGACCACGAGCGCGTGCTTCGCGTGCGCCGCATCGACCAGCCGCTGCAACTGCGGGACGCTTTGCCAGGCGATCTCGCCGGTGGAGGCCGGAACCTGCAGCAGGATCCCGAACGCGCCGGCGTCCGGCGCCGTCTCCTCCTCGCCCACGCGCAGCTCGATGCCAGCCGCTTGCGCCCGGGTTTGCAGCACCGCAATCGTCTGTGGATGGCAACGTGACGAGACGAAAAAACCCGCCGATGTGCTGCTGCTCGCGCGCCGGCACATCATCATCGCTTCGGCCGCCGCAGTGGCTTCGTCCAGCAAAGACGCGTTGGCCACCGGCAGCGCAGTCAGGTCGCACACCATCGTCTGGAAGTTCAGCATCCCCTCGAGCCGCCCCTGCGCAATCTCGGCCTGGTACGGCGTGTACGCGGTGTACCAAGCCGGGTTCTGCAGCACGTTGCGTTCGATCACGTACGGCATCCGCGCGCTCTGGTAGCCCATGCCGATGTAGCTGCGGAAGATGCGATTGCCCGCAGCCAGCGCTCGCAGGCGCGCCAGCGCCTGCGGCTCTGCCACGGGCGCGGCCAGCGCGAGCGGCGCTTTCAGCCGGATCGACTCCGGAACGATCGCGTCGACCAGAGCGCCCAGGTCGGGCTGGCCCAGAAACGCCAGCATCGAGGCGATGTCCGCCTCGGAAGGTCCGATGTGCCGGCCGATGAAATCGTCGTCACCTGCCGGCACGGCCCGGTCCGAGACCGGCGTTGCGAGCGTGCCTTCCATCTCTACTTGTGCTCCGCGATGCTGCTGGCGTACTGGCCGGCATCGATCAGCCGCTTGTGGTCAGCCTGTCCGACCGGTCGCAGCCGGAACAGCCACGTGCCAAACGCATCGGCGTTGATCGATTCGGGCTTCTCGGCTGCTGCCGGGTTGACAGCGAGAACCTCGCCGTCGATCGGCGCATACACGTCGGAAGCCGCCTTCACCGACTCGACCACTGCGCATGCCTCGCCGGCTTTGACCGCGCGCCCAACCTGCGGCAGTTCGACGAATACGAGATCACCCAGCGATTCCTGCGCGAAATCGGTAATGCCCACCGTCGCGCTCCCGTCGCCCTCCCAGCGAACCCACTCATGCGAATCCGTGTATTTCAGTCCTGGCGGCACCTTCATGTGGTGAGATCCTCACTTGGTAAAGCGATTGTTCGTCGGGCCGGAGCGTCCGGCTGCAGTCTCGCTCCTGGGGCGCCTTTCGCCACCACGAGGGGCGGAGGCGGGGTTTCGCGAGACTGCAACCGAACACTCCGACCCGACAAAGATCCTTCATATCAGTGGCTTCCCGTACCTCACAAAGCGCGGCTTCACAACCAGCGCTTGCACACCGCCGCTGCGCAGCTCGGCCGTGACGGTGTCGCCGACCGCAACAGCGGCCGGCAGGCGCGCGAGCGCGATCGACACTTGCAACGTCGGCGAAAAGCCGCCGCTCGTGACCTGGCCGTCGCCGTGAGGGGTGCGCACGTCCTGATGGGCTCGCAACACGCCTTTGCCGAGCAGTTTCAATCCGAGCAGCTGTCGCCGAGGCCCTTGCGAACGTTGGCGCTCGATCGCGCCGCGCCCGACGAATGGCCGATACGGTCGATCCGCATCCAGCTCCACCGTGCGGGCCAGGCCCGATTCGAGCGGCGTCACGCTCTCATCGATGTCCTGCCCGTACAGCGCCAAGCCGGCTTCCAGCCGTAGCGTGTCGCGAGCGCCCAGGCCGCACGCCACGGCGCCGGCGTCGCGCAGGCTCTGCCACAGCGCGCTCGCACGCTCGCCCGGCACCACGATCTCGAAACCGTCCTCGCCGGTATAGCCGGTGCGGGCCACAAACGCGCCATTCGTAAAAGCGGCGCGGAAGCTGGCCAGCGGCAACGCATGAGCAGCAAGGTCAGGCTGCGCGCGCTCCAGCACCGCAGGTGCCTGCGGCCCCTGCAGCGCCAGGATCGCAAGCTGGGGCTGCGGCCGGATATCGACAGCAAGACTGTCCCCGGCTGCGAGCGTGGCCATCCACCGGAGGTCGCGGTCGGCGGTGGCAGCGTTCAGGATCGCGCGGAAGCGCGCGCCGACTCCACTTTCATCGCCCCGACGATAGACGATCAGGTCGTCCAGCACGCCGCCGCTCTCGTTGAGCATGCACGAGTACATCGCCTGACCCGCCGTGCGCCGGTCGATGTCGGCCGTGAGCAGGCGACGCAGAAACGCGCTGGCATCGGACCCTTCGATCTCGGCCACACGCATGTGCGAAACATCGAACACGCCGGCGCTGCCCCGTACGGCGTGATGCTCTTCGATCTGGGAGCCGTAATGCAGCGGCATCTCCCAGCCGCCAAAGTCGACCATCCGCGCACCCGCCGCCACGTGGGTGTCATACAGCACGGTGCGTTTCAGCATCCGAGCGCAATCATCGAAGCAGGAAGTGCGAATTATCGACGATTCGGAAGCACGGGCAGCGTGGACCCCTTGGGCGGGGTCCGTCTACGTCTTGGGAAGCGTAACCCCCGTTTGCCCCTGATACTTGCCGCCGCGGTCGCGATAGGAGGTCTCGCACACCTCGTCGGACTCGATGAAGATCACCTGGGCGCAGCCTTCATTTGCGTAGATGCGCGCAGGCAGCGGCGTTGTGTTGGAAAACTCCAAGGTTACGTGCCCCTCCCACTCCGGCTCCAGTGGTGTGACGTTGACGATGATGCCGCAGCGGGCGTACGTACTCTTGCCCAGGCAGATCGTCAGCACATTGCGCGGGATGCGGAAGTACTCGATCGTTCGCGCCAGCGCGAACGAGTTGGGCGGAACGATGCACTCGGCGCCGCGCACATCGACGAACGAATTGGGATCGAATGCCTTCGGGTCGACGATGGTCGAATTGATGTTGGTAAAGATCTTGAATTCCGGGGCGCAGCGGATGTCGTAGCCATAGCTGGAGGTGCCGTACGAGACGACTCTGTGGCCGTCGACGCTGCGCACCTGGTTTGGCTCGAACGGCTCGATCATGCCCTTGGCGGCCATCCGCCGGATCCAGCGGTCGCTCTTGACGCTCATTCGTCAGCTTTCTTCGCGAATGGGGCACGATACGCGAAGTACGGGGGGTTGCGCAGCGGGCGCGGCTGGGATAAAAGGCTGGATCGAGGTTCTGCAGCACCGTGTAAATGCCATTGGACCGGAGCCATATTCGCCGCCTGAGCATGCGCTTCGACGGCACCGCGCACCCCGCCGTCGAGATGGATTGGGTACCGGCCCAGCCCGGAGACCCGCTGCAGGAGATCGACACCCCCGCTCTGATTCTCGACTTGGACAGATTCGAGGCCAACCTGAAGCGGATGAACGAGTTCGCTTCAGGCGCCAGAGTGCGCGTTCGCCCGCACGCAAAGACTCACAAGTGCGCGGAGATCGCACGACGCCAAATCGATGTGTTTGGCGCGGGGATCTGCTGCCAGAAGCTCGGCGAGGCCGAGGCGATGCTCTCCGGTGACCTCACCGACGTCCTGATCACGAATCAGGTAGTGGGCGAACGCAAAATGCGGCGCCTGGCGCGCCTGGCGCGCGCGTACGCCCCGGCCCGTGTCGGCGTATGCGTCGACAACGTCGATGTGGCCCGACAGCTTGCGACCATTTGTCAGGCGGAAGAGGCTCGGATGGAGGTCTACGTCGATGTCGACCTGGGGCAGAACCGCACCGGCGTTCAGACCGCCGAGGAGGCCGTTGAGCTGGCGCGCATCCTCGTGGACAGCCCGACGCTCGCCTTCATGGGCCTGCACGCGTTCTCGAGCCTGGCCCAGCATCGGCGCGGAGTGCCGGAGCGGCGCAATGCGGCCGATCGGGGCGCAGTTCGCACGTCGGTGATCCGCGAGGCCCTTTCGTCGGCCAATTTGCCGTGCGATGTCATCTGCGGAGGTGGCAGCGGATCGTTCCCGTACGAGGCTGCAAGCGGCGTATTCAGCGAGGTGCACGCCGGCTCGTTCGCGTTCATGGACGTCAACTACGCGAGGAACGAGCCCGATCCCGGCGCCCCTGCGTTCGAGTTCGCGATGTTCGTTTTGAGTTGCGTGATGAGCGTGGGGGGAAACGAACGCGCGACGCTCGATGTTGGTCTCAAGACGTTCGCGACCGACTGCGGCCCGCCGCGGCCGACTTTTCCGGGCTGGCGCGTACGCAGCGTCACCGACGAGCACACCGTGCTGATCCGCACCGAAGATGGGGTGCCGATCCGCCTCGGCGACAAAGCTCTGCTGATCCCGGCGCGTTGCGACGGGACCGTGAACCTGCACGATTGGATCGTCGCGGTGCGCAACAACACGGTCGAGGCGGTCTGGCCAGTGGACGCGCGCGGCGCCCTGTACTGATCGCCTCGCGGGTCAGGTCGGCGAGACCTTGATCGCCGGCATCTTCGACGAAAGATCCTTGGCGCGCTCCGAGATCTTGATCGCCGTACGGCGCGCGATCGCCTTGTACTGCGTGGCGATCGCGCCGTCGGGCTCGGCCACCACCGTGGGGCGGCCCGAATCGGTCTGCTCGCGAATCCGGATGTCCAGCGGCAGCGAACCGAGCACTTCGACATCGTACTGGCGCGACATTCGCTGCGCGCCGCCTTCGCCAAAGACGTGCTCCGCGTGACCGCAGTTTGAGCAAACGTGCACGGCCATGTTCTCGACGATGCCGAGGATCGGAACACCCACCTTCTCGAACATCTTCAGGCCCTTCATCGCATCGAGCAGCGCGATGTCTTGCGGCGTGGTCACGATCAGGGCCCCGGTGACCGGGACCTGCTGCGCCAGCGTGAGCTGAATGTCGCCCGTGCCGGGCGGCATGTCCACGACGAGGTAGTCGACGTCCTTCCAGTTGGTCTGCGTCAGCAGCTGCTGCAGCGCATTGGTCACCATCGGACCGCGCCACACCATCGGCGTGTCGGCGTCGATCAGGAATCCGATCGAGCTCACCTGTACGCCGTAGTTCTCCAGCGGCTCGAGCGTTTTGCCGTCCAGGCTTTCGGGCCGACCCGAGATGCCCATCATCGTCGGCTGGCTGGGGCCGTAGATGTCGGCATCGAGCACTCCGACCCGCGCGCCCTCGGCAGCAAGCGCGAGCGCGAGGTTCGCCGCCACCGTGCTTTTGCCGACACCGCCCTTGCCGGATGAGACGGCGACGATGTTGCGTACATTCGGCATCACCTTTAACCCGCGCTGCACGGTGTGCGGAACGATCTTCGTTTCCACGCCGACCTCAACTTCGGCCGCGCCTGCGCGCTTCAGCGCGGTCCTAATCAGGTCTCGGATCAGATTCACCTGGCTGGCGGCCGGGTAGCCGAGCTCGACGTCGAGGCTGACTCGCGCGCCGTCGATCCGGATGTTGCGCGCAGCGCGCGAGGACACGAAATCCCGCCCGGTGTTCGGATCGATCACCGACGACAGAACTTGATGGACTGTGGCGAGGTCGAGCACGCGTTTTCACCCGTACAATGATCCGCATAAGCATACTTCAGCCAGCCCGAGCGCGTCGGCCGTTGCGCCAGAGTCGAAACCTTAATGAACCCGCGGAAACTGTTCGTGACGACGGCGCTTCCGTACGCCAACGGCGCGCTGCACATCGGCCACATCATGGAATACATCCAGGCCGATATCTGGGTGCGTTTTCAGAGGCTGCTGGGGCACACGGTGCACTTCGTCAGCGCCGACGACGCCCACGGCGCGCCGATCATGATCGCCGCCGAAAAGGCAGGGGTGTCGCCGCAGGAGTTCGTCGCCCGCATCGGCGCGAGCCGCGCACCGACGCTGCAGGGCTTCGGCATCGCATTTGACCACTGGCACAGCACCGATTCGCCCGAAAATGTGGAGCTGTCGCAGCGAATCTACATGCGACTGCGCGAGAACGAGCTGATCGCGATCCGGCCGGTCGAACAGCTCTACGACCCGGTCAAGGGTATGTTCCTGGCCGACCGCTATGTCAAGGGACAATGCCCGAACTGCGGCGCGCCGGACCAGTACGGCGACTCGTGCGAGGTGTGTGGCGCCGTGTACAGCGCTACGGAGCTCAAAAACCCGTATTCGGTCCTGTCGGGCGCCAAACCCGAGCTACGAACCTCGGAACACTACTTCTTCGCGCTCTCCGATCCGCGCTGCACCGAGTTCCTGAGCGATTGGACCCAAGGCGGGCGCTTGCAGCCGGAAGTCGCCAACAAAGCGCGCGAGTGGCTCGAGGGTGAACGCGGATTGGCCGATTGGGACATCTCGCGCGATGCGCCGTATTTCGGCATCCCGATCCCCGATGCACCGGGAAAGTTCTTCTACGTCTGGCTGGACGCGCCGATCGGCTACCTGGCGAGCTTGAAAGCGTACTGCGCGCTGCGCGGCTGGAACTTCGAAACGGTGCTGAGCGACCCGCTCGTCGAGCAGATCCACTTCATCGGCAAGGACATCATCTACTTCCACACGCTGTTCTGGCCGGCGATGCTGAAGTTCGCCGGCGCCCCGTTCAAGGTTCCCGACCGCGTGTACGTGCACGGCTTTATCACCGTGAGCGGCGAGAAGATGTCCAAGAGCCGCGGCACCGGGATCGATCCGCTGCGGTACCTGGAGCTGGGGCTCAACCCCGACTGGCTGCGCTATTACATCGCCGCCAAGCTGAACTCGCATGTCGAGGATATCGACTTCAACGCCGAGGACTTTACCGCGCGAATCAACAGCGACCTCGTCGGCAAGTTCGTCAACATCGCCAGCCGCGCCTCGCACTTCGTTCTGAAAAACTTCGAGGGCGCGCTGGCCGATGTCTTGTCGGCGGGCGTTGCCGGTGCGGGCTCGATCCTGCGCCTGTTCCAGGCGCGCGCGGACGAGCTCGCGCAACTGTACGAGGCGCGCGAGTTCGGCAAGGTGATGCGGGAAACAATGGCGCTGGCCGATATCGCCAACGAATGGTTCGACGCGAGGCGCCCATGGGAGCTGGCCAAGTCGCAGGATCCAGCGGCGAGGCAGCAGCTGCACGAGGTGTGCAGCGTCGCGATCAACCTGTTCCGCCTCTTGATGATCTACCTTGCGCCGGTCCTGCCGTCGCTGGCGCGGCGCGCCGAGGCGTTCCTGCGGATCGCACCTCTCGACTGGTCGCAGGCGCGGGGTCTGCTCCCTGGGGCGCACCGGATCGCGCCCTACGAGCACCTGACCGGCCGGGTCGATCCCAAGACGCTGGCGGCGCTGTTCGAGCCGCCTTCGCCGGCCGCGCGGGCTGCGGAGGTCAAGACCTCTTCGCCGGCTGCGCGGGCTACGGAGGTCGAGGCCTCTGAGGTTGCTACTGCGAAGGCGCCTGCGCCGGTTGCGGCGCCAACGATCGGGATCGAAGAGTTCGCCAAGATCGACCTGCGAGTCGCACGCATCACGGCCGCAGAGGTCATCGACGGGAGCGACAGATTGCTGAAGCTCACGCTGGACGTGGGCGAAGCGCGCCCGCGCCAGGTCTTCGCTGGTATCAAGTCGGCATACCAGCCAGCCGACCTGGTGGGGCGATTGACTGTGGTGGTGGCAAACCTGGCGCCGCGTAAGATGAAGTTCGGTTTGAGCGAAGGGATGGTGCTGGCTGCCAGCGATGAGCACGGCAACCGGCCGGGGCTGTTCCTGCTGGATCCTGACCCAGGCGCACATCCGGGGATGCGGGTCAAATGAGACAAGACTGCCATGGCTGAATACGAATCCGACCTGACGCGCTTCCTGCGCGAGCTCAAGCAGAAGAAGCCGGATCTGGAGCGCAAGCAGCGCGAGGCGCGCGAGATCTGGTGGGACAAATCGCTCGACCTGGACGAGCAGGCGCGCTTCGCCAAGGCGCACGTGCCGATGCAGGGCTACGTTTACGGGACCAAGCCGAAGCTGTCCGGTTAGCCAGGTCCGCTGGACCGCCGGTTGTCATACTTTTGCTGGAATTTTGTATTACACCGTTTGCATGCAGACCGAAACACTGTCCGTTCGCATTTCCAAGGCCGAGAGCCGCGCACTGCGCGAGCGGGCTCGCAAGGAAGGCATCTCCAAGGGCAGCCTGGTGCGGAGAGCCCTGCGTGCGTACGGCGTCACCCCTGAAGCGGAGGTCGGCAAAAGCGGCTACGACGCCATCAAGCATCTCCTCGGAAAAAATCGGGGCAAATCGAGAGATCTGTCTAGCAATCCCGCGCACTTGGAAGACTACGGCCGTTGAGAATTCAACGGCTGAGCGCTCAGCTCCGGACCCGGGCGGGCTTTCGCTGTGCAACTTCGCCCGGTAGCGCGTGCGCCTCACGCCGCAACCGGGCGAACAGGTTCGGCTCCCACGGGCAGGCTGCCGTTGATGATCACGCGCAGTTCGTCAGGCCCCAGGAAGGAGCCGCGGCCTCAGTCGAGCGTCAACAAAGTGGCGTTACCGCCGGCGGCGGTCGTGTTGGTGCTGACGACCCGCTCGGCGACCATCCACTGCAGTCCGTATTCGGGGCCGCCTTGCAGCACGCGCACGCGCGGGCCCTCGCGCATTGAGAGGTGGCGCCGCAGCTCGTCGTGTGCGACCTCGCCCTCCGCCAGCGCCACCTCGCATTCGGCCTGCTGCCAGCGCGCCACCCAGCTGATGCGCGCCGACAGCTGCGCCGGCAGTTCCGCCGCGAGCGAGCGTGCCCAGGGCGAGTCTTGCAGCACCGGGCGGTTACCGGTGGCGGCCGCAGCGGTAATCTGCGCCAGGCAGGAATCGGCGTTGTGCGCGTGGCACAGCGCGCGTCCGCGCGCCCGGTAATCGAGTACGTTGCTCTCGCCGGTCGGGCCGGCCAGCTCGTGCCGGCAACCGATCGGGGTCGCTTCCAGGTAGCGGTTGCACAGACGCACCAGTTCCGGCTTCCTCGCCTTCCCCTGATGGGCCGCCCAGGCGGCGAGCTCGTCCAGCTCGGGCGGAGCGGGCCCGCGTTCGGTCACTCCTGCAGCAGCCGAGGCAGCGAGCGCCTGGGCGTCGGTTCCCGTTCGCAGTCGCGCCAACATCCACGGGCCGCCGGCCTTCGGGCCGGTGCCGGACAGCCCCTCGCCTCCAAATGGCTGCACTCCGACCACCGCGCCGATCATGTTGCGGTTCACATAGATGTTGCCGGCGCGAATGCGATCGGCAACGAAGCGGATCGTCTCGTCGACGCGGCTGTGGACGCCGCACGTCAGCGCGTAGCCGGTCGCGTTGATCGCATCGAGCACGTCGGAGAGCCGCTCGCGCGGGTAGCGCAGCACGTGCAGCACCGGTCCGAACACTTCCTGCTGCAACTCCGCGACCGCATCGATTTCGACGATCGACGGCGCGACGAACGTGCCGCCGCCACATTCGGCCGACAATGCGATCCGTTCGATCCGATGGCGCTTTCCAATCCGCTCCAGATGCTGCCAGATCATCTGCGCGGCCTGCGCGTCGATCACCGGCCCCACATCGGTATCCAAGCGCGCCGGGTCGCCCACGCGCAGCTCGGCAGCGGCTCCGAGCAGCATCGGCATGATGCGAGGCGCCACATCCTCTTGCAGACACAGCAGCCGCAGCGCTGAGCAGCGCTGGCCGGCGCTGTCGAAAGCGGACGCCAGTGCATCGCGCACCACCTGTTCGGGCAGCGCGCTGGAGTCGACGATCATCGCGTTCTGCCCGCCGGTTTCCGCGACCAGCACCGCTGCGTCGCCGCGCGAGGCCAGGTCGCGATCGATTCGCTGCGCCGCGCGCGTCGAGCCGGTAAACAGAACGCCGCGCACCCGCGCATCGCGCACCAGCTGCGCGCCGGTCTGCGCCCCGCCCGGCGCAAGCTGCAGCGCGAACTTCGGCACGCCAGCCTCGTGCAACAAGCGCACCGCGGCGGCCGCCACCAGCGGCGTCTGCGGCGCCGGCTTCGCGATGACGACGTTGCCTGCCGCCAGCGCGGCCGCGATTTGGCCAGTGAAAATTGCCAATGGGAAGTTCCACGGCGAGATCGCGACAACCGCCCCGAGCGCTTCGCCCGGCAGTGGCGGACCGGATTCGAGCTGTGCCGCGTAGTAGCGGCAGAAGTCCGCGGCCTCGCGCACTTCACCCAGCGCGTTGCCGATCGTGCGGCCCGCCTCGTGCACGATCAGCCAGCACAGCGTCAGCCGCTCGGCCTCCAGTCGATCGGCGGCGGCGCGCAGGATCGAAGCGCGCCGCGCAGGCGGAACCTGCGCCCACTCGCCCGCAGCTTCGAGCGCGGTAGCCGGCAACCGTTCCAGCTCCACGCCGACCGCATCGACGACGATACCGACCCGCTGCGAGCGGTCCGCCGGATTGGTGATTTCGTACGAGCCACCCTCTTTCTCGCCCGCATGCCAGGTGCGCCGTGCTGCTGCCTCGAAGCCGGCTCGGATCGAGGCAATCGTAGGCTCGTCGTTCAAGTCCAGGCCCAGCGAGTTCGCGCGCTGGGCGCCGTACAACTGCGGCGGCGCGCTGATCCGCGAGTGCGGCGCACCGCCCGTGGCCTGCGCGAGCGCCACCGGATCGGACAGAAGCTGCGCCAGGTCCAGCTCGGGATCGGCCACCTGGCTGACAAACGACGTGTTGGCGCCGTTTTCGAGCAAGCGCCGCACCAGGTACGGCAGCAGCGTGTCGTGGCTGCCGACCGGCGCGTAGATCCGGCAGCGCACCGGCCCGCCGGGCCGAACCAGCTCGTCGTACAGCGCCTCGCCCATCCCGTGCAGGCACTGGAACTCCCACCCTTCGACGCTGCGACACTGGCACATCTGCCAAACAGTGGCGAGCGTCAAGGCATTGTGGGTCGCGAACTGCGGATACAAGCGGTCGGCATGCAAAAGCAGACCGGCCGCACAGGCCATATAACAGACGTCGGTGTGTGCCTTGTGCGTGAACACCGGGAAATCGACCTGCCCTTCGACCTGGGCTCGCTTGATTTCGCTGTCCCAATAGGCGCCTTTTACCAGCCGAACCATCATGCGCCGCCGGGTGCGGCGCGCGAGCTCGGCCACGTATTCGATCACCGCCGGCGCGCGCTTCTGGTAGGCCTGCACGACGAATCCGAGTCCAGGCCAATCCGACAGCTGCGGCGCCGCCGCCAGCGGCTCGAGCAGGTCGAGCGACAGCTCGAGCACCTCGCTTTCCTCGGCATCGATGTTCAGCCCGATGCCGCAGTCACGTGCCAGCTCGCACAGGTGAGTCAGGCGCGGCCCGAGCTCGGCCAGCACCCGCTCGCGCTGGCTGTACGCATAGCGCGGATGCAGCGCTGAGAGCTTCACCGAAATGTTCGGGCCTTCGTACAGGCTCCCTGCGGTGGCGCCGCTGCGTTCGGCAGCGGCACGGCCGATCGCACCGATCGCCTGTTCGTAGTCGGCCAGGTACCGCTCCGCATCGGCGGCGGTGAGCGCGGCCTCGCCCAGCATGTCGAACGAGTAGCGGTAGCCGCGCGCCTCGCACGCTCGGCCTCGCTGCAGCGCCTCTTCGATCGTGCGGCCGAGCACGAACTGCTGGCCGAGCAGGCGCATCGCCATGTCCACTCCGCGCCGGATCAGGCCTTCGCCGCCGCGCGCGATCAGGCGGCCAAGGGCAGCCGCCAGGCCTTCCTCGCTGTGCGTGGCGACCAGCTCCCCGGAGATCATCAAACCCCATGCCGCAGCGTTGACGAACAGCGAGCGGCCCCGTCCGATGTGCGAACGCCAGTCGGGCCCGGCGAGCTTGTCGCGGATCAGCGCGTCGGCCGTGGCAGCGTCGGGGATGCGCAACAGCGCCTCGGCCAGGCACATCAGCGCAACTCCTTCCTGGCTCGAAAGCGAGAACTCGTGCATCAGCGCATCGACACCGGTGGCGCGGGCGTGCCGCTGGCGCAGCGTCGACGTGAGCTGTTGCGCCATCGTCCGCGCTGCGGCGGCCGGCCCAGGAGCCAGGCGCGCCGCATTCAGCAGCGCGGCAATGCACTGCGGCTCTCGTGCGCGGTGCAGGCTTCGGATCGGCGCGCGCGCAGCATCGAGCGCGGGGAGTGCGGGCTGCGGGTCCATCATCGTCACGATTTCCTGCGTCCCTGAACCGCTACCGCCGGTAGCACAGGCGCCGGCAGCGGCTCGTAAAATCGCCTGGTGCCGGTCTCAAGTCTACGTGTCATCCTCGCTGTCGCGCTTGCGCTGCTGCCGCTGGCCGGCCGCGCCACACCCGGCGAGGTTCCGGTCGGAGGCGTGCTGCCGGATGTGACGCTACAGGGGTTAAATGGCCCCGCGCGCCGCCTTGCGGAATACCGCGGCCGGCCGCTGCTGATCAACGTCTGGGCAAGCTGGTGCGGCCCTTGCGTCGAAGAAATGGCCTCGCTCGAAAGGCTGGCGTGGACGGACAATCGGATCGCCTTCTCGCTGATCGGGATCTCGACCGACGACTATCCGGAAAAAGCTCTCGCTTTCCTGAACCGATCGAACGCGACGATCCGGCAGTTCATCGACCACGATCAGCAAATGGAAAACCTGCTGGGCGGCTCGACCATCCCGCTGACCGTGCTGGTCGACGCCAACGGGCGGGTGCTCGAACGGATCTACGGTTCGCGCGACTGGGATTCGCCTGAGGCGATTCGCCTGATCTCCCGCGCATTTGGCGCGGCCGCCGGCGCTAAGCCTTCGGCGCGGGCTTCTGAAGCATCGCGAGGAACGTCCGGATCCGCGCCGCGTTGACACCCAGGTCGCTGCGGCCGACGCGTGAGGCCGAGCGAACGTCCAGGCGGCTGCCGTTGGCGTCAGAGCGGATCTGAACGACGATGTCGTCCTTGAAACCGAACAGCATCGTCGTGTCGACAGCCTCGATCCGAAGGTCGCTCCGATCGGCCGCAGCAAGGCGCCACCCGCATTCCTGCGCGACCTTCCTGGCTTGATCGAACAGCGCTTCCGGCGCCAGCGGCGAGTACATCGTCTTTACATCCGGAAACGCAGCCTTCTGCTGCGCGGCCGCCTGGCCGCCTTCGTAGTCCAAGCCGTTGGGGCTGGCCCTACGCGCCGCGGCAAGCGCGACATACACCGGCGGCAGGTCCGTGTCGGTGGTGATATCGTGGATCGGCGGCACCGAGCGGGCGTGCATGATGCCGATGAGTGGAATCGCGCAGACGACGATCGAGGCGACGACCGCTGCGAACGGAACGATCCAGCCGGACCAACCGATTCCGGCGGGCGTGCGAAACAGGGCGATCAGCGAACCAATCAGGCCCAGGCCGCACACGAGCAGCCCCAACGGGATCAGTTGTTTCAAAGCGACGTACAAACCAAACCACCCCAGCCGATACCCCAGGGGTGACAGCGCCAGCAGCGCCACTCCGATCAAAGTCAGGATCGGACCCACCGAGTGCCACCCGGGCCGTTGAACATTGGACGATCGCATCGGGTCCCTCGATCGATTATTCTTCGCTGACTTCGCCCCCCGCGCACGGGCGAATTGTATCCGCGCAGCGACGCCACCCACAGAACCTCGGATGAACGACCCCATTCACAGCCTGGATCTACCCGCCGAACCGGTTGGCGGCGCGAGTGTGACGCCGAACGTCGTCGACGGCATCGCGCTGGCGCGCTTATATGGCGAGCCGCTGTTTGCGCTGCCGGAGGATCTGTATATCCCGCCGGACGCGCTCGAGGTGTTCCTGGAGGCGTTCGAAGGGCCGCTGGATCTGCTGCTGTATCTGATCCGCCGCCAGAACTTCAACGTGCTGGACATTCCGATGGCGCCGCTCACGGAGCAGTACCTAGCCTACGTCGAGCAGATCCGCGCCCGCAACCTGGAACTGGCGGCCGAATATCTGCTGATGGCGGCGCTGCTGATCCAGATCAAGTCGCGAATGCTGCTGCCGGTGCGCAAAGCCGACACCGGCGAAGAGGTCGAGGATCCGCGCGCGGAACTGGTGCGGCGCCTGGTCGAATACGAGCGCATGAAGCTCGCCGCACAGGCGATCGACGAGTGGCCTCGGGTCGGGCGCGACTTCGCCCGCGCGATGGTCGCGATCGATCAGACGATGGCACGCCGGCTGCCCGACGTGCAAGCGGCCGATCTGCAGCGCGCCTGGCTCGAGCTGCTGCGGCGGGCCCGCCTGACGGCGCACCACCACATTGCGCGCGAGGAGTTGTCGGTGCGCGAGCACATGAGCATGATTTTGAAGCGGCTGCAGGGGCGCCGCTTCGCGGAGTTCTGCGATCTGTTCGATCCGGTGCAGGGCGTCGCCGTGCTGATCGTGAGCTTCCTGGCACTGCTGGAGTTGGCGCGTGAGAACCTGGTCGAGGTGACGCAGGCCGAACCGTATGCGCCGCTGTACGTGCGGTTGACGTACGTTCCGAGCTGATCCACATTCGTCGGAGGAAGCAATGTCGGCAACTCTTACCTATGTCATCAAATTTGTTGGCAACATGAATGAGGCGGTTCGGTTCCACGTATCGCAACTCGGCCTGCAGCTTCGCTTCGAATCCCCGGAATGGACCGAGTTCGACACCGGATCGACCGTGCTTGCGCTTCATGCGGCGTCCAAGGAGCATCCGCCGGGGACCTGCCAACTGGGTTTTTCGGTGTCGAACGCCGATGCCTTTTGCGCAGAGCGTGCTGCGGCGGGAGTCAAGATCGTTTCCGCCCCGGTGGACCTTCATGGACTGAGGATTGCCAAGCTGCGGGACTCGGATGGCGCCGAGTTCAGCGTCAGCAGCGGGTCGTGATGAAGATCGCGCCAAAGAACGAAGGGAGTTCCTGCTGATGGCCCGGCCGAACCAGACCCCGTCGCGGTCCCTGAAGGTCACGATCCTCGACGACTACTTCGACAACCTTCGCACGCTGAATTGCTTTCGCGAACTCGATGGCCACGACGTCACGATCTGGAACGATCACGTGCAGGAGGTCGTTGCGCTGGCGAACCGGCTTCGCGACACCGAAGCGCTGGTGCTGATCCGCGAGCGAACGCAGATCCGCGCCGCGCTGATCGAGCGCGTGCCCAAGCTGCGCCTGATCAGCCAGCGCAGCGTCTACCCCCACATCGATATCGCAGCCTGCACCCGGCACGGGATCATCGTGTCGTCCAACATGCACTCCGACACTCCCTCGTATGCGGCGGCCGAGCTGACGTGGGGCCTGGTGCTGGCGGCGATCCGGCAGATCCCGCAACAGGTGGCAGCACTAAAGGCCGGTGTATGGCAGATCGGCGTCGGCCAGACGCTGCGCGGCAAAACCCTCGGCATTTTCGGCTACGGCAGGATCGGCGCGACTGTGGCCGGCTACGGCAAGGCGTTCGGAATGAACATCCTTGCCTGGGCGCGCGAAGCTTCGCTCGAACGTGCTCGCGCGGACGGCTATGCGACCGCCGCCAGCAAGGAGCAGTTCTTCGAGGAAAGCGACGTCCTGTCGCTGCATATGCGACTGGTCGACGCGACACGCGGGA
Organism: Burkholderiaceae bacterium; assembly: GCA_019236735.1. Classification (GTDB taxonomy): domain Bacteria; phylum Pseudomonadota; class Gammaproteobacteria; order Burkholderiales; family Burkholderiaceae_F; genus VBCK01. The sequence continues at coordinate 50,776 of JAFAIM010000057.1, forward strand.
TCGTCACAGCCGCCGACCTGGCTCGGATGAAGCCGTCGTCGTTGCTCGTGAACACGAGCCGCGCTCCTCTTATCCAGCGCGGAGCACTGGTCGAAGCCCTGCGCGAAGGCCGTCCCGGGATGGCGGCGGTGGACGTCTTCGAGCAGGAGCCGCTGCGCGATGCGACGCACCCGCTGTTGTCGATGCCGAACGTGGTCTGTACTCCGCACATCGGTTACGTTACGCGCGACGAGTACGAAATCCAGTTCGCCGACATCTTCGCCCAGATCACCGCGTACGCTGCAGGCGCCCCCATCAACGTCGTCAATCCCGAGGCATTGCGGCAGTAGCCCCTGTCAGCAGCGCGATCGCGCCAAAAATTGACGCCTTCCTGTCGGCTTCCGCGCTTTAGCCGAGGGCGTCTTCGAGAAAGCGTGCAGTGCGCGTGAGCAGCTCGATCTTCGACTCGCGCCGATCGACGCTGTGGCCCTCGTTCGCGGCGACCATGTATTCGACCGGAACCGCGCGGTCGCGCAGCGCCTGCACGATCAGATCGGACTCCGAGCGCGGCACACGCGGGTCGTGCTCGCCCGCATAGACGAACAGCGGAGCAACGATCCGGTTGACGTCGCGCATCGGGCTGAACTCCTCCAGCAGCGCGCTGTCCCGCTCCAGGTCGCCGAATTCCTCGACGAAGAACTCGCGAATCGACGCGTCGGTCGTCCTCAAGAACGTCTTCAGGTCGGCCACGCCGAAAATGTTGACGCCGGCGGCCCACAGTTGCGGTTGCCGGGTCAGCGCCATCAACGTCGTGTAGCCGCCGTAGCTGCCGCCCCAGACGACGACCCGACCCGGATCGCACCAGGGTTGGCTTTTGACCCATGTATTCACCGTCTCGACGTCCTTGAGCCAGTCGGCCCGCTTTTCCCGGTTGTCGGCCATCTCATAGGCGCGCCCGAATCCGGTCGAGCCGCGCACGTTCGGCTCCAGCACCGCGTAGCCAAGCGCCAGGAAGAAGCGGGTGTACGCACTCCAGCGAACGGCGTAGCTCGCTGAAGGTCCGCCATGAAAGTTGACTAGCGTCGGAAGTCGGTGCGTTCCACGCTTGCTGGGCAGATAACAATTGATCGGGATTCGCAAGCCGTCGAACGCCTCGACGATCTCGATCGTCGTATCCACCGCCGGCAGGTTGTCGATACCCACGCGCGCATCGTGTCGCAACGCTTTGACGGCACCGGTGCGAACGTCGACGGCATGGATGTCGGCAGGCCGATCCGGCACCGAGATCATCAACGAAAATACTGCGCCGTCATCGCGGAACGAACCGACCCGGATGTCGCCGAGCGGCAGCTGGACCGGGCGGATCAGCCCGAGCGTCGCAGCATCCAGGATGCGCACTTGGCCGTGGTTGCCGGCGTCGATCGAGGCAACCACCGTGTCGCCGTTGGGCGAGACCAGGGCAGAGATCACGGCGGTCGGAGGCGATTCGTTCCGATAGCGCGCCACTTCCCGGCCGCTGCTGGCGTCCAAGGCCAGGATCAGCGAGTTTTCGCGCCCATCATCGGTGCCAAGATAAATTCGATCGCCGCTGGCCGAATACGATGCCGACCATATCGTGACCCGCCGGCCCTCGGCCGGGAAGACACGCCGGACCGGGGCACCGCTGGCCGCCACTTCGAGCAGAACGATGTTGTCCGAAGAGTTCCACTCCATCAACAGCGCGCGCGATCCGTCGGGAGCGACGTCGGCGAGCGTTCCCGGCCGCGGGTGCGTATAGATCAGGCGCGCTGCGCCACCGGCACCGGTGACTGGCTGCGTAAACAGCCGCGTGGTCGGATCGGTCGTGCAACGAGCCGAATAGAACATCGCGCCGGGCAGTCGGCGCGGAAGGATCGGCTCGTCGCGATGCAGCGTCCCTTCGGGCGTCAGATCGACCGCGTTGGACCCATCGGCGTTGGCGCGCCAGATGTGGTGATTCTCGTCGCCCTTGCAGTCGCGCAGGAACAGGATCGACCGTCCGTCGGGAGTGAAACGGCCCCACAATGCCCGCTCCGGGCCTCGGGTCAGTGCAAACGCAGCCTGCTCGGGTCGTTCCGCATCTGCCTGGTAGATCTCCGGAAGGCCGTCGCGCAACGACCCGAACACGATGCGCTTGCCATCCGGCGACCAATTCGCCACCAGGGTCGAGAAAAAGCCATTCCAGTTGGAATAGGCGTCGACGATCGATTCGGCCAGCGGAATGCGGGCGGCATCGCGAGCACGCTGCTCCAGATTCAAATTCGTGGGTGCAACGGCCATCGGGTTCCCCTCATCGGTGGAAGCCTTGAAAAATCCGCACTGCGCACTCTACTCGGGCACTCTACTCGGGCCCCTATTCGGTGGCGAAGAAACCCTTCATTCGCTCCATGAATGATCTCGCCTGCGGCGAGTGCTTAGCGCCACCTTCCTTTAGCGAGTTTTCCAGATCGCGCAGCAGCTTCTTCTGCTTTTCCGTCAGCTTCACCGGCACCTCGACTCGGATATGGCAGTACAGGTCCCCGGGGTAGCTCGACCGCACCCCCTTGATGCCCTTGCCGCGCAGGCGGAAGGTCTTGCCGTTCTGCGTACCTTCCGGAATCGAGATACTCACTTTCTCGGTCAGCGTCGCCACCTCCAGGTCGCCCCCCAGCGTCGCGGTCGGCACCGTAATGGGTACCTCGCAATGCAGGTCGTCGCCGTCGCGCTGGAACACGTCGTGCGCCTTCAGGCGGATTTCCACATACAGGTCGCCCGGCGGACCGCCGTTCATTCCAGGTTCGCCTTTCGCGGCCAGCCGGATGCGCTGCCCCTCGTCGATTCCGGCCGGGATGTTGACCTCGAGCACCTTGTTGCGCTTCACGCGCCCTTCTCCGTGGCACGTCAGGCAAGGCTCGGGAATGACGCGGCCGCTGCCGTGGCACGTCGGACAGGTCTGCTGGATCGAGAAAAAGCCCTGGGTCATCCGCACGGCGCCCGCCCCGCCGCAGGTGCCGCATGTCTTCGGCTTGGTGCCGGGCCGCGCGCCGCTGCCGCCGCACACCTCGCAGTTGTCCCACGCCGGAACCCGGATGTCGGTCGCAAAACCGCGCGCCGCCTGCTCCAGAGTGATCTCCATGTTGTAGCGCAAGTCCGCGCCGCGGAACGCACCCGAGCGGGAACCACGGCCGCCGGCAGCACCGAAGATGTCTCCGAAGATGTCGCCGAATGCCTCCGCAAATCCACCCATCCCGGCTCCGGCCGCTGCCGCCGCATTCGGATCGACTCCGGCGTGCCCGAAGCGGTCGTAGGACGCGCGCTTCTGCGAGTCCGACAGGATCTCGTAGGCCTCTTTGACTTCCTTGAATTTCTCCTCGGCGCGGTGATCATCCGGATTGCGGTCCGGGTGAAACTTCATCGCGAGCTTGCGATACGCCTTCTTGATCTCGTCCTCGGAGGCGTTGCGGGCCACGCCCAGGATGTCGTAGAAATCGCGCTTGGCCATATCCCATCAGACGAACTGAAACGGCCCGCTGCGCGGCTGCTTCGAGCCGCGCGGCGGACCGCTAAAGCCTAGCCCGCCGAACCCCTAAGGGCGAAGGCGGGCGGCGAGGTCGGCGTCCTGAGCCGGGGGCCCGTGCTGCGACGAGCCCCCGCCTCTGGAAACTAGCCTCGCTTGACCTCGCGATAATCGGCGTCAACCACGTCGTCGGCCGATTTCTTCTCGGCCTGCTCGGGCTGCGCCGCCCCCGGTTCGGAGCCCGCAGCCTGCGCCCCGGTCTCCGCGTACATCTTTTCGCCCAGCTTCTGCGACTCCGTCATCAGCGCGCGCGTCTTGCTCTCGATCGCGTCTTTGTCGTCGCCTTTCAGGGCTTCCTCGACGTCCTTGATCGCGGCCTCGATCGCGCTTTTCTCGCCAGCTTCGAGCTTCGCACCGTGCTCGGTCAACGCCTTGCGGATCTGGTGCACCGTAGCGTCGCCGGCGTTGCGCGCCTGCGCCAACTCGAAGCGGCGGTGATCCTCGGCCTTGTTGGCCTCGGCGTCGCGGACCATCCGCTTGATCTCGTCCTCGGTCAGGCCCGAATTGGCCTTGATCGTGATCTTGTTCTCCTTGCCCGTCTTCTTGTCCAGCGCGTTCACGTGCAGAATGCCGTTGGCGTCGATATCGAACGTCACCTCGATCTGCGGCATCCCGCGCGGCGCCGGCGCGATCCCTTCCAGGTTGAATTCGCCCAGCAGCTTGTTGCCCACTGCCATCTCGCGCTCGCCCTGGAACACTTTGATCGTCACCGCCGGCTGACCGTCCTCCGCCGTCGAGAACGTCTGCGCGAACTTGGTCGGGATCGTCGTGTTCTTCTGGATCATCTTGGTCATCACGCCGCCCAGCGTCTCGATTCCGAGCGACAGCGGTGTCACGTCGAGCAGCAGCACGTCCTTGCGCTCGCCCGAGAGCACGGAGCCCTGGATCGCGGCACCCACCGCAACAGCCTCGTCGGGATTGACATCCTTGCGCGGCTCGCGCCCGAACAGCTCCCGCACGATGTCCTGCACCTTCGGCATCCGAGTCTGACCGCCGACTAAGATCACGTCGTTGATGTCGGACATCTTGACGCCCGCATCCTTCATCGCGATGCGACACGGCTCGACCGTCTTCTGGATCAGGTCCTCGACCAGCGCTTCGAGCTTGGCGCGCGTGAGCTTCAAGTTCAGGTGCTTCGGCCCGCTCTGGTCGGCCGTGATGTACGGCAGGTTGATCTCGGTCTGCTGCGACGAAGACAGCTCGATCTTGGCCTTCTCCGCCGCCTCCTTCAGGCGCTGCAGCGCGAGCACGTCCTTGGCCAGGTCGACGCCCTGATCCTTTTTGAACTCGCCGATCACGTAGTCGATGATGCGCTGGTCGAAATCCTCGCCGCCCAGGAACGTGTCGCCGTTGGTCGACAACACCTCGAACTGCTTCTCGCCTTCGACGTCGGCGATCTCGATGATCGAGATGTCGAAAGTGCCGCCACCGAGGTCGTACACGGCGATCTTGCGGTCACCGCGCTCTTCCTTCTTGTCCAGTCCGAACGCGAGCGCAGCCGCGGTCGGCTCGTTGATGATGCGCTTGACCTCCAGCCCCGCGATGCGGCCGGCATCCTTGGTGGCTTGCCGTTGCGAGTCGTTGAAATAGGCCGGCACCGTGATCACGGCGTCCGTGACCGGTTCGCCCAGATAGTCCTCGGCGGTCTTCTTCATCTTGCGAAGCACTTCGGCCGAAACCTGAGGCGGCGCGATCTTGCGCCCGCGCGCCTCGACCCACGCGTCGCCGTTGTCGGCCTTCACGATCTTGTAGGGCATCAGGCCGATGTCTTTCTGGACTTCCTTCTCTTCGAAGCGCCGGCCGATCAGGCGTTTGACCGCATACAGCGTGTTCCTCGCGTTCGTCACGGCCTGCCGCTTCGCTGGCGCACCGACTAAGATCTCGTCGTTGTCCATGTAGGCGACCACCGAGGGTGTCGTGCGGGCACCCTCCGAATTCTCGATCACCTTGACCTGCCCGCCCTCGGAGATGGCGACGCAGGAATTGGTCGTGCCCAGGTCGATTCCGATGATCTTGCTCATCTGGCTTTCCTCGATTCAATGTTTATCGCGTCTTCGGCGCGTCTCATTGCCTTAACTGGGTTTGGATCGCCCTGCTTTCAAGTGCCTTGGCTGACGGTGACCAGCGCGGGGCGCAGCACTCGGTCGGCGATCATCCAGCCCTTCTGCAGCACCGCGACCACATGGTTCGGGGGCGCGGATGCAGCGCTGTCAGCCGGCACCGTGGAAATGGCCTGGTGCCGGTGCGGATCGAACTTCTCCCCCGCCGGATTGATCTCGGTCAGCTGGAATTTCTCGAAGGCCGTCAGCAGCTGCCGCAGCGTGATCTGCACGCCTTCGCGCAGTTTGTGCGGGTCGGCAGCATTGGCCGCGTCCAGAGCTCGCTCCAGACTGTCAGCCACTGGCAGCAGCGCTTCTGCGAACGACTCGACCGCGAACTTCTGCACCTTCGCGATCTCCTCGGCCGCGCGCCGCCGCGTATTGTCTGCCTCGGCGCGCGCGCGCAGATACAGTTCATAGTTCTCGACGGCCTTGCGCGTGGCCGCTTCCAGCTCGGCCCGCACGTCCGCCGGCCGCTCGCCTGAGGGTGCGCCGGCCGCCCTGGCGGTCGCCTCGTCCCCTGGTCTCGAGCTGTCGTTGGCAGCCTGCGGCGCCTGCCCTTTGGGTCCGGTTTCCGGCTCCAAAGCCTCCTCCGTTAGTCCAAACATATGAAGAAATACGAGGTACCCGGTCCATGTTGGGGCCAAATGCGGTATTTCAAGCAACCCCACCCGGCGGATGTTCTTGCCGGGGAACATTCCGTTACATTGCCGGCCGAAGTTTGGTCTGCCGCACTGCAAAGCGGCGCGTTAGCTGACCCGGGAAAGGGTTTTTGCTTTTCGGAGGATCCTATGGACGGACTCGAGCCCACCACGAAGAAGCTGCACCCCCTGGTGGCCACTGCCGCGGTGGCCGTCATCGCGGTCAGCGTTCTGGGCGCAATCGTGCTGGTGATGAACCAGGTCAACGCGCAGCGCGCGCCGGAAACTGCGGCTGTTGCCACCGATACCACTACCGGCGCGACGGCACCGCCTCCCGCTGCAGCGCAGAGCCCGGCGCCTGAGGCCGCCAGCCCGGCGCCGCAGCCCCCGACCGAGCCACATCAGTCGCACCCGGCCAAGCGGAAGGCGCCTGCAGCACAGGTTGCCGACGCTTTGAACGAGCAGGTCCCGCCGCCCCCCGCGGGGTCCCCGCCCGCCCCGCCACCGGATCTCGCAACGGCTGCGCCGCCACCTGCGCCCGTATGCAGCGACTGCGGGATCGTCGCTGCGGTTCATGCGATCAAGACGCCAGGACAAGGAACCGGTATCGGCGCCGTCGCCGGTGGAGTCGTAGGCGGCGTGGTCGGCAACCAGTTCGGCAAGGGGCATGGCAACACCGCGATGACCGTGCTCGGCGTGCTCGGCGGCGCGCTCGGAGGCAACGAGGTCGAGAAGCAAGCCAAGGCCGCTACGCACTTCGACGTCGATGTGCGAATGGACACCGGCCAATTGCGCACGGTCAGCGTCCCGGCCGACCCGGGCCCGATCATCGGAACGCGGGTGCGGATCCAGAACGGACAGTTGTACCGGGATACCCCGCAGTCCTGATCGCGGGGTGCGTCGCCGCTAGCGCGGCGCGCCCATCGCGATCGCCAGCTCCGCGCTGAGCTCCGAGTTGCGAGCGAGCATCTGCTGCTCGCTCGCGTCCACCGGCCAGCCGCCGACGTTTCGCTCGACCAGGTCAGCCAGCGCCGAAATGAACAGGGCGCTGTCGTTCAGGCAAGCCACGTAACGCAGCTCCTGGCCGCCAGCCGTGAGGAACTGGGCCCGGCCTTCGATGGCGATCTCCTCCAGCGTTTCCAGGCAATCGGCGACGAAACCCGGGCAGATCACGTCGACGCGGCGCATACCGCCTCGGGCGAGCTGCTGCAGCGTATCGGCGGTCGCCGGCTCGAGCCAGCGCGCGCTGCCGAAGCGCGACTGGAAGCACACCCGACAGGCGGACGGATCGAGTCCGAGGGCCTGCGCCAGCAGGCGCGCGGTTTTCTGGCACTGGCAGTGGTACGGGTCGCCCAGATCCAGATTGCGGCGCGGCAGGCCGTGGAAGCTGATCAAAAGGCACTCGCCGCGGCCGTTGCGCTTCCAGTGTTCCGTGACGCTGGCCGCCAATGCCCCGATGTAGCCTGGGTCGTCGCAGAAGTGCTGCACCGAGCGCATCTGCGGCACATTGCGCAGCCGCGTGACCACGCGGTTGACGCCATCGATTGCCGAGGCCGTGGTCGCCGCCGAGTATTGCGGGTACAGCGGCAGCAGCAGCACGCGCGTGGCGTTTTTCGCGCGCAGTTGTGCGAACGCTGCGCCGATCGAGGGTTGGCCGTAGCGCATCGCCAATACGACGTCGATATCGAGGCCGCGGACCGCCAGCTCCGTGCTCAGCGCCGAGGCCTGCTTTTGCGAGTTCACGAGCAGCGGCGAGCCCTGCGCGGTCCAGATGGAGGCGTACTTGGCGGCAGAGCGGCGAGGCCGCAGCCCGAGTACCGGGCCGTTCAAGATCGGCCACCATAGCCAGCGTGGCAGCTCGACCACGCGCGGATCCCACAAAAACTCGCGCAAGTAGCGGCGCACTGCCGCGGCAGTCGGCGCCTGCGGCGTTCCCAGGTTGATCAGCAGCAGTGCCGATCGCTCCGGGCTTGCGTGCGTGTGACGATCGGTGCCGATGAATCGCATTCTTGGCGCCCTCACCCCTCCTCCGCCAACCTCATCCTGACCTTCTCCCACGCCTGTCGTGGGAGAAGGAACTGTCCGGCTCCCCTCTCCCGCGCAGCGGGAGAGGGGTCGGGGGTGAGGGTCCTCAGTCGCGCGACAGCGCGTTGGACAGCAGCTTGGCCGTGATATCGACGATCGGGATCACGCGCTCGTACGCCATCCGGGTGGGCCCGATCACACCGAGCGTGCCCACCACCTTGCCGTCGACCTCGTACGGCGCCAGCACCATGCTCAGCTCGTCCAGCGGCACGAGCTCCGACTCGCCACCGATGTAGATCTGCACGCCGTGCGCATGCGCTGAGGTATCGAGCAACCGCAGCAGCCGCGTCTTGTGTTCGAACAGGTCGAACAGCGCGCGCAGCTTCTCCATGTCGGTGGCAAGATCGTTGACCTCGAGCAGGTTGCGCTCGCCGGAAATCACCACCGGATCGGTGCGCTCGACCTCCTCCGCACCAGCCTGCACCGCGGCCTCCATCAGGTCTGCCATCTCCTGGCGCAATGCGCTGAGCTCGCCTCGCAGGCGGCTGCGCACCTGCTCGAAAGTCAGTCCCGCGTAGTGCTGGTTCAGTACGTTGGCTGCCTCCGCCAGCTGGGCTTGCGAGTAAGGACGCTCGACCATCAGGACGCGGTTGTGCACATCGCCCTCGGGCGACACCGCAATCATCAAGATGCGGCGCTCCGAAAGCCGTAGGAACTCGACCTGACGGAAGGAGGACGTGCGGCGCGGGCTCAACACGACGCCGGCAAACGTGGACAAGCTGGAAAGCAGTTGCGCGGCCGTCTGGATCGCGCGCTGCGGTTCGGCGATCTGCAGCTGGCCCTCCATCCGCTGGGTCTGTTCGGCTTGCAGCGGCTGCACCGTCATCAGGGTGTCGACAAAGAAACGATAGCCGCGCGGTGTCGGTACGCGCCCCGCCGAGGTGTGCGGACTGGAAACGAAGCCGGCCTCTTCCAGGTCCGCCATCACATTGCGGATCGTGGCCGGCGACAGCTCGAGGCCGGACAGCTTCGAAAGCGAGCGCGACCCGACCGGCAGACCTTCGACGATGTACTGCTCGATCAGCCGCTTGAGCAGAAGGCGTGAACGCTCGTCCAACATGCCGACATTCTACGAAGCGCGCCGGGCATTGTCAGGGCCGCGCGGGATGTCCCCGCCGGGGACTTTTCTGCATAATCGGCCCATGATCGCGCCCTTCCGCAACGTGGCCATCTTCGCCAAGCCGCGAACGGAAGGCAATCGGCCCGCGTTGCAGCAGGTGCTGCTGCACGTCGTGCGCCTGGTCGAGCAGGCCGGACTGACCGCACTGATCGAAGCGGGCACAACCGAGGCGGTCGGGTTGCGCGAATTCCAAGGCCACACGCTGGTCGAGCTCGGACAGAAGGCGGACGTGGCCATCGTGCTTGGCGGCGATGGCACGATGCTCGGAATCGCGCGCGACCTGAGCGCTTTCCGGATCCCGCTGATCGGAATTCACTTCGGACGCCTCGGCTTCATCACCGATATCGGGCTGGACGAGATGCCCGACGTGCTCGCCGAAATGCTGGCGGGCCGCTACGAGACGGACCGCCGCACGCTGCTGGAGGCCGAGGTGCTGCGCGACGGTGCCAGCATGTACCGGGGGCGCGCCTTCAACGACGTGGTGGTCTCGCACGGCAGCGCGGGCGGAATCGTCGGCTTCACCGTGCGAGTCGACGGCGCAACGATGTACCACCAGCGCGCCGACGGCGTGATCCTGGCAACACCGACCGGCTCGACCGCCTACGCGCTTTCGGCGAGCGGCCCGATCCTGCATCCATCGCTGTCGGGTTTGGTGCTTGCGCCGGTGGCCCCGCACACGCTGTCGAACCGTCCGATCACACTGCCCGACAGCGTCGTGGTCGAAATCGAGCTCACCGAGCTGCGCGATGCCAGCGCGCATTTCGACATGCAGCTGTTTTCGCAGCTGCAGCCAGGCGATATCGTGCGCGCCCAGCTCAGCCCGGACCGCATCACGCTGCTGCACCCGGCCGGATACAACTACTTTGAAACGCTGCGCCGCAAGCTGCATTGGAATGTGATGTCCGGCGAGCCGGCCGGGCGGGCGTAATTCGGGCCGCAAGAGCCTGCTAACTTCCTCCGCAGCCATGCTGCTGACACTGTCCGTCCGCGACTACGTCCTGGTGCAGTCGCTCGAACTCGAATTCGGTCCGGGCTTTACCGTGCTGACCGGCGAGACCGGAACGGGCAAGTCGATCCTGATCGACGCGCTGCAGATGGCATTAGGCGAGCGGGCAGATGCCGGCGTGGTGCGCGAAGGCGCGCAGCGGGCCGAGGTGGCGGCCGAGTTCCACATCGACGCCGCCGGTGTTCGCTGGCTGGCCGACGCCGGCGTGGCATGCGAAGCCGATGTGGCGCTGTTGCGCCGCACCGTCGATGCCACCGGACGCAGCCGCGCCTTTATCAACGGCAGCGCAGTGACGTTGGCGCAGCTGCGCGAATTTGGCGAGGCGCTGGTCGATATCCACGGCCAGCACGCCCATCAATCTTTGCTACGCCCCGCGGCCCAGCTGCAGCTGCTCGATGAACACGGTCAGCTGCAGGCTGCGGCGCGCAGCGTGGCAGCGGCGCATACCCAGCTGCGCCGGGCGCGCCAGGCGCGCCGCGATGCCGAGGAGGCCGCGGCAGGAGCGGCGAGCGAAAGGGACCGTCTGGTATGGACCGCAGAAGAGCTCGAGGAGCTCGCGCCCGAATCCGGCGAGTGGGAGCGCGTTTCCGCCGAACACAAGCGCCTGGCCCACGCTGCCAGCCTGCTCGAAGGTGTACACGGGGCGATCGACGCGCTGGCGGACGCGGACTTGGCTGCGCTGGCTCGGATCGACACTGCGGCGAGCCGCCTGCGAACGCTTGCCGGCTTCGATGAGCGCCTTGCGCCGGTGCTGGAAATCCTCGAGTCCGCCCGCAACGAGGTCGATGAGGCGGCACGCCAGTTGAGCCAATATCTCGCGCGAGCGGACCTGGACGAAGCAAGCCTGGCTCGGGTGGAGGCGCGCCTTGCCGCGATGCACGCCGCCGCGCGCAAGCTGCGCCGTGCGCCGGAGGAGCTGGCCGCGCTGCTCGAGAGCACGCGCGCGCGGCTAGCCGCGCTGACCGCTGCATCTGACCTGGAAGGACTGCGCAGCGCCGAAACCAGCGCAGCGCAGCAGTTTTCGCAGGCCGCCGGCGAGCTGTCGGCAGCGCGCCGCGAGGCGGCCCGGAACATGGCGACCGAGGTCAGCCGGGCGATGCAGGATCTGGCAATGGCGGGCGGGCGCTTCGCCGTGCAGCTGGAGCCTGCGGAGCCGTCCGCCACTGGGCTGGAGCGCGCCGAGTTGCAGGTCGCCGGCCACGCGGGAGCGACGCTGCGGCCGCTCGCGAAGGTTGCGTCGGGTGGAGAGCTGTCCCGCATCAGCCTTGCGATCTCGGTGATCGCCGCTAGTGCCACTGCAGTGAACACACTGATCTTCGACGAGGTCGACGCCGGCATCGGCGGAGCGGTAGCCGACACCGTCGGCCGGCGGCTGAAGGAGCTGGGCCGGATTCGCCAGGTACTGTGCGTCACCCACCTGCCTCAGGTGGCAGCACACGCCGACCGCCACCTGGTGGTTACGCGCTCACAGGGCAGCGACCGCCGGCCGGCCGCGAACGTCGCGCCGCTGGACCGAGCCGGCCGAGTCGAGGAGCTCGCCAGGATGCTCGGCGGACAGCAGATCACTGACACAACCCGCAAACACGCGCGCGAGCTGCTCGCCCAGTGAACGGCTCCTGCGCGGGCCGATTTGCGACCTGCGGTGCTCGAAGAACTTGGGTGTGGCTCCCCCCTTGTATGTTCATGCAAGGGGGTCGGGGGTGAGGGGCCGTTCGGGTCCCTTGTTCACTACGACTTGTCGCCCCCGTTCGCGTTGCCGCAACCCGGCTTGCGGCACACGCCGTACAGCGCGAGCGAGTGGTCCTGCAGCTCGAACCCACGTTCGGCAGCGATCGCCTTCTGCCTGCGCTCAATTTCCGGATCGACGAACTCCTCGACCCGGCCGCAGATCAGGCATACGAGGTGGTCGTGGTGCGGGCCCTCGTTCAACTCGAACACCGCGCGGCCGGCCTCGAAGTGCCGGCGCACCAGCAGGCCGGCCTGCTCGAACTGCGTCAGGACCCGGTATACGGTCGCCAGCCCCACATCCATGTGTTCGGCAACCAGCGAACGGTAGACATCCTCGGCGCTCATATGGCGCGCAGAATCCGGTTCGGTCGAGCGCTTCTGAAAGATTTCCAGGATCTTCAGCCGCGGCGCCGTCGCCTTCAGTCCGCTGACCTTCAGGTCGGTCGAACCCGGTGCATTCTTCATTGCAAACCCAATCTGCATCCTTCCACTCGTTATCATATGCAGAAATGAGAGACACAACCTGGATATACATCAAACCGGGGGCATATAGGGCTTTGCTGCTGGGGGCGGCGGTCTTGGCCGCCGCCGGGTGCGGGTCCATTACGAATCACCTGCCCCGGTTCATGTCCCCGTACCGGCCCGACGTCCAGCAGGGCAATGTGATCACCAGCGACATGGTCGAGCAACTGCGGACCGGAATGTCGCGTGATCAGGTCAAGTTCATGCTCGGCACGCCACTGCTGACGGACGTTTTCCACCCGGACCGCTGGGATTACCTGTACTACCTGAACCCGCGCTCAGGGGCCCCCCAGCGGCGCAATCTGGTGGTCTATTTCAAAGACAACCGCCTGGATCACTACACCAGCGATCCAATGCCGCCCGAATCGATGGCAGACAACCTGATCCTCGGCAGAAAGACGTTCGTGCAGAGCGCTCAGCCGAAAAAGCCAACCAACACCCCACCGGCGGGACCGACGAGCACCGCGCCTGGCGAGCCTGCGAGCAGCGCACCTGCGGGACCGACGAGCACTTCGCCTGGCGGACCGGCAAGCAGCGCACCTGTGGGACCGACGAGCACTTCGCCTGGCGAACCGGCAAGCAGCGCACCTGTGGGACCGACGAGCACCGCGCCTGGCGAGCCTGCGAGCAGCGCACCGGCGGAGCCGGCGACGCCTCCGTCCAAATGAAGCTGGCAATCGCAGGTAGCAGCGGCAAGATGGGCCGGATGGTGATCGAGGCCGCGTTGGCGGCCGACGACGTCACGATCGCCGCTGCGCTGGAGCGCCCCGATGCGCCGCAGATCGGGGAGGACTGCGC
>JAFAIM010000060.1 GCA_019236735.1 Burkholderiaceae bacterium
AGGGGCGCGAAGGACGTCCAGTCTAATTTCGTGCAGCGACTATGCCTTCGCTAGCCCCTCGTAGCGGACGTCTGCTGTAGCGCGGCGTTCGCCCCTTTGCTCCGCCGCGGCCTGCCAGTACCACGGCGTCCACCTCCGGTTCCCTTCACTTCCTCGCGCAGGACCTGCCGCACCGCGTCCAGCATCGACTTCTGCTGGATGTAGCCGAGCAGTGCGTCGTTGATCAGTGTCTGGTAGTTACCTCCACCCGCTGCTTCAACAATCGAACGGAAGTGCTCGAGGACCCGATTGTCGAGTCGAATAGAGATCTTCGTCTTGCCGGGTTCCGGCTGGATGACAGGACCGCGGCGGCCTCTGGAGAAATCGAGATCACGGTGAGGTTCAGCTGCGACCCGCTTCATATTGCATCCTTTGCCGCCGACTGGCCTTCCATGCCGAGATGATCCGGATGAGGTCGGGGTGACGATACGCATAGCTGGGATCGTATGGACAATTGTACTCCCGATCGATGCCAGGAGTGGTAGTACGACCGTGTTTCTGGCGCCGAAGCCAGCGTCAGGCAGACGAATCTTGCGCTCGGCGGCAGAAGGTTCAGCCGCTTGCGTTTGCGTCAGACCGTCGCCAAGGCCATGCGCTCGGATCGCTGCGACAGGCCTTCGAGCAGCTCGGCGGCGTTCGCCGGCGCCAGAGGCCGGGACAAGAAGAAACCCTGGGCGCAGGCGCAGTCGAGCTCACGCAACCGGTCCAGCTGCATCTTGTTCTCTACGCCCTCTGCGATCACATCCTTTCCGAGAGCGTCGGCGAGTCGGACAATGGCTCGAACGATCTCACCGCTTTCCTTGGTATCGCCAATCTGGCGCACGAACGAGCGGTCGATTTTCAAGCTCGTGATCGGCAGCGCGGACAGATAGCTCAGCGACGAATAGCCGGTTCCGAAATCGTCCACACTCAGTCCCACGCCGAGCTCGCGCAGCTCCCTCAGCGTACCGGAGACACTTTCGAGCTTTTCCATCAGCTTGCTCTCGGTGATCTCCAGCGTCAGGCTGGCCGGCGGAACTCCCGCTTCGCGAAGCGCTTCACGCACGTGCTCGGCGAAGTGCGGCGCGCTCAGGTCCTTGCCGGAGATGTTGACGTGCACGACCAGCTCTCGCGACGCCGGAAAGGCGTCGTGCCACGCTCGCAGCTGGCGGCACACGCGCCGGATCGCCCACTGCGTCAGCTGGCCGATCAGCGCGGATTCTTCGGCTACCGGGATGAAGGATCCGGGGCCGATCAGGCCGCGCTGCGGATGCTCCCATCGCATCAGCGCTTCGAAACCCACCAACCTGCGCGGCTCGATCCGGTACAGCGGCTGGAACGCGAACGCCAACTGGCCGGACCCCATCGCCTGCTGCAGCTCGCTCTCGAGCTTCATGCGCTCGGAGGCCAGCTCGTACAAGCTGGCGTCGAACAGCGCATAGCAGGCTCGTCCCTTGTTCTTGGCCTTGTACATCGCCAGATCGGCGTCGCGCATCACCTCCTCCGGCGATTCGTACCCCGGGTTGCTGAACGTGATGCCGATGCTGGCGCTGGTGCTGATCTCCGTTCCCGCGATCCAGAAGGGCTTGTGCAACGCGTCCTGTAGGCGCTCGGCCAGCACAACGGCCTGATGGGTGCCACCGCCCAGCTCGGTCAAGATCGCAAATTCGTCGCCGCCCAGCCGAGCCACCACGTCGGTCGGCCGCACGATCTGCTTGATGCGGCGCGCGGCGCGCACCAGGAACTTGTCGCCAGCACCGTGGCCCATGCTGTCGTTGATCCGCTTGAAGCGGTCGAAATCCAGGTACATCACCGCGAAATGGCGTGTCGGCTCGCGCCGGTGCATGTCGATCGCCGCGGTGAGCCGTTCGTAGAAACGGCTGCGGTTCGCCAGGTGCGTCAGGCTGTCGTGGTAGGCGATGTATCTGAGCTGACTTTCGGCCAGACGCCGCGCCGTGATGTCCTGTGCCTGGAAGATCAGGCAGGCTTCGGATTCGCCGGCGTCAGCGAAGAGCGCGCAGTGGAGCAGCATCCAGATGTCTGCGCCTTCCTGGGGACGGCAGCGCAATTCGAGCTCAACGGAATCGACCTCGCGCGCGAGAACACGCTCGAGCTGCGCATGCAGCGTGGCGGCGTCCTCGGCGACCAGCAGGTCGCCGAACGGCACCCCGTAGATCCTCTCCGCTGGCCGCTGCAGCAGCGCACACAGCGCGTGATTGGAACGCAGCAGCCGGCCGTCGGCGGCAACCAGTCCCATGCCGATTGCGGAATGCGTAAAGGCGCTCTGAAACCGCTTCTCGCTGCGTTCGAGCTCGCGCAGGTAGTGCGCCTGCTGTGCGGCTTCGCGCTGCGAGGCCTCGGCGCGCTCCCGGCTCGACCGCTCCAGCGCTTCGCGCTCGGTCGCTTCCTGCTGCGCGAAGTAGTAGTGCAGCGTGGCCTGGAACATCGCCACCATCGGGACGGCCACGATCAGCGTGGTGGCGCCGAACTGCCGGAAAGCCAGGTAGAGCACTGCGGCCACGGAAGCGCTTGCCGCGTAGCTCAAGCCGATCCAGCCGCCGTTATGGATGTTCTCGACGAGGTTCGGCCACTGCTTGCGCTTCAGCTGCAGCAGGGTGGCGGCGAGCGTCGAGCCGACGACGAAATAGCATGCCGCAAAGAGCATCGTGGCGACGAACACCCCGCCGTCGCCGCCGATTCCGGTGCCGCGCATTGTCTCGACCATCCACTGGTACGCGCTGGCGC
The DNA here is from genome assembly GCA_019236735.1 of Burkholderiaceae bacterium. GTDB lineage: Bacteria > Pseudomonadota > Gammaproteobacteria > Burkholderiales > Burkholderiaceae_F > VBCK01. The sequence goes on from JAFAIM010000060.1 coordinate 2,764, forward strand.
ACACCAGCATTGCCACCGCCGCGGCGGCCGGGCTGAACAGGCGGCTGGACCAGCGCTTGGAAGAGCGCCAGGCGATCGCCGCAGACTCTGCTGCCGCTGCGAACACCGCTGCCTGCGGCCCGTACAACATCAGCAGCAAGAAAATGAAGATGTCGCCTGCGGCAAAGCAGTACTTGGTCTTCGGAATACGCAGCGGAAACATCGCTACGATGGCCGCCACCAGAGCGATGCCGAGCACCTGCCACGCGTGCTCGCGCGGCAGTGACGCCACTTGCAAGATTGCGTAAGCGGCGGCGGCCAGCCCGGTCGCTGTCAGCGTCATCCAGTACAGCACCGCCCCCGGCGCGTAGTCCGGGAACAGGCGCAGCCGGATGCCGGTGATGGCCGCGAAGGGCATCACGGCTCTCCCATTAAGCTCGAGTCATCGACGCCTGTGACATTGGGTTGACCGCTTTCGCTCACCGCCATGCCTTCCGCGACTGCGATGCCCTCGGCAATTGCAAAGCCTTCCGCGACCGCCATGCCCTCGGCAATTGCAAAGCCTTCGGCGACCGCCATGCCCTCGGCGATCGCCATGCCGTTGCTCAGGACCACGCCCTTGGTCAGCACTGTTCCGCTGCCGCTGACGAGCCAGTTCGACAACGTTGCGGAGGGAACGAAGAACCCGGTTTGGCCGACGTACGACGTAGAGCCTGCCAGCGACGTCGCCCAGACCACGCCGGGAGTGACCAGCACCTCGTTTTGCAAGATCGGAGCCGACGCAATGGATTGAACGTACGTGTTGGCCGGCACCGTTGCGGGCCAGTACGTTACGGTCGTGCGGAGCACTCCCTGGTTCACCCAGACGATTCCCGGGTCGTAGATCGGCTGGTACTGCGTGAAAAGGGTCGAGCCGCTGAACAGATGGCTTCCGCCCGCCGTCACGATCCGGCCCCACTGGAAGGTTTCGCCGTTGATCGTGGTCGAAGGTGTTGGAATCGCCTTGCCCGGCGCAAGCAGGTTGTCACCCGCGTGGATCGTGCCCGCGGCGATTGCCGGGCCGATGTCCGTGCGCAAGGCCTTGGCCAGTCGCACCGCGCCTTCGATGTTCAGCTCGCCGGCTCCCTGCTCGATCAGGAAATTGCCGGCCAGCGGCTGCGCCGTGTACTGCAGGATCGCCTTGATCAGCGGTGGCGTCAGCCCCGGATTGGCCTGCAGTAGCAATGCCGCGGTGCCCGCTACTGCGGGGGCCGCGATCGAGGTTCCGCTCAGATTGAACAGCTGCTGATCCCAGGGCTGCGACTTGCCGCCGTAGGGTGCGGACAGGATCGGGTAGGTCGCCGGCAGCCACGCCCAATTTAGCGGCGAGCCGAGAATGTCCGAGGCGACCGCGCCGACAATCTTGTTGCCCGGAGCCACCAGATCCGGCTTGATCAGATTGTCGTAGTCGACGCTGCCGTCCGGGTCGAGCGAGACGCCGCGAGTCGGGCCGCGCGAGCTGAAGAAGTTGACGCTGTCGTCCGAGCGCGTAATCGTGCCGTGCGTGTTGGCCGAGCCTACGGTGATCACCGACGGCTCATCGCCGGGCGAACTGATCGAGCCGTAGACCTCCGTTCCGTTCGGGCCCTTGCCGAAGTTGCCGGCCGCCACCACAACGGTGATGCCAGCGGCCACGGCGCTTCGGACCGCGCGGCACAGCGGGTCGGTCGTATACGACTCGGTCGAATCTGCGGCCAGGCTCAGGTTCATCACGCGGATGTTGTATTGCTTGGCGTGATAAATGACCCAGTCGATCCCTTCCAGAACGTCGCTCACCTGCCCGCTGCCGTCGGCTCCGAGCACCTCGACGTCGAACAGACTGGCATTCGGTGCGATCCCGGTAGAGTCGGTTCCCTGGTAGAAGCCGCGGCCCGCGGCGACCGAAGCGACATGGGTGCCGTGGCCGTAGTAGTCGCGCTGCAGTCCGGTGATGTTGATCGTCGAATCCAGGCTTGCCAACGCGTCGATGTCGGGCAGCGAGGCCAAATCCAAGCCCGGCGTCCAGGCCCGCAACCCGCCGAGTCCGACGTCGCCGGTCAGTGTCATGTTGACGGCATGCACGACCCGTGAGGCGCCGTATGCGTTGCTCATGTTGCGGTGGTTCCAGGCGATCCCGGAATCGAGCACTGCAATGCCCACACCCGTGCCGTCCAGGCCGCTGTAAGCGGAACGGCCGTAGGTACGGACGGCGGGGGAGATCGCGCCGGTCACGTATTCGAGCGTGCTGGAGGTGCGCAGGGCGAGGCGGTTGGGCGAGACGCTCTGCACATCTGGCCGCGCCGCGATATTGGCGATCTGGTTTGCCGGCAACATCACCGACAGCGCGGTGACCGAAAGGAATTGGTAGTAGACGGTGCCGCCATCGGCGACGACCGCTGCGCGCAGGCCCGCCAGCGTTGGGTCGGCGTTGTTGTTGGCGACGATCAGCGCCTTGACATAACGAACGCCCTGCACGGTGTTGGCCCAGTTCAGCACAGGCGTTGTCGGGGCGGCGATCACGCCGAGCAGATCGATGGCGATCTTGCTGGGCGCTCCATTCCCCGAGACCGCGCGAGCCGGCGCGGCTGCCAGTGCGAATACCACGGACGCCAGGCAGATCGCTCCCCGCCAGCCGGATGCGTTCGCAAGGCGAGGGCGACGCGAGGGTTCCGTGCGGCGAGGCAACGGTCTTGACTCCATGTTCATATCCTCATCCCGTGCTCCGCAGAGCGCATCTAAACTCCTTACGGCGGCCAGAGTGCGTAATCCGCCGGGCCATGGAAACCCGTTGTGGCACTCGCTCTCACATGCCAGTGAGAGCGACACAGTTCCGGTCATCAGACCCTATATCGGCTCCGGACATAGCGATCTTTAGGTAGCTCCACCGACTTTTTCGATAGGCTATGTAGATGGACAAACTTAGGATCTGTGGCGGAGTACAGCTGAAGGGCAGCGTTCCGGTGAGCGGCGCCAAGAATGCCGCTTTGAAGATGATGGCGGCGGCGCTGCTGACGCGCGACGAGCTTGTGCTGGACAACGTTCCGCGGCTGGCAGACATCGCGACGATGGGGCGGCTGCTGGCCGGAATGGGCGTGACGGTCGAGCGCGACGGTGATGCCAGTCATACGGTCGCGCTGCGCGCCGACGGCCTGCATTCGAACGAGGCGCCGTACGACCTGGTCAAGACGATGCGCGCCTCGATCGTCGTTCTCGGTCCGTTGCTGGCGCGTGTCGGTGCGGCGCGCGTGAGCCTCCCTGGCGGTTGCGCGATCGGCGCCCGCCCGGTCGACCAGCACCTGAAGGGGCTGCAGGCGTTGGGCGCGCAGATCCGGATCGAGCATGGCTACATCGTCGCCGATCTCGGATCGAGCAAGCGCCTGCGCGGCGCGCGCATCGTGACGGATCTGGTGACGGTGACCGGCACCGAGAACCTGATGATGGCAGCGGTGCTGGCCGAGGGCGAGACCGTGATCGAGAACGCCGCGCGCGAGCCCGAGGTTGCCGACTTGGCGCAGTGCCTGAGCAAAATGGGCGCTCGGATCCGCGGAGCCGGCACCGACCGCATCTCGATCGAAGGCGTCGAACGGCTGCATGCGGCCCGGTACCGAGTGATGCCCGACCGCATCGAGTCCGGCAGCTTCCTGGTGGCCGGCGCGATCACGCAGGGCGACGTTCGGCTCGAAGGCGCCGCGCCGGGCACGCTGGACGCAGTGCTGGAGAAGCTGCGCGAGGCGGGGGCCGATGTGCAAACCGGCGAGGACTGGATTCGACTGCGGATGAAGCGCCGGCCGAGCGCACTCGACCTGCGGACCGCTCCGTATCCCGGCTTTCCGACCGACATGCAGGCACAGTTCATGGCGCTCGGCTGCGTGGCCGATGGCACGGGCACGATCGTCGAGACGATCTTCGAGAATCGCTTCATGCACGTGCTGGAGTTGCAACGCCTGGGCGCCGATATCCGGATCGACGGCAACACGGCCGTAGTGCGCGGAGCGCCGCGCCTTTCGGCCGCACGCGTGATGGCGACGGACCTGCGGGCGTCAGCGAGCCTCGTGATCGCGGGCCTCGTTGCCGAGGGGGAAACCTGGGTCGACCGCATTTATCATCTGGACCGCGGCTACGAGAGGATGGAGCAGCGCTTGGCGCAGCTCGGCGCCCAGATCGAGCGCGTCACGGCATGACATGATTACCTTAGCGCTGGCCAAGGGCCGGATCCTGGAAGAGGCCGGGCCTCTGCTGGGACGGGCCGGGATCGTTCCGCTGGAGGATCCTGCGGCGACGCGCAGCCTGATCATCGCCACCTCGGTACCGGATGTGCGCCTGGTGGCGGTGCGCGCTGCGGACGTGGCGACATACGTGCAGTACGGCGCCGCCGAAATGGGTGTGGCCGGCAAGGACATGCTGCTCGAGCACGGCGGCGCGGGCCTGTACCAGCCGCTCGAGCTCGGCATTGGGGTTTGTAGGCTGTGCGTGGCTGTGCCGAGCGGCTTCGACTACGCCGGCGCGGTGCGCCGCGGAGCACGGCTGCGCGTCGCCACCAAATACGTCCAGACCGCGCGCGAGTTCTTCGCCAACAAGGGTGTGCACGTGGACCTGATCCGCCTGTACGGCTCGATGGAGCTCGCGCCGCTGGCCGGGCTCGCTGACGCGATCGTTGACCTGGTGTCGACCGGCGGTACGCTGCGCGCGAACGGGCTGGTGGAAGTCGAGCAGATCGCCGCGATCAGCTCGCGGCTGATCGTCAGCCAGGCCGCCTACAAGCTGCACCAGCCGCGCCTGGCCGAGCTGATCGGTGCAATCGGCGCGGCGGTCTCGTCTTGAGCGGCGAGGCCTCGAGCATGCAGACGCCGCCGACCCGGGTCCCGCTTCGGACCCTTGACACCGGTGAGCCGCAATTCGAAGCGCGCTTCCGCGAGCTCACGGCGCCCGCTGCAGCTTTCGACCCGGAAATCGATCGTCAAGCCGGAGCAATCGTCGACGACGTACGCCAGCGCGGCGACGCGGCACTGCTCGAATACACGCGGCGCTTCGACCGCGTATCGGCCACCTCGGTGGCGGAACTGGAAATCGCGCCCAGCGAACTGCGTTCCGCCTTCGACGCGCTGTCGCCCGACGCGAGTGCGGCGCTGCAAGTAGCGGCGGAGCGGATCCGTTCGTTCCACCAGCGACAGCTCGGTGCCGACTGGAGCGTGACCGAGGCGGACGGCACCGTCCTGGGCCAGCGTCTGACACCGCTGGAGCGGGTGGGCTTGTACGTGCCGGGCGGCAAGGCGGCCTACCCATCCTCGGTGCTGATGAACGCGATCCCCGCCAGCGTCGCCGGCGTTCCGCAGATCGTGATGGTCGTTCCGACCCCCGACGGCGTCCGCAATGCGATGGTGCTGGCGGCGGCGCACCTGGCGGGCGCCTCGCGAGTGTTCGCAGTGGGGGGCGCGCAGGCCGTGGCCGCACTGGCCTACGGTACCGAGACGATTCCTCGAGTCGACAAGATCGTGGGACCGGGGAATGCATACGTGGCCGCCGCCAAGCGTCGCGTGTTCGGTGCGGTGGGGATCGACATCATCGCGGGTCCGAGCGAGGTTCTCGTAATCTGCGACGGCGGCACCGATCCGGACTGGATCGCGATGGATCTGTTCGCGCAGGCCGAACACGACGAAATGGCGCAGGCGATCCTGCTGACCCCGCAAGCACAGTTCGTGCGCGCCGTGCAGGAGTCGATCGTCAGGCTGCTGCCGCAGATGCCACGCGCCCGCATCATCGAGGCGTCGCTGCGAGCGCGCGGCGCGCTGATCCGCGTACGCGATCTGGCAGAGGCCTGCGAACTGGCCGACCGCATCGCACCGGAGCACCTGGAGATTTCCACCGAGGATCCGCAACGCTGGGCAGCGCGCATCCGTCATGCAGGGGCCATTTTTCTCGGGCGCCATTCGAGCGAGGCGCTGGGCGACTACTGTGCCGGCCCCAATCACGTCCTGCCGACTGCGGGCACCGCGCGCTTCTCGTCGGCGCTGGGCGTGTACGATTTCCAAAAGCGCACCAGCCTGATCGCCGTTTCGGCCGCCGGCGCCCGCTCGCTTGGGGCGGTCGCAGCGACACTGGCACAGGCCGAGGAGCTTCCCGCGCACGCACGCAGCGCCCGGCTGCGCTTCGAGACACCATGAAAGCTTCGCCGCCAACTTTCCCGCGCCTCGAAGTGCTGCGCGACGAGGTGCGCGCCATGCGAGCCTACGCGGTGCCGGACGCGAGCGGTTTGATCAAGCTCGATGCAATGGAGAACCCGTTTTCGCTGCCTCCCGGCCTGGCGCGCGAACTGGGTGAACGCCTGTCGGCAGTCGCGCTCAATCGCTATCCGCCCGCGGACCCGGCGCGCTTCAAACAGCGGCTCGCCCAGATGGCGGGACTGCCTGCCGGCAAGGCGCTGATGTTGGGCAACGGCTCCGACGAGCTGATCCACTTGATGATCCAGGCTTGCGCTCGCCGCGACGAGCCGGGCGGCGCGGTGGTACTGGCTCCAACGCCGACGTTTGTGATGTACGAAGTGTTCGCTCGGCTGGACGGATGCCGCTTCACCGGCGTGCCGCTGCGGCCGGACTTCCGCCTCGATATCGAGGCGCTGCTGCACGCGATCGGGGCACAGCAGCCGGCGCTGGTGTTCCTCGCCTATCCCAACAATCCGACCGGGAACCTTTTCGCGCGCGGCGAGATCGAGGCGGTTTTGGATCGCGCACCCGGGCTGGTCGTGATCGACGAGGCGTACCTGCCGTTCGCGCAGCACACCTGGATGCCGCAACTGGAGGAGCGGCCCAACCTGGTCGTACTGCGGACGCTGTCGAAGTTGGGCTTGGCCGGGCTGCGCCTGGGCTATGCCTGCGCGGATGCGCGCTGGATCGCCGAGTTCGACAAGTTGCGGCCACCCTACAACGTCGGCGTTCTTCCGCTGGCCGCTGCCGGGTTTCTGCTGGAGCACTTCGAGGTGCTGCAGCGGCAGGCAGATGTGATTCGCTCGGAGCGCGACCGCCTTTTGCAGGCGTTGCGTGCGCGTCCGGAGCTGACGGCGTTCGACTCGGCCGCCAATTTCATCCTGTTCCGAGCGGCCGATCCGGACCGGCTGTTCGACGGCTTGCTCCGTCGCGGTATCCTGCTGAAGAATGTATCGGGATCGCATCCGCTGCTCGCGGGATGCCTGCGCGTGACCGTCGGCACGCCGCAGGAGAACGAAGCGTTTCTGCAGGCGCTGGGGGCCCTGTCGTGAATCGGAAGAACCGCAAGCTGTCGGCGCGCGGCGCGCAGGTTGTGCGCGAAACGAAGGAAACCAGAATCCGTGTCGAGGTGGATCTGGACGGCCCGGTTTGCAGCAACGTGCACACCGGGATCGGATTCTTCGACCATATGCTGGACCAGATTGCGCGCCACGCTGCGCTCGACCTGACGATCGAGGCGCAGGGCGATTTGCACATCGACGCTCACCACACGGTCGAAGACGTCGGTATCACGCTCGGACAGGCGGTCGCCCAGGCTCTGGGAGACAAAAGCGGCATCGCCCGCTTCGGCCACGCGTATGTTCCGCTGGACGAGGCGCTCAGTCGCGTGGTGATCGATTTTTCCGGACGGCCCGCCCTGGTGTGGCAGGTCGCCTTCAAGCGGGCGATGGTGGGCGAGTTCGACCTGGATCTGGTGCACGAGTTCTTCCAGGGCTTCGTCAACCACGCGCAGGTGACGCTGCACGTGGACAATCTGCGCGGGGACAACGCGCACCACCAGTGCGAAACGGTGTTCAAGGCATTCGCGCGCGCTCTGAGAATGGCGGTGCGTTTGGATCCGGACGCGGGCGGTGCGGTTCCGAGCACCAAGGGAACCCTGTGATGCATCGGCCGCCTGCGCGCGGCGGGCAAGCCGAAGGACGCCGGCGATGATCGCGATCGTCGACTACGGGATGGGCAACCTGCTTTCGGTCGCAAAAGCGATCGAGCGGGTCGCGCCCGGAGCCGAAGTGGCGATCACGTCGCGTCCGGGCGACGTCGACGCGGCTGAGCGCGTCGTGTTCCCCGGCCAAGGGGCGATGCCCGACTGCATGCGGTACCTGCGCGAAACCGGCCTGGAGAGTGCGGTGCGGCGAGCCGCCCAGGACAAACCGCTGCTGGCGATCTGCGTGGGCGAGCAAATGCTGTTCGACCGTTCGGAGGAGGGGGAAACACCTGGGTTGGGCCTGATCCCCGGCTCGGTAGTTCGCTTTGCAGCGCACGATTTGCACGCTCCGCCCGGGCGAGCGCCGCTGAAAATTCCGCACATGGGCTGGAACCAGGTCAGCCAGACCCGCGCACACCCGCTGTGGCGCGACGTACCGGACCAAAGCTACTTCTATTTTGTGCATAGCTACTACGCGCGGCCGGTGGATTCGGCGCTGGCGGTAGGCCAAGCCGACTATGGAGGTGTCTTTACCTGCGCCGTTGCGCGAGATAATATTTTTGCAACCCAGTTTCACCCGGAAAAGAGCGCAGGCGCGGGCCTTGCGATTTTCGAGAACTTCATCCGTTGGAATCCTTGAACCCCACGCTGCCCGCGTTTCCCACCGTCCGCTGAGAAGCCCTCCCGCCGCCCGTACTGCGCGCTGCCAGGCCGTGCCTGCCCCGCACTCCGCATGCTGCTGATCCCCGCGATCGACATCAAAGATGGCCGCTGCGTTCGCCTGCGCCAGGGCGACCCAGGCAGCGCCACCGTGTACTCCGACAACCCGGTCGCGATCGCGCGCCACTGGGTCGATCAGGGCGCGCGCCGCTTGCATGTGGTCGATTTGAACGGCGCGCGCTCGGGCCGCCCGGTCAACGAATCCGTGATTCGGCGCATCGTGGAAGAGGTCGGAGCCGAGGTTCCTGTGCAGCTCGGCGGCGGCTTGCGCGATCTGGATACCATCGAGCGGTACATCGACGGCGGGGTGAGCCTTGTCGTGATCGGCACCGCAGCGGTAAAGAACCCGGGCTTCCTGCACGATGCTTGCAGCGCGTTCGGCGGCCACGTGCTAGTGGCGCTGGATGCGCGCGATGGCAAGGTTGCCACCGACGGCTGGAGCAAGCTCACCGGCCACGACGTGCTCGACTTGGCCGCCAAGTTCGAGGATTACGGCGTCGAGGCGATTTTGTACACCGACATTGGACGCGACGGCATGCTCACCGGAGTGAACGTGGAGGCGACCGTCGCGCTGGCGCGTGCGGTGAAGATCCCCGTGATCGCCAGCGGCGGCGTGGCGACGATGGAAGACATCGAACGGCTGTGCGCAGCACAGATCGATGGCATCGAGGCGACCGTGCTCGGCCGCTCGTTGTACGAGGGAACGCTCGACTTCCGTGCGGCGCAGGAGCGCGCCGACCGCGCATCGGAGTAACGCACGAGCCTGACCCCTCGCCGATGTTGGCCAAGCGAATCATTCCCTGCCTCGACGTCACTGCAGGTCGTGTCGTCAAGGGCATCAACTTCGTCGACCTGCGCGACGCGGGCGATCCGGTCGAGATCGCCCGCCGCTACGACGCCGAGGGTGCCGACGAGCTGGCGTTTCTGGACATCACGGCGAGCTCGGACGACCGCGACATCCTGCCGAATGTGATCGAGGCGGTTGCGCGCGAGGTCTTCATCCCGCTGACGGTTGGCGGCGGTGTGCGGCACGTGGACGACGTACGCCGGCTGTTGAACGCCGGAGCCGACAAGATCTCCATTAACACGGCAGCGGTGCAGGATCCCGGATTGGTCGAGCGGGCCGCCGGACGATACGGCTCGCAATGCATCGTCGTGGCGATCGATGCGCGCTCGATCGACCCCGGGGGAGGCAAGCGCGGATGGGAGGTGTTCACGCACGGTGGCCGCACGCGCACTGGGCTGGACGCGGTTCAGTGGGCGCTGCGCGTGGTCGAGCTGGGAGCGGGCGAGATTCTGCTCACCAGCATGGACCGCGACGGGACACGGGGCGGCTTCGACCTGGATCTGACGCGCGCTGTTTCGGATGCTGTACCGGTACCGGTGATCGCCTCGGGCGGCGTCGGCAGCCTGCAGCATCTGGTCGACGGCGTGCTGCAGGGGCATGCGGACGCGGTGCTGGCCGCCTCGGTATTCCATTTCGGCGAATTCACGTTGCGCGAGGCCAAGCAGTACATGGGGGCACACGGCATCCCGATGAGGCTTTCGTAACCATGGGCTGGGTCGAGCAGATCCGCTTCGGCGCGGGCGGGCTCGTTCCCGTCGTCGCGCAGGATGCCGACAGCGGACGCGTGCTGATGGTGGCGTGGGCCGACCGCGCTGCTCTGCTGCAGACCGAGGCAAGCGGCTTTGCCGTGTACTTCTCGCGCTCGCGTGGCCGCCTCTGGCGCAAGGGCGAGGAGTCCGGGCATCGCCAGCGGGTGCGCGAAATCCGCCTCGACTGTGACGCGGACGTGGTGCTGTACGTGGTCGAACCCGAAGGAGGGATCGCCTGTCATACTGGGCGGGTCAGTTGCTTTTACCGGCGGCTGCAATCGGGCGATTGGGTCGAGGTCGATCCGGTGCAGGAGCCACCGGCCGCCAGCAGCGGGGATTCGGAGAACGGATGAAGGACGCGGGATTCGATGCCGGCACGCTCGCACGGCTGGCCGACGTGATCGAGGCGCGTCGCGGAGGTGATCCGCAGCGCTCGTACGTCGCGCGCCTGCTCGCGCAAGGCCCGGATGCGATTTTGAAGAAGATCGGCGAGGAGGCCACCGAAACGGTTCTCGCGGCGAAGGACGGCTCGCCCGAGCGCATCGTGTCCGAGCTGGCCGATCTGTGGTTTCACTGCCTGGTAGCGCTGGCGGCCTACGGTCTGCGCCCGGAGACGGTGCTTGCCGAGCTGGAACGGCGCGCCGGGACGTCGGGGCTGGACGAAAAAGCTTCACGCCAGGCGGCGCAAAAAGCGGCGCATAAATCCGCGCTGGGCGAACTTCCTGTGCGGGGAACCGATGGATGAGAACTGCCTGTTCTGCAAGATCGTGCGCGGCCAGATCCCGAGCTCCCGGGTGTATGAAGACGCCGACATCATCGCGTTCAAGGACATCCACGCCAAGGCCCCGGTGCACCTTCTGCTGGTGCCGCGGGAACACGTCGAATCGCTGATCACCGCCGGCCCGCAGCACGAATCGCTGATGGGTAAAATGCTTCTGTTGGCGCCGCGGCTTGCCCGCGAGCAGGGCTCGGTCGACGGTTTTCGGGTCGTGGTGAACAACGGCCCCGGCGGCGGACAGGAAGTTTTCCACCTGCACATGCATGTTCTGGCCGGTCCGCGGCCGTGGAAGGGTTTTTGAGGGTCGCCGCGCGGCCCCGCAGGAGTGGCGCATGGGCGGGCTATCGTTAGGGCACTGGCTGATCGTTTTGCTGGTGGTGGTGCTGATCTTCGGCACCGGCAAGCTGCGCCACCTTGGCAAGGATCTGGGTGGCGCGATCAAGGGCTTCAAAGAGGGCATGCGCGAGGGGGGGGCCGAAGAGTCCCCGCCGCAGCAGCAGGTGAGCGATGCGCGCGCATCCAGCACGATCGACGTGCAGGCCAAGGAAAAGGGCGGCTCGTAAGAGTCTCAGCGCGACCGGCGCGCTTATGGCGCGGCCGCGTCCCGAACGGTCATCCGCCAGGCGCCCTGGATGCTCGACTTCAGCTTCGGCGAACTGATGGTGATTGGCGCGGTCGCGCTGATCGCTCTCGGCCCGGAACGGCTGCCGCGCGTGGCACGCACGTTCGGAGAACTGCTCGGAAAAGCGCAGCGCTATCTGGCGCAGGTGCGTTCCGAGTTCCAGCGTGAAATCGAGCTGGCCGACTTGAAGCGGGTGCAGGAAGAGGCGCGCCAGGCCGCAGCATCGCTGCAGTCTTCGTTTCGGCAGGTCGCCGGTTCGGTGCAAAGCGCAGCGGACCAGGCATCGACCGAGATGTCCGCTGCCGAGGCATCGGTCGCCGCAACATCCAGGTCGGGTTCGCCCGAGTGGGGGTCCGGCGGCTGGGCCACCCACCGCTTCCGTACGCGCGCCCGTCCCATGCCCTCGATCGACGATCTGGCCGAAGCGGTCGAGCGCTTGCAGGCGCGGCAACGGCCTTCGCCGCGCGGCGTTGTGGCCGGCTTGGCCGGCCTCGGCAGGAACCGCTACGCTCCGCGCTCCCGCGTGAATCGCCCGCGCATTTACCGATAGGGCGGGGCCGAAATGGCCGACACGGAAGAGCAGGGTTTCCTGTCCCACCTGATTGAGCTGCGCCAGCGGCTGATGCGCGCCGCCGCATCGGTTCTGATCGTGTTCGTGGTTCTGTCGCCTTTCATGCGCCAGATCTTCGAGCTGTTCGCGCGGCCGATCAAGGAGGCGCTGCCGCCCGGGGCTGACCATCTGCTGGCGATCAACGTGATTGATCCGTTCTTCGTCCCGCTGAAGGTCACGCTATTCGCCTCGCTGCTGATTGCACTGCCGTACGTGCTGTACCAGGTGTGGGCGTTCGTCGCCCCCGGCCTGTACCAGCACGAGAAGCGGCTGGCCGCGCCGGTGATCGCCTCGAGCGTGCTGATGTTCTTCGCCGGGATGGCGTACTGCTACTTCGTCGTGCTGCGTGTGCTGTATCGCTTCATGGTTCGCGTTCTGCCCGAGTCGGTCACCTATGCGCCGGATATCGACAAGTACTTCAGCAACGTGCTGAGCCTGTTCCTCGCCTTCGGCTTGGCGTTCGAGGTTCCGATCGCGGTGCTGTTGCTGGTGCGGATGGGGATGGTCAGCGTCGCGCGGCTGCGCCAGATGCGCCCCTACGTGATCGTCGGGGCGTTCGTCGTCGCCGCCATTTTCACGCCGCCCGACGTGCTGTCGCAGATGCTGTTGGCGTTGCCGCTGTGCCTGCTCTTCGAGCTAGGTGTGCTGCTGGCGGCGCTGTTCGGCGTGAGCCGGCAAGCTAGCAGCGAGTCCGGCCGCCCCGCCAACTAGTGGCATGTAACACCCGATTCGGGAGGGAAAGGCGCGCAAGGCACTACGGAATCGGGTGTTACATGCCACTAGGTTCCTGACGCGCGCTACTTCGGCGGCGGCGGCCGCTCGCCCACGGTAATCGACAGGTCAAGCTCGCGCGCCGCTCGCAGCACCTTCACGTTGGCGCGAGTACCGGGCTCGAGCTGAGCGATCTGGTTCAGCATCGAGCGGCTGTCGGCCACGGGGCTGCCGTTGATCGACAACAGGATATCGCCCGGCTCCATTCCCGCCCGCCCGGCCGGCGCGTTGCGCAGCACTCCATTGACGACCACGCCGTCGGCGCGCTTCAGTTGCATCGCTTCGACCATTTCCGGCGTGATGTCGAACGGCTCGATCCCGAAGAAGCCGTGATGCACGCGACCGGTATGGACGATCTGATCCATTACGTGGATCACGATGCTGGTGGGAATCGCAAACCCGATGCCGACCGAACCGCCCGAACGCGAAAAAATCGCCGTGTTGATGCCGATCAGCAGTCCGTTGCTGTCGACCAGCGCCCCGCCCGAGTTGCCCTGGTTGATCGCGGCATCGGTCTGGATGAAGTTCTCCAGCGTGTTGATGCCGAGGTTGGTTCGCCCCAGCGCCGAAACGATTCCCATCGTCACCGTTTGCCCGACGTCGAATGGGTTGCCAATTGCCAGCACGACGTCGCCCACCCGCAGCGTCTCGGACCGCCCGAACGTGATCGCCGGCAGACTCTGCAGATCGACTTTCAGCACTGCCAGGTCGGTCTCCGGGTCGGCACCGACCAGGTGCGCGGGCACGCGCCGGCCGTCGGTCAGCGCTACCGCGATTTCATCCCCCGCCTGCACGACGTGGTTGTTGGTCAGGATGTAGCCCTCGGGCGAGACGATCACCCCGGAGCCCAGGCTGATCACGCGCTGCGAATCCAGACCGTTCGGATCGCCAAAGAACTGACGCAGCAGCGGATCGTCCGCGCCGGTGCCGTGTTTCAGCTGCTTCGACGTATAGACGCTGACCACCGAGGGCATCGCCTGGCGCGCCGCGTCCGCGTAAGAACCGACCGCGCCGGAGCGCACCGTCGGCTCGCCGGGAGCGATCTGTCGGATGCCGGTCGGGCTTTGGGACGTTGCGACGGCGGGCAGCGTAGTCGGACGCTGCGTAGATACGGAGGTCTGGGCTGCCGGAGCCACCGAATAGCGGCCCAGCCATTGCGGCCTGAGCGTGGCAACGACGAACAACAGCCCCAGCCCCACCGTGGTGGCCTGGGCGAACAGGAGCCAAAGTCGACGCAGCATGACCGTCAGAACGACCGCGGAACGTTCCGGATTGAGGCCCGGGGAGCGCACCCCCTCGCGCCCCGACCTTGAAATCGCGCCAAATCGCCTCAAATCTCAAGCTGATGCGAGAGGCCTGGCAATTATACCTTCCGGCGGCAAGCGGCCCATTCAGTGATTCGCCCATCTTCCAGAGACCAGGCTCTTTGAAGTAAAATATCCGGTTCCGCCGCGTCCTTCCCTCAGGTCCTTCCCGGATAGGAAACAATTCGATGATGGTGCTCTATTCAGGAACGACCTGTCCATTTTCACAGCGTTGCCGGCTGGTGCTGTTCGAAAAGGGGATGGATTTCGAGATCAAGGATGTCGACCTCTTCAAGAAGCCGGAAGACATCAATGTCATGAACCCGTACGGGCAGGTGCCGATCCTGGTGGAGCGCGACCTGACGCTGTACGAGTCGAACATCATCAACGAATACATCGACGAGCGCTTCCCGCATCCGCAGCTGATGCCGGCTGATCCGGTGATGCGCGCGCGCGCGCGCTTGTTCCTGTTCAACTTCGAGCGCGAGCTGTTCGTCCATGTGCAGACGATCGAGAACACGAACAACCAGAAGGCGATCGAAAAGGGCAAGGTGTTGATCCGCGACCGCTTGACCCAGCTCGCCCCGATCCTGCTCAAGAGCAAGTACATGTTGGGCGACGAGTTCTCGATGCTCGACGTGGCGATCGCGCCGCTGCTGTGGCGCCTCGACCACTACGGCATCGACCTGCCCAAGAGCGCCGCTCCGCTGATGAAATACGCCGAGCGCATCTTCAGCCGCCCGGCGTATATCGAGGCGCTCACGCCCAGCGAGAAGGTCATGCGCCGCTGATCGTGCGACAATCAGCGCAGAAGAAAGCGGCCGAGCCATGCCCGACCTGTCGACCAAGCCGTACCTGATCCGCGCCATCTACGAGTGGTGCAACGACAGCGGCTTCACGCCCTATATCGCGGTGGCGGTCGGCGAGGGCGTTCGCGTTCCACCGGAGCACGTGAAAAATGGTGAGATCGTTCTGAACGTCTCCGCTTTGGCCACCAACCGCCTGACGCTCGGCAACGAGGCAATCGAATTCCAAGCCCGCTTCGGCGGCGTGCCGCGCGAAGTCTACGTACCGATCGAACGAGTGATAGCGGTGTACGCGCGCGAAAATGGCCAGGGCATGGCGTTCGAGTCAGCGCGAACCATTCCGATCAGCGCGCCCGGCCCCGTGTCCGCGCAGCCGGCGCCGCCGCGTGCCGGCGCGCTCGAGTTGGCCTCCAGCGGCCCGCAGTTGGCCTCCGGCGGCCCACAGACCCTGAGCGGTCCACCGACTCGTCCACCCGGTGGGCGGACTCCCGGCGTGCGACCGCGCCTGAAGCGGGTCAAGTAAACGGGCTGTCTCGCCGTCTTGCAGGAGGCGAGCCGTCAAGCGATACATGCTTCACCGACGCCGGCTTAGCTCAGTTGGTAGAGCAGCCGCCTTGTAAGCGGCAGGTCGCCCGTTCGAGTCGGGCAGCCGGCACCAGAATGCAAGTATCTCGGCGGTAGTGTCCGTGCGCACAACTCGTGGATAAGAACCTCGTTCCGAGCCCGCAACAGATTCCTTCTTGGCGGATCTTCCAGTCCATTATTTTTGCCGCCTTCCTGCCACTCGCGTCTTGTTCGTTCTTTGACAGATCGTCGTTCTATGAGATCCGATCCGAAGATCATGTCCGTGCAAGTTTGGTTTGAGCAGCGATCGAGGCCGGAGGGACTCAGCGTGCGCGTTGATCGCGCGTCCACGCCTCAGGAGGATGAGCCCATTCGCAATGCCCAGCTAAGTGTTGAAGCGGTGCTGAAAGCATCGAACTGTCAGATGTGGCGCTTCGAGGTCAAACATTTGCCTGCCATGAAGTTGGCGAATCGCGCAGATGGGTATGGTGCTCCCACACGGAACACGCGGCTCTTGGAACGGTTGTGACGCCGCTGCTGCGCCTTAGCCAATCGCCTCGGCTAGCAGTTTGCGCAGGGTCTTGGTGTCGGCGGCCGAGAGCGTCCCCATGGTGCGGGCGACGAGGCTACGCTCGATGGTGGTGAAGACGGGTTTGAGAACGGAGGCCTTGATCAGGCCAGTGGCCTGCCAGTCGGCGATCATGGCCTCACCGAAGGCGAGCGGTTGGCGCACCTGCCCGGTGATCGCCATGATCACCAGATCGCGCCGGGTGGCGTTGTAGCTGCTGCTGGAGACGACGACGGCGGGCCGCTTCTTGGCGCCCGACTGGTCGGTGAATGGAAACGGCACCAACACCACGTCGCCGAAGCCGAACTTGGCCGTGGCCACCGGTTACATCCGATCGTAGGCGGCGTCCTCGTCGTTGTTCCACACCGCGGCGAAACTCGCCTCGCTCGCCTTGGCGGCGGCACGCGTGAAACGCTGCTCGTCGTCGCGCGCGCGCAGGAAGTCGACGAAGTCTTCCACTTCAGCCAGGCGCTGCGGGGCGAGCTGCCGGATCTTCTCGATCAGGGCTTGTTCGGCTGCATTCATCGCGTTCGACTCCTTCGGATAGCCCATCATGTCACCTCCCAGCCTGCGCCAGCGCCAGGTCGAGCATCTCAACGACGACTCTGCCGAATGCGTTTGGCAACATATTGCACTAGGTTCACTCTGGATTCTGGTAGAAAATTAGCACACAAGTCATTGAATCCTGGGGCAAGGGCAGCCGCCTTGTAAGCGGCAGGTCGCCCGTTCGAGTCGGGCAGCCGGCACCAGTCACGATCGACCTGACGACGAAGTGGTTCGCCGACCTGTTTAAGCGGTTCCCGGGCGTCGGGGCGCCCGCTGCGGGCCGGGCCGAGGTCACGCCGCCCGTGCGCGAATCGGCAACCGAGGCTGCGAAGCCCAATGCGGCACCCGCACGGAGTTTGTCAAACGCGGGCGGCGAGGATGTCGAGCGGCGCTTCACTGCATTGCTGCTCGGCGTCGCTTCGCCGTCTGCAACGCAGGCGAGAATGGCCGAGTGACGCGCCATCGAGCAGATCGACGCGCTCATCGCCAACAACCGTGGTGCAAGCCTAGTGCCCAGGCTGCAGCTCGAATTGCCTCGTTTAATCCGTCTGGTCAGACGCGATGATGTATCAGCGCGCGACCTGACCGAGCGTCTTTCACACGATCCGACGCTGAAACCAACCCGTTTCACGCTTACCTGGCCGGGATGGTCGCGAATATCGGATGGGTCGCCACGCTTCGAGTGCTCGACACCGAGTACCCGCACGACATGCCGCCGTCTTTCGACGAGTTTCATGATTGCTGAGCAACGCTGCGGCCAGATTGTCGGAGCAGATCGCGCGCCAATGGGATTTTCCCCCGAACGTATGCGACGCCGTCCACGAACGCGCGGTTTGCTCGTCGGGCACGGCGGTCAGCGATCTCGCGTTCGCGATTGGTTTGGACTCTGCATCTACCAGCGCTGCGGTGGCCTGCGCGACGTGTGGAAGACTCGTAGCACTTCAACCACGTCCGAGCGAACGCGGTAGGGAACCATATGGCGAGTGTTCAAGACGACGAGCTCGCGGGTATTCGGGACCCGTCCCGGTCGGCCTAGGCCGGGCTGATCGGCGAGCTGTGCAACTGCCTCGAGTACGCGCTGCACGACTAGGCGCGCGGCCGCACCAAGCTTGATTTGTACGTTTTATTGGATCGTCTCGAGCCAGCTGCGCGCCTCCTCCATCGCCTGCTCGTAGGCGAGTGCGTTGCCGGCAGCCTCCGCCGCTGCGAACGACGCTGCTCCGAGCGTTTGGTGCGCTTTTGAGACCAACGCCGGCAGATATGCGTCGTCAATCGGTTCGCGGCGATAACCGATTCGCCTCGCTTGAGCTTCGGCCGCGCCGTGGAATCGCGCGGCCAAGTCCCATTTTTGACACAACACCGCCAAACCGGCGCAGTAATCGAGCACCGCATGTCCGATCTGCTTCGAACCGATCTCGACGGCGATCGACAGCGTCTGCCGCAGCACTCGCGCAGCTTCGGACGCGCGGCCGGACTCGATCAACACGCTCGACAGATTGCAAAGCAAAAAGGACAGCACGCGCCGATCGCCGGCCGCGCGGATCAGCGCTACCGCCTCCTCGTATAGCGGCTGCGCCAGTTCCGGTTGCCGTTGGCTGCGAAACAGCTCGGCCAGGCCGTTGACCGCCACCGCCAGCAGGCGCTTGTCATTGAGCTGGCGCGAGAGCGCCAACGATGCCTCGAAATGTTCGCGCGCCTCGGCTGGCTGCCCGTGCGCAATGCAGGCGTATCCGTACAAGCGGTGCGCCTCGGCGATCGACGGCACATCGCCGATCTCGCGCGCGATTGCCAGACTCTCGTCGGCGAAGGCTTTGGCCCCGTCGTAACTGCCCGTCAGGTACCCGAGCTCGACCCCGCCGAGCAGCGCCCGGCTGCGCAGCAGGTCGCGCTCGTGCGCGCCGTCGCGCCCGAGCGCCTCGACCGCCAAGCGGTAACCGGGCGCCAAGTAGCCGCGCGCAATCAGCCAGTTCTTGATTGCAATGAACAGCGCCAGGCCGCTGCGGGCACCGTTGGCGACGTTTGCGCACGACTCGAAAGCCACCAGCAAGTTGCTCCACTCGGCATCGAGCTGGGAAAAAGAGGTCTTTGGCGGGCGGCCGGCATGCGCTTCGGCGCCTTCGGCGAGCGTCAGGAAAAAGTGCAGATGACGAGCGCGCGCGGCCGCCTCATCGTCGCAGTCTCTCAGCCGATCCGCCGCGTACTGCCGCACCGTCTCGAGCAACTGGTAGCGCCCTTGATCCGGTTCGGCGATCACGAGCGACTTCTCGACCAGGTTTGCGAGCAAGTCGAGCACATCCGGCTTGACGACTTCTCCGCCGGCCCCGACCGCTTCCGCCGCCTCGAGCGTCCAGCCGCCGGCAAATACGGACAGGCGACGCAGCAGGATCCGCTCGGAGGACGTCAACAGCTCGTAGCTCCAGTCGATCGACGCGCGCATCGTCTTGTGGCGCGGCAGCGCCGTCCGATCTCCGTGCGTGAGCAAGCGAAACCGGTCAGACAGGCGCTCGGCGATCTGTTCCACCGACAGCGCGCGAGTGCGTCCGGCCGCCAGTTCGATCGCGAGCGGAATGCCGTCCAGGCGCTGGCAGATGTCGGCCACCGCGTTTGCACCCGCCTCCTCGATCTGGAAATCGGGCTGCACCGCGAGCACCCGCGCCAGAAAAAGGCGCGCCGCTTCGTACTGCGTCAGGATCGACGTCGTGATCGCCGCGCCGGCATCGGGAGTGGAAAGCGATCGCACTGGGTAGGTGGTTTCGCCGGCCACCCGCAAAGGCTCTCTGCTCGAAGCCAGGATGCGCACGCGCGGACCGCTTTGCAGCAGCGCGGCCGCAAGCTCGGCACAGGGATGCAGAAGATGCTCGCAGTTGTCCAGGATCAGCAGCATGCAGCGGTCCTGCACGAATCGCATCAGCGACTCGACCATTGGCCGCCCGCTTTCCTCCTTTATGCCGAGGATCGACGCCGCCAGCTGCGCAACGAGGCGAGCGTCGGTCAAACCCGCCAGTCCTACAAACCAGACGCCGTCCGGGTAGCCGTCCATCAGATCGGCGGCGGCCTGCAAGCACAGGCGGGTCTTGCCGATACCACCCGGACCGAGCAACGTCAGCAGGCGGGTTTGGCCGAGCAGTTCGGTGACCTGCGCAAGTTCGCGCTCGCGGCCGACAAAGGATGAGGCTTGCAACGGAAGATTGTTCGGTGTCGCTTCGAGCGAGCGCAGCGGCGGAAAATCTTGCCGAAGGTCCGGGTGCAGCACCTGGTAGACGCGTTCCGGACGCTCGAGGTCGCGCAGTCTCACCAAACCGAGGTCGCGCAGCGCGAGTTCCTGCGGAGCACGCTCGCCGATATCTGTGACCACCGCCTGCGACAGCAGCACCTGCCCGCCATGCGCAACGCCGGCGATTCGCGCGGTGCGGTTGATCGCTGGGCCGAAGAAGTCGTTGCCCCGGCGTTCGGCGAGCCCGGCGTGCAGTCCGCAACGCACCGGCAGCTCAATGCCGCAGGTCACGGTCGGATCGGCCAGTGCGCGCTGCAATTGAACCGCTGCCAGGACCGCGTCCAGCGAGCTGTCAAACGCTGCCAACGCGCCATCGCCAACCATTTTGACCAGTACGCCGCGATAGCGCTCGATCGTCTCGCACGTGATCGCGTCGTGGCGCGCGAGCCCCTGCGCCATTCGCTCGGGCTCCGACTCCCACAGGCGAGAGCTGCCCTGAATGTCGGTGAAAAGGTAGGTGGTGTGGGCCGTTTGGGCCATGACGGCGGAGGGCGGATGCTTGCCGCCCCTCCAAAGCGGCAATCGTCGCAAGCCTACTTTACGGCACCATGGCGCAGTGCACCAGGGGTGGATCGGAAGGGCCTTCTTGCGTCAGCTCAGCGGCGGCACGTCGGCAATCTGCTGCTCGAATTGGCGCCTCCAGTATTCCGTCGGGCGGAATCCTGGGCGAGGGCGCGACGATCCGCCTGAGCGATCCCCGAGGTGCCGCAGCAGAATCCGCGCATCGAGCCGCTTGATATCGACGTAGCTGCGACGGTAGGCGTCGAATTGTCGCGAGCCAGCCGATTTGCCAAGCGCCTCCGTGAATTGGCGTTGCAGCTGCTCGGGCGTCCGATCGGAGAAATGCAGCGGCTTCATTCGCGCGATCAACTCCGCCTCGATCTGGCGGTCGATCGATCCTTGCCGCCGCAGCGCTCGCAGCGTGAAGCGGATGTTGGCCATCGCGTCGGACAGCGGCCGGAAGTCGAGCTCGCGCGGGCAGTGCAGAACAGCTACCTCGTCGTCATCGGTCCAGGCACCACTGCGAAACAACCGGAAGATGCTGCCCAGGCCCAGC
The DNA here is from genome assembly GCA_019236735.1 of Burkholderiaceae bacterium. Lineage (GTDB taxonomy): Bacteria > Pseudomonadota > Gammaproteobacteria > Burkholderiales > Burkholderiaceae_F > VBCK01. Next base: position 23,882 of record JAFAIM010000060.1, read on the forward strand.
ATCCCCAGCCCCTTGAGCTCGGCGGCGCGAAGTGCGCCCATGCTGCCGGCACCGGTCACTTCCACCCCCTCGGAGATCGCGAACAGGATCTCCTTGTGCCAGACCGATGGCAGGTTGCCGAAGACTCCGTCGACGATGCCGATGCGGCGATAGCCGGCTTCGACCGCCCGAAACACGGAACCCAGCGCGACCGGACCGAAGCGAGTGACGCCATCCTGAACCGGCTCGCGATAGAGCGATGGACCGGCAAATACGCAGCGCTTCATCGATTCGATGCGCGATTAGCCTGCACACTGAGCCAGCAGGCGCTGCATCCGAGGTCCCGGCGTGTACCCGGGACTGCCCAGCAGTCCCTCCAACCCGGGAACTGTGACATGGAACACCGGCACCTGCAGGGCCTGCTGTGTCAGATCGACTGCGATTGCCTGCGGCAAACCCTCGGCGCTCAGTTCCGACAGCACCCACGCTAGCAGCTCGTCGATGGTCTTCAGCGACGGCGCTTCGGGCATGTCATCCGGGTCGAGCGTCTGCGGCTCCTCTTCGAGTTGCCGCGCCCAGCTCGCGCCGGCGTCGTCGTCGATCCGAATTGCATGCTTGTATCTGGACCAGAGCACGTCGTCGCGCCCCCCGGCGATGTGCGTCAAGCGGCTCTGCAGCGCCTCTGTGATCGCACGCGACAGCGCGACACGGCGGTACGGGTGGCAGCCGAAGCCGGCCGCACGCTGCGGGTAGAAAGTGCGGCCGGACGAATCGAATACCCGGCAAAAGAAGCATGGGATCGGCACCGTCTGCGACACGTACCAAGCGGCGGCGTATACGCCGGCCGCGTCGCACCGCTCGATCAGCCACCGGTTGTATGGGTCCGACACGCGATCGAGGCGCAGCCTGCCGCGCGGGTCTTCTGCTCCCAGCTGGCGGCGTGCGATCCAGAGCGAGGCTTGGTCACGCTCGATCACTTCGCATAGGGCATGCAGCAGCGCTTCGCTTCTGGTGTTTCCCGACGCCAAGCCGTTGGACGAGGCGACGAACAATCGGGCGGGCTGGCGGCGCGAGCGGTGGCCCAGATGGATGCAGTCGCGCGGCACTCGGCGCATCTTGCCCGACACCAGATCGCGCCCCTCGACCCATTCGGAACGCGAGTCTTGGCGCAGCCTCGCGCTGGGGCGTATCGGCAAAAGGAGCGGACTGGCACAGGTCCTGTCCGCAACGGCATCGCTTAAGGTTTTCAGCTGGCCGCGCGGAACGAAGTGCTCGGCGTGATGCACTTCGATGCTTTCCATCAGGCCGGAGGCCTGCGCCAGCTCGTGCGTCAGCCCTTTGCCTTGCGAGACCGTTAGCGATTGCGCCAGCGGGCGCACCACTTGCCACGTGGGTACGCCGACATGATCCAGTCCGGTGACGTTGCCGACCCGTGTGATGCCGATTGCGGCCATAAGGCCGCGCGCCCGCGCAAGGGTCGTTCCGATAGAGGCGGCGCGGATGGTTCCACCGAGGTCGAATGCGCGATCGCGGGTGCCGGGTTCGCGACCGGTGCAGGGAGCTGTCACAGCCGCCCGGCACGATTCCGTCTCAGTCTTCATCCTCCACGATGTGAACGATCTGGTTCGGCCCGATCTCGTACCCCTGCTTCTTCAGGAGCTTGGAGATCTGCTGACCGGCCTTCTGGCGCTTCTTCAGAAGATCGAGGACTTCACTCGCCGTCTTTCGGTCGAGCGTGCGCGTCGCGCCGGTCTTTCCGGAAACAACTACTAAAGTTTTGTTTCTTGCGACGAACAGGTAGTCATCGCCGCCCTTCCAGGCCGGCGGCTTGCCCTTCCCGGGTTTGCCCGCCATTCGACCTCCTCCCTCAAGCGATCGAGGATCGTCCGATTCCGGACGTTGTGCACGCAGATGCTCGCCCCTACGCCGGGCGATGTCAACTTTTCCCCGGACCGCGCAGTACCGCAGCTTCAGGGCGGCGCGCAGCCCGCACCGCTCCGCGCGCACCACGACGGCGCGCTGGGGAATTGCTCCGTCATGCCGGGGCAGTTTGCGGCTTCGGCGAACGTTGCGGCGTGATCTACTGTGTTCAGAAAATCTCGCGCAGCCCGCACGCACAGCCATGGACACGATGCCTTTTCCGGAGTCGGAGTCGCCGGACCTCGAGCGCTACTGGCTGTATTCGAAATTCGAGATCGATGCCTTGATGGCCCGACTGTGCGATGAGCGGGTGCACATGACCGTCTACTGGGGCAACGACGGTCAGTTCGCGGTCACGCAGATCATGAAAGTCGACGCGGTGCGCGACGAAGCGCACTTCGACATGCCGAACCACGCGCACCAGCAATCCGGCCTGCTCGCGGCCGCCGAGCTGGTAGCTGTGGCTTTCATCGACAACATTAAGCTGCAGTTCCGCGTCGCGGCACCGCGGCGTTCGAGCGACAGCGGCTACCCGACGTTCCTGTGCGCGTTCCCCGAGCGAGTGCTGCGCTTGCAGCGGCGCGAGTACTACCGGGTGCGCACGCCGGAGACGGTTTCCGCCAACTGCCTGGTTCCCTACTCCAGCGATCAAGGCCAGTACGAGTCGGTGCGAGTCCTCGACGTCAGCGTCGGCGGTCTGGCGATGCTGGCGTACCCGAAGCACTTCGTTCCGGTGGCCTCCGAAACGATCGACCACTGCTACCTGGATCTGCCAGGGGTCGGCACCGTCTTGATCAAACTGCGCGTTGCGCACGTGGAAAACGCGCCCGACGGCAAAGGACTGCGCTGCGGCTGCGAGTTTGTCGACCTGTCACCGCAGGCCCGGATGATGCTGCAGCGCTACGTGCACCGCATCGACGTCGAGCAGAGGCATCAGCGCGGGCCGAGCTCCCGCAAGGTCGCCGCCTAGCTCAAGGCTAGCCAGGCGCGCAAGGCACTGTCGAATTGGCTGTTACAGGCGACGAAGCGCCTACGACAGGCGACGAAGCGCCTACGCGTCACGCGCCGCGTCCGGCGCTGGCTGCAGCGCGGCCGCCTCTGCACTTCCGTACAGCTCGTTCCACGCACGCTCGTACTGGTCGCCGGTTCCGATCCACGCCACCGTCCCGATCGATAGCGCTGCCGTATACAGAGCCGCGATGCGTTCGCCCACGCCGTCACGAGCGCGGATCCGGACGGCCGCCAGCAAATGCGGATGGCCATGCGCGTACACCCGCGCCAACACCCGCATTCCGGCCGCGTATGGAAGCAGCGACTCGGGCAGTCCGGCAATTCCGCGACGACCGTCGCGGCGCCGTTCGGAGGTGTCCTCGAACCACACGAAAAGGTCGGTGCTGGCGGCCGGAGCTGCGGCAGCGGCTTCTTTGCGACCGTGTTCGGACAGCGGACGCGTTGCGTGTTCCGCGAGGCGGCGGACCAGTTCGGCTCGGGTCATGAGGGAAAGCTCTCCAAATCGGGCGCGCAACACCGCGCTTCCCCTTCGCAATCGGCCGGGTCGATCGCTGCCTTGAGCAATGCCGGGCGAAACCGTCCCAATTCTGAGCATCGGGCGATCCGGCCGCGGGTGTGCGCCGGCCTAAAGTGCGGCGCGAGTCGGCCGATATTTGATCGTTAGGGGGGTCTTCGCCCCCCGAATAATCGGTGCGGATCCACTTACTTCGCGCGACCGGGGTCGCGCGGTGGTCGCGCGCTGATGGCCGATTCGGAACACTCGTCGCAGGATCGCTCGCTCGAACCAACTGCGAAGCGACTCGAGGACGCTCGCCGCGAAGGGCAGGTCCCCCGCTCGCGCTATCTGTCCCATCTGCTGATCCTCGGCTCGGGCGTGCTCGGATTGAGTTTGGCGGGCTCGCGCATGGCGCAGGCATGCCGCGGCGTTCTGGCTGCGGGGCTGAGCTTCGATGCTGCCGCGGTGTCCGATCCAGGAAAAATGGGAGTGCGTCTGACGCAGCTGAGCGTGGATGCCGCCTGGGCGGCGCTTCCGCTGCTGGCCGTGTTGGCGGCGGCAGCGGTGGCCGCGCCGCTGCTGATCGGTGGTTGGAACTTCGCGCCACGGGTGGTGGCGCCGCATTTCGAGCGGCTCGACCCGCTGGCGGGCATACAGCGGCTGTTCTCGCTACGTGCCTTGGTGGAGCTCGGCAAGGTGGCGCTGGTCGCTGTGCTGCTGTCGCTGGTCGGTGGCAGCTACATCCTCGACCACATGGGCGAGTTCGCCACGCTGTCGCTGCAGAGCCTGCCCGCCGCGGCCGCGCAGCTCGGATCGATCCTGTTGGCGGCATTCGTTCTACTCGCCGGAACCTTGGCGGTCGCTGCCACGATCGACGTGCCGTACCAGATCACGCGCTACCGCTCGATGCTGCGGATGACGGTCGAGGAAGTGCGCGAGGAGCAGAAGCAGAGCCAGGGCGATCCGCAGATCAAGATGCGGGTGAAGAAGGCGCAGCGCGAGATCGCGCGCAAGCGAATGATGGCGGCGGTGCCCAAGGCCGACGTCGTCGTCACGAACCCAACCCACTTCGCGGTCGCATTGAAATACCTGCAGCAGCGCCACCGTGCACCGGTCGTGGTCGCCAAGGGCATGGGAGCGGTGGCGGAGCGGATCCGCGAGATCGCCGCCGAAAATGGCGTTCCCAGTTTGCAAGCTCCGCCGCTGGCGCGCGCGCTGTACCGCCACGTGGAGATTGGCGCCGAGATCCCGGCAGCGCTGTACACGGCGGTGGCGCAAGTGCTCGCGTACGTGTACCAGCTGCGCCGCTATCGCGATGGCGAGGCCGAGCGTCCGCAGGAGCCCGGCGACATCCCGATTCCACCCGGCCTCGATCCGTTCGAGCCTAGGGCAACGGCATGAACGCCCTGGGCTCGCTGTTCGACCATCCGCTGCTGCGCGACGTGCCCTGGCGGTCGCTCGGCGTGCCGCTGCTGATCTTCCTGGTGCTCGCCATGATGATCATCCCGCTGCCGCCGTTCCTCTTGGATCTGCTGTTCACCTTCAACATCGCGCTGGCGCTGGTGGTGCTGATGGCGGCCGCGTATACGCGTCGGCCGCTCGATTTCGCCACGTTCCCCACGGTGCTGCTGTTGACGACCTTGATGAGGCTGTCGTTGAACGTGGCCTCGACTCGCGCGGTGCTCACGCAGGGGCATACCGGCCCGGCGGCCGCGGGCAAGGTGATCGAGTCGTTCGGGCATTTCGTGATCAGCGGCAACTTCGCCGTCGGCCTGATCGTGTTCTCGATCCTGGTCGTGATCAACTTCGTCGTTGTCACCAAAGGCGCCGGCCGCATTGCGGAGGTGGCAGCCCGCTTCACGCTCGACGCGATGCCGGGCAAGCAGATGGCGATCGACGCGGATCTGAACACCGGTGCGATCGACGACAAGGAAGCGCGGCGCCGCCGCGCCGAAATCGCACAGGAAGCCGATTTCTACGGCGCGATGGACGGCGCCAGCAAGTTCGTACGCGGCGACGCCGTCGCTGGAATCCTGATCATGTTCATCAACGTGATCGGAGGACTGGCGATCGGCATGTTGCAGCACGACCTGACGTTCTCCGTCGCGGTGGGCAACTACGTGCTGTTGACGATCGGCGATGGCTTGGTTGCACAGATCCCGTCCCTGATGATCTCGATCGCCGCCGGCCTGATCGTCTCGCGCGTCGGCCGCGAGGGCTCGGACATCGGAGTCCAGCTGGTCGAACAGCTGTTCGGCACGCCGCGCGCGCTCGGCATCACTGCGGCGATCCTGTTCGTGTTGGGCGTGATCCCAGGAATGCCGTGGCTCGTGTTTCTGCTCCTGGCGACAGCTTGCGGGTCGGCGGCACGCCGGCTGTGGATGCGAGAGCAGCGCGCACTGCAGGCGCAGGCGCGCACGCAGGCGGCACCGCCCGAGACACCTTCGCAGGAAGCCAGCTGGGACGACATCGTTCCGGTCGACGTGCTCGGGCTGGAGGTCGGATACCGGCTGATTCCGCTGGTCGACCAGAATGCTGACGGCGAGCTGCTGAAACGAATCAAGGCGATCCGCAAGAAGTTCGCCCAGGACATCGGATTCTTGCCGCCGCCGGTGCATATCCGCGACAACCTGGAACTGAAGCCCAGCCAGTACCGGATGCTGCTCAAGGGAGTCGTGATCGGCGAAGGCGAAGCCTTCAGCGGGATGTGGCTTGCGATCAACCCGGGTGGAGTGACGCAGGCGGTTCCGGGAACGCCGACCCGAGATCCGGCGTTCGGGCTGCCGGCGATCTGGATCGAAACCCGCACGCGCGAATCGGCACAAGTGCTCGGGTACACGGTGGTCGATTGCGCCACCGTGGTCGCCACTCACGTCAATCACCTGCTGTTGACGAGCGCCGGCCAGCTGATGGGGCGGTCCGAATCGCAGGCGTTGCTGGACCACGTCGCCAAGTCGCAGCCCAAGCTGGTCGAAGACCTGGTGCCCAAGCTGATTCCGCTGGGAACGCTGCAGAAGGTGCTTTCGAACCTGCTCGACGAAGGGGTGCACATCCGCGACGTTCGCACGATCGTCGAAACGCTCGCCGACGCTGCCACGCGCACCACCGATCCGTCCGAACTGACGGCGCAGGTGCGGACCGCGCTGCGCGCATCGATCGCCCAGTCGTTGTTCGGCAACTCGCGCGAACTGCCGGTGATCGCATTGGACCCGCAGCTGGAGAAGGTGCTTTCGCAGTCGGTCGGCGCGGCGAACGAGGCGCCGGCGTTCGAGCCGGGGCTGGTCGAGCTGCTGCAGCGCGGCGCCGCAATCGCGGCCAAGCGCCAGGAGGATGTCGGCCTCAGCCCGACGCTGCTCGTGCCCGATCGCCTGCGCATGCCGCTTACTCGGCTGCTGCGTCGATCCGCGCCGCGGCTGCGAGTGCTGGGCCACGCCGAAGTTCCCGAGACCAGCACGATCCGCGTCAGCACGGTGCTGGGCGCGCCCGCTTGATGTTGGAACGCACATGAGCCGACTGGTAGCAACTGTGACGCGTGTGAGGGCCGCGGGGGGCGAAGGCGGGGTTTCGCGAAGCGAAGCTTCGCGCCGCCGGAGCCGGCGAGCCTTGCAAGGCGAGCCGTGGGAGCCGAGAGGGGGGGCGCAGCCTCCCCCTCGAAGCCGATCCTCCCGCCTTTCGATTTCGACGCTACGAGCGATGGCAGGAGAAGCTGCTTTTCGACAGCGAGCGTCTTAAACAGGAGACAGTCATGAGTTTCAGGCGATACATCGCAGCCACGGTGCGCGACGGACTCGACCGCGTCCGGCGCGAGCTGGGCGTGGACGCCGTGATCCTCTCGAACAAGCGCCTGGGCCCGGGGCGGATCGAGATCGTCGCTGCCGCATCCGATTCGATGGACGCGCTGGTTGAAGAGGCGGACCGCCCCAACGGGACGCCGCGCCAGAGCTCGCCGAATCGCGAGCGCCCGCGTTCCAACGCAGCGCCGAATCCTGAGTCGTTTCAGGACTATTTGCGCCGCCAAGCACCCGCAGGCGCCGCAAAAGGCGCGCAAGCGCAGGTGCGGGAAGCGTCCGCACAGGAATCGATCCCACGCGAAGCGCCTCCGCGCGCAAAGCCGGCTCCACGCGTCGGAGCCAAAGCGAGCGTGCCCCCTGAAGCGCGCAGCGCGGAGGAGGGCGTGGCGATGTATCACGAAGTGGCCGCAGTGCGTACGCAACCGCACGCGGCGCCGGTCAGCAAAGTCCTCGAGGCGGCGCCGATCCCGGCCGCCGCTCCTCGGGCAGTGCAAGCGCCTGCCGCTGCGGCTGCATCCGCGCCACGCGCCGCGGCGCCTGCCGTTTTTCGGCAACGTCCGCCGCGCGAAGAGCAGGTACCGGCTGCCGAGACTGCCCACGCTGCCGAGGCGATCGGCGGTCCCGCTTCGCCCGCGGCGGTCAAGCTGAGGAACGCTGCGGTCCAGCTGATGAACGCCTGCCCGACGCCGCCCGCGCCACCGGCGGCGCCGCAGGCTGCCGAGCTCGCGCAGCCGGCGCCCGCTCCCGGACCGAAACCTGCTGCGGCAACTCCACAGGAGTCGATCCCGTCGAGGTCCACCGCGCATGACGACGGCCAGGTGCTGCAGGAGTTGCGCTCGCTGCGCGCCGCGCTCGCTCCCCAGGTCGAACGCGACGATGCGCGAGTGATGCAGGAGCTGCGCTCGCTACGTACCTCGCTATCGGACCGGATCGCAGCGCTCGAATCGAACATCGCTTTGAGCCGGCCCGCGGCTGCATCGGGCGCAGCCGAAACGCTCGCGCCCCGTAACCCGGCGCCGACGCGCGTGATGACGCGCCTGCTGATGTCGGGCTTCTCGCCCGACCTGGCACGCCGGGTGGCCACGCACGTCCCGCCTACGGCCGATAACGCGCAGATGGACTCTTGGCTGCACGAAGTGATCGCGGGCAACCTGCGCTGCGCGGGCGCTGCCGACGGACTGCTGGAAAGCCAAGGGGCAATCGCGCTGGTCGGGCCGACCGGAGTCGGCAAGACGACAACGGTGGCCAAACTGGCGGCGCGCTTCGCGGTCCGCCACGGCACCTCGCAGCTGGGGCTCGTTACGCTCGATTCGTACCGGATCGGAGCGCACGAGCAGCTGCGTGGCTATGGCCGCATCCTCGGAGTGCCGGTGCATCTCGCGCAAGACGGCGCCACGCTGCGGGAGTTGCTGGCGTCGCTGCACGGCAAGCGTCTGGTGCTGATCGACACCTGCGGACTGTCGCAGCGCGACGAGCGGATGGAGGAGGTGCTCGGCACGCTGGGAGCCGCCCGCTTCGCCATGCAGCCGATCCGCCGTGTACTTCTGCTGAACGCCGCTTCCCATCCGGAGACGCTCGACGAGGTGGCGCGCGCCTGGCGCGGGAACGAAGCGGCTGGGGCGATCTTGACCAAGATGGACGAAGCGGCGCGAATCGGCGGAGCGGTCGACTGCCTGCTTCGGTACCGGATGACGCTGTTCGGCCTGACCAATGGTCAGCGCGTTCCGGAGGACTGGCATCCGGCAGGGGCCCGCCTGATCGCGCACGTCGCGCTGAAACCGTCGGCGTCGCCGTACACGCTCGGCGATCAGGAGACTCAGGCACTCGCGGACCAGTTGCAGGGTAGCTAACTAACCTCCACAACCCCTGACGATGTCCGACATGGCCCGCGGGCGCGACCAGGCCGCCGGCCTGCGGAGGCTGTTCGCACCCGCGCAGCCCCGCTGGCTGCCCGTCGTGCTCGCCACCGACGAGCCGGGTGCCGGCAGCTGGGTGGCTGCGCTAGCGCGGCAGTTCGCTGGGCAGGGATCGCGCACGTTGATCGTCGACGCTGCCCGGGCGCAGGTGGCATCCGCGTTCGGGTTGCGCGCCCGCTACGACCTTGTCCACGCCTTCGACGGCGATTGCGCCCCGCGCGAAGCGTGCATCCCGGCGGCTGCCGACATCCGCATTCTTCCGGCCGCGCGCGCGCTCGGTCACGGTCGGCGTGGAGCCGATGCGATCGCGCGCTTTGAGGCCGGCGTCCGCGCTCTCGCCGGCGCGGCCGATTGGGTACTGCTCGTGCTGCCGGCGCGACAGGCGCGCATCGCCGCGCTGTTCCGCGGCCGGCCGGCGCCCGCGGATGTCCTGGTCGCGCTCGGGGCTGGCGCGGACAGCGAGCGCCTCGCGATCGAAGCGATTCGCTCCTTGAGCGTGGTGGACATCGACGCTTTTCGGCTTCTTTTCCAGGCTACGGGCGTGGACGGCGCCGGTAGCCTGCTGTCGAGGCTCGCCGCAAGCGGCGCGCGCGAACTACGCGCGCGGGTGTCGGCCGTAGGCAACGTCCACGACGCCGCGGCGATCCAGCGCCTGGTGCGCGAGTTGCGTTGCCGCGGTCCGCGCGCCGACGGCGCGCCTGCCGGTACGGCCGCGGCCGTGGAGACCGTTTTTTGAAGAACGAGGCTTTTGTCTACAACGCGCGCGGCACGCTCGATCGACAGAGCGAGTACGCGAAGCAGTATGCGCCGCTGGTGCGCAGGATCGCGCATCAGATGATCGCGAAGCTGCCGGCCAACGTCGAGCTCGACGACATGATCCAGGCCGGGATGATCGGCCTGATGGATGCGGTCAGCCGTTTCGAAGAGACCCACGGGACCCAGTTCGAGGTCTACGCCGCCAGCCGAATCCGGGGATCGATGCTCGACGAGCTGCGGGCCGGCGACTGGCTGCCGCGTTCGGCGCGCAAGAGCCAGCGCGACATCGAGAACGCGATCCATCGTCTCGAACAGCGCTTAAAGCGCCCACCGGCCGAGGCCGAGATTGCCCGCGAAATGGGGCTATCGGTCGCGGACTACCAGGAGATGCTCGGTGACGCGCGCGGCGCCCAGCTTCTGTACTTCGACGATCTCGGCGGCTCCGATGACGACGATGACTATCTGGAGCGCCACATCGCGTCCGACGGCGGAGATCCGTCCGAGATCCTGCGCGACAAGCGCTTCCGCAACTCCCTGGTGGCCGCGATCGAAGAGTTGCCCGAGCGCGAGCGCCAGTTGATGAGCATGTACTACGAACAGGACATGAATCTGCGCGAGATCGGTTCCGTGATGGGCGTGACCGAGTCACGCGTGTGCCAGCTGCACAGCCAGGCGGTCGCCCGGCTTCGCGCCAAGCTGAAGAACTGGGTCTGACACGCCCGAACCCTTGTTGGAGATAGCGATGAGACCTGTCCGCACTGTCCGGAACCCCCCTGCCACGACCGTCCAGCGATGGATCGGCTGCGCGGCCTGCGCGCTGGCGTTGGCTGCAACCACTGCCGCATTGCCCGCGCTGGCAAAGGCCGAATTCGCCTCGCGCGACGAGGCCATCGCGATGGTGAAAAAGGGCGTCGCCTTCATCAAGTCCGCTGGCAAGGAAAAGGGCTACGCGGAGATCAGCAACAAAAAGGGCCAGTTCACCGACCGCGACCTGTACCTGGTCGTATATGGAATGGACGGCACCGTGTTCGCGCACGGCGCGAACGAGAAGCAAGTCGGACGCAACCTAATTGACCTGAAGGACGTCGACGGCAAGCCGTTCGTCAAGGAACGCGTAGAGCTGGCGCAGAAGCAGCCGTCGTTCTGGCAGGAGTACAAATTCACCGACCCGGTGACGCGCAAGATCGAGCCGAAGGAGATGTACTGCGAGCGCCTGGACGACGTGGTCGTCTGCGGAGGCATCTACAAGCATTGAGGCAGCCTCGCGCCTGCCCGGGGAACAGTCGAATGAAGATCCTCCACAAGATGCTGCTGGCGCCTGCCGCCGGGATGATGCTGATGGGCGTCGCGGTTGCGATCTCGTTCGAGGGATTGCGCCAACAGCGCTTCGCGCAGGAGGAGCTGACGGAGCGGGTGCTGCCGGTGAGCGCCGTGATCTCGCGCGCGAAGTCGCAGATCGCGACCGCCCGCGGCGAGGTCTACCGCCTGTTCATGCTGCTGGGCAGTTTCGACGCCAAGCGCATCGACCAGGAGCGCGCAGCGGTGCACAAGCGCTTGCTTGCGATCGGCACCGACCTGGCCGGAACCGGGCTTGCGCAGGACGCGCAGAGCGGGTCGGTGCTGCCTCGTGGCGCTGCCGAGATCGAAAAATACGCAAGGAAAGCCGACGATGCGATCGAGCTCGGATCGGGCGACGTCAACACCGGAATCGCAGCGATGATGAGCGCCGACGAGCAGTACGGCGTCGTGATACAGACGCTCGATCAGGTCGGCAGCTTGGTCGCCGGCCAGGCGGATTTGGCCGCCCGGCACGCACAGCGCGTCACTTCGCTGTCGCAGCTACTGATCGCCGCAGCGTTGATTGCGGCGATCGCCGCCTCGCTGATCGCAGCCGTGCCGCTGGCGCGCCGCACCGCGCGCGAGCTGCGCGAGGCCTCGGGCGTGGCCGGAAGGCTGGCTGACGGCGATCTGGAAGCGCGCTTCGGCAGCGAGACTCGTGACGAACTCGGCGACCTGTCGCGCTCGCTCGAGCGGATGCGCGAATCGTTTGCCGGCATGATCGGCCAGATTCGCGTCACCACCGAATCGGTCAGCGTAGCCTCGTCGCAGATCGCCCAAGGCAACGCGGACCTGAGCATGCGAACCGAACAGCAGGCGTCGAACCTTCAGGAGACCGCTGCCTCGATGGAGGAGCTGTCGGCGACAGTGAAGAACAATGCGCAGACCGCGCGCCAGGCCAATCAGCTGGCGGCGTCGGCGTCGGAAGTGGCCGCGCGCGGCGGCGAGGCAGTCGGGCAGGTGGTCTCGACAATGGCTGAGATCCAGGCCTCCAGCCGCAAAATCGCGGAAATTACCGCCGTGATCGACGGCATCGCTTTCCAGACCAATATCTTGGCGCTGAACGCAGCGGTCGAAGCGGCGCGTGCGGGCGAGCAGGGGCGCGGGTTCGCGGTGGTCGCGGGCGAGGTGCGCAACCTTGCGCAGCGCAGCGCCCAGGCGGCGCGTGAGATCAAGCAGTTGATCTCCGACAGCGCGCAGAAGGTCGACAGCGGCTCCCGCCAGGTCGCTGCGGCCGGCCAGACGATGCGCGATATCGTCGAGCAAGTGAAGCGTGTGGCCGACCTGATGGGCGAAATCTCCTCTGCGACGCTGCAGCAGGACTCCGGAATCGGTCAGGTCAATGCAGCGGTCTTGCAGCTGGACCAGATGACCCAGCAGAACGCCGCGCTTGTCGAGCAGAGCGCTGCTGCTGCCGAAAGCTTGAAGGCGCAGGCTGCGTTGCTTGCGCAGGCGGTGGCCATTTTCAAGCTCGGGCGACAAGGCGCTGTGCGGGCGATCGCCCAGGCGCAGGCCAGCTCGTACGCGGTGGTCAAGTCGGCGCCAGCGCAGAAACTGTCCCGGCGCGCCAGCGCCCGTCCTGGGCCCGCGGAGTCGCCGAAAGCCGCTCCGCCTGCTCCAACGGCGCCACCGCCGGCGAGGCCGGGCGGCGAGACGCCGAGCAACGACGACTGGGAAGAGTTCTAACGAGTTCTAACGGTGCGGCGCGAACGATGCGCGACCGTCAGCCGAGTAGAGCGTGCCACCAACGGCACGTGCACCCAGCAGCGACTCGATCCGTGCCCGATTCATCCGCAGATGCGGTGCGAGCAATCGCGCATTGCGTCGGTTCAACTCGTTCGCACGCCGGATTCCATCATGCAGCGTGCGCCGGTCGATTCGATCCGCCTCAACAGCGGACGCCAGGCGCCGCAAGCTCTCTTCCTTGCCTTGGACCGCCTGCGCGAGACCGTCGGGATCGGCTCCGATCAGCGCGTCGCCCTCGCGCTGCAGCCAATGCAGCAGCTGAGCGAGCGCATCGAGATGGTCGAACGCCGCCGGAACCGCTGCCGGCAGCAGCGAGGGAAGATGGGGTTTCAAGCCTTGCGGCCCGCCAGGTCGGCGGCACTTGCCAGCAGCTTGTCGGCGATCACGCCGGCATTGACCTGATAGCGGCCCTCCGCAATCGCGGAGCGAACCTCTGATACCTTGGCAGCGTCGATCGGGCTCTCGGAGAACTGGGACTCGAGTTGGCTCAGGCGCCCCATCGGCGACAAGCGCACGCTGGCACTGTTACCGGCGGACGGCTTTGCTGCAGTATTCGACGTGCGAGCGGAGTTGCCGGAGTTCGGCTGCGTGCGCTCCGTGCGCGCCGGTTCACTGGTTCTGGTGATTTTCATCGCGACTCCTGCCGCAAACCCATTTGCAATTCAATTCGGCGATCCGTGTGCGAACTTTAGCGCATCCTTAACGTCTTGATCCGGCTTCATGACCCGCAAAAGCGGTGTGTCTAGTACGCCCATTTTCCCCGCTCGAAGTTCCGGCACCAATCATCCTCAGAACGCCACTTCCACCACACGGCCATCGCGTGCCGTTCCGGTGATGATCTTGCCGGAATCGACTCGCACTCGCACCGGCTGGCCGACGGCAGCCGCTGCCATCGCCACCCCATCGGTCGTAATGGAAAAGCCCTGGCCGCGACCGACCAGCTTGACAGGATCTCCCTGCACGACCGCCGGGATCTCGGACAGCAGGTTCAGCGCGATCGCTTGCCCTGCCTCGATCCGACGCGTCGGCGCGCGGTGTTGCAGCTGCGAGGCCTCGCGCGCCACGCTCTGCGCCTCGCGCGTCCATTCCACCTCTTCGGTCCGCACATCTGCCTCTGCGATCGGCTCGCCGGCGGCGAGCTGGCGCATCGCAACCAATCCCGGGCCGAAGATGCGCACCTGCACTGGAACGTTGATTGTCCAGCGTGCTCCCGATGCGCAACGCAATCCGACGAAGCTGCGACCCCACAAACGCGCGCCGCTTCGCAAAAATGGCTCAGCGTTTTCGCACGGAGCCAGCTGCAATTTTGGATCGAGCTGCCCGACCGAGATGTCGACGCGGTCAGCGCCTTCGATGGTACCCAATTCGTTCTGGACGAACTGGCGCACCGCTTCTACCGGGACCTGGGCTTGCGCCGATGCCGTGATGCCTAGGCAGGCGCAGAGCCAGAAGATGGTGAGGGACGATCTCATGGACGAAAGCTTAAGAGGCACGCGCGCGACCGATGGGGGAGAAAGGTCCGCGCGGCCACGACTTATCGGCCGATCGATAAGGCCCCTCATCCGAATAATCGGCAACAGCCCAGAGAACTTTAGGGGCCCTGAACGGGCGCAACGTAACGATGCCAACGACTCCGATCGACCGCATGACGGCAACGCTGGACTTCCAGGCCACCGCACTTGGCCTGCAGGCGCAGCGCGCAAAGGTTTTGGCATCAAACATCGCCAACGCCGATACGCCGAACTACCAGGCGAGGGATTTCGATTTCGGTCAGGCACTCGCGCAGGCTACCCAATCCGCGACACAACCCACCGCACCGGTGCGCACCCATCCGGGGCACCTGCCGGCGAGCGCGACGGCGACGCCACAGCCGGCGCTGCAGTACCGGCAGCCCTTGCAGGCTGCGCTCGACGGCAATTCCGTTGACGTGGACACCGAGCGGGCCGCCTTTGCCGAGAACTCGCTTCGCTACGAGGCGAGTCTGCGCTTCCTCAACGGGCAGATCCGAACGATGCTCAGCGCGATCAATGGCCAGTAAGCGCGGCGGTAGCCGCGCTTACCCGCTGTAGCGAAAGGAACTCCAATGTCCCTGTTCAAGATCTTCGATGTATCCGGGTCAGCGATTTCGGCCCAGAGCCAGCGGCTGAATGTCGTGGCGAGCAATCTGGCGAACGCCGAATCGATCGCAGGACCGGACGGGCAGCCGTACAAGGCGCGCCAGGTGCTGTTTCAGACGCAGATTTTGAGCACCGATCCGTCGGCGGCCGGGGTGCGGGTCGCACAGGTGGTCCAGGACGAAACTCCTGCGCGGCGCATCCACGACCCGTCCAATCCGCTGGCCGATGCCGATGGCATGGTGACGATGCCCAACGTCAATCCGGTCGAAGAGATGGTCAACATGATTTCGGCTTCGCGCAGCTACCAGACCAATGTGGACGTGATGAACACGGCCAAGAGCCTGCTGCAGAAGGTGTTGACGCTGGGAACTTGAATCTAAGGAACGAACATGGCCGTAGCTACCAACACCACCCCCAGCACGCTCGCGAGCCTGCTGCAGCAAAACGCAGCCTCGAGCGCAACCGGTACCACTTCGGGTGCGACCGGCAACAGCACGCAGAACCTGTCCAACACGTTCCTGACGCTGCTGGTGGCGCAGATGAACAACCAGGATCCCCTCAACCCGGTCGACAACTCGCAGATTACGTCGCAGATGGCGCAGATCAGCACGGTCACCGGGATCAACAGCTTGAACAGCTCGGTGAGCCAGCTGGTGAGCGAGTTGCAGCAGAGCCAGGCCGTGCAGTCGGCGCAGATTGCTGGACGCACCGTGCTGGTGCCCGGAAACTCGCTGGCGCTGTCCGCCGTTTCCAGCAGCGGCTCGACCCAGACGCTCGCCGCGTACGGCGGTTTCTCGCTGGGGCAAGCAGCCGACACGGTGAACGTGACGGTGAAGGACTCGAGCGGGGCGGTCGTACGCACGATCAGCCTCGGTGCGCTCGGCGCGGGCATCCAGGATTTTTCGTGGGACGGCACCACCGACAGCGGCGCGAAGGCCGCGGCCGGCAACTATACGTATTCGGTGTCCGCCAGCGCCAACGGCCAGCCGGTGAGCACGACCGCGTACAGCGCGCAGCAGATCGTTGGCGTGGCGCCGCAGTCGGATGGAAGCTTGCAGTTCTTGCTCGCCAACGGTACGCAGGTCGGGTTCAGCGCGATCGCGCAGATCCTGTAAGACGATTTCGCAATTGATGTAACGGGAGAACGATATGAGTTTCGAACAGGCCCTGTCGGGGTTGAATGCAGCCTCGCAGAACCTCGATGTGATCGGCAACAACGTGGCCAATGCCTCCACGGTCGGATTCAAAGACGGGCGTGCGGAGTTCGCCGACGTGTACGCGGCCTCGCTCGCCAGCGGCGGCACGCAGATCGGAATCGGAACCAGCCTGTCGGCGGTGAGCCCGGAGTTCACGCAGGGCAACATCACGACCACCGGCAACCCGATGGATGTGGCGATCAACGGCCAGGGCTTCTTCCGGATGAGCACCGGCGGAACGATCACCTACTCGCGCGACGGCGAGTTCTCGCTGAACTCCAACGGCTTCATCGTCAACAGTTCCGGCGCTCTGCTCACCGGCTTCCCCGCCACAGCGAACGGCGGGATCAGCCCGAGCACACCCGTTCCGGTCCAGCTGTCGCTCGCGAACATCGCTCCGCAGCCGACCACCACCGCGAGCCTGTCGCTGAATCTGGATTCGCGCTCAACCGTTCCGGTCTCCGCCTTCAACGTCAACGATCCGACCACGTACAACTCGTCGACCGCGATGACGGTGTACGACTCGCAGGGCAACTCGCATACGCTGGCGCTGTACTTTCGCACCACCGCGGCCAACACATGGTCCGTGTATGCCACTGCCGACGGCACGCTGCTGAACGCCGGCGCGCCGATCGGAACGCTGAACTTCAATACCGCCGGCCAGATGGCCGCCGATGTCACGATGAACCCGTCGATCGCGCTGACGAATGGCGCGACCACCCCGCTGACATTCGCGCTGACATTTCCCGCAGCGTCGACCAGCCAGTATGGCGCCAGTTTCGCCGTTAGCGCGAATTCGCAGAACGGCTACACGACCGGCCAGCTGTCCGGTTTCTCGATCGGCACCGACGGAATCATCCAGGGGCGCTATAGCAACGGTCAGACGCGCGACCAAGGGCAGATCGCGCTGGCCAACTTCGTCAACCCGCAGGGCCTGTCGGCATTGAGCGGCAACCAGTGGGTCGAAACGTCGGCTTCCGGTCAACCGCTGATCGGAGCGCCCTCGACGGGCAGCAACGGATCGTTGCAGGCCGGCGCACTGGAGAGCTCCAACGTCGACATCACGACCGAGCTGGTCAACATGATTACGGCGCAACGCGTGTACCAGGCCAACGCCGAGACGATCAAGACCGAGGACCAGGTGCAGCAGACGCTGATGAACCTGCGCTAATTCCCGATCCAGGAACCGCACTGAGCCATGGACAGACTGATTTACACGTCGATGAGCGGCGCCAAGTACCTGCTGGAGCGGCAGGCGACGCTGTCCAACAACCTCGCCAACGCGACCACAACCGGCTTTCGCGCGGACACGGTCGGGTTGCGCGCGGTGCCTGCGGTCAGCCCGCAGGCCGGCACGCGCGTGTTCACGGTCGAAACGACCACCGGGGCGGATTTCTCCCAGGGGCCGGTGACTGCGACCGGTCGCACGCTCGACGTCGCGGTCCAGGGGCAGGGTTGGCTTGCGGTGCAAGCGGCGGACGGCTCGGAAGCCTATACGCGCAACGGTTCGCTGCAGATCGGCCCCGACGGCACTCTTCAACTGCCAAACGGGCTGCAAGTGCAAGGCACCGGCGGTCCGATCGCGATCCCGGCGGACGCGCAGAACATGCTGATCGCTCCTGACGGAACCGTATCGGTCAAGGCAGCCAGCTCCAAGACCCCGACGACGGTCGGCCAGTTGAAGCTAGTCAATCCGTCCACTTCGGACCTGGTCAAGGGCTCCGATGGACTGTTCCGCACGCAAGGCGGTGCTCCCGCCGACGCCGACGCGTCGGTGAGAGTGGTCGACGGCGCGCTGGAGGGCAGCAACGTGAATGTCGTCGAGGCCATGGTCGGGATGATCGCCGCCTCGCGTCAGTTCGAGCTTTCGATGAAGATGCTCAGCACGGCCGAGCAAAACGAGCAGAAAGCAGGCACCGTAATCGGGGCCTGAGCGGAACGAAGCAAAGCGGGAGCAAGCAAATGATCAGAAGCCTGTGGATCGCGAAGACCGGCATGGACGCCCAGCAGACGCAGCTGGACGTGATTTCCAACAATCTGGCGAACGTTGGCACCAACGGGTACAAGCGGCAGGTCGCCGCGTTCGAAGACCTTCTGTACCAGAACATCCGCCAGGCCGGAGCGAACAGCTCGCAGCAGACGCAGCTGCCCACCGGCTTGCAATTGGGAACCGGGGTGCAGCTGGTGGCGACGCCGCGCATCTTCTCGCAAGGGAACCTGCAGCAAACCGGCAACCCGTTCGACATGGCCATCAACGGCAACGGATTCTTTCAGGTCCAGATGCCGGATGGAACGACCTCTTACACGCGCGACGGCACCTTTCACATCGATGCAGCCGGCCAGCTCGTGAACAACTCGGGCTTCGCACTGACGCCTGCCGTGACGATTCCGCCTACCGCGCAGTCCGTCACGATCGGCGCCGACGGCACCGTCAGCGTCACATTGCCGGGCCAGGCGACGCCGCAGAACGTCGGCGCGATCCAGCTCGCCAGTTTCATCAATCCGGCCGGGCTGGAATCCAAGGGGCAGAACCTGTATGCGGAGACCGCGGCATCGGGCACCCCGACGGCCAACACGCCGGGAAGCAACGGCCTGGGCACGCTGCAGCAGGGTTACGTGGAGACTAGCAACGTCAACGTGGTCGAGGAGCTGGTGTCGATGATCCAAACCCAGCGCGCGTACGAGCTCAACTCCAAGGCGATCTCCACGTCGGACCAGATGCTGGCGCGCCTGTCGCAGATGTAATTCCGCTGCGGGTCTGCGGCGTGGCCAGAACACGCAGGCGGCCTCGCGCGGCGAAAGCCAACGATGAGAATGCAGTCCCGATCCGTCTGCCTGGCCTTGCTCGCTGCGTGCGCGCTCGGCGGCTGCGCGTCGCCGCGCGATTCGATCAAGGTGGCCAGGACCACCGCGCTGCCTCAGCCGATCGAATCACCAGAGGAACATCCGACCGGCGCCATTTTCCGGCCGCAAGGCACGCTGCTGTTGTTCCAGGACCGCCGGCCGCGTGCGATCGGCGATCTGCTGACGATCCAATTGAACGAGACAACCAACGCCAGCCAGAGCGCGACCTCCAACACCGAGAAGAAGACCGCAGCCACTGCGGTCATTCCCGGGGTGAAGGGCATCCTCGGCATGGGAATCAACGGCCTGAACACGACCGCGAGCTCCGACAACGCTTTCAACGGCACTGGTGCCACCACCTCTTCCGGCGCTTTCACCGGGACCATCACGGTGACGGTGATCGAGGTGCTGTCCAACGGCAACCTGCGGGTGGCGGGCGAGAAGCAAATCGGGATCCGCGAGAACTCCGAGGTTCTGCGGTTTTCCGGCGTGATCGATCCTGCGCTGATCCAGCCAGGCAGCGTGATCAGCTCGACCCAGGTCGCTGACGCACGCCTGGACTACCGCGGCGGCGGCAACATCGAGCAGGCGCAGATCCAGGGTTGGCTCGGGCGCTTCTTCAACTCGTGGTCGCCGTTCTGATGTTGCCCGCTCTGATTTCTGCGCTTCTGACGTTGACGCTTCTGACGGAGGCGTTTCGGCGCAGCGGTGCAGCCGGCCGGGCTGCGTTGCGATGCGCAGCCGGGTACTTCGCCGGATCGCTCGCGGTGGTGCTGTGCGCGCTTGTGCTGGCGGCGCCGGCGCGCGCCGAACGCATTCGCGACCTGGCAACGGTGCAGGGAGTGCGCGGCAATCAGTTGATCGGCTACGGTCTGGTTGTCGGCCTGGACGGCAGCGGCGATCAGACCACGCAGACTCCCTTCACGGTACAGAGTTTGGAGTCGATGCTGACGCAACTGGGGATCACGCTGCCTCCCGGAACCAACCCGCAGTTGAAGAACGTCGCTGCGGTGATGGTGACGGCCGAACTGCCGCCGTTCGCTCGGCCCGGGCAGCAGCTCGACGTGACGGTCTCATCGCTCGGCAACGCGCGCAGCCTGAAGGGCGGAACTCTTCTGATGACACCGCTGAGGGGTGTCGACGGGCAGATCTACGCGGTCGCGCAGGGCAACGTGCTGGTGGCCGGAGCGGGAGCTGCGCAGGGCGGATCGAAGGTGCAGATCAACCATCTGGCCGCCGGTCGCGTGCCCGACGGCGCGAGCGTCGAGCGAGCGGTCGCTTCGCCGTTCTTGCAGGGCGACAGCATTTCACTGGAGCTCAACTCTACCGACTTTGCCACAGCGCAGGCAGTGACCGACGCCATCAACGACGAAATGGGCGTGGGCACTGCCCATGCTCTGGACGGGCGCGTGATCGATGTGAAGGCGCCGACCGATCCCGATCGTCGGGTGCGCTTCGTGGCACAGCTGGAGGGTCTGAAAGTTGCGAGCGTCGAGCCTCCCGCGCGAGTAATTGTGAATGCGCGCACCGGTTCGATCGCGATCAACCGCACAGTGGCGCTCGATGCGGCGGCAGTGGCACACGGGAACCTGTCGGTGACGATCACGTCGACCCCGATGGTGTCGCAGCCCAACCCGTTCGGGCAGGGCCAGACCACTGTCGTTGAGAAAACCGACATCCAGCTCAAGCAGGAGGGCGGCGCGCTGATGAAACTGCCCGCCGCGGCCAATCTGGCGGACCTGGTGAAGGCGTTGAATTCGCTGGGCGCCAACCCGGCCGACCTCGTGGCGATCCTGCAGGCGCTGAAAGCCGCCGGCGCGCTGCACGCCGACCTCGAAGTCATTTGAAGCCGCCTGCGCGAACGGCGGCCGCCAGTGTCCTGAGTCGCAGATTCGTCGAACCATGCCAAGCTTCGACCCGACCAACCCGATCGGCGCAGCGTCCGGCCTGGCGGCCAGCGGGCTCGCGGCGGACAGCCGCACGCTCGAGCAGCTCAAGCGCGCAGCCCACGACGATCCGCGCCAGGCAGCGAAGAAAGCGGCCACCCAGTTTGAAGCGCTGTTTCTGCAAATGGTGCTGAAGAGCATGCGCGAAGCGACACCTCATTCGGGCCTGCTCGACTCGCAGGAACAGGACATGTACCGCGGCATGCTGGACGACCAAGTCGCTCAGAGCATTGCGGGTCGCGGCACCGGCCTTTCGGAGCTGATCGCGAAGCAATTGACGCGCAACCTGCCTGCTGGAGCGCACGCTGCGCAGGCGGCGCAAGCCTCCGCGCCCGCCGCCGCTGCGGGGATGGTCTCGATAAATGCCACTGTCGCGCGCCAGCCGGTCGGAGCACTCGCGCCCGGCGTTACTTCGAATCCGGCGTCGTCTCCGGGCGACGGCGTCCCGACCGCCGCGATGCGGCGCGACTTTCTGCGGCAGCACTGGAACGACGCCGTGCGGGCCCAGCAGGCCACCGGCGTGCCGGCCAGCTTCATCCTCGGCCAGGCGGCGCTCGAGTCCGGCTGGGGCCAGCGCGAGATTCGCGGTGCGGATGGCTCGCCCAGCTACAACTTGTTCGGCATCAAAGCCGGTTCGGGCTGGCGCGGCCGGACTGTCCAAGTCGCTACGACCGAGTACGACCGTACCGGTCCGCAAAAGACGGTACAGAGCTTTCGCGCCTACGACAGCTATGCGGCCGCTTTTCAGGACTGGGCGCTTGCGATCGGCCGCAACCCCCGCTATGCCGACGCGATCGCCTCGTCGGACACCGCCGGCGGGTTCGCCTTTGGCATGCAACAGGCGGGCTATTCGACCGACCCGGCATACGGCCAGAAGCTCGTCCAGACCATCAGAACTGCCACATCCATGGGAGGCACGGGATGACCTCGCCGTTCAACTTTCCCCCCCGCTTGCCGATTTCTTCAGCAAGGCCAGGGTGAGTCAATATGTCCACTGGATTGTTCTCGATCGGGACCAGCGCGCTGTCGGCCGCCTACACGGCGCTCGAGACGACGGGCAACAACATCGCGAACGCGAACACGCCCGGCTATTCGCGCGAAATCGTCGATCTGCAGGCGCAGGTCGGAACCAGCCTAAGCGGAAGCTACATCGGCCAGGGCGTGACGGTCGCGGGAATCACGCGCGCCTACGATCAGCTGCTGACCCAGCAGGTCGACCTCGCGCAAGCCGGATCGAGCCAGGCAGACACCCGCGCAACGCTGCTTGGCCAAGTCAACAACCTGTTCTCTGCCACGACGGGCAGCCTCGGTGATGTCGTCAACCAATTCTTCTCGCAACTGCAGACGCTGACTCAGCAGCCCTCGAGCCTTGCCGTACGCCAGTCGGTGCTCTCGTCCGGGCAACAGCTGGCGGCCGGTTTTGGCGACGCCTACAGCCAGCTGCAACAGATGCAGCAAAGCGCCAATGCACAGATCGGCCAGCAAATCGCTGGCGTCAATTCGACCATCGCCCAGATTGCGCAGCTGAACGATCAGATCGCCACGGCCACCGCCGCAGGCGGGTCGCCCAACCAGCTGCTGGATGCGCGCGACCAGGCGATCCAGACGCTCAACCAGTCGATCGGCGTCACCACGTTGCAGCAGAGCGATGGCTCGATCAACGTGTTCCTGTCCGACGGTCAGCCGCTGGTCGTCGGCGACCAGGTCACGCAAATGGCGATGGGGCAGGATCCGACCAATCCACAGAACATCATCGTAGGCGGTAAGGCCGGCAACACGATCGTTCCGCTATCGGTCAGCAGCGCGATCGGCGGCCAGATTGGCGCGCTGATGCAGTTCAGCATGCAAGACATCCCTACGGTCGAGAATCAGATCGGACGCTTGGCGACCGTGATCGGATCCCAGGTCAATCAGCAGAGCAATCTGGGCCAGGATCTGAACGGCGCGGCCGGCGTGAACTTCTTCTCGTCGATGTCGCCGACCGTGATCCCTTCGACAACGAACGCCACATCCGGGGGCTCCCCGTCCGAAACGGTCACGGCGACGTTCAGCGATACGACCCAGTTGCAGGCGTCCGACTATCGCCTCCAAGTCGTCGGCGGCAATTACGTGCTCACGCGGCTTTCCGACGGACACCAGACCACACTGTCCTCGCTGCCCTCAACGCCGGCTACCGTCGACGGCATTACGATCAGCGTCAGCGGTACTGCCGTCAACGGCGACAGCTTCACGATCGAGCCCGTGCGCAACGGTGCCAACAACTTGTCCGTTGCGATCGGACAGCCCCAACAGATCGCCGCCGCCAGTCCGGTGCGGGCATCGCTGCCGTCGAGCAATACTGGATCGCTGACCGTGTCTTCGCTGTCGGTCGTGGGGCCGTCGCGCAACGCCAACTTGACCGACGCGGTCACGATCAAATTCACGAGTCCGACCGCGTATACGATCACGGACTCCACCAACAACACGAGCACTACCGGCACGTACACCTCCGGCCAGCCGATCGCGTTCAACGGTTGGAGCCTGACGCTGCTGGGTGCGCCGCAGACGAACGATTCCGTCAGCGTTGGCGCCAACGTGGGCGGCACCGGCGACAACACCAACGCGCTCGCACTGGCGCAGCTACAGGGCGCGAACTTGATCGACGGCGCCTCGCTCGGTTCCGGTTACGCAGCAGCCGTCTCGCAGGTCGGGACGATGACGGCCGATGCGCAGGCCGAGCAGCAGAACCAGAGCACGATCCTGAAGAACGCGACCAATTCGCAAAGTTCACTGGCGGGAGTGAACCTGGACGAGGAGGCTTCGAAGCTGATCCAGTACCAGAAGCAGTACGAGGCGGCGGCGCAGACGCTGTCGATCGCCTCGTCGCTGTTCAGCCAGATCATCTCGATCATGTCGTCCGCGCCGACGGGTTGAGGCGGCGAAGCGCTGCGGACGGATCCAGGATGGCATAGCGATGCTGAGAATCTCCACCTACACGATGTTCCAGGACGGCGAAGCGGCGATCGGCTACGCCCAGAGTCAGCTGATGCAGACCGAGCTGCAGCTGTCGAGCGGCAAACAGATCAATTCGCCTGCCGACAACCCAATCGGGGCTGCCAACGTGGCGTCGCTGCAAGGCACCGTATCGCAGTTGACCCAGTTTCAGAGCAACCAGAACCAGGCCCAGCTGCAATTGAACCAGGCCGACTCGACGATGACGAGCCTGGTCAACCTGGTGCAGAACGCGCAGCAGAACCTAATCCAGGCCGGCGACGGCGCCTACTCCGATTCGCAGCGCGCCGCTCTCGCACAGCAGCTGCAAGGCGACCTGAGCCAGATGGCGGGGCTGGCCAACACCAGCGACGGACAGGGGGGCTATCTGTTTGCCGGTTCGCAGCAGTCGGCCCCGCCGTTCTCGCAGGTTGGCAACAACGTGACGTACAACGGTGACTCGACGCTGCAATCGGTCCAGGTCTCGCAGAACCGCCTGCTGCAGATCAAGTTCTCTGGTGACGACGTGTTCCAGAAAATCCGCCCCGGCAACGGCTCCTTTGTGACGGCGGCGAGCAGCACCAATACCGGCTCGGGAGTGATCGATCCGGGTTCGGTCACCAATCCATCCGCGCTGACGGGCGACAACTACACGATCAGCTTCACCGTCGGCGGCTCCGGCACGACGTACA
Source organism: Burkholderiaceae bacterium (assembly GCA_019236735.1). Lineage (GTDB taxonomy): Bacteria > Pseudomonadota > Gammaproteobacteria > Burkholderiales > Burkholderiaceae_F > VBCK01. The sequence goes on from JAFAIM010000060.1 coordinate 48,600, forward strand.
ACGTGCAGGATACGACCAAGAATGTGTCGGTCGCCAGCGGCAACTACACCTCTCCTACGACGATCTCATTCGACGGCGCGCAAGTAACGCTGAGCGGCGCGCCCGCCAACAACGACAGCTTTACCGTGGCGCCTGCCTCGTACCAGTCGATCTTCACGACGATGGCCAATGCGATCGCCGCGCTGCAGCAGCCGACCAGCACGCCGGCCGCATCCGCCCAACTGCAGACCTCGCTGGGCTCGGCTTTGGCGTCGATGGGGCAGGGGCTCGATCATTTGACCCTGGTGCAGGCGCAGGTCGGAACGCAGTTGCAGCAGCTCAATTCGTACACGAGCCTGAACAGCTCCCGCTCGCTTCAGGCCAATTCGGCTCTGTCTGCGATTCAGGATTTGGATTACGCAAAAGCCGCCTCGCAGATGGCGCAACAGCAGACCGTGTTCCAGGCCGCCTTGCAGAGCTATTCGGCCGTGTCCAAGCTGTCGCTGTTCAACTATCTGTAGGCAGAGGCTTCCGGTATTCTTTGTGCCGGCTGGTTGCCGCAATCGCGGCGTGACGGAGCAGCTGGGTGGCCGATTCGACTCTGTTTGATCGCAGCCGCTTGCGGGCGCGCACGCCGGCCGGGCCGCCCGACCTCGCCTCCGGCGCGCGCATGCTGGCGATCGAATCGGCGCCGCGCGGCGCGCCACAGGCGCCCGTGACGCCCCCGTGGCGCCAGTCGCAGGGTGCGCAAGTGTCGGAACCGTCGCTGCCGCCCGCGACCCTGTTCGACGAGCTGCCCGACGCGGTCCTGCGTTTCGACCGCTGCCTCGTCGTCGTATACGCGAACGCCCAGGTCGAGCGCGCCACCGCGATCTCGCGTGCCGCCTTCATCGGGCGACCCCTGAACCACGTCGACAACTTCGCCCAATACGCGCCGCTGTGGGAGTCGAAGCTGGCGGCGACGTTCGATTCTCTGGACGCGCGCAGCTTCAAGTTCACGTACGCACACCCGGCCGGGCAGAAGACCTTTGAGGTGCGTCTGCTGATCGAGCGCGACCACCAAGGCGAAGCCGCTTTCGTGACGGCGATCGTGCGCGACGTGACGGTGCCGCGCGGCGCGCTGCAGGCAACTCGCGCAGCCGACGCGATGCTGTCGACGCTGATGGCCAGCGCGCGCGTCGGCATGGCGGTGCTCGACGCCAACCTGCGCTATGTGCGCTGTAACGCGCATCTGGCGCAGCTGCTTGGGGTCGAAACCGGACAGCTGCTGGGCCGGCGTTTGGACCAGGCGTTCGACCACTCCTCGCAGCCCGCCGTGATGCGCTCCCTGGAGCGGCTGCGCGACGGCGAAGTGCGCGTTCCGCAGCAGATCGAATACGAGTTCGGCGCCGGCGACCACCCGTGGGTGCGCGAGCGCCGTACACCCTTGTTTTCGCCGAGCGGTTCGTTCAGCGGCGTGTTCCTGACGGTCGAGCGGCTCGATCGCGAGCGGTTTGCCGAGACCTCGCTGGCGGCGCTGCGGCAAGCGCTCGACTCGGCCGGCGAAATGGTGCTGGAGATCGGCCGCGACGGATCGATCGTGGACGCGAACGAGACCGCGCTTGCGTGGCTCGGCTACAGCCGCGAACAGCTGACCGGACTGCGCCTGAATGCGATCGACGCCAGCCTGACCGACGAGCGCTTCGCCGAGATGATCGAGGCCCTGCTCGGCCGCGGCGCTTTCCACGGCGAGGCGCGCTACCGCACCCGCCTGGGCTCGGAATTCGAAGTCGACCTAGTTTTGCAGCGAGTCGAGCACAGCGAGCGCGAATTCATCTTCCTGCTGGTGCGCGACATCTCGGACCGCAAACGCATCGAGCTGGAGCTGGCGGAGAACGCCGAGCGCCTGGCGACGATCTTCAACGAGAGTCCGGTGGGGATCCTGCAGCTGGACTCGGCGTTCCGGATCCGTCGCGCCAATCGCGCTGCGTGCGCGCTGCTCGGCTATCGCGAAAACGACCTGCTCGGGCGCGATCCGGTCCGGATGATGCACCCCGACGACGTCCAGGCCAGCCTGAAACAGCGTGAACGCCTGATGCAGTACCTGCCGGCCGGCGCCGCCCTCGTGTCGGAGCCGGATCGGCGGATGCTCGATCAAGAGGGTCGTACGGTCTGGGTCAAGCTCGGTTGGCGTGCGCTCGGCGCGGCCGACGCCTCGCGTGGCTACCTGCTGGTGATGGAGAACTTCACCGACCAGAAGCTGTTCGAGGGGCAGCTGCGTGCGGCGCTGCGCGAACAGCAGTCGCTGCTGGAGACGATGAGCACCGGCGTGGTCAAGACACGCGACGGCCGGATCGTGCTGGCCAACCGCGAATTCGCTCGCATGTTCGGCTTCACCGACTCCGACGCCATCGGAATGTCGCTTTGGCAACTATGCCTGCGAAACGACGGGCAGGCACCCGAGGACGTTCCTGGTCTGCCGGCGGTGCGCCCCGGTTTGACCACGAGTGCAGAGGTCGTTCTGTACGGGCGTGACGGCCAGCCGCGCTGGTGCCTGGTCCAGGCGCGCCCGCTCGACGACGGCGACGGCGACGGCGAGGCGCCGGCCGAGGCGATCTTCACGTTCCAGGACTTCACCGAGCTGCGCCAGCAACGCGAGGCGACGGCGCGCGCGGCGGCCGAACTGCAGGCGCTGCTGGCCGAGAGCCGGGCGATCTTCGACACCGCGCTGGTCGGGTTGCTGTTCGTGCGCGACGGGCGACTGGCGCGCGCCAACCCGGCGATGGAAGATTTGCTCGGCTGCGACGCCGGCACGCTGGTCGACCAGATTCAGTTGTTCGCGCATCCATCCGACAAGCTGCTGCTGACGAGCCTGGAGGAGCGCTTCGAGACGATCCGCAACTCGGGAGCGTGCGAATTCGAGATGCTGCTGTACCGCCGCCGTGGCGATCCGATCTGGGTAGCAGTGCAGGGACGCGCGGTCAATCCGGAGCGCCCCGAGCTGGGACACATCTTCGCGTTCGCCGACATCGACGAGCGCAAGCGTTCCGAACGCGAGCTGCGTTTGGCTCTGAACGAGCTGCAGCTAATTTTCGATAACGCGCTCGTAGCGATCCTGTACGTGGCCAATGACCTGGTCGTCAAAGCCAATGCCGCCGCCGAGCGCATGTTCGGTTTCGCTGCAGCGGACTTGCGCGAGCTGCAGTTCGCACTGCTGTTCGCAGATCCGGCAAGCTGGCAGACGGTTCAGTCGCGCTGGGACAACGGCGCGAGCGGATCGGCCACGTTCGAGCACCTGATGCGGCGTGCCGACGGGTCGGCATTCTGGTGTGCCGGCAACGTGCGGCCGCTCGAGCCCGAAGCGCCTGAGCGCGGCGTCATCGTCACGATGATGGACGTGGACGCGCGGCACCGCTCCGAGGACGAGGTGCGCTCGATGCGCAACTACCTAGACCTCGTGATCGAGAACTTGCCGGTGCTGGTTTCGGTGCGCGACGTCAAGAGCGGCCGCTTCGTCAGCTTGAACCGCGCCGGCGAGTCGATGACCGGGCTGGCGCGCGATCAGGTCGTCGGACGCACGTGGCACGAAGTCTACGGCCGGCAGTTCGCCGACCTGTACCGTGAGATGGACCGCAAGGCGATCGTTGACGGCCACCAGATCTACCGGCCACGCGATGTCATGCTGAGAGCCGACGGCCGCACGCTGATCGTCAACCAGCGAGTCGTGCCGGTGTTCGACGGCAGCACCCCAGGCGACGAGAACGCCGCCAGCTATGTGATGTCGATCGTCGACGATCTGACCGATGAGGTGCGCGCCGAGACGGCGCTGCGCGAAACCGAGTCGCGCTTCCGCCAGCTCGCCGAGAACATCGACCAGTTGGTGTTCATCGCCAACGCCAATCTCACCGAGGTGTTGTACGTCAACTCGCGCTACACACAACTGGTGGGGGCGCCGCCGTCGGAGCTGCTGGACGATCCCGGCAACGCTTTGCGCCACGTGCATTTCGACGACGCTGCGCGGCTGGCGCGCGAACTGCCGCGCGCGATCGCCGGCCTGCGTCACTTGAAGCGCGCGGAGCTGTCGGTGCGGGTGGACCATCCGAGCGGCGGCGTGCGCGTGATCAGCGTGCGGCTGAACCCAGCCCGGATGCTCGACGGGCAGCTGCGGGTTTTCGGAGTGGCCGAGGACGTCACGGCCCGGATGGAGGCCGAGCGGCAGCGCCTGGAGGATGCGGTCGGTCAGCGCGACGTGCTGGTGCGCGAAGTCCACCACCGCATCAAAAACAACTTGCAGGGCGTCGCCGGCCTGCTGCAACACATGGCGAGCGGCAAGCCGGAGGTCTCGGTCCAGCTGAACGAGATCGCCGGCCAGATCCAGGCGATTGCACAGGTGCACGGCCTGCAGATCGGTTCCGGCGGTACGCTGCCGGTGCTCGGCGTAGTGCAGGGCATCTTCAACAATCTCACCGCGATGTTCGGGGTCGAGATACGGCTTGCGCCGTCGGCAGCAGCGCTGTGGCGCTGGGGCCTGCCCGAAGGCGAGGCGGTCCCGCTGGCCCTGGTGATCAACGAGTTGGGCACCAACGCGATCAAGTACCGCGAGGTGCGCCAGCTGCCGCTGGAAGTTCGGATCGAGACGCGTTCCGATGGATTGGCAGTGCGGATCGAGAACGCGGGCCGCCTGCCCGCCGGATTCGATCTGGCGCGGATATCCTCCGGGGTGTCGGGCCTGGGCTTGATCAAGGCGCTGCTGCCGCGCCGCGGAGCGCAATTGGCGCTGGAGCAGGAGGATGACCGCGTCGTCGCAACTCTCGCGCTGTCGGCGCCGGCAGTACGCGAAGACCGGGCGGGTTGACGAGGGGAGACCACGCGATGTTAGTGGCATGTAACACCCGATTCGGTAGTGCCTTGCGCGCCTGGGCGGCCGACTGCTTTGTCGCTCGCCTCGCGAATACTCGCCTGATATTCGTCTCGGCTCGCTTCGCGCATTCGGCTCGCCCAGGCGTGCCTTTCCCTCCCGAATCGGGTGTCACATGTCACTAGGCGCGGCCAATGACCGGACCATCGGGGCGCGTCCCACCAGGATCCTGGTGGTCGACGACGATCGCCTCGTGCTTGCGACCGTAGTGGCGGGCTTACGGCAAGCGGGCTTCGAGGTACTGGAGGCCGACAACGGTGATGACGCAATTTTGCTTGCGCGTAACCACCGTCCTCGCCTGGCGATCCTCGACATGCGGATGCAGGGCAAGTCCGGCATGGACGTCGCGCGCTATCTGGCGTCGAACACATCGACCGGATTCATCTTTTTGTCGGCCTTCGGCGATCAATCGATTGTCGACGAGTCGGCGCGGCTGGGTGCGCTCGGATACCTGGTAAAGCCGATCGACATCCGCCAGATCGTTCCGGCGGTGAACGCTGCGTTGGCAAAGCTCGATGCCGGGCAGACACCGTCCGCGCCAGCGGCGCCGCGCGCGGCACTCGCCGCAGCCGCATCGGCTGCACGGGATGAAGCGATCGCGGTCGGGATCCTGATGGAGCGCTTGCGCCTCGATCAGGCGCGCGCGGTGGTCGCGCTGCGCGAGCAGGCGCGCGCCGAAGGTCGCAGCGTCGAGTCGCTCGCCAGCAGCATGGTCGAGGCCGCCAACCGACTTAACTCGATCGCGCGCTCGTAGCGAATGGTCGCAAGTTGTTTGCGGGCGTCGGCGACAATCATCGCGGCTTGTGTTTGTGTCGGCGCCGTAGCAATTGCGCAAGCACAAGGTGTGTATAAGACCGTCGGTCCGGATGGGCGAGTGACGCTCGTTACCGGCGCTCAGACGCGTTCGATCCGAGCTGCATAACAGCCCCGTTTGGCGTAGTGCGCTTGCAAGTAGCTCACTTTGGGATCGGCAAAGAGCCTTTCGATCAGTCCCGCCAGTTCGCGTCCTTCGACCAAGTCAGCGTCCACCATCAGATGGTCCCGATCGAAGCCGCGTAGCGAGATGGTCCGGATGCGCAATGCCTCAGGAATCTCTCCAATCCTGTCGTATGCAAGCTGCGCACCCTCGCGCACAAAGATCGCGTGGCTCGCTCGGTAGGGAGTGTCTGCCGGTTGATGCGTGTAATTGAGGAGCAGCAATTTCTCACCGGGTTCGGCGTCCCGCAATTCGATTCGGTCCGGAAAACCCGGTTTGGAATCGGCGACGTAACGCCTCACGCCGATGACAGCAAGTGCCTGATCGTCCAAACCGGACAGATGGCGAAATGGTGCAGGATCCAACCCGATGATTCGAAAAGACATCGCAACTTCCTTCCGACGCCGTGAAGTGCGAAGCATGGCATCCTTTGGCGGCCGAAAAACTCCATTTCTTGCTCTCAAATTTGAAATGTTTAGCCGAGAGTCGGCAACCGCAGTATCGAGCGGGTGCTCCTGAAGCACGCCGAACCTACCAACTCGATCGCTGAACGCCCGCCACCGCATCAAAATGGGCGTCGCGGCTCAGGATCGGAAGCCGGTGCTGCAGAGCAAGCGCGGCGATCCAGGCATCGTTGCCTGGAATCGGATGCCCCGAGCGCTTCAGCCCGACGCGCAGCGCCGCGTAGCTGATGGTCGTCTGCTCGGTGATCGCCAGAACGTCGAAATGTCGCAACTGTGCGTCAAGCCAGGACTCGTAAGCCTTCCGGTGCCTGGACTCCGCGATGCCATAGCGAAACTCGCCGAGCACAATGACCGGAATGGCCACTCGCGGCTGTGTTTGCAGTATTGCGCCCACCGCAGCATCGCCGTCCACGAAGGCGGACAACGCGTTGGTGTCCAGGATCACACCCGATCCTCGGGCTCGATCACTTCGAAGGTTTCGTCGATCCGCGCCTGGATCCGTTCCGTCTCCTTGCGCAGCCTGCGCAGTCCCCCGAAACCTCCCATCCACGGAGGCCGCCCATCAGCAGCAGCGGTCGCGCCGCCGGCGAGCTTTTCCTGCAGTGCCTCCGCGACGAATTCCTTGAGGCTCTGGCTGCGTTCGGCCGCTTTCGATTTGACTCTGCGGAACAGCGGATCCGGAATCTCGATGGTCGTCTTCATCGTGCGCCCAGTTTACCATATTTACGGTTTTACGGCTTAAGGCTGAAGACTCTGCGCGAGCAGGCGCGCGCCGAAGGGCGCAGCGTCGAGTCGCTCGCCAGCAGCATGGTCGAGGCCGCCAACCGGCTCAACTCGATCGCGCGCTCCTAGGAAATCGTCGGGACCGCGAAGGAGCCGGTCGCGAAGTCCAGCCATTCCTGGGTTCGGCGCGGTTCCTGACTACCGCTGTTGCGTGCAAAGGGAGCGTTCCGACCGACCGCCGTTGCTGAAAACCGACCGGCCGTGATCGGCCAGCTGCGGTCGGTCGGGTCGTCGGGAATTCGTGCATATTGGGGTCACTGGCCGTCGCCATATAAGCTGTGCTTCCCTATGAACAGCCGACCTCGATCAGTCATGGCGCAGCTCACTGCATGCCATGACCGTCCGAGCCGGCCTCGCTGCGCCTGGTACTTGCGGCGCATCGCGCTGGCATCGGTCGGGCTCCTGCCCCTCACCGTATCACCCCGCGTCGAAGCTGCGCCCCTCGCACTAGCGCCGGAGTTGCAGGTTGAGGTTCTGCATCCGACCAAGCATGATCGGGATCTCAAGACGATCAACCTGCGCGGCTTTATCGCGGCGAAGCGCTTCGACGCCATCCCGCTGTCCCTGAACTTCGGCGTGACGCTCAGCCGGGTCACGGGCACGATCACCCAACTTGTAGGCGATTTCAATCAGGGCACCTTGCATGGCGAGACCTTCGCCAGCCCCGCTTGGGGATTTGGCCCGACGGTGCAGCCGCGTTTTGAGCTCTTGCACTACGCTGGCCTGACGGTGCGCGCCGATTTCAGCGGCAGCTTCCTTTGGTACAACCATGACTTTCCAAGCGGTGGCCGGCGCTATAACTTCATGTGGCAGGCCGGACCCACGCTTGCCTACGCGCCGCCTTCATCCTGTCTGCGGCTGTCCGCCGGGTACCGGCTTTGGATGCATGTCTCAAATGGCACCGGCCTGGGTCCGCGGAACCCCTCCTATGAAGGTGCCGGACCCTTTGTCGGCTTCGGTTGCGCCCTGCATTCGTAGCGCTCCCGCGGAACGGCTGCTGCCGCAGGTTGTCGGGAACAATGAGAAGAGAGCAGCCGGGCGTGGAGCATGATAATCAGATAGCAACGACATTACGGGCCTTTGGCGGCTCCAAGCCGACCGACGTGCGAGGGTCAGGTTATGGCAGGACCGGTTGCCACGGAGCCGAACGACGCCTACGGGTCGGTCGGGAAAAATCCCGGCCGGTTTCGGTGATCTCGACGAGGGGACCGCAACGCGAGGCATTGCGAACCCTCGATCCGCCGGCGGCCGCTTGGCCATTGATACCGACCTTGCGAAACCCGCGTAAGCTGCCCGACACGAACGAACCTGGCCGGCCACTTCCGGTCATCGAGGGGTACTGCCAGAATCGCGACAAAGCGGACTCTTCCCTCATGCTGTCATGCATGCCAGAAGGCATGGGGTCCACCCGTCACGAGCTACGAGGGCCATTCAGCGCGAGGCTTCACTTCACTCTGTGGAATTCCCTGTAGAAGTGACCTTCAGGTGCGCTGATTTCAATCACCAGGACGTCGCCATTCAGCTTGAATGGCCGGGACTGTTCGGTCCCGATATAGCTCGGATGCAGGCTGCCTTCGACGATGTGAGTCACAACACTCTTGTTCTCGTCCACGCGATAGGTGCCGAAGTAGGCGACGTAGCCGTCGTAGGCCGAGCGTACTTCGGCTTCCGTGCCCTTCTCGTCGTCCCCCGATGCGAAGGCGGGCGTTGCGGGGACTCTCATGCCCTGGACGCTCATGTGCCCGGTACTGTCGTAGATCAGGAACCCCGCGGGGTGCTCTCCATATGGATACGTCGCTTTGCCGGAAGGATCGGTATCGACAAATTTGACAATCTGCCACGTGCCCACGAGTTGCGTCGCCAGGCGATTTGCGGCGGAGCGGTCGTCGTCGGTTGCTGAAAACGCCGAGAGGAGGGCTGCTGAAAGAAACAAGATTGCGGCGCGCGCCATGCGACCTCCTCCGAGTCCTTGTGATCCGACGCCTACGCCGCAGAAGGCTACGCCGACTCTACGGGCGCGGGGAAGGCCGCCGAGCCACTGATTGACGTTGTTCATCGAGTTCCGGCACGTCCGTTACGCCGCGTGCCGAGCGGCCGGTCCACGCTGACCTGACGGTCGGGTATGGGTCGGTCTCGAATATTTACGGACCGCTAACGGTGCCGCCAACCAACGGCCGCATCTGCGTCAGTTGCACGCGGTTGCGGCGCGCGCCTTACGGTTTGCGCTGGCGATCGACGAACTCACGCGGGCTGAGCACGGTTACGCTCCCGCGGGCGCGCGAAGGGAAGTGACGGAGATTGCCGGTTACCAGTACGCTCGCACTCGCCAACGCAACCGCAAGGAATGGCTCGTCGTCTCGATCGGGTAGGCGAACCGGCCACGGCGGGGCAGCCGTAACGACGAATGCGAACTGGTCAAGCGCGGCAAGAACGTCGTCGATTCGGGCAGGCTCGAACGCGAATTCCGCGCGCCGCAGAACCTCCTCGTACTCCTGGCGGATCGCGGCGTCGAAGGCAAGTTCGAGGTCGCCCGCGAGGACCGCTTCGAGGATCCATCCGGGCGGACCAGCAGCAGAGAGCAGTCCCGAAACCAGGACGTTCGTATCGAGGACGACCCTCATCCCGGGGTGCGACGGCCGCGTTCCCGGCGGGCTTTCGCAATGACCGATTCGATGTGTCGAGCGGGCATCCGGCTCATGCCGCGACGTTGGGCCTCCGCGCGGATCGCTCGCAATGCTTCCAGGGCGCGCGCGCGGCGAAGCGTTTCAAGCGTCCGATCAATCGAACCCGCGTCAACCGGGATCATGACCGCAACCGGTCGACCGTTGGCCGTCAGCACGGCTTCGCGCTCGCTCTTGAGGGCGTCTCGAACCTGCCTCGGTCGGGTCCGGAAGTCTCGAATCGTCACGGTCTTCATGGAAGACATGGTACACCCGTGAGTGACAGATGTCACCCAAATTGGATACCGTAAGCAATGCCAACCGTCCGAAGAGCTCGTTTCCGGATCGGCGGTCAGCTTTGCTGACGTTGCCGAAATCGTCTCGCCGCAGGTCGTTTGGGGTTGATCGCGAACGGCTGCTCCGCAGGACCCTTCAGCGACCGGATTGGGTCGTTACCGCTGCGGAGCGTCCGCTGCCCCGCAGCGCGACGCCGAGGCGGCTTCCGCGGCTGCACCGGTCGGGGTGGACCGCTCGGCGGTATCGGCTTTCAGCGCCCCAGCGCCAAGTAGAGCGTGAGGTCGCGATCGATCAGCGGCTTGAAGCCAAAGTGTTCGTAGAAGGCACTGGCGGCGTCATCCTTGGCGTCAACAATCAACGCATAGGCGGCGACCTGGGCTCGAGCCTTCAGGCAGCGATCGACGGCGCAGCCCACCAGAATCTTGCCCAAACCACTGCCCTGCTGATCGATCCGACAGGCTAGGCGGCCCATACGGAAGCAAGGAACCGGAAACCGCGGCAACTTCTTACGCTCCGGTTCCGCCAGCCGAGCCACATCCACCTCGGCGGCGCTGAGAGTGTAGTAGCCTAGGATCGTCCCGCGCGCCGCCGTATCCACGAGGACGTAGACCGAGGTAAGGCCCTTACGCCGGTGCTGTTCGGCGAACCGCTGCAGGTATTCATTTAGCACCGGCACTCCGCAGTCGAAGCCCGATCGGTCATGGACCGCGGGATCGAGCGGGTGCTCCTCAAGCACGCCGAACCCTGCGCCTCGCCCGGTTTAAGGCCTCTCTCAGTGCAGGGTTGGGAGCGAACGCCGAATCCAGCGCCCGCGCAAAGCGAGTGAAGTCACGCCCCGATAGGGTCAGGCGGGCTTCGCGTTCCAGCAGTTCCTTGGCCTTTTCCTTCGCAGCGGCGCGCACGAACCCGGCCATGGTCGTGCCCATCAGTGCGGCCGCCTTGGCAACGACGGCCTTCTCGTCAGGGTCCATCTTCAGGTCGAATCGGGCTGTTGTCGACATCGTCGGATCCAATCTGGTACGGCATTTTACCGTATCTTGGTCGCTGCGGACCAGCGGATCGGGAAATTTCGATGGTCGTCTTCATTTGGCGACCATATCACCACATTTACGGCTTTAAAGCGCCCGGCTGATCCCACATCGTGAAGAAGAACGTGGCGCCCTTGCCGGGCTCGGACTCGGCCCAGATTCGGCCGCCGTGCCTGCGAACGATCCGCTGCACCGTCGCCAAGCCCACACCGGTTCCGGCGAACTCGCTCTGCGAATGCAACCGCTGGAACACTCCGAACAGACGGTCGGCGAAACGCATGTCGAAACCGGCGCCGTTGTCGCGCACGAAGAATGCATGCTCGGCTCCCGACTGCCGGCCGAATTCGATTCGGGCCCCCGACGATCGAGCTGAGAACTTGAAGGCATTGCCGAGCAGGTTCTGCAGCACCAGTCGCAGCAGCGTACGGTCGCCCTCGACACTCAGCCCGGGCTCGACCGCTACCTGCACCTGGCGGGCTGGCTCGGCCGCTTTCAGTTCTTCGGCGAGCTGGCGCGCTGTTTCGGAAAGATCGACCCGCTCGAAGTGCAGTTCGCGGCCCGTCGTGCTCGACAGCGACAGCAGCGTGTCGATCATCGAATTCATCCGGCCCGCCGCCGCGACGATCCGTTTCATGTGCTCACGTCCGAGCGCATCCAGCCGCTCGCCGTAGTCCTCCAGGACGATTTGCGCGAAACCGTCGACCACGCGCAATGGGGCGCGCAGATCGTGCGAAACCGAGTAGGTGAAGCTCTCCAGCTCCCGCGCTGCCAGATCGGAGCGACGCGTACGCGCCGCGTTATCGGCTTCGAGCTCGCGGATGCGCGCATTCGCTGCCGCAGCATCCTCGGCCCCGCTCGCACCGTCCGCAGGCAGGCTCGCCACCCCGGCATATCCGCTGAAACGTCCGGTTGCCGAATACAAGGGAGAGCCGCTCAACAGCAAGGAGCGCGTCGAAGACGGGGCGGCACCCACCGGTACATCGTGAAACGGCAGCCGCTGAGCCACTGCTTCGGCGATGCGCGCAGGGGCTGCAGCCGCCTTGTCGTCCAGCTGCCACGGAGCTCGCCCGAGCAGCGCTTCGAGCCGAAGGCCATCCGGGCTGCCGCGGCCCGCTTCGGCCTCAACGATGCGCAGATCCGCATCGGTGCGCCACCACCAATTGCTCGACGCCGCCAGTGCGCGGCGCAATGCCGCCCGTTCCGCCTCCGCACGCCGCGGCCGCAGCGCAATCAGAAATGCGATGCCGCTCACCGCGCCCAGCGCGAGAGCGCCCAGCAGCATCAGCGGTACGAGGTACGGGGCCACGAGTCCGAGTGGGGTCCGCTCGGGCGCGATTGTGCCAGCGAAGCACCCAATCGGCCGAATTGAGCGGTTTTTCCGGATCTTCATTTCGAATGCTTCCTTTCGGCTCGCAGGGGTCCGCTGAAGCGGAAATACGGGAGGTTTGGCTAGACCAATCGAAGCCCCGTATTCGCCGGCTTTCCAGCCCGTGCGCCAGTTAAGTTCGCCTTGGCGCCGTCGAAAAAATGCTAAGGGCGCGCAGATTGCGCGCAGCACGCATTGCGCGCACACGCACCACGAAGGTCATGATTCGAGACTCGACCCCGCTGCTGTTTCCGAGCGCCGACGGCCCGGGCCTGCCTGCGGACGGCGAGGGGCCCGCTGAACGGCTGACCGAGCCCTTCGCAGGCCGGCCTTGGGCAATCGCTCCGGCTCTGGTGGCAGGTCTTTGCGCGGCCGGAGCGCTGCCTTTTGCGCTGCACGATGGGCTTGGGCTTCCGAGCGCGTGGGCAGCCGCGCTGACGCTGGCCGCGGCCGCGCCGGCTGGGCTGATGCTGGGGCGCCGGCTGAGCCGCCCGCTGCGGGCTTTGTCCGCCCGCGCCGAGCAGCTGTCGGTGAGGTACACCGGGCGGGCGGTTCGGGGCAGCCGCAACGACATGCGCAACCTGATGGCATCGTTCGATGCGATGACGCAGGCGCTGCTGTTGCAGTTGGAACGCCTAAAGGCGCTGCACCTGGAGGAGATGCAGAGCAGCCTCGAGCTGCAGCGACGCTACGCGTTGATGCGCGTGCTGCGCAACGTGGCAACCGCCGCGCTGGAGTGCGAACACTTCGAGCAGGTGCTCGAGCGCGCGGTCGAAGAGTTGGGCGGGTATCTGGACTGGCCGATCGGGCGCGTATTGATCGCCGGCGATCCTGCCGACGGACGCGATCCACCGCAGCGCTCAACGTGGTTTGTCGCCGAAGGCGACCGTTACACAGCCTTTGTTGCGGCAAGCGAGGCGGAGGGCGCCGAGTTCAGCGCAAACGGCCCGATCGGACTGGCCGGCGCCACCGGGATGCCTCATTGGGTGACCGATCTGGCCGTGCTGCGACAGTGGCAGCGCGGGGAGACGGCGCGCCAGTGCGGCCTGAAAAGCGGCTTCGTAATCCCGATCGCCGGCGATGGCTCGAGCCACGCGTTCCTCGAATTCTTCTCCGACCATCGCGTGGAAGCGTCGGCCGAGATGATCGAGCTGATCGAACAGATTCACGCGGAGCTCTGGCAGGCCGGCCAATGGCGCCGCGAGCGCGCCAAACTCGCGGCCCGGTCGCGCGCGCCGGCAGCAGCGGCCACGCTGCACATGACGGGAGCCGCACAGCGATGAAGCCGGTCGAGGCGGCGATCGCCGAGCTTGCTGCCTCGATCGCTGCGTTGGCGGCGGACGCCCAGGCCATTCGATCCGCGACTGGCGCGGCAGGCGAGGGCACCGTGCTGCTGGTGGACGACGATCCGGTCGCTCGCATGATGACGGCAGCCGCGTTGGCTCGGCGCGGCTGGCGGGTGATCGAGGCCGACAGCGCCACCAGCGCACTGCAGCTGTTCGAGCGCGAGCAGCCGCAAGTGATCGCCCTCGATGCGGTAATGCCCGAACGGGACGGCTTCGCCACGTGCGAGCTGCTGCGCCAGCTTCCGGGCGGCGTGCACGTACCGGTTGTGATGTTGACCAGCTTGGAAGACGAGCAGTCCGTCGTACGTGCGTACGACGTCGGCGCCTCGGACTTCTTCGTGAAGGCACCTGGGCGCTGGATGCTGCTGTCGCAGCGCCTGCGCTATCTGGTGCGGGCGTCGCGCGTGCGCGCGGAACTGGCGCGCAGCCGAGCCGACCTGCTTCGAGTGCAGCGGACGGACGCGCTGACCAAGCTGCCGAATCGGCGACGCTTCCAGGAAATCTTCGGTGCGGAGCTGCAGCGTGCGCATGAACGCGGCTCGCGCACCGGCTTGCTGTTGCTCGGCGTCAACCGTTTTCGCCTGATCAACGACTCGCTCGGAGTTGGCGCCGGCGATCAGCTGCTGCTGCAGATTTCGCGCCGTCTCGCCGACGCCTTTCGGGGCGAGGGCGATGCGGATCGATCGCGCCAATGGGGTTGCGACTCCGATGACGTCGATCCTGCCACGCGTCCGCCGGGGCCGTGCATGGCTCGAGTCGGTGGGCACGAATTCGCGTGTATGGTGCCCGACCTGGTCTACGAGGACGACCTCGAGCGGCTGGCAAGACAGGCGTTCGAGGCCTTCGAGCAGCCGTTCTGGGTCGGCGGCAACGAACTGTTCGCCACCGCATCGATCGGCGCGGTCGTCTCACCGTCCGACGGACGCAGGGTTGTTCCTCTGCTCGCGCGCGCCGATCTGGCCATGCGCACAGTCGAGGAGGTGGGCGGCAACGGATTCCGGCGCTACGCCGAGCGAATGAACACCACGCGCGCGGCGCACTGGAAACTCGAATCCGACCTGCACCGCGCGATCGGCTTGCGCCAGCTGCGCTTGCTCTACCAGCCCAAGATCGACGTAGCCACCGGCGCCATCGTCGGAGCCGAGGCGCTGATCCGCTGGCAGCGTGACGGTGAGCTCGTATCGCCCGCTGCCTTCATCCCCGCCGCGGAAGACTCGGGGCTGATCGTTCCGATCACCGAGTGGGTGCTGACCGAGGCATGCCGGCAACTGGGCGTATGGAATCGGGCAGGGCTGCCGCCAATCCCACTGTCAGTGAATATCTCGGGCCGCCACCTGCAACGTGGAACGCTGACCGTCCCCGTTCGCGACTGCCTGAACGCATACCCGATCGCCCCGGGTCAGCTGGAGCTGGAGATCACCGAGACGGCGTTGATGCGCAACCTCGACGACGTGCTGCCGCAGCTGCGCGCGCTCAAGGCGCTGGGGGTCTCGCTGTCGATCGACGATTTCGGCACCGGATATTCCTCGCTCGCGTATTTAAAGCGCCTGCCAATCGACATTCTGAAAATCGACCGCGCGTTCGTCGGCGAGCTGGAGACGAGCCGCGAGAGCACCGCCTTGGTCGGCGCAATCGTGTCGATGGGTCATGGGCTCGATCTGGACGTCGTCGCCGAGGGCGTCGAGACCCCGGAACAAATGCGCTGTCTGGCACAGCGTGGCTGCCGCCTGATGCAGGGGTATCTGTTCTCGCACCCGGTGACGCCGGACCGCTTTGCCGACATGCTGGCGCAGGGATCGCGCAGCCTCTGGAGGGCCGACGCGCCCGAATGCAGCACGGAGGGAACGCGATGAAGCCGGCCGAGCCGATGACGGCGGCGACGGCGGACGCGGATGTCGCGCGCCGCGCGCTCAAACTGCTGGCGGAGCGCAAGATCGTGCCGACGCCGGAAACGTTCGCCGACGCCTTCTGGCAAATTGCCGGGATGCAGGCGCGCAGCGCCACGCTGGCGAGCGTCGTCAAAAACATGGCTGCCGATCTGATCCGCCAAGGCCGAATGACGCAGCAGGAGGCGGCGCACATGCAGCACAGCGCGCAGCGGCACCAGTGGACCACGGTGCGCGAGGACCTCGAGCGTTCGCTGGCGCGCCACACCGTGGGTCACTGCGAGTCGGTCGAAGACCAGCAGGTTCGGGAAGGGCTGCAGCGGCTGCTGTCCATGCTGTGCGAAAGCCTGACGGAACTGGCTCCAGACGAGACATGGCTGTTGGGTCAGCTCGAGCCGATCCGCGCTCTGCTGGCCGGCCCGCTCCGCTCGGGACAGATCGCAGCGGCCGAGCGGCGCCTGGCGGCGCTGACGGCGCAGCAGGCCAGCGCGCGGCGTGCGCTGCACGAAACCAAGGTCGCGCTGACCGAGATGCTGACGGCGCTGGTCGAGCGCATCGGCGCGATGGGCGGTGACGCCGAGCGGTTCCATGAGCGCGTCGGAAGCTACCAGCGGGAGCTGCAGCAATCGCCTGACCTGAATTCTGTCTCGCGCATCGTGCAAGGCCTGTTAAGCGAGACGCAGACCGTGCGCGAGCAGATCGACGCCTCGCGCACCGAGTTGGCGCACGCACGGCAGAAGGTCGGGATCTACGAGGCGCGCGTTTCCCAACTCGAGCAGCAGTTGAATGAAGCCTCGACGCTCGCGCAGAAGGATCCTCTGACGAACGCGCTGAATCGGCGCGGGCTGGAACAGGCATTCCGCGCCGAAAGCTCGCGCGCCACGCGGCACGAATCGGCGCTGACGCTCGCGATGATCGATCTGGACAACTTCAAGCACGTCAACGACAGCTTCGGGCACGTGGCTGGCGACCGTGCCCTGGTCCATTTCGTCACGACGGTGCATGCGACGCTGCGGCCGACGGATTTGACGGCGCGCTCCGGTGGCGAGGAGTTCTGCGTGCTGCTTCCGGCCACCGACGTGCTGGCAGGCGTCGAGGCGATCGAGCGACTGCAGCGCGAGCTGACGCGCCGACCGTTCGCGTTCGGCGACGAACGGCTTCCGCTGGCGTTCTCCGCGGGGGTGGCGCAATGGCGGCGGGGCGAGACGCTCGAGGAGCTGATCAAGCGCGCCGACTCCGCCCTGTACGGGGCCAAGCGCGCCGGCAAGAACCGCGTCAATCAGGCACCGTAATCCCGCAAGCCGATGGCTGCGAGCGGTTCAGCGCAGCGCATAACGACCTCGATGCGACCACGATGTGGCGCTTACGCGAGCCCGTGTTTGACCGCGTAGTGCACCAGCTCCGAGTTGTTCTCCATGTGCATCTTCTCGAGGATCCGGGCCCGGTACACGCTCACCGTCTTCGGACTGAGGGATAGCGTCAGGGCGATGTCGGACAGCCTCTGCCCGGAGGCCATCAGCTTCAGGACCTGGAACTCGCGGTCGGACAGCCGTTCGTGCGGCAGGCCGTCTTCCGGAGCGGCGAGCTGGTGGATCAGCGCCTGCGCAATCACCGGGGTGACGTACTTGCGCCCGGCCACGATCTGATCGACCGCCTCCAGCAGCTTCTCCGGGGCGCTCGCCTTGTTCAGGTAACCGCTCGCGCCGGCCTTGAACGCGCGCACGGCGTACTGCTCCTCCGGGTACATGCTGATGATCAGCACTTTCAGCCGCGGGTAATCGCCGTGCAGTGCTTTCAGGATCTCGATTCCGTCCTTGCCGGGTAGGGACAGATCCATCACCAGCAGGTCGACTTCGCCGTGCTGCCGCAGTTGCGCACGCAACTGGCCATAATCCGCCGCCTCCGACACCACGCTCAGGTCAGACCGCTCGGCCAGGATATCGACGATCCCGCGCCGGACGATTGCGTGGTCGTCGATGACGATGACCCGAAGGCTCATGCCGTTCGGCTCGCCGGTACCGAGAACATCAGCGTCATGCCGCGGTTCGGGGCCGAGCTCACTTCGGCCCAGCCGCCCAGCCCTCGCGCCCGTTCCATCAGCACACGCAGGCCAAACCCAGGCGAGGTTCGCAGCAGCTGAGGGTCGAATCCGACCCCGTCGTCGCTGATCTCCAGCGATACTTCGTGATCCGAAGCGAACAACTGGACCGTCACGCGCTTGGCGTGCGCGTGCTTCGACACATTGGCGAGCGCCTCCTGCGCCACACGGTACAGCGCCGCCGAGGTGTCGGCGCCGAGTGGCGCGTCTTCGCGATTCGTCTCGAAGCTCGCCTGCACTCCGGTTCGCTCGGCGAACGAAGCCACTAGCCATTGGAGCGCCTCCACCAGCCCCGCGTCGAGCACGGGAGGCCGCAGATTGTGCTGGATCCGGTGGCTGGCGCCGACCAGTTCGCCGATCAAATCCAGCATGCGCCGTACGCGCGGCGCATCAACGCGCTGCTGCTGCAACTGCCGCGCCAGCGCCACGGTTTCGAAACGCAAGGCGGTCAGCATGGCTCCGATCTCGTCGTGGATCTCGCTCGCGATACGCCGCCGCTCGTCTTCCTTGGCGGATTCCAGGTGTTTCGTCAGTTGGCGCAGGCGCTCCTCGCTCTCGGTGAGTGCTGCGGCGGCTGCGCGGCCGGCGCGACGCTGCGCAGCCGCTTGCAGGCTCCGTGCGAGGGCCGGGCCGGCCCGGAACAGTCTGGACTTCAGGATGAAATCGTCAGCCCCGGCGTGCAGCGCCGCCACCGCGAGGTCTTCCGACATCTCGCCGGAGACGACCAGCACCGGAAGATCCGGATCGGCGGCCTTTGCCAGCTTCAGCGCCGCGAACGAATCGAAGCGCGGCATGTTGTGGTCCGTCAGAACGGCATCAACCGGCCCGCGCGCAAACGCCTCTCGCATCCCTGCTTCGTCCTCGACGCGTTCGGCTCGCAGCGGCATGCCCTCGCGGACCAGCATGGCCGTCAGCAGGTCGAAGTCGAGCTCCGAGTCTTCGACGACCAGCAAACGGATCGGGGCGACTTCGGTGCTGCGCGCAGGCACGTTCATCGGCCCGAATTTTGGCGCATTTCCGACTTTCTGCGCAGGGCGTTGAGTAGCGAAGCCAGTGCAAAGTGCCCTTCGTTCGCCCGCCTTTTCCCGGAATCGGGGGCGGCGACCGTCCTCGACACTAACCGATGGCGGACTGTCCGCGCGACCCCCTGCCTCCGTGAGACGTTGATTGATGACTTCCGATTCTACTGAGCGCGCGCCGCACAGCCGGCAAGGCGCCGATCCGGCCGAAGAGTGCAAGCGGATCGAATCGGACCTGGAGCGTCTGAAGGCGCTGATCGGTGACGCCGGCGATCGCCTGCTGCTCAGCTTCAACCAGATCGCGGCTCTGCTGCCGCAGCTGGCGGCGACGGACGAGGAGCGCGCGCAAGTCGTCGAGTCGGTGCACGCGGCCGTCACAGCACTGCAGTTTCAGGACATGGCGATTCAGCTGACCGAGCACGCGCAGCGGCACCTGTCGTCCCTCGAGGAACAGCTGCGAAGCCAGTCCGTTCTTGGACCGGACGGCACGCATTCGCACCCCACGCATCCGGTGCGGCAGTTCGGGATGGCGGCAGGTTCGATCGATCTTTTCTAACGCAACGGGCCGTGGCTGGCCCGGCAGGAGCAGCCATGCAGTCGATTCTTGCGGTGGACGATTCGGCCTCGATGCGGCAGATGGTCTCTTTCACCCTGAAGGGTGCGGGTTACGAGGTCATCGAGGCCGTCGACGGCCAGGAGGCCTTCGAAAAAGCCCAGACGCAGAGTGTCGACCTGGTCCTGACCGACCAGAACATGCCGCGGATGGATGGTGTCACGCTGGTGAAGAACCTGCGTGGCTTGCCGGCCTACTCGTCAACGCCGATCCTGATCCTCACCACCGAGTCCAGCGACGAGATGAAGTCGCGCGGCCGCGCCGCCGGTGCGACCGGATGGCTCGTCAAGCCGTTCGATCCGAGCAAGCTTCTCGAGGTGATCCGCAAGGTCATCCGCTGACGAGACGGCGATGGGAGAGATCAGCAACCCCGGGCTTCAGGACGACGGTTTCGACCTTTCGCAGTTCTATACGGTCTTCTTCGAGGAGGCCCGCGAAAACCTCGCCAACATGGAGTCGATGTTGCTGGACATCGACATCGCGCGCCCCTCCGACGAGGAGCTGAACGCCATTTTCCGCGTCGCGCATTCGATCAAAGGGGGAGCCGCCACGTTCAGCTTCACCGAGGTGGCGACACTGACGCATGAGCTGGAAACCCTGCTGGACCGCTTGCGCAAGCACGAGCTGTCACTAAAACGGCCGATGGTCGACCTGCTGTTGGAAGCGGGCGACGTCGTCAAGGCGCAGCTCGCGTGCCGCCAGGGCAACTCGGACCACAGTCCGCCGGCTGACGCCCTGATTCAGCGCATTCGCGTCATGGCGGCAGGCCAGGACGAACGGCCGGGCGCGACGGGCGCGCGCGTCCTGGACATCCGCATCGGCCCGCTGCAAAGCGGCGCAGCCGCGGACGGGCTGGTGGAGCTGTTCTACGACATCCCTGCGCTCGGGTCGATCGAAGTGCTCGACCAGGGTCAGTTGTCGACCGACCGGATGCGACGCTTCAAGGTGACCACACAGTCGCCGGACTCGGAACTGGTGGAGCTGTTCTCGTTCCATGTCTCGCGCGAGCAGGTGCAGATCGCACCGATCGAATCGGCGGCTTCGACGTCGGCCGAAGGCGACGGCTATGGCTTCTTCGTCGATCCACAGACGCTGCCGCAGGTGAGCAAGGAAACGCCGGCGGGCGCCGGCGCGGCCGAGGGGGAAGCTTCGCGCCGGCCGGACGGGCGCGCACGCACGGACAAACCGGCGGCGGGGGCCCTCGAATCGACCACGTTGCGCGTTTCGGTCGAGAAGGTCGACCATCTGATCAACCTGGTGGGCGAGCTCGTGATCACGCAGGCGATGCTGACGCAACGGGCCAAAGATCTCGATCCGATCCAGTTCAGCTCGTTGCTGGGCGGCATGACCGAGCTGGAGCGCAACTCGCGCGACCTGCAGGAAACGGTGATGTCGATCCGGATGATCCCGATGTCGTTCGTGTTCAACCGGTTCCCGCGGATGATCCGCGACTTGGCCGCCAAGCTGGGCAAACAGATCGAGTTGCGGATGGTCGGTGAGGCCACCGAGCTGGATAAAGGCTTGATCGAAAAGATCGTCGATCCGCTGACGCATCTGGTGCGCAACAGCGCCGACCACGGAGTCGAAACGCCTGCCATGCGGCTGGCTGCCGGCAAGCTTCCGCACGGCACGATCACGCTGTCGGCGGCGCACCAGGGCGGATCGATCTTGATCGAGGTGCGCGATGACGGGCAGGGGCTGCGGCGCGAGCGCATCCTGCAGAAAGCGCGCGAGCGCGGCCTGCACGTGCGCGATGACATGACGGACGCGGAAGTTTGGGCGCTGATCTGGGAGCCGGGCTTCTCCACGGCCGAGACCGTGAGCGATGTGTCCGGGCGCGGCGTCGGCATGGACGTCGTGCGTAAGAACATCACGGCGCTCAACGGCAGCGTCGAGCTCGATTCGGCGGAGGGGTATGGCACGCGCGTGACAGTGCGGCTGCCTCTGACCCTGGCGATCATGGACGGCATGTCGATCGGGGTCGCCGGCGAAACCTACATCCTGCCGCTGGCTTCGGTGGTCGAGTCGTTCCAGGTGACAACCGGAATGGTGCAGACGGTGGGTACCACCGGCCGAGTCGTCAAGGTACGCGACGAGTTCATGCCGGTGATCTCGCTCGACGAGGTCTTCCGCGTGCAGCGTCCGGACCGCACTTCGGCAGCCGAGATCATGACGGTTGTCGAGGCAGAAGGCCGGCGCGTAGGCGTGATGATCGATGAGCTGCTCGGCCAGCACCAGGTGGTGGTGAAGAACCTGGAGACCAACTATCGGCGCGTTCCGGATATCTCCGGAGCGACCATTCTGGGCGACGGGCGCGTGGCGCTGATCGTCGATACGGCCAGCCTGGTAAAGCGGGCCCGCCATTGAGCTAGCCAAGATCGGAGTTTGCAATGGGAATGATGGAACGCATCGACATCGGAACCGAAATGGCAGTTCGGGTCCGTGAGTTTCTGACCTTCAAGTTGGGCGGCGAGGAGTACGGCATCGACATCCTGAAGGTGCAGGAGATCCGCGGTTACGAAGCGGTGACTCGCATCGCCAACGCGCCGGCCTTCATCAAGGGCGTGGTCAATCTGCGCGGCGTGATCGTCCCGATCGTCGATCTGCGCGTGAAATTCGAGCTGGGTGAAGCGCGCTACGACACCTTCACCGTGGTCATCATCCTGAACGTGGCGGGCCGCGTGGTGGGCGCCGTCGTCGATTCGGTCAGCGATGTGCTGGCGCTGGATGGGAAGCAGATCAAGCCGGCTCCCGAATTCAACTCGCTGCTGCAGGCTGACTACATCACCGGGCTGGGAACGGTCCCGACGGCCGACGGCGAGCGCCTGTTGATCCTGGTCGACATCGAGCGCCTGATGAGCAGTCCGGAAATGGGTCTGGTGGAGCGAGCGGCGGCCTGACGGCGCGCGCTCGGCCGCAAACCGCCGCCGCGCTCGAGGCCAGATGGGAGCACGCGACCTCGACGACAGCCCGTCCGCGCCCGCGGGCGGAGGCGACCCGAGCGTGTTCGATTTGAGCGTGCGCGATTTCGAGCGCGTGCGCCGCATCATCCTTGGGCTCGCCGGGATCGACCTGAGCCCGAGCAAGCAGAACATGGTGTACAGCCGTCTGTCGCGCCGGCTGCGGGCACGCAACGAGGAATCGTTCGAAAGCTACCTGGACCGCCTGGAGAGGGATTCGCGTTTCGCGCAGGAGGAGCGGCAGGAGTTCGTCAATTCGCTGACGACGAACCTGACGTCGTTCTTCCGTGAGCCACACCACTTTGCGGTGCTGGCTGACTTTTTGCGGCAGAGTCCCGCCGGTGCGCCGCAACGCATCTGGTGTGCGGCGGCTTCGACGGGCGAGGAACCCTACTCGATCGCGATGACCGCGATCGAGGCGCTCGGCGAGGATTGCGCGGTGAAAATCCTGGCCACCGACATCGACACCCAGGTGCTCGCCAGCGCCGGCCGTGGCGTCTACGGCGGGCAGGCCACCACCCGGACTTGCGGCGATCAGCGGCTGCGCCGCTTCTTCCTGCGCGGAACCGGCCCGAACGATGGGATGGTGCGGGTACGCCCGGAAGTGGCGCGCCGGATCGAATTCGCGCAGCTGAACCTGCAGGAGGCGCAATGGCCGCTGCTGGCGCGTTTTGGCGCGCCGCTCGATGCCGTCTTCTGCCGCAACGTGATGATTTACTTCAACCGGGCCACGCAGCACGAGGTACTGCGACGGATCGCCGCGGCGCTGCGGCCGGGCGGCCTGCTGTTCGCAGGCCACTCCGAGAACTTCACGGACTGTCGTGAATGGTTCGCGCTCCGCGGCAGGACCGTCTACGAAAGACTCTGACGTGCAAGCTCGACGCGCGAAACCGGCGGTTGCGCCGCGCTTATCCGGCGCGAGCGGAGAGGCACGCACCGTGTATTACGAGCGCGAGTTCGAGCGCAATGCGGTGAAGGTGATGCCGGGCGAATATTTCGTCTCCGCAGACGACATCGTGCTCGCGACGGTGCTGGGTTCGTGCGTCGCGGCCTGCGTCTGGGACCCGAGCGCGCGAGTCGGCGGAATGAACCACTTCATGCTCCCGGGCGACGGCAGCAGAACGGGCCGCCATGATTGGATCGGGCTGGCGGGCCGCTATGGCGTGTTCGCGATGGAGCAGCTGATCAACGAACTGATCAAGCGCGGCGCGCGCAAGGCGAACCTGGAAGCCAAAGTGTTCGGCGGCAGTGCGGTGCTCAAGAATCTGACGGCGCTGAACGTGGGCGAGCGCAATGCCGATTTCGTGCTCGACTTCCTGCGCACGGAAGGCATTCGCCTGGCCGCGCAGGATCTGCTGGACGTGTGCCCGCGCCGCGTCGTGTTCTTTCCGGCCAGCGGGCGCGCGCTGTGCCGCAAGCTGCCGCAAGCGGACGCTTCGATCGTCAACGCCGAACAGCAGTACAACGCACGCATCAACACCGCCAAGTCCGGCGGCGACGTCGAACTGTTCTGAGTCATGTCCAAGACGCGCGTTCTGATCATCGACGATTCGGCACTCGTGCGCAGCCTGCTGGCGGAGATCGTGAACCGGGAGCCGGATCTGGAGGCGGTCGGCGCCGCTCCTGACCCGTTCGTGGCGCGCGAGATGATTCGCTCGCTGAATCCGGACGTACTGACGCTCGACATCGAGATGCCCAGGATGGACGGTCTGGATTTTCTGGAGCGCCTGATGCGGCTTCGCCCGACTCCGGTCGTGATGGTCTCGACGCTGACCGAGCGTGGCGCCGAGGTCACGCTAAAAGCGCTCGAGCTCGGTGCGATCGACTTTGTTCTGAAGCCGCGCCTGGGAATTTCGGCGGGCATGCGGGAGATCGCCGCCGAGATCTGCGAGAAGATCCGCATTGCCTCGAAAGTTCGGCTGAATCGGCACCTGCAGCCGAGCTTGCAGCCGGCGCACTCGGGCGAAAAGAGCGCTCTGGCGCGGTACTCACGCGTATCGACCGAGAAGTTGATCGCGATCGGTGCCTCCACGGGCGGCACCGAGGCGATTCGCGAGGTCATCGGGCGACTCGAGGCAGATTCGCCGGCGGTGCTGATCACGCAGCACATGCCGCCCGGCTTCACGCGCAGCTTCGCTGCTCGCTTGGATGGCGTGTGCAAGATGCGGGTCGCCGAGGCGGTGCACGGTGAGCGGGCGCTTCCGGGCCACGCCTACGTCGCACCGGGCGACCGGCACATGCGGCTGGAACGCTCCGGCGCTGATTACCGGATCGCGCTCGATGACGGCCCACCGGTGAACCGGCACCGACCTTCGGTCGAGGTTCTGTTCCGCTCGGTCGCCGCCGTGGCCGGGCTGAACGCGCTCGGCGTGATGTTGACCGGAATGGGTCGCGATGGCGCCACCGCAATGCTCGAGATGAAGCATGCCGGTGCTTTCAACATCGCGCAGGACGAGGCCAGTTGCGTCGTGTTCGGCATGCCGCGCGAAGCAATCGCCGCAGGCGCCGTCGATGAAGTATTGCCGGTCACCAAGATCGCCGAACGGCTGCAGTCACGCCTGGCCGAAATCGGCGCAACCCACCGGATCTGATTTCCTCCTCTAAAATCCTCGCTGCAAAGTCCGCCGGGCGGTCGCTGGCAGGTTCGCCTGCGAGAGGAACGTCCGGACTCCGCAGAGCGGCGTAGCAGGTAACACCTGTCCACCGTGAGGTGAGGATCAGAGCAACAGAGACGAGTCCCCTGCGCCGCGCCTTGCGCTATGCAGGGGGGTGAAACGGGCAATCTCTACGCGGAGCAACACCGAATAGGCAGCCAGCGATCCGGCTCGGGGAGGCTGCGGGTAGGTGGCTGGAGCCGGCGCGCGAGCGCCGGCCTAGAGGAATGACCGTCACGGCACGGCGACGTGCCGCACAGAATCCGGCGTACAGGCGGACTTTGCTTTTTGCTTGGGGTTTTACTACGCTAATGGCCCAAAAAATCGCGGAGACCCAGTATCCATGCGGGTTCCCAGCCGATGAACTCGTTCGGTAAAGACGCAAACCCACCGTTCGTCGGAGTTTCATGATTCAGAACGGGTTAAGCCACGATGGGTATCAGTGAACGGCAGGTTCCGCAGGTTTGCTGACGATGGTGTCACCTGACGTGCAAGATGCGATTAACCGCGCTTTTGCTGTCGCGAAGGATGCGAGACACGCGGTCGTTTCCATCGACCATGTCCTGCTTTCAATGCTTGCTATTCCAGCCGCAACGCAGCTGCTTGAGGAGCGAGGTGTTGAGCTTGACGCGTTGCGCAGGGAGTTAGAGAACGCGGTCGCGCGGACACCTGTTCGAGATGAAGACGCGGACGTGAATGGGCCAACGCCCACGACAGCTCTTCAGAGGGCGACACAAGTCGCAATCCTTCGCGCCCAAAAGGAATACCCGCTGCGGGTGCAGAGAGGAACTCTTCGAATGGAGTCGACAGTTGCTGACCTGCTAGACGCCCTCTTGCGGGCCAGATGAGAGAACGCGTCTGAAAAAAGCCAAAGCTGATCGTTACAGTACGCGAAGTGCCGTTGCCGCAGCAAAAACACCTGAGGTGTCCGACACCTTCATCGAGAAATACGTCGCTGTGCCGGAATCGATTCTGGCCACCGACAGCGGGTCGGCGTATTCGAAGGTCGCCAAGCAGTTCAGGCTGCACCTGCAGGTCAATCACTCCGAGCGACTCGCTGGCCCCGAGCCGGGTCAGCACCTGAATCTGTCGGAGGGCTTCACGGCTCGCCAGGACCGCTCAGAGCTCTGTATTTACCTGAACCTGGAGCCCAAGTACCTGCTCGATTACGCGGCGGAGGCCGCGTTTCGCGAGGACCACCGGCGCTTGCCTAGAAGAAGCGCAACGTGAACTCGACGAAGGACGCGTGGCCTCCGAGGTGGTGGATAAACCCCATGATTTCAAGCACTTGCCTTTCGCGGGCGTTACCAGGACCATTCGCATCTCCTTACGCGCATCGCTCAGAAAAAGCGCGGGCCGACTCTCCTGGACTCTATAGCACAGAGTGCTATACTGGTGGAGTTTGAGTGGCAAAGAAACGCGTCTTCAAAACACGGTCATTTGCTCGATGGTCCAAAAAGCACCTCGATGACGAGAAGCTTTGCGAGGCTGCGCGGGAAATCGAAAACGGACAGTTCGAGGCTGACCTGGGTGGCGGAGTCTGTAAGAAGCGCATCGCTCTTGAAGGGAAAGGCAAGAGCGGTTCGACGAGGGCCTTGGTGGCGCACCAGTGCTCGCACGGAATATTCTTCCTGCTCGGTCGGGATAAGAGCGCTCCCGGCTCAGACTTTGATGACGACGAGGTAGAAGCCTCGAAAATCCTCGCAAAGTCACTGAAGAAGGCTAGCAATGAGCGGGTCGACGAAATGATTGGAAACGGCGCGGTTGTGGAGATTCCGGATGAAAAAGACGACTGACAAAGAGCGGGCCATGCGCGAACTTATGGAAACAGCTGTCGAGCTGAGTTCCTATGGTCTGGTGTCTAGGCCGGACATGGCCCGCATGCGTGCTCTGTGCGAAGAGCCACCCGTTTACACGCCGAAGCGTGTTATTGCTATTCGAACGAAGGTGGCCAAGACGAGCCAAGCCGTGTTCGCTACCTTCCTGAACGTGAGCACATCAACCGTTCAGAAGTGGGAATCGCCGAAAGCGAAGAAGCATCCTAGCGGGGCCGCGGCCAAGCTTCTTCAGATTGTCGAAACGAAGGGGCTGCAGGCACTCATGCTGTGACGTGACCCTTCGTCGATAACAATGCCCCTGTGAGCCAAGAACCCACAGGGGCATTTTCGTTTCAGGTGCGAGCTAGAGACCGAGGACTCAAAGTACCAACGTGACCTCTTGGGTGCGTCCTCTCGGTTACTTCGAAATGCCTCGCCTTCCATGGGACCAAGAACCGAGACAAGTAAGCCCCTGAGTCAAAAGGCCAGCGACCCCGATGAGACTTGCCCGCGCCCTCTTCGCGTTTTCGCTCTTCCTGCTGCTCGTCAGCGCCGGTCTGGTCATCGCCTGTGCAAATCCGGAATGGGCGCCACCCTCCGTGCCGAACATTTTCTGGATTCACTTCGCCGTAATCGTCAACGTCATTGCCGCCAGCTTCAAACTCCGGAGGATGTCGAAGGACGCATCCGTCGGGCGCATTCCATCGTTCCGGGAAATCTTCGCCCCTTGGTTGATTGCGACGGGATTTGTCGCGGCCGGGGTTGCGATACCGAATTGGTCCGGGACGCCCTTCGGCAGCGCGCACATGTCGTCGAGTGGCTCGTCCTTCGGCCGCGTGAGCTGGCATGCCTCTGGAGGTCACTACTACAAGCAGGAAGGGCATCAGCCAAGCGAGGAAATTTCCAAGGCGGAGTACGACGAGCTCGAAAGGCAGTCGTACTCGGTCTTCGCTCGAGCCTGGGTCGCCCTTTCTTTTGTTGGCCTCTGCATGTGGCACATCGTCGTGCTGCGGCGCTCGGCGCCTGTGCCGTCTGAGCCTGAAGCAGGAGCGCAAGCGGTTACGGGTTTCGCGACCGTGTCGGACCAGTCACTCATCTCCGGAAGCGGAAAATCCGGCGCTTTGATTTCCGGACTCTGGCTCCTGGCGCTTTCGTCGAGCGTCGCCGTGCCATTCATCCAAAGCGCTTCAGGCCGATGCACAGACCTTACGTCCATGCCAGAACCACCGGTGTTCTTTCTCTTGTTTCCTATCGTTTTCTTTGGAGGCTTTGCACTGTTTGCCAAGCGCTCCCCTTTCTTCGCTCCCTGGCTCGCCCAGATTGTTGATGGTAACTACGGACCGAACACGTATGAGAGCTTCCTCTTGCGCTTGAAGCCGATGCTGTTGTTCGGCATTGCGTCCGTCGTCGGTGCCGTGTCGATGGCGTTCGCATGTGAACAGACTCTGGCGCAGTTCCCACGCGCTTGGACGCTTGCCTTCAGCTTGGCGGCCGGCGTCGCCTTCGTGGTCGCACACGTCATCATGTGGGTGCGAAAAGTGCCCGGCGTCTGAATTCCTGTACCCCTGATCCGCCAATCGGTTGATGCAGTAATCCAAGTCGCCGATCGCTTCGACGCAAATCCGCGTCAGACCCCGCCGACGGAACGATCGGACCAGGACAAGAACCCGCATTAACGGACCAGGGGCTAATCCGACTCAACCTTTTACGCGGCTTATCTGCCCAATACATCTGCCGATGTCGGATGTAATGGCATGGTTTGATGACGGAGCGCGAAGAGTGGTTCATCGCGCGAAACCATCGGACGTTGGCGAGCAAGGCAGGTTGGCAGCATGGCAGGTTCGCAGCACGGCAGGTTTCTGGTGAATCGCCGGGTGGCAGCGCGACTGCATACACGCGGCGTCACGCTGGTCGAAGCAATGGTGGTGGTCGCCGTGCTGTCGATCCTGACATCCATCGCGGTGCCCTCGTTCAACACATTCCTTGGGCGCAGCAGCACGCTCGGAGTCGAAAGCGAGTTCGTCAATGCCATCAGCTTCGCCCGCAGCGAGGCGATGCGCCGTGGGGTGCCGGTCGCCGTGACCGCCAAATCACCGGTGGGGGGTAACGGCTTCGGTCAGGGCTGGTTCATCTGGGTCGACAGCAATGCGAACTCGGTATTCGGAACGGGAGACCCGGTTCTGCGCGCCCACGCCGCCTATCCGGCTGACGTGTCGCTCGGCGACGGCAGCGTCACGCAGATCTATTTCAATCAGCAGGGATATCTCGTCGGCGCTCTGTGGCAGTTGAAAGCCTGCAGCACGAACGCCGCCGGAGCAACCGGCTACCAGATCACCATTACCGCGGGAGGCGTCATCGATGTGCAGGATGCGGTCAGCTGCCCGTAGCGGCGCCGGCCACCGCGGGCGCGCTTCGGGCGGCTTCTTTTTGATCGAAGTGCTGGTGTCGATCATCATCATCACGATCGGCCTGCTCGGCATGGCCGGCTTGCATGCGGTGGCGATCGCGAAGGGCAACAGCAGCTTGCTCAGATCCAAGGCGACGCAGCTGGGCTATGCGATGGCCGACCGGATTCGGGTCAATCTGATCGCTTCCAGCGCCGGCGCGTATGCGACTCTGACACCGGGGTCGGGCCTGACCGATCCGGGTTGCATCAACACCGGCTGCACGCCGGCACAGCTTGCGGTGTCCGATTACGTGGAATGGAACACCGAGGTCGCGAGCTCGCTGCCGCAAGGCGCCGGTGTGGTGTGCGTCGATAGCACACCGGACGACGGCACCGCGGCTTCGCCGGACTGCGACGGAATTGGAAACGTGCTGGTGGTCAAGGTGTTCTGGACCGAAAAAGCGTCGCAGGGGCAGACGACGCCGCCCACGTTCGTTTTCTCGACGCCGGTGCGGCCGTCATGAACATATCCGGCCAAGCCGGCGCCACACTGGTTGAATTGATGATCGCGATGACGTTGGCGCTGCTGCTGTCGGGGGCGGCGGCGATGATCGCGATCAACAGCAAGTCGGTGTTCCGTGCCAACTCGGCTGTTGCGCGGCTTCAAGACAATGCGCGATTCGCGCTCGACACGCTGTCGCGCGATTTGCGGATGGCGGGCTTCAACGGGTGCGCGGGGAGCAGCACATCGACCGCGAGCAAGCTCAACGCGGCCGGCTTCCAATATCTGTATTCGAACGGGCTGCTGGGTTTTCACGCGATAGGCGCCGGCTGGGCGCCTGCGTTGGACGCCAGCATCAGTGCGCTTGCGCCGTCGCCAATGGCCGGAACCGACGTGATGACGGTGCGCACCATCAGCGGCAGCCCGATCGCCTTGACCGCGGCGATGGCCGGCTCGACCGGGGCGCTCACGGTCGATCCGGCAAGCGGTCTGGCGCTGGGCGACATCGTGATGGCTTCGAACTGCTCGAATTCGGTCATGTTCGAAATCACGGCGGATCCGAGCCTCGGTTCGATCGCACACTCCACAGGCGGGCCGGTACCGGGCAACGCCACTGCAGATCTCGGCGTCAGCTTCGGCACCGATGCGTCCGTGTACCGGTTCGTGACACACACCTACTACGTTGCGCCGAGCGTGCTGCAGCCGGGGACCGATTCGCTCTGGCTGTACAGCGTGCCGAACTATGGCGGCACGGCCAATCCGCACGAGATGGTCGAAGGCGTGCAGAACATCGGATTGTTGTTCGGCGAGGATACCGACGGCGACGGCGTTCCGAACCGCTACGTCACCGCCGATGCCGTTGGCACGTGGGCCAACGTGGTCGCAATCCGGGTCGAGCTGTTGATGCAGACGGTCCAGAACAATCTGGCGACCTCGGCGCAGCCGTACACGTTCAACGGGGTGGCGACGGTGCCGTCGGACCTGCGTATCCGCACCGTGATGAATTCCACCATTTCGGTTCGCAACAGGAATCCGTAACGATGAAACACAACAGCTGCGCAGATGCTGCGAGGGCGCGACAGGCTCAGCGCGGACTGTCGCTGATCATTACGCTGGTGATGCTGGTCGGAATCACTCTGCTCGGCCTGGCGGCGATCGGTGGCACCGTGATGCAGGAAAAAATCGCGGGCAACACGCGCGACATGAATCTTGCCTTTCAGGCGGTCGAAGCCGGGCTGCGCGACGCCGAAAGCGACATTTCCCGGAACATCAGTTCCAGCGCGAATTTCACGTCCGGGTGCAGCCTGGGACTGTGCACACCCGCGTCGACCTGGCCGACTCCGACCTCCACGCCATTGTGGAAGCTGATCAATTGGAACGGCGGATCGACCCGCACCTACGGCGCATACACGGGTGCGGCGGCGCTGTCGCCCGACCTGGCGGCCCCACCGCTCTACGTGATCGAAAAATTGAGCACCCAGAAACCCGGCCAGGGTGATTCCTTGGGGATCGGGCTGGCGCCGAACATCGGCTCTGGCACGTACTACCGCACCACCGTGTACGCCACCGGGGGTCGCCCCGACACGCATGTTGTTGCTCAGTCCGTTTACTTGAAGCACTGAGCGATGCTGAAGCAGCGGCTGATGCTTTTCGGCCTGACCGCAGCGGCGCTGGTTCCGGCCGCCGAAGCCGCTGGGCTGCCGGGCTACCTGAATTTGGCGCAGTACCCGTTGTTCCTGTCGGGCAACGTGGCGCCCAACGTGCTCGTGCTGTACGACAACTCCGAGTCGATGGATGGAACGATGGCCGGCAAATTGATCGCCGGCAGCGATCCAACGACGCGCGGCAATATCGCGCGCAGCGTGATCACCAGCACGATTTCCAGCTATCGGACTTCTTTCAACTGGGGTTTGGCCAGTTTCCAGCACGACGGCGACGGCGCCAGCCGCCCGGCCGGCACGCTGTACAACACGTTTGCGTACTACTTTGGCGATTCGTCCACGCCGCCCAGCCCGACCGCGATGGTTTTCACCAACGATTGCGTCAACGGCATCTCGGCCTCCAATGCGGGCGAGCGCTGCATCGCCAACCCGCAGCCGGTCAATGGGTACTCGTATATCACCTATGCCGCGTCCGGCGACGATCCGGACATCAACGACGTGCTGTATTACGGCGGAAACTTCACCAACTTGTGGGGAATCGGCATCAACGGGACCACCAGTTATAACGTGTACTCGAGCCGCAATGCCACGTCCAACGCCACCAGCTGGACCAGCGCCGATTTCAGCACGAGCGGCTGCGGCATTTGCGGCACTTGGGGCTTCACGCCGACCGATGCCGGCTTCCTTCCGTCTACCCCTCCGTATCCACGCCAGTTTTGGGTCCCGCGCGCCTGGGGGTACCTGAACAATCCAAGCGGTGCCGCCCGCATCTGGGAAACGGTGCAGCCGGATTCGACCGCGCACTACAACCGATTGATGACGCTGCTGGCTCCCGAGACCGGCACCTGGAACAGCGGCGAGCTGAAAAACGCGTCCGTGTACACGCCGCTGCGCGGCAGCGTCAAGACCGCCGGCCAGTACTTCGCGGGGACCAGCGGCAACACCAGCCCGATCACGCTGTCGTGCCAGAAGAATTTCGTGCTGCTCGCTACCGACGGCAATCCGACCGCGGAACTCGACGGCAGCATGTATCCGCCGGCGCAGATGGTCAACACGTACAACGCGGCCAGCGGGACGTGGACATTCTCCCAGGCGGCGCAGGACGTGTTCCCACAGATCAGCGCTTTGCGCAGCACTGTGTTCAACGGCACAACCTATGACGTCCAGACCTACGTGGTTGGATTGGGTGACACCGTTCAGAACCCCGGGTCCATCGCGGTACTCAACCAGTTTGCGCTGCTAGGGGGAACCGGGGCTGCGTACCTCGCAACCGACAGCAACAGCCTGGCTACGGCGTTTGCCACGATCAGCAGCGACATCGTCAGCAAGGTGGCGTCCGATTCAGCGGTCGCGTTGAACGCCGGCTCGTGGTCCAACGGCGAAGATCTGTACCAGGCGCGCTTCGGCAGCGCCGGATGGAGCGGTCAGCTGCTCGCGCTGCCGATCAGTTCGACCGGGCAGCTGGGCACGCAACAGTGGGATTCCGGCCAGGTTCTGAACGGTCAGGACTGGTCGAGCGGGCGTCAGATTCTGACGTTCAAGCCTTCGGGCACGGCCGGCGCACAGGGAATCGCGTTCCGTTGGCCGGTCAACGCATCCAGACCGACCGCCACCGAGCTGGATCCGTCGCAAGTGACGGCGTTGAACACGAGCTCTACCGGAAGCGTGGACGGCTACGGCTCTCTGCGCTTGCAATACTTGCGTGGCCAGCGAAGCAACGAGCAGGCAGGCTGTCCGACCTGCACGCCGGCCTTTCGCACGCGACCGACATCGGTGCTCGGCGACCTGATCGACTCGGCGCCGTATTACGTGGCGGCGCCCGCGTACGGTTACCCCGATACGATGGAATCGGTTCCGTACAGCTCGTTCGCTACGGCCTACGCGGGACGCACGCCGATGCTCTATGTTGGCGGCAACGACGGCATGCTGCACGCGTTTGCGGCAGCGGACGGGCACGAGGTGCTCGCCTACGTTCCGGCGTCGGTGTTTGCCAACCTGAGCCAGCTCACCGCCCCGAGCTATTCGCACCGCTTCTTTGTGGACGGCTCACCAACCGTCGGCGACGCTTTCTACGGCGGCCGCTGGCATACGCTGCTCGTGGGCGGCCTGCGGGCCGGCGGTCAGGCCATCTACGCGCTCGACGTGACCGACCCGAGCAGCTTCTCGGAACGCAACGCCGCGGGCATCGTCAACTGGGAATTCAGCGACGCCAACGACGCCGATCTGGGCGACACCTTCGGTGCTCCGCTGATCGTGAAGACCAACAACGGGCGCTGGTCCGTGATCATCAGCAGCGGCTACGACAATACGCAGTCCGATGCGCACGCGAGCACGACCGGCGACGCATTCTTGTTCGTTCTCGATGCGCAGACGGGAGCCGTCACGGCCAAGATCGCAACGCATTCGGGAACCGTCACAAGCCCGAACGGCTTGTCCGGGGCGATTGCGATCGATACGAATGGCGACGGAATCGCCGATACGGTCTATGCCGGCGACTTGCTGGGCAATCTGTGGAAGTTCGATATTTCGTCGTCGAGCCCAACGGCGTGGAAAGTTGCCTACGGCGCGCCGCTGTTCACCGACCCGAACCATCAGCCGATCACGAGCCGGCCCGACGTGACGCTGTTCCCGGGCGGCGGCTATCTGGTCGTGTTCGGGACCGGCCGCTACATCGATGTGACGGATACAACGACGACCGGTGCGCAGACCTTCTATGGCATACGCGACAACGGCGCGCCGGTCACTGGTTTGTCATCGCTGGTCAAGCAATCGGTGCTGGGAACGGCGGTGGGATCAGACGGCAACACGTACCGGATTACCACGCATGCGGTCGGTCGGGCAACCCTCGACGCGGCTGAAAGCGGAGACAACGCGGTATCGACTGCGACCTATGCCGGCATGAACGGGTGGTACATGAGCCTGCCGGACGTCGGCGAACGGGTCATTGCCGATCCAGCGGTCCGTTCCGGGCGGGTGGTCTTCGTAACGCTGGAGCCCAATACCGCGACGTGCAGCTCCGGCGGCAGCGGCTGGGTGATGGACCTGGATGTCGCGACCGGGAACCGGTTGGATCGGGTCACGTTCGACACGAACAACGACTCGACCCTGACCAACGCCGATTTGCTGAACTTTGGTGGAAACTCCGCGAACTCCAGCGGGGAGAAACTCGGGTCGATACCCGCTGATCCAGGCTTCATGCGAATGCCCGTGGTCTCGGGGCAGCAGCCGACCGAGAAAAAGTACATCAACACCTCGTCCGGACAGATCGCAGCGCCGACCGAAACGGCGGGCAGTGCGGTCAATCGCCGCGTTTCATGGGAGCAACTGCAATGAACCGCCTGGCAGGCGCAAAGACGCTGGTGCTGACATCGATGCTGCTGTGCTCGACGGCGTGGGCGGTCCAGGTTGTCGGCGACTCAGGGTCCCGAAACTCGATGCGGCCGATCGATGCGAACGCGTCCAGCATGCGCGACGACAGCAACGCGATGGCCACTGGCGTGATCGACGCGATCGACGCTGACACCGGTCGCATTGTGATCAACGCGGTTGCGCTGCGTTTCGATCCGGCCAGCGTGCTCGTATTCAGTTCCAGCGGCACGCGCCTATCCCCATCCGCGCTGCACAGCCATCAGAACGTCGGCTTCCTATTGGATCGAAAGGATCCGGCCCATCCGGCGGTACGGGTCTTGTATTTGAAATGAGCCGCTGCGGCGCGCAGCGACCGTCAACGGAACACGCGGGCGATTCGATGGGAAGACGGCAACAGGGAATGACGCTGATCGAGCTGCTGATCGTGATGATCGTGGTCGCGATCCTGGCCTCGGTGGCGATACCGTCGTATGTGAGCTCCGTTCAGAAATCGCACAGAACGGACGCAAAGACGGCGCTGACGGCCTCGGCGCAGGCAATGGAGCGCTGGTTCACACAGTCCAACACCTATGCGAACGTAGCGGTCGGCAGCAACGGCGTCTTCCGAGCTTCGGCCAACGGCTATTACACGATCAGTTTCGGCGCGGGCGGCGCCACCAACACCAACGCCACCGGCTACCAGCTCGTTGCCACGCCAGTAGGATCGCAGGCGGGCGATCCATGCGGCGCCCTCACGCTGGATCAGGCCGACAACCGAGGCGCAGCGACGAACGGCTGCTGGTGATGGATGTCGTAGTGGGTCTCGAGACCCATTTTTCGCTCGCAAAAGATTCGCGCGAAAAGAACACCCAATACCGAGCATTCTTGCAGAACGCTGGCGGGCACAATATTTTCTTATGCGCGTTCGGGCTGGCTAACGAACTGAGCATCGAAGCGCTGCCAGCTGCGCGACAGGACAAGAGCAACTTTGCGGGTGGTGCGCATGATGCAACTCGACCAGTACACCCTTCTCGGCGCCTTCCTTATCGGACTCGTTCTCGGCGGCTCGCTTGCTTGGATCGTGGGGCGCGGCAGAAGGCGGTCCCAGATCGATGTCGCGGTGGCGCAGGCGCAAGCAGCAGCCAATGTCCGCGCCGCCGCAGCGGGAACGCGCGCCGAGCAGGCAGAAGCGGCGCGACTGCAGATGCAGTCCGAAAGAAACGATGCACGTTCGCGAGCCGATCAGTTCCAAACGGAGCTTGCGACGGCAGGCAAACAGAACGCGCAGCTTGCGGAACGCGCCGCGCGGATTCCGATTTTGGAAGCCGACTTTGCGAAACTGCGAGCGGAGCTTGACGCCGCCAACCAGGCTCTCGCGGGCCTGCGTGAGGCGAGCGGTGGCACGATCGCGCAACTGACCGCCGACCTTCAAGCGGCTCGCGACAACCTCTCCGCGGCGACTTCCAAGCTGGAGACCTCGCAGCAGAATCGCACGTCGGTGGAGACGGGCAA
Organism: Burkholderiaceae bacterium; assembly: GCA_019236735.1. Lineage (GTDB taxonomy): Bacteria > Pseudomonadota > Gammaproteobacteria > Burkholderiales > Burkholderiaceae_F > VBCK01. Next base: position 84,852 of record JAFAIM010000060.1, read on the forward strand.
CTCACAGCTGAAGGCGGACCTGGCGGTTGTGCGGCAACAGTTGGACGCCGAGCGGCGCGGCTTCGAGGAAAAGCTGCGGATGATGTCCGAGGCCCGCGACGCGTTGACCAACCAGTTCAAAGCTCTGGCCGGCGACATCCTCGAGGAAAAATCGAAACGCTTCACCGAGCAGAATCAGTCGAACCTGAACCAGCTGCTCGATCCGCTGCGGACGAAAATCGGCGAGTTTCAGGCGAGAGTGGAGCAGGTGCACGACCAAGAGGGCAAGGACCGCTCGACCCTGCTGGAGCAGGTTCGCCAGCTGCAGGCCCTAAACCAGATTCTGAGCGAAGACGCAAAGAACCTGACGACGGCGTTGAAGGGCTCATCGAAGTCGCACGGCAATTGGGGCGAGCTGGTTCTGGAGCGGCTGTTGGAGACTTCCGGCCTTCGCAAAGGCGAGGAATACGTCGCGCAGGAATCGCAGGTCACTTCAGACGGAAGGAAGCAACAAGCGGACGTCGTCATCAACCTTCCCGACGAGAAGCGTCTGATCATCGACTCCAAGGTTTCGCTGACCGCATACGAGCGTTACGTCTCATCGGAGACAGAGGGCGAGCGCGAAGTGGCGCTGCGGCAGCACCTGCAGTCGGTTCGAACGCACATTCGAACGCTGTCGGAGAAGGACTACCCGGCGCTGTACGGTTTGAAATCGGTCGATTTCGCGCTGATGTTCGTACCGATCGAACCGGCCTTCGTGCTTGCGGTCACCAGCGATCGGGATCTGTTCGCGGAAGCCTGGCACAGCAACGTCGCGCTGGTCAGCCCTTCGACCTTGTTCTTCGTATTGCGAACGGTTGCGCATATCTGGCGCCAGGAGGCCCAGGGTCGCAACGCGTTGGAAATCGCCAAGCGCGGCGCGGAACTGTACGACCGGCTGGTTGGCTTCGTCGAAGACCTTAAGAGGGTGGGCGAACGAATCGGCGACGCCCAGGATGCGTACGTTTCCGCCCAGAAACGCCTTTCAGTCGGCAAGGACAACGTGATTCGCCAGGCCGAGATGCTCAGGGAATTGGGAATCAGCCCGAGCAAGCAGCTCCCGCAACCTTTCGTCGATCAGGCCCACGCAGACGAGGAATTGGCGAAACTGATCGGCTCCGGCGCGCTGCGCGGCGAGCAGGTCTTTTCGGCAGAACGTTCGTCGTCGGCGACCTTATAGCGTGCAGCGAACGCCGCGCTCGGCCAGTTCGATCCGGGCGACCAGGCTGGACAGCGGCTCGTCGATATCGCAATCGACGCCGAAGCAGGAGAACACCAGGTCCTTGACCCGGATGCGCCACGCCATCGCGCTTAAGGATGGGGGGCCGTCGCGCAGGGTGCAGCCCTCGAAATCGGACAGCGCCGTCGATTCGTTGATCGCGCTCGGCTCGCCATCGAACAGCTGCCGGAGCACCCGATTGGCCATTACCGCCCACGTTTCGTCCTTGCGCGCGGCCTGGCCCGAACCCGAAACCTGCGGGTGCATCTGAAGCGCTCCTTGCCGCCCGCGGATAGGGCGATCGACTGCAACAATCCAAACATCGTCCTGCCCTCGGGAATTTTTAGCCCGGCAGCACACGTTCCGTTCTGTCGAAATGAGACCGTGCGCCGCTCGATATTCCGCGGTTCGCAATCCAGCGCCGAAAATTGGCGCCGATTCGACAAAACCTGAAGGAACGGTCGCGTCAGTCGGCGTAGCGATGCATGACGTCGACCGCGTCGCTCCATCGCTCCAGGATCGCGTCGACGCATTGCGGATCGAAATGCCCGCCGCGACCTTCGACGAGGTAGCCACGCGCACGCTCGATCGGCCAAGCCGGCTTGTATGGCCGAACCGATGTGAGCGCGTCCAGGACGTCGGCGACGGCGACGATGCGTCCGTGCAGGGGAATATCCTCCCCCGAGCGTCCAAGCGGATAGCCGGAGCCGTCGAACTTCTCGTGGTGCGAATGCGCGATGACCGCGCCGGCCTGCAGCACCGGCGAGGCATGCGTGCTCAGGATCTGCCATCCGATCGTGGTGTGCTGCTGCATCACCGAGCGCTCTTCGCTCGTCAGCGGCCCCGGTTTGAGCAAGATGCTGTCGGGCGTTCCGATCTTGCCGAGGTCGTGCAGTGGTGCCGCCTGCTCCAGCAGGTCCTGCTCCTGCGTCGTCATCCCCAGCCGATCGCCGATCAGCCGCGCATAGCTGGCCATTCGCACGATGTGGGCGCCGGTTTCCGGGTCGCGGTATTCGGCTGCGCGCGCCAGCGCGAGCAGGGTGTCGCGTTCGTTGGCCTTGATCTCTTCGGTCCTCTTCGCGACCTGGTCGGCCAGAGACTCCGCGCGGTTGGCGAGCTGCCGATAGGCCTGGCGCAGCTTCAGCATGTTGCGGATTCGCACCAGGAATTCGGTTGCCTCGACCGGCTTGCACACAAAGTCGGTCGCCCCCGCTTCCAGGGCTCGTCGCCGGATCGAACGGTCGTCTGCTCCGGTGACCATCACGATCGGCACCTCGCTGCGGCCGGGAAGGGCGCGCACGCGCTGCACAAACTCGATGCCGTCCATTCCCGGCATCATGTAATCCACCACGTACAGGTCCGGCTCGGCATTGCTGCAGTACGCCAGACTCTCCCGGGCGTCGGCGAAGGCACGGGCATGGTTGCCCGGCAGGCTCTCTACGAGAGTAGACAGGACCTCACGATTGATCTCGTTGTCGTCGACGATCAGAACTTCCATTCAGATTCCCCGTACGCTACGAAGGTATTTCTCCTCCCTCCCGATTCGCGGATACTCTGGCGCTCAATGGTGCTGGGCGCGTTAATGAAAATATGCTACCCCCGGGCCGTTTTTCCGCAAGCTCCGCGTGCGATTGGCCGGGGGGTCTTGGGCTAGGCCGGCATCGGTGAGCGCTTTCGGCAACTTCGAGCCTCGGCGCCACACCGCAGTGTGGCGGCTGAAACTGCGGCTGCTCGCCGTGCTGCTGCTGCTCGTGATCGTCCCGGCCATAGGCGCGATCCTGGTCCTGCAGGCCGGCATCGAGCAGGAGCGCGAATACCAGTTATCGGATGCGCGCGAACATCTGGTCAAGCGCATTGGCGACCTGGACCAGGGCTGGCGCGAGACCGCCTTCGCCTTCGCACAGCAGATCGACCTATGGCAGGCCACGGCAGCTAGTGCCCGCTCGGAGGAGGGCGACGCCCGCCTGCGCGTGCTGTTGACCACGCTGCTCGACCAGGGCGACTTCACGCATGCGGTGATCGGTGCCCACAGCGGGCGCACTCTGCTGCGCTACGGAACGAACCCGCAGGAACGGATCGGGCCCACGTACTGGGACTCGGGCGGTAATTTGGGGTGGGCCTACAGCGAGGCCGATCACGTCGTGTATCGCGCGGTTTCCGCCGATCTGCGCTCGCTCAGTGGTAACGCGCGACTGCTGCTGTACGTGCCGATCGACGAGGCGCTGTTGCGGCGCCTGGCCTACCCGAACACCGAGTTGATCGTGCTCTACCGTGGCGAGCGCTTGGCGGTGTCTTCGGGCTCCGAACCGCAGTCGGCACAGCGCGTGCGGGAGCCGCGATACTCCGCAACGATGACGATGCCGTGGGACGATCTGCCCAGTGCTCCGAGTCTGGAGATCACCCGCCTGTTCCGCGCGCCGCTGTCAGGTTCCAGACTGGCTGCGATCACCGCCGCTGCAGTGGCGTTCTTTGCCTTCGCCACTTGGATCGTCCTCGGGCGCTGGACAAACGAGCGCGCCGCGCGCCTGCTCCAGCTGCAGGGTGCGGCGAGCGACTTCACGGCGGCGCCGGCGGCGGTGACGATGCCGGGTGGAATCGACAGCAAACTGGAACGAGCCGGCGCGGTCGAAGACGACATTGGGCTGCTTGCGCGCGAGATGTGCAGCATGATGTCGAGGATCGTGCGGTACCAGCAGGAGCAGGCAGCGGCCCACGCCGCGCTCTGCGATGCGAAATTGGAGCTCGAACAGCGTGTGGCCGAGCGTACGGCGCAGCTGGCAGCCGCCAACTCGGCACTGGCGGAACGTGGAGCGCAACTCGAGAAGCTCAACGCTGCGTTGGGCGAACGCGAGCGTTTCACGCGCTACGTTACCGATTCGGTTCCCGCTCTGGTGAGCTATTGGGGTCGGGACCTGCGTTGCCGCTTCGCCAATCGGGCCTACCTGGAATGGTTCGGCAGGCGGCCGGAGGAAATGCTCGGGATTCGATTGCAGGATCTGCTGGGCGAGGAGCTATTTCAGCGCAGTGAGCCGTACGTTCTCGCTGCGCTCTGCGGTGAACGGCAGGTGTTCCAGACCAGCCTGGTCAAAGCCGACGGCAGCGGGGGCCAGGTCTTGCTGGTACTTGCGCCGGACGAAATTGGGGGCGTCGTGCAGGGATACAGCGTCGTCGGCTCCGACATCACCGAGCTGGAACGCACACGGGTGCGCCTGGCGGAAATGAACCAGGAGCTGGCGCGCCGGGTCGAGCAGGCCGAGGAGGCCACTCGCGCCAAGAGCGTGTTTCTGGCCAATATGAGCCACGAGATCCGCACCCCGATGAACGCCATCATGGGGTTGACCCACTTGCTGGAGCGCGACAGCGGCGATCGGTTGCAGCGCGAGCGCCTCGGCATGATCGACAGCGCCGCCCGACACCTGCTGCACCTGATCAATGATGTCCTGGATCTGTCGAAGATCGAAGCCGGCAAAATGGCGCTGGAAGAGGTCGAGTTTTCGCGCGACGACCTGTTGTCGCGCACGTTCGAAATCATCTCCGAGCCGGCGCGCGAGAAGGGTTTGGAGCTCGTCGTCGATGCCGATCACCTGCCGCACCGGCTACGTGGAGACCCGAAGCGGCTGTCTCAGGCGTTGATCAATCTGCTCGGCAACGGCGTGAAGTTCACGCGCGCCGGTCGGGTGGGGCTACACGCTGATGTCGTGGCCGAGCAATCCGACCGCATCTGCGCGCGCTTCGCAGTACAGGATACCGGTGAAGGAATCCCGCCGGAGCGGCAGGCTCGCCTGTTCCAGCCGTTCGAGCAGCTGGATGGCTCGACCACGCGCCACCACGGCGGTACCGGTTTGGGACTTGCGTTGACGCGCCACCTTGCGCGAATGATGGGCGGCGAAGTAGGCGTAAACAGCGAGCCGGGTGCGGGCAGTACCTTCTGGTTCACTGCTTGGTTCGGGCGCGCCGCGACCCCGGCGCGAGCCGCTCTTGGTGACCAGCACCATGTGCACCCTTCACCTCCGTCGATTCCTTCGCGCGACCGCGAACGCGCGACGGAAGCAGTACTGCGGGAGCGTCATAGCGGCCGGCGGGTGCTGCTGGTGGAGGACAACCCGATCAACCGCGAAGTGGCGCAGTCGCTTTTGAGCGCGACCGGCCTGCAGGTGGAAGCCGCCGAACATGGAGCGCAGGCAGTCGAACTGGTCGCCGCCCACAAGTACGACCTCGTGTTGATGGACGTGCAGATGCCGGTGATGGACGGGCTGGAAACTACCCGGCGAATCCGCCGGCAATTCGGGGCAGAGCTCCCGATTGTCGCGATGACGGCCAACGCATTCGCGCAAGACCGAGTCGCCTGTCTGAACGCTGGAATGAACGACCTGTTGGTCAAGCCGGTCGATCCCGAACTGCTGTACGAGACACTGCTTCGATGGCTCGGGTAGACCGAGCCTTCCAGCGCGAAGTAACGACTTTCCGTCGCGATACGAGGCGCACTTCGGCGCTAACGCGCCCACCTCGGCACCCGCCTCCTGAGAAAGAACTTTCAGTTCTGATCGCATCACGCTCATTCCACTTGCATTTCGCCTCTGCCTCCACCCGAAGTTCGGCGGCTAAGTGCCCGTAGAAATTGGGAAAACACCCCTTTTTCGCCTTGACCGGGCGCGGGTGATGCACTAGAGTGAGCGACCGGTGCAAAAATGTGGGATGTGGTGGATTAGTAAGTAATCGCTCTCTTGTATTCCAAGCTGGTGTAAAGGAGAGCGAATGCGGACTGGGGGCGGGGCGACGTGTTTCAGGGTTCTTCGCAGCTCACGCTGGACGGCAAGGGACGCATTTCGGTCCCCAGCCGGCACCGCGACGTACTTGCGGCGCAGTGCGACGGGCGTTTGACGCTGACCCGCCACCCGGACGGGTGCCTGCTGGTGTATCCGCGCCCCGTGTGGGAAGCACGGCGGGAGGCGATTGCGGCGATGCCGTACTCGTGGCGCGGGCTGCAGCGCCTGCTGCTCGGTAGTGCGGCCGACGCCGAAATCGACAGCGCCGGCCGGGTTCTGGTGCCAGCGGAATTGCGAGAGGCGGCTGGCCTCGAGCGCGATGTGATGCTGCTCGGAATGGCCACCCACTTCGAGCTGTGGGACGTGGCGCGACTGCACGAGCAGGAGCAGAAACAGCTCGCGCAAGCGCTGCCGGAATCCACGGCGTCATTTTCGTTCTAAGCGTGGATGAGCTGCGCGACTTCGGCGGATGTGCGCGAGCACCGCACGGTGCTTCTGGACTCCGCTATCGAGATGCTGGTGACCGATCCGAAGGCCGTCTATTTGGATGCCACGTATGGGCGCGGCGGTCACGCCCGCCGCATCCTGCAGCGGCTCGCCCCGGATGGGCGCCTAATTGCGCTGGACCGGGATCCGGACGCAGCGCGCGATGCCTCCTCGATCGCAGACCCTCGCTTCGAGTTCGTGCGCACGCGCTTTTCCCGGTTGACCGAGGTGCTTGCCGAGCGCGCAGTCTCGGCGATTGGCGGATTGCTGATGGATCTGGGCGTGTCTTCGCCGCAGCTCGACGATGCGGCGCGCGGCTTCTCGCTGCGGCTGGACGGACCACTGGACATGCGGATGGATCCCGACAGCGGCCCGTCGGCAGCGCAATGGCTTGCACAAGCGGACCTCGCGCAGGTGCGCCGGGTGCTGCGCGAGTACGGAGATGAGCGGTTTGCTGCACAGATTGCAAAGGCGATTGTGGCTCGCCGGTCGGATGGCCGGCCGCTCGAACGGACTTCCGAGCTGGCCGCTGTCGTCGCGCGCGCGATCCCCGTCAAAGACCGCAAGGACCCGAACCAGCATCCGGCCACGCGCACTTTTCAGGCTTTACGGATTTTCCTCAATCAAGAGTTGGAGGAGCTGGCGCTGACGCTCGAAGCCTCGGTGGCGTGGATGGCGCCGGGGGCGCGCATGGTCGTGATCAGCTTCCACTCGTTGGAGGACCGGATCGTGAAAACCTTCGTCTCGCGCAACGCACATCCGGAGCGGCACCTGCCGCGCCTGCCGCTTCGCGCGACACAGCTGCCGCCGCCGTTGTTGCGCCCGCTGGCGCGCGTTCGGCCCGATCCGGCGGAGGTCGCTGCCAACCCACGTGCGCGCTCGGCGCTGATGCGCGTTGCCGAGCGCACGGCCGCTCCGGCGCAGGCAGGCGTGCAGTGTTGAGAGCGCACCTCGATGGTCCCTGCCCGTAATCAGCCATGACCGACAGCAATCGCTCCCGGCTGATCGTCGCGCTGCTGGCCGTCTGCCTGATGGCAAGCGCGCTGGCGCTGATCACCGCGCAACACCGCGCGCGCGATCTGTTCGCCGATCTGGAAGTGGCGCAGCAGCTCGGCCGGCAGCGCGAGGCCGAAGGCAACCGGCTGCGAATTGAGCTGGGACGGGCGAGCCAGCCGGCGGTGATCGAAGCTGCTGCGCGCGCCATCGGTATGCGACCGATCGATCCCGATCACACGACGCTGCTGCCACCGACGCCACGCGGCGAGCAGCCCGCGGAGCAACCGTGAAACAGGCGCGCACCTCTTCCAGCGCGACACCGGCTGCGGGGCGGCGCGCGCGAATGCGCCGCGCATCAGGTGGCTCGGGCGCCTCGGGGCCCAGCACAAACAATCCCTTGCTGGCGGTCCGCCTGCCAGCCTGGCGCTCGCGCTTGTTGTTGTTCGGTTTGTTCTGCGGTTTCGTCTCGTTGGCCGCTCGCGCGTTTTATCTTCAGGGCGGAGTTTCGACGCAGTTCCTGCAGCGGCAAGGCGAGGCACGCTACGCGCGAACCTTGAATGTCGCCGCCAATCGCGGTGCGATCACCGATCGCAACGGTGTTGTGCTCGCCTCCTCGGTGCCCGCGCGTGGCGTGTGGGCGATCCCGGAAGAGGTCGACGCCGGTAAGCGTGCCGTCGCGCAGCTGGCGCAGGTGCTGGAGGTCCCGGCTGCCGAGCTGCGGCAGCGGCTGGCGGGGCAGGACCGCAGCTTCGTTTACCTGAAACGCCAGGTCGAACCGCAGATCGCGCAACGCGTCGAATCGTTCAACCTCGCCGGCATCCACACCAGCCGCGAATTCCGGCGTCTGTATCCGGAAGGGGCGATTACGGCGCAGCTGTTGGGCTTCACCGACGTCGAGGATCGCGGGCAGGACGGCATCGAGCTCGCGTTCGAGCACACGTTGGCGGGCCGTCCGGGCTTGCGGCACGTGATCAAGGACCGCCTCGGGCGCGCGGTTGAGGACGATTGGGTGCGCGAGCCGATCGAAGGTCGCGACGTGCGGCTTTCGATCGACGACCGCATTCAGTACATCGCGTATGCGTCGCTGCGTTCCGCGGTCGAAGCCAGTCAGGCGCATGGCGGCTCGATTGTCGTGCTCGACGTAGCCAGCGGCGGAATCCTTGCCCTGACCAGCTGGCCCAGCTTCGACCCTGCCCGACGCGACCAGATGCAGGGGCAAGCGCTGCGGGACCGTGCCGTCTCCGACACCTTCGAGCCGGGCTCGACGATGAAGCCGTTTTCGATCGCCACCGCGCTGGAGAACGGCGTTGTCGCACCGCAGTCGACGTTCGATACCGATCCCGGCTGGATGCGCATCGGGGGACGAACCATTAGCGATACCAGTTCGCACGGGGTGTTGACGGTCGAGCAGATCGTCGCCAAGTCGAGCAATGTCGGCACTGCCAAGATCGCACTTCGCCTGCCGGCACAGGCGCTGTGGGACACCTTGACCGCGGTCGGCTTCGGCCAGGCGCCGCGAGCGGGACTGCCGGGGGCGGTGGCGGGCAGGCTGCGGCCGCCCGGCGAGTGGCGCCCGATCGAGCAGGCAACGATCGCATACGGCTACGGCGTTTCGGTTTCGCTGCTGCAATTGGCGCGCGCCTATCTCGTGTTCGCGCGCGATGGCGACATCGTGCCGGTGAGCGTGATGGACGTGGACTCGCCTGCAGCCGCCGTGCAGGTTTTGCGGCCACAGACCGCCCAGGCGATGCGCCGAATGTTGGAGCTCGCGTGCACCGACGAAGGCACGGCCCCGGCGGCGCGCGTGCCCGGCTACAGTGTTGCCGGCAAAACCGGCACGGCGCGCAAGCTGCACGACGGCCGCTATTCGGATTCGTACGTGGCTTCGTTCGTGGGGTTCGCTCCGGCTTCCAGCCCGCGAGTGGTGATCGCGGTGACGATCGACGAGCCGCACGGCGCGCGCTATTTCGGAGGCGACGTGGCTGCGCCGGTGTTCTCCCGGGTTGCGGCCGGAACCCTGCGTGCGCTGCAGGTGCCGCCGCAGGAGCCGGCGTACGCGCTGGCCGAGAGCGATGCCGCAGACAGCGCACGCAGCGTCGACAGCGCGCGCAGCGCTCGCAGCGCTCCGGGCGTGCGCAGCGTGCAATGAAACGGCAGGCATCGTGAACGAAGCCGACGCGCAACGCCATGCCGCGCAGATCGTGGCTTGGATCCGTTCGAACGCTCCCGCGGCAGCCGATCTTCGGATCGACAGCCGCGAAGTTCGCCGCGGCGACGTGTTCTTTGCACTGCCGGGAAGGCGAGACGACGGGCGCCGCCACATGCTGGAGGCCGTTTCCCGCGGGGCCGGAGCGATCGTGACGGAGACGCTGGAAAGCGGCGCGCCGCCGAGCGTGGTGCCGCTGCTGCAGGTTGAACAACTGGCGCCGCAACTGAGCGGCATCGGCGCCGCCTTTTACGGCGATCCGACCGCGCGGATGCTGGTGATCGGCGTCACCGGTACCAACGGCAAGACATCGTGCAGCCATTGGATCGCGCAGTTGCTGACTGCCTGTGGGCGGCGCTGCGGCGTGATCGGGACGGTCGGTTCGGGTTTTCCCGACGCTTTGAGCGCTGACGCCTCCTTGACCACGCCCGACGCGCTTGGCCTGCAACGCCAGGCGCGCGCACTGATGGACGCGGGCGCTCAGGCGCTCGCGATCGAGGTGTCGTCGATCGGCCTGGATCAACATCGCACCGACGCAATCCGGTTCGACCTTGCCCTGTTCACGAACCTGACTCGCGACCATCTCGACTACCACGGCTCGATGGCGGAATACCGGCGTGCCAAGGAGCGGCTGTTCGATACTCCTTGCCTCGCGCAGGCCGTGCTGAATCTGGACGATGATTTCGGCAGACTGCTGGCGCGCCGCTGCCGTTCGCGCATGCTGCGCGCGATCGGCTATCGCGTACAGGGTCCCGCTGTAGAGGATGTCGAGGCGCGAGCGCCCCTCGACGATGTCGACCTGGAACTGTGTGCCGAGGCGGTTGAGCTGGGCACCGACGGCCTTCGCTTCGACGCGCATCTGCGGCGTGCGGGCGCGCCCGAACCTGCCGTCGCGGTGCGGGCACCGGTGATCGGCCGTTTCAACGTCTCCAACGTTCTTGGCGTGTTCGGCACTGCGCTGGCGGCGGGGGTCGAGGCGCTCGATGCTGCCGCCGCCCTGCAACGCTTGCGTCCGCCAGCGGGACGCTTGCAACCGGTCGAGCTCGGGCGGCAGGTACCGGCAGCGGGGCTGCCGCTCGTGCTGGTCGATTATGCGCACACGCCGGACGCGATCGACCAGGCGCTCGCAGCGCTGCGGCCGGTTGCGCAAGCGCGCGCAGGCCGTCTGTGGATCGTCTTTGGTGCCGGTGGGGACCGCGATGCGGGCAAGCGCCCCGAGATGGGAGCGGCCGCGGCGCGTGGCGCCGACTGCATTGTGGTGACCAGCGACAACCCGCGTAGCGAGGATCCCACCCGCATCGTCGAGCAAATCGTCGCCGGCGCAGTCGGCTCAGGGGTACGGCCGGAGCGCACCGAAGATCGCGCTCGAGCGATCGCGGGCGCGGTCGCGCGGGCCGATTCGCGCGACGTCGTCCTGATCGCCGGCAAAGGACACGAGCAGTACCAGGAAGTGGCAGGCCGACGGCTGCCGTTCTCCGACGTGGAATGCGCGCGCGCTGCGCTGGAGCGCCGCGCGGGCCAGGCGGCACAGGCGGGGGCAGGATGATCAGCTTGGGTGAGCTTGCGCTCGCGATCGACGGCGCTGCTACAGATAGCCCGGACGTCCGGATCGACTCGGTCAGCACCGATTCGCGCACGCTTGTCACCGGAGCGCTGTTCGTCGCGCTGCGCGGCCCTCGCTTCGACGGCCACGACTTCGCGGCACAGGCGCGCCAACGAGGGGCGGCGGCGCTGATGGTGGAGCACGCGGTCGCGGTCGATTGCCCGCAGCTCAGGGTGCCCGATTCGCTGCGAGCGCTCGGCCGCGCAGCTGCGCACTGGCGCGGCGGCTTTTCGCTTCCGGTACTCGCGGTGACCGGTAGCAACGGCAAGACCACGCTGACGCAGATGATCGCTTCGATCTTCGCGCGCACCTACGGCGAGCGCGACGGCCGCGCTGCGTGGCTGGCCACGCGCGGCAATTTGAACAACGAAATCGGCCTGCCGCTGATGCTGCTCGAGCTGCGGGTGCACCATCGAGTGGCCGTGTTCGAGCTTGGGATGAACCATCCCGGCGAGATCGCGGAGCTCGCGCAAATGGCGCGGCCGACGCTGGCGGTCGTGAACAACGCTCAGCGCGAGCACCAGGAATTCCTGTCGTCGCGCGAGGCCACCGCGAGAGAGAACGGCGCGGTGCTGGCGGCGCTGCCGAACGATGGCATCGCGCTGTTCCCTTCCGACGATCCGTGCGCGCCGATCTGGCGCGAGCTCGCCGGCTTGCGACGCGTGATCGACTTCGCGCGCAGCGGCCCTGCCGCCGTCACCGCTCGCTGGCAGGTTCGCCCCGGGGGTAGCCGGATCCACATCGCCGCTCCGGGCGCCGCGCTCGACGTGAACCTCTCGCTTGCCGGCGCCCACAACGTACACAACGCGCTGGCAGCGGCCTCCTGCGGCCTGGCACTGGGGATTGCACCTGCTGCGATCGTCGCAGGCCTGGAGGCGTTTCGGGCCGTGGCCGGGCGCGGAAGACGCCTGGCCGGGGCGCATGGCACCGTAGTGATCGACGACAGTTACAACGCCAACCCGGATTCGGTGCGCGCTGCCATCGACCTGCTCGCGGCGGAGACGCCGCCGCGCCTGTTGTTGCTGGGTGACATGGGCGAGGTCGGCGAGCAGGGACCGCAGTTTCACCGCGAAATCGGCGAGTACGCGCGCGATCGCGGAATCGAGGCGTTGCTCGCGGCAGGGCCTGCATCGCTCGAGGCTGTGCGTGCATTCGGCGGCGGCGCGCGCCATTTCGACGACGCGGAAGGGTTGATCGCCGCGCTGCCTCCATTGTTGCGTGGCGGCACGGTGCTCGTGAAGGGGTCGCGCTTCATGCGGATGGAGCGCGTGGTGCAGGCGATCGCGGCCGCGCCGCGGTTGGGTGTCGAAGATGCTGCTTGAGTTGTTCCAATGGCTGTCGCAGGACGTGCGCGCGTTCAATGTGTTCGCGTACCTGACGCTGCGAGCCGTGCTGGCCGCCGGTACCGCTTTGCTGATCGGTCTGATTGCCGGGCCGCGGGTCATCCGGCGTTTGACCGAGATGAAAATCGGACAAGCCGTGCGCACGGATGGTCCGCAGTCGCACCTGGAAAAATCCGGGACCCCGACGATGGGCGGCGCTCTGATCCTGATCTCGATCGTGATCACGACGCTGCTGTGGGCCGATCTGTCGAATCGCTTCATCTGGGTCGTGCTCGCGGTGATGCTCGGGTTCGGCTGGATCGGCTGGGCCGACGACTATCGCAAGGTGGTGCGGCGCGACCCGAAAGGCATGCCCGCGCGCGAGAAGTTCTTGTGGCAGACGGTGATCGGAGTGGTCGCGGCGATTTATCTGGCATTCGCGATTACGGCTCCCAGCACCCCGCGGATGTGGCCGCTGCTGCTCGAGTGGATGTCCAACGGCTTCGCGCTGAAGCTGCCGCCGCGCGCCGATCTGATCGTTCCGTTCTTCAAGAACGTCGGGTATCCGATGGGCCTGGTGGGTTTCGCCGCGTTGTCGTACTTCGTGATCGTCGGAACCAGCAACGCGGTGAACCTGACCGACGGCCTCGATGGGCTGGCGATCATGCCGACCGTGATGATCGGCAGCGCGCTCGGCGTGTTCGCATACGTGGTGGGGCGCGCCGACTGGGCTCGCTATCTGCTCTTCCCGCACATTCCCGGCGCCGGCGAGCTGGCGATCGTGTGCGGCGCGATATCGGGCGGAGGTCTGGCATTCCTGTGGTTCAACGCGTACCCGGCCGAAGTTTTTATGGGCGACGTCGGGGCCCTCGCGCTCGGTGCGGCGCTGGGAACGATCGCGGTGATCACGCGCCAGGAGATCGTCCTGTTCATCATGGGCGGCGTGTTCGTCGCCGAGACCGTCTCGGTGGTCATGCAGGTGGCGTATTTCCGCTTCACCGGTGGGCGACGCATCTTCCGGATGGCGCCGCTGCACCACCACTACGAGCTTTCGGGCTGGAAGGAGAACCAGGTAGTGGTGCGCTTCTGGATCATCACGATGATCCTCGTGCTGATCGGCCTCTCAACCCTGAAGATCCGATGAATCGGCGATCCAAGCATCGGCCGGGGGAGAACGAGGCGGCTGGCGCAGCGTCGAACACGGCCTCGGTGCCTTCCTCGCGCGCGCTGATTCTCGGCCTGGGCCAGAGCGGTATGGCGATGGCGCGCTGGCTCGCGCGCGAAGGCTGGCAGCTGCGGGTGGCTGACACGCGCGCTGAGCCGCCGATGCTGGCGGCGCTGCGGCAGGAAATGCCGCAAGCGGAATTTCGAGCGGGAAACTTCGAGGCTGAGCTTCTCGAAGGGGTCGCACGGGTCGCGATCAGCCCCGGTCTGCCGCCGCATCGCGCGCCGGTCGCACCGTTGTTGCAGGCGGCGCGCAAGGCGCGCGTGCCCCTCGCCGGCGAAATCGAGCTGTTCGCGCAGGCGCTCGCGCGCCTGCGTGCCGAGCGCGATATTCGGCCGAGGCTGATCGGTGTGACCGGAACCAACGGCAAGACCACGACGACCAGCTTGGTCGGGGCGATGGTGCGGGAATGCGGATTCGACGTTGCGGTGGCGGGCAACATCGCGCCGGCTGCTCTCGACGTGCTGGCGCAGCGGCTCGATGCCGGGCACTTGCCGGACGTGTGGGTGCTGGAGCTGTCGAGCTTCCAGCTGCAGACCACCACGACGCTGGCGTGCGATGCCGCCGCGATCCTGAACCTCACAGAAGACCACCTGGATTGGCACGGTTCGATGGAACACTACGCGCAGGCCAAGGCGCGCATCCTGGCCCGCGGCACCGTCGCGGTATTGAATCGAGCCGATGCCGCCGTTATGGCGCTGGCGCCGCCGGCGGCGAAGGTGTGCAGCTTCGGCCCGGATGCCCCGCAGAGCTGCGGGCAATTTGGTCTCGTGCACGACCGCGGCATCGACTGGCTCGCTTTGGCGGAAGACCCGGAGCAGCGGCCGGCGCGCGCGCGCGGCGCGCCGGCGCGAGAAGGGCAGCAACCAGGCTCCGTCTATGTGCGCCGCTTGATGCCGTCGGACGCTTTGGCGATCCACGGCCGGCACAACGCGATGAATGCGCTGGCGGCGCTCGCACTGGTGCGCGCAATCGGCTGTCCCCTCGGTCCCGCGCTGCAGGCCTTGCGCCGGTATCGGGGTGAAGCGCACCGCACCGAGCGCGTCGCGATCGTCGACGGCGTCGAGTACTACGACGACAGCAAGGGCACCAACGTCGGTGCGACGCTTGCCGCGATCGAGGGGCTGGCGCGCGAAGGTCGCCGCCTCGTCGTGATCCTGGGGGGCGACGGCAAAGGACAGCGCTTCGACCCGCTCGCACCGGCGGTAGCCGCGCACGCGCGCGCGGTGCTGCTGATCGGACGCGACGGAACGCTGATCCAGCAGGCGCTGCAGGCGGCGTCGGACGCCTCCAATATTCCACTGGTCGCTGCTGCAACTCTGCCCGAGGCCGTACAGCGTGCGAGCGATCTGGCACGCCCGGGCGACGCAGTGCTGCTGTCGCCCGCCTGCGCGAGCTTCGACATGTTCCGCGACTACGCTCACCGGGCGCAGGTGTTCGTGCAGGCGGTGATGCAACTGCCGCAGGCGGCGAGGCTGTTATGCGGCTGAGAGAAAGTCTCGGACTGCGCGGCCGCCGCGTGTACAAGGACGATGATCGCGACGATGACCGCCCATTGCCGGTGGCGCGGCCCCTCGCGCTGGCCGCCTTCGGCGGGTCCGCCTCGGTGCGTCGCCGGCCGCAAGCGTCGTTCGATCGGATCGACGCGACGCTCGTCGCGGTCGTTGCGGTCCTGCTGATGTTCGGCACCGTGATGGTGTATTCGGCTTCGATCGCACTGGCCGACTCGCCGCGCTACAGCGTCACCTCGACCCATTTCCTGTTCCGCCACGCTGTATCGATGCTGATCGGCACGGTCGCCGCTTCCATCGCGTTCTGCATCCCGAGCGAGCGCTGGCAAAGCCTGGCGCGCTGGGGATTTGTCGCTGGGGTGCTGCTGCTGGTTGCCGTGCTGGTTCCGGGCGTCGGATCGGGCGCCCTCGGTGCGCGCCGCTGGATCGCGCTTGGGCCGCTGAATCTGCAGCCTTCCGAGCTGATGAAGCTTGCGTGCGTGCTGTACGCCGCCGACTTCACGGTGCGCAAGCAGGACACGATGCACGACTTCCGCAAAGGCTTTCTGCCGATGGCAGGCGTGATGGCGGTGGTCGGCGCGCTGCTGCTGTTGCAACCCGACCTCGGTGCGTTCGGGGTGATCGTCGCCATCAGCATGGGAATCCTGTTCCTGGGCGGCGTCAACGGGCGTCTGTTCGCCTCGATCACGGTGGCGCTGGCAGCAGCGTTCACCGCCGTCATCTGGGCGAGTCCCTGGAGACGCGAGCGCATCTTCGCGTACCTCGATCCGTGGTCCGCCGACAACGCGCTCGGGCGCGGTTATCAGTTGTCGCATTCGCTGATCGCGTTCGGCCGCGGCGAATGGTTCGGGGTCGGTCTGGGAGGCAGCGTCGAGAAACTGCATTACTTGCCCGAGGCGCACACCGACTTCATTGTCGCTGTCATCGGCGAGGAGCTCGGCCTGGTGGGGGTGCTCGCGGTGGTGTTCGCCTACTACTGGCTGACGAGGCGCGCGTTCGAGATCGGCCGTCAAGCAGTGGCGCTGGAGCGAACGTTCGCCGGCCTGGTGGCGCAGGGGGTGGGCCTGTGGATCGGTGTGCAGGCGTTCATCAATATCGGGGTGGCCACCGGCCTGTTGCCGACCAAAGGTCTGACGCTGCCCTTGATGAGCTACGGTGGCTCGGCGCTGCTGACGTCGCTGGTGGCGCTGGCCTTGCTGCTGCGCGTCGATTTCGAGAACCGGGCGTTGATGCGGGGAGGCGCAGCCGGATGAACGCAGCCGCTTCCGGGTCGGCCGGACGTCGGGTGCAGGCGCGACGCCTGATGGTGGTGGCTGCCGGCACCGGCGGGCATGTGATGCCGGGGCTCGCGGTGGCCGAACTGTTGCGCGCGCGCGGCTGGGGTGTCAGCTGGCTTGGCACTCGCACGGGTATCGAGCGCAGCCTGGTGGCACCGCTTGCGATCGACTTCGACGCGTTGCCGTTTTCCGGGTTGCGCGGCAAGGGCGCTGGCGGAGCCGCCCGTGGCAGCATCGATCTGGTACGCGCGTTCTTCGCGAGTCGCCGAGTTTTGCGCGAGCGCGCGCCGCACGTCGTGTTCGCTACCGGCGGCTATGTCGCGGTGCCGGCCGGGGCGGCAGCTGCGACGCGCAGTGTGCCGTTCGCGCTGTTGAACGCCGACGCCGCCCCGCAGCTGTCGATGCGGCTGTTGCGGCCGATCACCAACGCCGTGCTATGCGGCTTCGACGGACCGGCGAGCCGGCTGGCAGGCCGGAAGGCAATCGTGACCGGTGCGCCGGTGCGCGCTCCGATTGCACAGCTGCCTCCACCCGCCCAGCGCTTCGCGAACGCAGCAGGGCGCTTGCGGCTGCTCGTGATCGGCGGCAGCCTTGGCGCGCGCTCTCTCAACGAGACCGTGCCGGCGGCGATCGGCTTGATGCCGGCCGAACGGCGCCCCTACGTTTTGCATCAGTGCGGCGCTGCCCACGTCGAGGCGACGCGCGCGGCATACGCGCGCGCCGGCGTGCCAGCCGACGTACGCGGCTTCATCGACGATATTGCGCAGTGCTATCGCGACACCGACCTTGTGGTGTGTCGTTCCGGCGCCATCACGGTGTCGGAGCTGTGCGCGGCCGGCGTCGCTGCGATCCTGGTTCCGCTGGTCGTGTCCACGACCGATCACCAGCGTGCCAATGCCGAGCTGCTCGCGTCGCACGGCGCCGCTTTGCATCTGCCGCAGCAGCAATTCGATGCGCCCGTGCTGGCGCGTGCAATCGGCGGCCTGACGCGCGAGCAGCTGCTCCAGATGGCGCAGCGCGCTCGCGCACTCTCCCATCCCGATGCAACCGCGCAAGTAGCCGACGCGATCGAATCGCTGGCGGGAGGCCGCCGATGAGACACGCGGTGCGGCGGATTCATTTCGTCGGGATCGGCGGCTCCGGCATGAGCGGGATCGCCGAGGTGCTGCTCAATCTCGGCTACGCGATCAGCGGCTCGGACTTGGCCGAATCGCCGGTGACGCGGCGCCTGGCGAAAATGGGAGCGCGGATCGCGATCGGACACGACGATTCCCATGTGCAGGGCGCCGACGTCGTGGTCGTGTCCTCGGCGGTGCGCTCCGACAACCCGGAAGCGGTGGCCGCGCGTGCGAATCGCATCCCGGTGGTGCCTCGCGCTGTGATGCTGGCCGAGCTGATGCGCCTGAAACAGGGAATCGCGATCGCCGGCACGCACGGCAAAACCACGACGACGAGCCTGGTCGCAAGCGTGCTGGCGGCTGCCGGCCTGGACCCGACATTCGTGATCGGCGGCCGCCTGACTTCGGCCGGCGCCAATGCGCGCCTGGGCAGCGGCCAGTACATCGTGGTCGAAGCGGATGAATCGGACGCGAGCTTCCTGAACCTCACGCCGGTGATCGCGGTCGTCACCAACATCGACAACGACCACATGGACGCGTACGGGCACGACTTCACACGGCTCGGTCAGGCCTTTGTCGATTTCCTCGCGCGCTTGCCGTTCTACGGGCGCGCGGTGCTGTGCGCCGACGACGAGGCGGTGCGCCAGATCATGCCGTTGATCTCCAAGCCGATCGTGACGTACGGCTTCGCCGAAACCGCCCAAGTGCGCGCGGTGGCTGTTGCGGCGGAAGGCGCCCGAATGCGGTTCACCGTCGAGCGCGAGGCAGCTGCCCGGCTCTGCGTCGAATTGAACCTCCCCGGGCGCCACAACGTGCAGAACGCGCTGGCTGCGATTGCGGTGGCGGCGGAATTGGGCGTGCCCGATGCAGCGGTGCTGCAAGCGTTGGCGTCGTTCACCGGCGTCGGAAGGCGCTTCACCGCGCACGGTGAGGTTGCGGTTGGCGCAGGGGCCTTCACGCTGATCGACGACTACGGGCACCACCCGGCCGAGATCGCCGCCACGCTCGAGGCTGCGCGCGGCGCCTTCGCCGGCAGGCGCATCGTGCTCGCGTTCCAGCCGCACCGCTATACGCGCACGCGCGACTGCTTCGAGGACTTCGTTCGCGTTCTTTCCGGAGCCGACGCGCTTCTGTTGACCGAGGTCTACGCGGCCGGCGAGGCGCCGATCGTCGCTGCCGACGGCCGTTCGCTCGCTCGCGCTTTGCGTGTGGCCGGCCGCATTGAGCCGGTGTTTGTCGAGCGCATCGAGGATCTTGCCGCCGCGATCGGCGACACCGCGCGTCCGGGCGACGTCGTGATCACGATGGGCGCAGGCTCGATCGGGGCAGTCGCGGCCCGACTTGCGCAGGGGGCGGTGTCATGATGGATTTGGGACGGGTTGGAGTGCTGCTGGGAGGGCGCTCCTCCGAGCGGGAGATCTCGCTGATGTCCGGGCGCGCTGTTTTGGAGGCGCTACGCAGCCGATCAATCGATGCGCAGCCGTTCGATCCCTATCTGCAGCCACTGAGCGAGCTGGAGCGTGCCGGGTTCGATCGCGCGTTCATCGCGCTGCACGGCCGCTTCGGCTAGGACGGCACGATCCAGGGCGTGCTGGAGATGCTGCGGATCCCGTACACCGGCAGCGGCGTGCAGGCTTCGGCGGTCGCGATCGACAAGCTGGTGACGAAGCGCCTGTGGGTGTGGGCCGGAATACCCACGCCGGCATGGCGTGAGCTGGAAGCCGATAGCGATTTTGACGCCATCGCCCGCGATCTGGGCGGACCGGTGGTTGTCAAGCCGCGCACGGAAGGCTCGACAATCGGGATCACGAAGGTCACTTCGAACCAGCACGACGAGCTGGCACGGGCATTTGCCGACGCGCGCCGCTACGACACGCGGGTCTTCGCCGAGGAGTTGATCGCCGGACGCGAGCTGACCTGCGCGATTCTTGGCACGGGCGCGAACGCCGAGGCGCTGCCGCTGGTCGAGATCCGAGCACCCGCCGGCAACTACGACTATCAGAACAAGTATTTCAAGGACGGCACCCAGTATTTGTGTCCGGCGCCGATCGATGACGCTCTGGCACAGCGAATCCAGCGCGTGTGTTTGCAGGCCTACACCGTCGTCGGTGCCCGGGGCTGGGCGCGCGTGGATGTGATGCTGAAGCCGGATCCCGCCGGCGATCAACCCGTGCTGCTGGAGTTGAACACCTCCCCCGGTATGACGGGGCACTCGCTGGTGCCGATTGCGGCGCGCGCGCGCGGGATGGACTTCGCGGATCTGGTAGTACGGATCGTGTCCGAAGCGACACTGGAGGTGAAATGAACCGGCCGCAGGCGCTGCGCTGGGCGACCGCGGCGCTGCTCGCCGCGAGCGGCATGCTGCTGGCAGGCGCGCTGGCGCTGAGGTTCGCGCACAGCCCGCGCTTCGACCTGGTCAGCATCGAAATTGCAGGCGACGTGCGCCACACCAGCCGCGCTGCCGTGCGGGGCGCGATCGCCGGGCACCTGCAGGGGAACTACTTCACGATCCGGCTGGATCAGGTGCGGCGCGCGTTCGAGTCGCTGCCGTGGGTCGCGCAAGTCTCGGTGCGCCGCATCTGGCCGAACCGGCTGCGCGTGACGCTGACCGAGCACCGGGTGCTCGGGCAGTGGAGCGACGGCCGGCTGGTGTCGGACGCCGGCGTGTTGTTCGTCGCCAACCCCGCCGAAGCCGAGTCGGATGGGCCGCTGGTGAATTTCGACGGGCCGCCGGACCTCGCGCAGGAAGCGGTGCAGCGCCTGCGCAGCTTCCAGTCGCAACTCGCGCGGCTGCGGCTGCGCGTAACGGCCGTACACGTGTCCGAGCGCGCGTCGTGGAGCCTTTCCGTTAGTGCCGAGCCGCCGATGCAGATCGAACTCGGTCGCGACGACCCGCCGGGGCGCGTGCAACGGCGGCTGGAGGCGATCGTATCGGCCTACCCGTTCGTTCTGGCACGCCTGGACGGGGCGCCTGCACGCATCGATGCGCGGTACGGGAACGGATTTGCGGCCGCAAAGGCGCGCTAGCTACGGGGGTGGAATGAAGAACGACCTGATGCGAAGAAACGGCCTGATGAGAGCCGACACCAAGGATCTGGTGGTGGGACTGGACGTCGGCACCTCCAAGGTCGTCGTGGCCGTCGCGGAGCTGCTGCCTGACTCGAGCTACCAGGTGATCGGCCTCGGCCAAGCTCGCTCGGAGGGGTTGCGCAGGGGAGTGGTCGTGAACATCGAGGCGACCGTGCAGTCGATCCGCCGTGCGCTCGAGGAGGCCGAATTGATGGCGGCTTGCCGGATCTCGGAGGCCTTCACCGGGATTGCCGGCAGCCACATCAAGAGCTTCAACTCCAGCGGGATGGTCGCGATCAAGGACCGCGAGGTGACGCCCGCCGACGTGGACCGCGTGATCGAGACGGCGCGCGCCGTCAACATCCCGACCGATCAGCAGGTGCTGCACGTTCTGACGCAGGAATTCATCGTCGACGGTCAGGAGGACATCCGCGAGCCGATCGGGATGAGCGGCGTACGGCTGGAGGTGCGCGTGCACATCGTGACCGGCGCGGTGAGCGCTGCACAGAACGTGGTCAAGTGCGTACGTCGCTGTGGCCTGGAAGTGAGCGACTTGATTCTGCAACCGCTCGCGTCGTCGCTTTCGGCGCTGACTCTGGACGAGCGCGAGCTGGGTGCAGCGGTGGTCGACATCGGTGGCGGCACCACCGACATCGCCATTTTTACGGGCGGCGCGATCCGCCATACCGCGGTCATCCCGATCGCCGGCGACCAGATCACGAACGACATCGCGATGGCGCTGCGAACCCCGATTCCGGACGCCGAGGAGATCAAGCTGCGCCACGGACTGGCCAAGGAGGTATTGGCCGAGAGCTCCGACCGCATCGAGATTCCGGGAATCGGCGACCGTGCGCCGCGGCTGCTATCGCGCCAGGCTCTGGCGGCGGTGATCGAGCCGCGAGTCGAGGAGCTCTTCACGCTGGTGCAGAAGGTGCTGCGCGAGTCCGGCTACGAGGAGCTGCTCGCGAGCGGGATCGTCCTGACTGGCGGCACTGCGCTGCTGCCGGGAATCGTCGAGCTGGCCGAGGACGTGTTCCTGCGCCCGGCGCGAGTCGGTTGGCCCGGATACAACGGCGCGCTCGCCGATGTGGTTCGCAATCCGCGCTTTGCGACCGTGATGGGTTTGCTCGCCGAAGCGCACGCACAGCGGCTGCGCGGCCGCAAATTGGTGGCACAAACCGGTTCGATCAAGCAAACCATCAGGCGCATGAAGGAATGGATTGTCGGCAACTTTTGAACGCGGCGGGAACGCACACGGAGGTCATATGCCATTCGAAATTCTGGAGACGGAAACCCTGGGTACGATCATCAAGGTGATCGGCATCGGCGGCGCCGGCGGCAACGCAGTCGAGCACATGATCCGCCGCGGAGTGCAGGGAGTGGAGTTCATCTGCGCGAACACCGATCACCAGGCGCTGTCGCGCTCCAGCGCGAAGAACATCGTGCAGCTCGGCCGCACGGGGCTGGGCGCGGGCAGCCGTCCCGACGCCGGCCGGCAGGCGGCCGAGGAGGCGCGCGATCACATCGCTGACTCCCTGCGCGGCGCGCACATGGTGTTCATTACGGCCGGAATGGGCGGCGGAACCGGCACCGGCGCCGCTCCGGTTGTCGCCGAGGTCGCCAAGGAGCTCGGCATCCTTACGGTCGCCGTGGTGTCCAAGCCGTTCGATTTCGAAGGCCCGAAGCGGCTCAAAGTGGCCGAGCAGGGACTAGTCGACCTGCAGGACCGCGTCCATTCGCTGATCGTGATCCTGAACAACAAGCTGGAAGAAGTGTTGGGCGAGGACGCCGAGATGGGCGACTGCTTCGAGGCGGCCGACGATGTGCTGCACAACGCCTGTGCTGGAATCGCAGAGATCATCAACATCCCGGGACTGGTCAACGTCGACTTCGAGGACGTCAAGACGGTGATGAGCGAGCACGGCAAGGCGATGATGGGCACGGCCACGGCAAGCGGCACCGACCGCGCACGGGTGGCGGCGGAACAGGCGGTGGCCAGCCCGCTGCTCGAAGGGGTCGATTTATCCGGGGCGCGCGGCGTGCTGGTCAACATCACTGCCAGCTCGTCGCTGAAGATGCGCGAGACGCGCGAGGTGATGAACACGATCCGCGCGTTCGCGGCCGAAGATGCCACGGTGATCTTCGGAACCGTGTGCGACGACGAGATCGGCGACGGGCTGCGCGTGACAGTGGTTGCCACGGGTCTGGGCAAAGTGCCTGTGAAAAAGGTTTCGCCGGTGCCGCTGCGAGCGGTCGGAGAGAGCACTGCGGCGGTGGTCGGAACGACCTCGCCCGCGGCCAGTCACGACTACAGCCATCTGGACATGCCCGCGGTGTGGCGTTCGCGCGAGGGTTCTGCGGTGCGGGCGGTGGCGTTGGACGAGGCGCCGGCGGAACGGATGGACATCCCTGCATTCCTGCGCAAGCAGGCCGACTGACCGTGCTGGAGAAGCAAGTGCAGAGCAGATGGTTCGGACGATTCGTATGGGGGATCGCGTTCTTGGCGAGCTGCGGTGTCGCCGCTGCACAGAGTTCGACCCAATGGACCGAAGGAACGAACTACTTCCGGGTGCCGTCGACTGAAGCAACATCGACTCCCGGCAAGATCGAGGTGCTGGAAGTTTTCTCATACGCCTGCCCGGCGTGCAACCAGTTTCAGCCCACCTTGAACAAGCTAAAAGCTGCGCTGCCGCCCGAAGCGAAAATGGCGTTTCTGCCGGCTGGCTTCAACCCGGGCGAGGACTGGCCGGTGTTTCAGCGCGCGTTCCTGGCGGCTCAGGTATTGGGCGTCGCCGAAAAGAGCCACGATGCGATGTACGACGCCGTCTGGGGCGCGGGCAGCCTTTCCGTCATCGACAAGGGTACGCGCCGACTGCTGCCGCGGGCGAAGCAGCCGACCCTCGAGGATCTGGCGAAGTTCTATTCGCGTTACGGTGTCAGCCAGGACAAGTTCCTGGCGACCGCGAACTCGTTCACTGTTGAATCGCAGCTCAAGCGCTGCGACGACCAGATCGCCAGGGACCAGGTCGACAGCACTCCGACGCTGATCGTCGCTGGTAAGTACCGCCTGACGCCGGGGTCGGCCGGCAGCTACGAGCAGATCATTCCCTTGGTCCTGTACCTGGTCGCAAAGGAAAAGGGCGGCTAGCGGTTTTATCTGTCCGCGCTTCGGCTTCGATGCGCGTGGGCCTGCTTTCGGCTTCCGCTGTTCGTGGCCCGACGCTTACCCTCGGACTGCAGGGATTGTCGTTTGTGCGCCTGGATGATCGCAGCGATCAGGCCCGGGAAGCGGCTGTCGATTTCCGCGCAACGAGAGGTGTTGTGCATCTCGACACCGCGCCGCTCGCTGCGAATCAGGCCGGCCTCCCTGAGAATCTTGAAATGCTGTGACAGAGTCGATTTCGGGATCTCACGCTCGCTGAGTCTCAGAAAATCCGAGCAGATTTGCGGGCAGTCCGACGCGACGATCCTGGCGTAGATCGCCATGCGCACCGGCTCCGACAGCGCGTGCAGGATGCCCTCGACGCTGATGTCCCCAATTGGCGGGTGAACGAGCGGCCTCATCACGCGAAAGCATAGGGTCTCTTGACAAATAGTACAATAGTTCGTAACGTACGAACTAAGCAACAAGCTCCTCGCACATCGCGACGTGAGCCGGGAGTTGTGCCAAGAACCTACGAAGAGAGGCTGCCATGAACAAACTCACAGGTAAGGTCGCCGTCGTCACCGGCGCATCCAAGGGAATCGGAGCCGCGATCGCCAAAGCGCTTGCTGCGCAAGGCGCTGCAGTGGTCGTGAATTACTCGTCGAGCAAAAAGGGCGCCGATGCGGTCGTAGCGGACATCGCGCGCAACGGCGGCAAGGCAGTCGCGGTTCAGGGCGACGTCTCCAAGGCGGCCGAGGCGGAAGGAATCGTCGACGCCGCGGTCCGCAGCTACGGGCGGCTCGACATCCTGGTCAACAACTCGGGCGTGTACGAATTCGCGCCGATCCAGGAAGTCACCGAGCAGAGCTTTCATCGACATTTCAATACCAACGTTCTCGGACTGTTGTTGACGACGCGTGCGGCCGTTAAGCACTTGAGCGAAGGCGGCAGCATCATCAATATCGGCTCGGTGGCGACTCGCGTGACTCCCCCGGGCAGCTCTGTCTATACCGGGACCAAGGGAGCCGTCGATGCGATCACCGGCGTGCTTGCCAAGGAACTCGGCCCCAGACGGATCCGTGTGAACACGATCCTTCCCGGTGTAGTCGAAACGGAGGGAACCGTTAGCGCGGGTGTCATCGGTTCCGATTTCGAAAAGGGCGTGGTCGCGCACACCGCACTGGGGCGCACGGGTCGGCCCGACGATATCGCCGATGTTGCCGTGTTCCTGGCATCGAACGACTCTCGCTGGCTCACCGGGGAGCAGATTGCCGCTTCCGGCGGACTTAGCTGAAGCTCGAGACGATCGGGTCTCGGATGGGAAAACCCGCCGTTTGACGCGCTGCAGCCGAGGCAATGCCTCGGCCACACGTTCTCAATTCTCAGGCCTGTCGCGCGAACTCCTCGACGATCCGGTTGAACCGCTCCGGCTCGTCGACGAACAGCGCGTGACCGGCGTGCTCGAACCATTCGACCCGCGTCGCCGGCCGGTCGCGCTGCAGGTTGTGCGCCTGCTCGAGGTAGCGGCTGGTGACGCAGTAGCACAGTGGCACGCGAATCGAGCGCGCGATGTCACGCCAGTGCTCGCGCGGAAACGGGTACGACAGCAGCGCGATCGCCCCTTCGAGCGGCATTTTCAGCGCCGACTGCTCGATGCTTTCGATGCGAGCTTCCGGCAAGGGGCGCGCGAACATCGCGCGCACGAAATGGTCCACCGCCGTGCGGCGGTCCGCACGCAGCTGCGCGATGAAATCCGACGGGCGCGGTGCCGGAGGCTCGCCTACCGAGTTGTCCACTAGCACCAGGCCCGCAAGTGTCGATTCGCCCCAGCGATCGACCAGGTTCAGTGCATCGAGCACACCGAGCGACCACGCGACCAGGACCGTGCGCGGCAGCGGCGCCAGTACGTCGTGCAGATCGCCGGCGCGCCGCCATGCCTCGTAGCCGACCTCCGGCACATCCGATTGCCCCTGCCCGCGCGGATCGAGCGCGAGTGTGCGGAAGCGCTTGCCCAGGCCCCGCAACTGTTCCTGCCAAATCGTCGCCGGCATGCACCAGCCCGGCACCAGCAGGATCGCGGGAAGCGATGGATCAAGGGTTGCCGGGCGGGCCTCGAGTACGTTCAGGTGCACTCCGTCGCCGGTCTTGACATCGAAACTGCGCTCGGCCGGTGGTGTGGCAGCGTCGGGCGAGTCTTTTGCCGGAGCGTTCGCCCCCCAGGCGCAGCCGGTCAGCGTCAGAGCCATAAGCAAGCGCCGGCGTGCGCGCGAAATCGGGATCTCGCTCATCTGGTGCCGCACGCGGACCGCGCCGCGCGTGGGTGCCACTAAGTGTCGGCACTCGGCCGGCGGGCGACGATCACGCCGGACCGGCCTTCTTTGCGCCAGTTGTAGCCGAACGGAAATGGGAGCGGGTCCGAGTTTCCGGTCGAACCGAAAGCGTCGTCCAGGTCCTTCTGGTACCGGTTCTCGAACAGTTTGACCGGGTGCTCGTACTGCCCGTATAGCGAAATCTGGAAGCCGTCGGCGCGCAGCAGGCGATACGGCATCCCGGTGTCGTCCTGCACGATCAGCTGCGCCCGTTCGCGCAAGACCCCGCGCACCTTGCGGAAGTTGCTTCCGTGCAGCAGGTACGAAGCCGATTTCAATAGCACGGTAGGGTGCTCGAACGAGCGTAGCCACGGCACGAACTGCGGGTAGAAGCGCAGCTGCGCGTCGCTGACGTCGAGCGACAGGTACAGCAGCGAGCGGCGAGCCTTGGCGTGGTCCTCGAACTCGATCCGCACGGCGCGCAGCGGCAATTCAGGCTTGCCATCCGTCTTCGGCGCATTGGCGGCTTCGGCGGGCTCGCCCTCCGTAGCGGCGACAGCCGCGGAGACGGGCCACGGCTCGAACGTTTCGACGCTGCGCACGTTCAGCCCCAGCAGCCCCATCTGCGCGAGCAGCACCGGAACCGTGCCTTCCAGCGCTTCCGTATGCAGGTTGTCGTGCATGTTTGGGGTGATGAAGAAGTTCAGCGCCACCAGATCGTTCAATGCCCCCCGCAGATCGGAAAAGAGCTGGTTAAGATGGTTCTCGTCCATCGAGCCCAGCACCGGGATCTCGCCCGGCGGCTCGAGGCTGAAGAAGACATACGTCTCGTAGTCCGGGAACAACGCAAATGCGTTGACAAAGTCGGGTCCGCTGAACGGGTATATCAGCGCACTTCCAGCGTGGCCCGGCGGCAGCGTCGTCCGTTGCCACTGATCCATCCGCTCGAGGCGCTCCCGCAGTTGGCGGTCGCCCCAGCGGCTTGCTTTTCGATGGACCTTCCACGCGTCGGTATGCGCCACCGTTTGCAGCGCGGCACTGCCGCCTTTTGGATCGAGGCCCGCTAGCAGCCGCGCGATCGCCGTCAGTTCCTCCGGAGTGCGCACCACCGTCGCCGCATCGGCGCTTGGCTGCGGCTGAGACTGCGCATCCGCCGCCGTGCTCGCCGGGACGTCTGCGCCGGCCAGCACTGCGCAAGTGGAAAACAGCGCTCCCGCCAGCACGGCGAGTCGCATCAGGGTCTGCAGAAAGAGCCGCATATCCATCCGAGGTCCAACGTCGATTCTGCCATGCGGGATGACGAGACCAAGCCGGGATAAGAGCGACGATCGACCCCGCGTCCGGCGCACGCCCGGTCGGCCGAACCGCAGGCCACTTAGGCCATCGGGTTGGCGCCACCCTCAGATTAGCGATAGCCACGGCGTCATCGGAAAGCCAGGGGCGGACGTTCTTGCTGCACTGCGGCTAGAATCCCAACATGCTGCGCCAGCGCACCCTGAAGTCATCCGTAAGGACCGTAGGCATCGGACTGCATACCGGTGCCAAGGTCGAGTTGGTGCTGCGGCCCGCCGCACCCAATACGGGGATCGTGTTCCGGCGCACCGACGTCGATCCGCCGGTCGAGATCACGGCCTCGGCCATCGCGGTAGGCGACACACGGATGGCATCGACGCTGGAGCGCGATGGCATTCGCATCTCGACCGTCGAGCACTTGATGTCGGCGCTTGCGGGCTTGGGCGTAGATAACTGCGCCGTCGACGTCGATGCTGCCGAAATCCCGATCATGGACGGCAGCGCGGCCAGCTTCGTATTCCTGATCCGATCGGCCGGACTGCAGGAACAAAATGCTGCGCGCCGTTTCATGCGTGTCCTGAAACCGATCGAAGTCAGGGAAGCAGAAGGGCGCGGCGGAGCGTGGGCGCGCCTTGAGCCGCACTTCGGATTCAAGCTGCGCTTTTCGATCGATTTCCATCATCCTGCAATCGATGCCACCGCGCAGGACGTCGAGGTCGATCTTGCACGCGAGCCGTACGTGCGGGCGGTCGCAACAGCGCGCACGTTCGGGTTCGTCAGCGAAGTAGAGGCGCTCCGGGCGGCGGGATTGATCCGCGGCGGCAGCCTGCAAAACGCCATCGTGATGGATGAGTATCGGGTGCTCAACACCGAGGGTCTGCGCAGCGGCGACGAGTTCGCCAAGCACAAGATCCTGGATGCGATCGGTGACCTTTACCTGATCGGCCACCCTCTGATTTGCGCGTACCGTGCCCACAAATCGGGCCACGCGCTGAACAACCGCTTGCTGCGCGCACTGCTGGCCGACGCTTCGGCGTACGAAGTCGTCAGCTTCGAACAAGACGCTCCGGCACCGGAGGCGTTCCTGCGTCCGGCGTTCGCCTGACGCTCGTCGCTGCGCTACTTGTTTCGCGTTTTGTCCGAGTCACGCGTTCGTGCGAGCCTCGCCGACAGGTTGGATGCCATTCGCTGCGCCGCAACACCTACCTGCGAATCCGGTAATGTAAGTGCAAGCTTTCTTGCAAAGTCAAGCGCATGCTGGATTTGACTACTACCGCGATCTCGATGCTGGGAGACCGCGGCCAGTTCAGCAGCTGCCACGCCGGGTAGCGGCCGCACGGATGAAGTGAAACTGCGCGGTTGTACGCAAATTTTGATTTCGATAACGTCGAAGCCATGCTGCTGAAGGAGCAGCAGAAGGCGCGGGACCGCTTGGCGCAATTTGGCTACCTGCACGGGTTGGTCGACGTTCAGTCGAAGTGTGGTGCCGCGCACCTCGCAACCGCCGGATCGAGTCGCCTGGAAAGCTGGCACGATGCGCCGGCATTCCGATTCGATTGCTGCCGCGGCGCGCTGGGAAACGGCGTGGCGGTGCAGCAGGGCTGAGCCGGCCTCCGATTGGGCCAGCGCATCCCGAAGACGACGGGGGGTCGAGGTCATCCGAGCGGAGTGCGGGCAATGGGGATCAAGTTGCGCGACACGATGCCGAAATTTTCGATTAGGAGATCCGCGTGCAGTTGATCTTGGTTGACCGGCGCCTTGCGCGTGCGCGCACGTTGAACGTGTCACACGCCACGTTTGTTTGGGCAGCGCTGGGCCTGCTGGCGCTGATCTCGATTGCCGTTGCGACGCTGTACGTGATCACCTTCCGTTTGGCGGCGCAGCGTGACATGCCTCTGGTCAAGCAGCTGGTCTCGACCGTGATGCGGGACCGGCTGGTGCAGGACGAACAGTACCTGCGCGACAACGTCTCGTCGATGGCGAAAATGGTCGGCGAGATGCAGGCACGCCTGATGCGGCTGGATGCCCTGGGCGAGCGCGTATCCAAGCTGGCCGGCATCCGGCCCGAGGAATTCAATTTCCGCGAGATTCCCGGTATGGGCGGGGCGGCGCCGGACGTTTCGCGACCCTTGACGCTATCCGAACTGCAGGTGCAGGCAAACGGCGTCGCCAAAGGAGTGGATGCGCGCACCGATTTCATGAAAGTGGTCGAGTCGGAGCTGGTCGCCAACGCCGCGCGCAGCGCGCTCCTTCCGCGCGATGCTCCGCTGGTCGAAGGTTTCGTCGGTTCGGGATTCGGCATGCGCACCGATCCGTTCACCGGCGAGTGGACGATGCACACCGGCGTCGACTTCGCCGCTCCGGTGGGAACGCCGATTTTCGCGGCGGCGGGCGGCGTGATCGAATCGGCGGAACCGCATCCGGAATTCGGCAATCTGGTCAAGATCGACCACGGCAACGGCCTGTCGACGTGGTACGCACACACCAGCCGGCTGCTGGTAAGGGCGGGGGATATCGTTCGCAAGGGGCAGGAGATCGCGCTGGTCGGCGCCACCGGCCGCGCGACCGGCCCTCACCTGCACTTCGAGGTGCGCGTGAACGGCACACCGCAGAACCCACTGCGCTACCTGGCCGCTGCCAAACCGGGTTCGCCGTTGGCGGCGCTCGCGCCCGCTGCAGCTGCCGCGGCCGCCAAAGTCGCCGCGGCCGCCAAAGCGGTCTCCACCGCAGTCACCGCCGCGGTCTCCGCCGCAGGTTCCACCGCGGACCCCGCCGCAGTCTCCACCGCGGGCTCCACCGCGGAGTCCAGCCCCGCCCAATAAATTCCGGACGGCAGTCCGCGCGTCCGCGCGCAGGCCGCTGCTCGCGCTGTGAGATAATCCGCCGCCTCGGCGCGGGCGCGACCCGCGGGGCCGGCGCGTCACGGCGGTTCCCGCTGGAGCACGCGCGATCCCGCGCTCTGCAGGGCGCGTTCGAGCCGCGATAGGCGCTCCGCTCCCAGCTATGGCCACATTCCTTACCAGGATCTTCGGCAGTCGCAACCAGCGGCTGCTGCGTCATTACCAGCGCAATGTTGGGCGGATCAACGCGTTCGAGCCGCAGCTCAGTGCGCTCAGTGACGCCGAGCTGACGGCGCGCACCGGCGAACTGCGGCGCCGGCATCAAGCCGGAGAGACGCTCGATCAGCTGCTGCCCGAAGCATTCGCGGTCGTGCGCGAAGCGGCCAAGCGCACGCTCGGAATGCGCCATTTCGACGTGCAAATGGTCGGCGGAATGGTGCTGCACGACGGCAAGATTGCCGAGATGCGCACCGGCGAAGGCAAGACCTTGACCGCTACGCTCGCGGTGTACCTGAACGCGCTCGCCGGCAAGGGCGTGCATCTGGTGACCGTGAATGACTACCTTGCCAGTCGCGACGCGGAGTGGATGGGGCGGGTGTACCGCTGCCTCGGGTTGAGCGTCGGGGTGATCCTGTCGCAGCAGGCCGCCGAAGACAAGAAGATCGCCTATGCGGCCGATGTGACCTACGGGACCAACAACGAGTTCGGCTTCGACTACCTGCGCGACAACATGGAGTATCGGGCCGAGGACCGGCGCCAGCGCGGGCTCCACTACGCGATCGTCGACGAGGTCGACTCGATCCTGATCGACGAGGCACGCACCCCGCTGATCATCTCCGGCCCGGCCGAGGACAGCACCGAGCTGTATCGCGGAATGAACGAGATCCCGCCTCTGCTCAGACGACAGGAGCAGGAAGAAAGCGACGGAGACTTCTGGGTCGATGAGAAGCAGCACCAGGTGCACATCTCGGAACAGGGCCACGAGCGCATCGAGGAGATCCTGACTCGGCGCGGATTGCTCGCAGAAGGCGAGAGCCTGTACGCGCCCCAGAACATCGCACTGATGCACCATATGAACGCGGCGCTGCGCGCGCACCACCTGTACCACCGCGACCAGCAGTACGTGGTGCAAAACGGCGAGATCATCATCGTCGACGAGTTTACCGGCAGGCTGATGCCGGGGCGGCGCTGGTCGGAGGGTTTGCACCAGGCGGTCGAAGCCAAGGAGGGCGTCGCGATCCAGCAGGAAAACCAGACTCTCGCCTCGATCACGTTCCAGAACTATTTCCGGATGTACCAGAAGCTGGCCGGCATGACGGGTACGGCCGATACGGAAGCCTACGAGTTCCAGGAGATCTACCACCTGGAGACGGTGGTAGTCCCGACGCACAAGCCGATGATCCGGCTCGACGAGCAGGACAAGATCTATCGAACCGTGCGCGAGAAGTATCAGGCGATCCAGGAGGACATCCGCGATTGCCACGGACGTGGCCAGCCGGTGCTGGTGGGGACGACCTCGATCGAAAACTCGGAGGTGCTGTCGCGGCTGCTGACACAGCAGGGGCTGACGCACCAGGTGCTCAACGCCAAGCAGCACGCGCGCGAGGCCGAGATCGTTGCGCAGGCCGGGCGCCCAGGAATGATCACGATCGCCACCAACATGGCGGGGCGCGGCACCGACATCGTGCTCGGTGGCAACGTCGAGAAACAGATCGATCTGCTGCGCGCGGATCCGGACATGCCGGATTGGCAGCGGCTCGACCGCACCGAGCAGCTGCGGCGCGAATGGCAGCAGCTGCACGAGCAGGTCGTCGGCGCCG
This sequence comes from Burkholderiaceae bacterium, assembly GCA_019236735.1. Classification (GTDB taxonomy): domain Bacteria; phylum Pseudomonadota; class Gammaproteobacteria; order Burkholderiales; family Burkholderiaceae_F; genus VBCK01. The sequence continues at coordinate 117,075 of JAFAIM010000060.1, forward strand.
GCGGACTGAAGATCATCGGGTCCGAGCGGCACGAGTCGCGCCGCATCGACAACCAGCTGCGCGGCCGCTCGGGACGCCAAGGCGATCCGGGCGAGTCGCGCTTTTACTTGTCGATGGAGGACGCGCTGCTTCGGATCTTCGCCGGCGACCGCATGCGGATGATCATGGACCGGCTGAAGATGCCCGAGGGCGAGGCGATCGAAGCCGGCATGGTCACGCGCTCGATCGAGACGGCGCAGCGCAAAGTCGAAGCGCGCAACTTCGACATCCGCAAACAGCTGCTCGAATACGACGACGTCGCCAACGAGCAACGCAAGGAGATCTACCGGCTGCGCAACGACATCCTCGAAAGCGCCGATCCGTCCGAGATGGTGGTCAACCTGCGGCGCGGATTCTTCACAGACCTGTTCCGCGGCTTCGTTCCGGCCGAGACGATCGAGGAGCAGTGGGACATCGCCGCTCTGGAGCGCACGCTGAAGGGCGACTGGCAGATCGATTTGCCGGTCCAGCAATGGCTCGACGAGGACAAGGACCTGACCGACGCTGTCATTCTCGAGCGGATTCTGCACGCCGCCGACGAGACCTACGCTGCGAAGCGCGCCGAGGTCGATCCGGCGATGTTCGTCGGGCTGGAGCGATCGATCCTGCTGAACATGCTGGACCAACATTGGCGCGAACACCTGGCCGCTCTCGACCACCTGCGGCAGGGCATCCACCTGCGCGGCTACGCGCAGAAGCAGCCGAAGCAGGAGTACAAGCGCGAGGCGTTCGAGCTGTTCGGACTGTTGCTGGATCGCGTGCGCGCGGATGTCGTGCGCTTCTTAATGAGCGTGAAGATTCAGACTCGGGAGGAAATCGAGCGCACCGAATCGCGCATCGAGCAGGAGGCCGAGCGCCGAGTCGAGCAGGCCCAGGCGCAGCACGCCGATTTCGGATCTGCTGCCGCCATTGCGGGCGAGGCGGAGGCCGAAGGCGAGGGCGGCGTTGCGGTTGCGGTGGCGGCTCCGCCTGCTGCGGCGCCTCAGCCGTTCCGCCGCTTCGGCGAGAAGGTCGGCCGCAACGACCCTTGCCCGTGCGGCAGCGGACGCAAGTACAAGTTGTGCCACGGCCGCGTCGCCTGAGTTGCCCTCTCCCGCCCGGAGAGGTTTCGGAGCAATTCCCCTGTCCCGGAGGCAGAGGGGTTAGGGGTGAGGGTAGAGCAGGCAAGCATGGCCGTCGGATTAGAGCCTCCTGACGCCGCCTCGCTGCGGCCCGTCGCCGGCTGTGAGCTCGGGTGGGCGATGGCGGGCATCCGCAAGCAGGGTCGCAAGGATCTGGTGCTGATCCGGTTGGCCGAAGGGTCATCGGTCGCCGGCGTATTCACGCGCAACCGCTTCTGTGCCGCCCCGGTTCAGATCTGCCGTTCACACCTGCGCAGTGGTCAACCGATCCGCGCCGTGCTGGTCAATTCGGGCTGCGCCAATGCCGGCACCGGGGCGCAGGGACTGGCAGACGCGCGGCGCGCCTGCAAAGCTGCGGCGCAGCTGCTGGGATGTGAGCTGTTGCAGGTGCTTCCTCTTTCCACCGGCGTCATCATGGAGCCGCTGCCGGTGCAGGCGATCGTGGACGCATTGCCGCAAGCGGTGACGCGCCTCGATCGGAGCGGATGGCTCAATGCTGCCGAATCGATGATGACGACCGATACGGTGCCCAAGGCCATCAGCCGGCGCTGCCAGCTCGACGGAGTCCCCATTGCAGTAACGGGCATTGCCAAGGGCGCCGGAATGATCCGCCCGAACATGGCAACGCTGCTGGCGTTCCTTGCCACCGACGCAGCAGTGGCCCCCGCGGTGCTGGAAGCGCTGACCAAGCGTGTGGCGGATGTTTCGTTCAACCGCATTACGGTCGACGGCGACACCTCGACCAACGATTCGTTCCTCGTCGCCGCGACCGGGTGCACCACAGCAGCGCCGATCGCCGACGCCGAGGATCCACGCCTCGCACAGCTCGAGAGCACGATCGCAGAGGTTGCGGGCGAGCTTGCGATGGCGATCGTTCGCGATGGCGAAGGAGCCAGCAAGTTCATCCGCATCGTCGTCGAGCAGGCGCGCAGCCAGAGCGAGGCCTCGGCAGTCGCCTATGCGGTGGCGCATTCGCCTCTCGTCAAAACCGCGATGTTCGCGTCCGACCCGAACCTGGGTCGGATCCTGTCGGCGGTCGGCGCCAGCGACGTCGACGATCTGGACCCGTCGACCGTGCAGCTGTACCTGAATGAGGTGTGGGTCGCGCGCGACGGCGCGCGCCATCCGCAGTACCGCGAAGAAGACGCTCAGCGCGCGATGAGTGGCAGTGAGATCCTCGTGCGCATCGTCCTCGGCCGCGGGAGCGCGTCGGCCTCCGTCTGGACGTGCGACCTGTCGCTCGGATATGTTTCGATCAACGCGGACTACCGGAGTTGATAGCATCATCCATCTCATGACCTAGAGTGCAGCCCTGGCCGGAGCGCCCGGGTGCCCGTCTCGCTCCTGGGCCGCCTTTCGCCACCACGGGGGGCGGAGGCGGGCTCGCGCGAAGCGCAGCTTCGCGCCGCCGAAGCGGGCGCGCCTTGCAAGGCGCGCCCTCCAGGCGCTGGCGCTCGCAGGCACGCCGGGCACTCCGTCCCGGGCCGCCACACCACATCCGATGACGATCTCGCTTTCGATAGTCGAGCGTTTGGAGATCCTGTTGCAGCGGCTCGAGCCGCTGCTGCCGCCGTTGGATCAGCCGGACTTTCGCGCGCTCGCGTTCCAGTGGCGCAGGCGCTCTTACCTGGGAGCATCGATGGGGCGCCTGGAGGCGGTTCGCCACATCGCGAAAATTGGGCCGGAAGATCTGAAACACATCGATGCGCAGAAGCAGGCTATTTTGCGCAACACCGAGCAGTTCGTTCGTGGCTTGCCGGCCAACAACGTGCTGCTGACCGGCGCGCGCGGAACCGGAAAATCGTCGCTCGTGCGTGCCTGCCTGTCGCGCTACGCCGCCGACGGCTTGCGGCTGATTGAGGTCGATCGCCACGATCTGATCGACCTGCCGCAAATCGCCGAGCGGCTGGAAGGGCGGCTGGAGCGTTTCGTGCTGTTCTGCGACGATCTTTCGTTCGAGCCGAGCGACGCCACCTACAAGGCACTGAAGGCCGCGCTGGACGGCTCGCTTGCAGGGCCGGGCGACAACACGCTGATCTACGCGACCTCCAATCGTCGCCATCTGATGCCCGAGTTCATGCGAGAGAACCTGCAAGCGGCGTACGACGACAATGGCGAGCTGCATCCGGCCGAGTCGACCGAAGAGAAGGTTTCGCTGTCGGAGCGCTTCGGACTGTGGCTGTCGTTCCATCCGTTCCGCCAGGAGGATTTCCTCGACATCGTTGACCACTGGCTCGCGTGCCTCGGCGTCGATCCGGTTCGCGTGCCGAACGCGCACGCCGAAGCGCTGCAGTTCGCGCTGGCGCGCGGCTCTCGCTCGGGTCGAATCGCCCAGCAGTTCGCGCGTGATTTCGCGGGGCGCGCCGCGCTGGCGAAGCGGTAAGCGGTGATCCGGTGACGACGCGGCCGATCGTTCCGGTCGCAGCAGCAGTCCTGCTGCGCGACGACGGCGCGGTGCTGCTGGCCGACCGGCCAGCGGGCAAACCGTACGCCGGCCATTGGGAATTCCCGGGCGGCAAAATCGAGGCGGGCGAATCGGCCGAGCGCGCGCTGGTGCGCGAGCTGGCCGAGGAATTGCACATCGAGGTGGTCGAATCGATACCCTGGCTGGTATTCGAATTCGATTATCCGCACGCGTACGTTCGACTGCACTTTCGCCGCGTGTTCGAGTGGCGCGGCGAACCCGCACCGCTGGAAGGTCAGCGGTGGATGTTCCATTGGATTGCGGAACCTGCTCCGCAGCCTTTGCTGCCGGCAGCGCTGCCGGTGCTGCGATTCCTGCGTTTGCCGCAGCGGCTGAGCTGGCCTCGCGAACAGGCGGTCCCCGCGGCAGGCGAAGTACGGGAAATTCTGATCGACGGCACTGTTTGGCGCGCTGCCGTGTGCAACGACGCCGCCGAGTTGCGGGCGCTGGCCGCTTCCGGCGCCGATTTCGCGCTCACCGGCGCTCTACCGGATGCTCAGCTGGCCGACTTGTGCAGCAGTACGCCCATTCCCGTGTACGCACCGGATTGCGAGCCGGATTGTGGCGCGCAGGAAACCCTTGAGCGGATTCGCAGGCTCGGCGCGCACGGGCTTGTGCGCGGACCGCTGGGCTCTGGAAACCGGTAGCCCGCGAAAGCGCGTCTTGAACTCAACGAACCGATCCGTTGCCGTCAGACGCGAATTCCGGAAGCCGACGGCGTGAAGCGGTCATAACCCAACCGCCGCTCGCACCCACAAATGCTTCTCGCCGAACCATTCAAACGAGCGAAATCCGGCGTCGGCAAGCAGCGCTTCGAGCTCGGTCTCCGATAGCAGGGATGTGCGGAACGAGTGATGCCAACTTTGACCGTCCATGTCGTAACGCACGGTCATGTCCATGTGGTCGTCGCACCGGCGGACGGCTTCAATGGAGCATCCGAGGCCGTTGACGCAGCTCGCGGCACCTACCTGTTCGTTCCGCAGTCGATCCGGATCGTGACGCTGCGCAAGAAGTTGGCCGCCGCGAGCAACGTGCCAGCGCGCAGTTGCGGCGAGCGATGCTCTGGTCAATGCGGACGGATGATTGACCAGACAGCTTGCAAGCAGCACCGTGTCGAACGTTTCGCCCAGGCGTAGGTGTCCGTTCGCCGGGGCCAGAGCCCGAGAAGAAAGAAGCGCTCATGCGGGCCGCTGAAGGCTTCCGCATCACGCGACCATCGCGTGGAGCCGAACCCCAAGTGCCCGCGCTACTTTCAAGACCGTCGCGAAACTCGGATTCCCGTCCGCGCTAAGGGCTTTGTACAGACTCTCGCGGCTGAGGCCAGCGTCTCGTGCTACCTGAGTCATCCCTCGCGCGCGGGCGATATCGCCCAGCGCACGCGCAATACCCGCTGCATCGTCCGGCGCCTCGGCAAACCATGCATCGAGGTACGCCGCCATTTCCTCAGGCGTGCGCAGCTGCTCTGCCACGTCGTACGGCACCGTCTTGGTCTTAGCGACCCTCTTACGCGCGTTCTTGCTGCTCATCGCAAATCTCGCCTACAGATTCTTCGCCAACGCGACGGCGGTCTTGATGTCCTTCGATTGGGTCGATTTGTCGCCGCCTGCCAGCAGGATTATCAGAACGCCGCCCCGCTCGGTGTAATACACCCGGTAGCCGGGTCCGAAGTCGATCTTCAATTCGCGGACACCACTCGTCAAGACGCGGTGCTGACCGGGATTTCCATGTGCCAAGCGGTCGACTCGCACCTGCACACGAGCGCGTCCAACGACATCCCTCAGACCGTTGATCCATTCACGATAGATCTCGGTCATCTCGACACGCATGCCCGCAGTGTATCCTATGGGATACGGTCGTCAAGGGCGCAACGTCAGCAAAATCAGTATCCGAAAGTCCGCTGTTCGAGAACTGAACTGTGCTCCGATGGTCCGGACCTGGCCGGTCGCGCTCCTTCCGTTCGAGCGACCAACGGTCCTGCCGAAAGACCGGTAACGACGAGATAGCGCATCACCAGATGGTCGGCACCAAATCGACCCTGCGCAAGCGTGCATCGTGGGTCACGAGCGGTGCGCCCCGAAGGACCGCGGTCGCCGCGATCAGCCGGTCCGCGGGGTCTCCGGGGAAGTTGTCGCCGAACTGAGCCGCTCGTTCGGCGATGTCATGCGTCACGGGCTCGAGCAGATACTCCGGCAGCCTTCTGACGTTGGCCAGCCACTCGGAAGCCGACATCTTGAAGCGCAGACGGCCGCGCCGTTCCAGTGTGACGATCTCGAAAAAGCTGATACTCGAGATCAGGAGTTCGCCACGCTTGCCGTGTTGCCCTAGAACCTGCTGCGCCTTGCGCGAGAGCTTCTTGTTGTCCTGATCGATCCACCACACCAAAACATGGGTATCGAGGACGATCACTGACTAGCCGACCACTCTTCTGTGGCATGGGCGGGCTCCGTTGGCAATTCGTACCGCGTAAGCGCCCCGCGCAAGCGCCCGCGGATCAGCTCGGCCTCTTGCCCGTCGGCCTTGGGGCCTGTGATCTCAGCGATTGCGGCGCCACGCGCAAAGACTCGGATGCGTTCGCCACGTCGGGCCCGCGCAAGATAGGAAGGGAGATTTTGTCGAAGCTCGGTTACTTTGACGTCCGCCATGACGTACATCCCGTCTGTACATCTATCTGTACGCGCGAACTGTACGCTTGCTCGTGAGCCCCGTCAATGAGAAGAGAAGGCGTTGCCCTACTTGGCCGGCTGTTCCTCGAACGTGCAATAGCCGCCTTCTTCGTACTGCGGCAGTGCGACCGGCACGGTGCAGTCCGGAGCCGACTGCTCCGCTTGACACTTTGCGATCTCGGCAGCGGTCGGGTCGCGAAAGTACCTCATCGTCGCGCCACCCTGGACCAGCGCCAGGTCGAAGTAAGCGATCTGGGCCGACGTGGCCCCGAACTTGCCGCGCCGCGACGCCAGCAGCTCGGTGGAGGTGTGGCGCTCGGTCTTCAGTTCCTCGCCCCCGTTGAGCCACGTCAGCGTTCCGTTGACCGGGTCGAACAGGAACGAGTACGTATAGTTCGTCCATTTCGCATCCCTCAGCTCGCAGTCGATTTTGGTCTGCGGCTCGGCCGCTGCGGCGCGGCCGCAGAGAACGGACCCGAGTAGCGGCAAGAGCACGATCGCGGCCGACTTCGATGCACGAACCATCTGTTTCATCGTCTGTTTCTAGCGACCGGGGACTCTACGAAGCCACGCCGACATGAACATCGACGGTGCGGTAGCCGACGCGGCAGCTACCCACTTTCACCTCCAGCGTGCCCGAACCTTCGGCCACCAGCGTAACGAACCGTTCGTGCCCGTTGCCGCGCGTCCATGGCAGGAAGATGCTCGGGCCGCCGTACAGGCCCGCGCCCCAGCCGTCCAGCTGGCCGATCTGCACAACGGACTCGGCAGGCGCCACCAAGGCAACGCCGTCGCCGGTTGCGGTGAGCCGCAGCGGCTCCGCATGCGGCAGCTTCTTCGCCGAGGGCAGTCCGTACGTGTTCAGATAGCCGCGGTTGGCGATACGAAGGTCGATACGCGTGTGTTCGCCGAGCCGCTCCTGTTTCACGACCTCGACGCTGATCTGCGGCAGCAGCGACGCCACACGCAAGAACGCCGCGCTCTGCGCACGGCAGGTCTCGGCGATCCGTTCGTACGGAGGGTTCGAGATGCCCACGCGCGGGTCGAAGCCGTTGACCTCGACTTCGCCGAGCTGCGGGTGCATGACTTTTTTCCATCGACCGAACGCGCGCCCCTTGTTGTGCTCGCGGTCGAATTTGGCGAGCGCCAACATGTCCTTGCGAGTGAGCTTCGAGTAGTGATCCACGAACGGCTTCTTGCGCTCGATTCCGAGCTGGTGGAACAGATCCCACAGCTCGATCACGTAGGCGAGCGCGCCGCGCTGGTGGTAGGCGTAGTCGGTCAGGTCTCCGTGCAGCGGCTTTTCGGGTTCGTACAGGAACTCGTGAAAGCCGCTGACCGATGCGTACCCGGTGTGCTCCGTCATCCAGGCTTCGACCTGCTCGTAGATCGCGAGATCGCCCTGGTCCATCTTGCTGTCGGGGTGGTCGCCGAGCGGGCGGATCAGCACGCCGCCGAAGGTGTGAAGGTTCAGCCACGCGAAGATGTTCGGGTGGCTCGTGGCGAATTCCAGTAGCGCGCGCGTTTCGGGAGCGCTGCCAGGGTAATGGCCTGCGCCGTCCTGCTGCGGCTCCGGCGCCCAGGAGTACGGGAAGTTGCGATTGAAGTCGTACAAATTGTCGGACAGGAAGTAGGGCGCCGGGACGCTGCGTCCGTCGAAATTGGCGATTCGCCCTTCGGGATACAACTTGAAGTACGGGCCTGGATCCTCGGGGTGGCGCGCGACGAGCACTGGCGGATCCAGCGGTTCGCCCGTTTCATCGCGCAACTCCACCAGTTCGCCCTCCGGGTCCATTCTCCTCATATAACCGGCGAAGCCGTCGCCGTCGATGTCGGCGCTCTCCCAGTACGCGTGATCCTTGTTGGAGCGGTCGTTGACCAGACTCGACCGCACGTAGCGTCCGCGTTTCAGGACTTCCTCGGCGCCGTCCGGGGAAAGCCGCGGCACGACGTAGAACAGCGTTTCGCGGATGGCCTGTGCCATGTGCGGAGGAAGCGCCTTGCCGCCCGCTTCGCTGCGGCCCCGGTGAATCGCAAGCACGTCCTGGGCAATCGCCAGCGACACGCTCGAGCCGCACAGTTCCGTGGCATGCATGTTGCCGTCGACCCAAACGGCCGGACGGCCTTCGTCGGGATCGCGCCCGATCGTCAGCAGGAAGATGTCCCGCCCTTGTGCGCTGCGCCCGATCGACTCGACTCGCACGATGTCCGGATACTGCTTCGACCAGTCCGCCAGCTGTGCCGACAGTTCGGAGTAATCGAGGTATTTTTGAAGAAACATTGTTGTTGTCCGCAGTTGTCGTTATGCGCAAGAGGGCGAGGGCGAATCGTATTGTAAAAAACACGGCGTGCGGCGCGTGGTCCGGTAATGTAGCGTGGATGAGCCACCTCGAGACCGCCAGCGCTCGACTCCGTGTACGGCGGACCGCCAGCGCTCGACTCCGTGTACGGCGGCACGCTGTCGGCAGCCTCCGCAGCCTAATTCGCTAGCGGCGTACGCGGCAGGCACCAACCGGCGGCGCGGTCAGCCCTTGCGGTCGCCTGCCTCGCCGCTCGTCGGCGTTCCGGCATCTGATGGCGCATCGAGCGCCTCTCCGGCGATTCGGTGCCGCTCCGACGCCCACGCTCCCAGGTCGATCGTGCGACAGCGCTCGGAGCAAAACGGGCGGAACGCGTTCGATTCGGTCCAGGCCACCTGCGAGCCGCAGGTCGGGCACTTGACCTTCATCTAGAACGAGCACAGCGCCAGGTCGAACTCGACGTCGCGTTCGATCGGGCGCGGCTTCAGGTCACGGTCGCATGCCGTGAAGCGGATCCATAGCATGTACTTGTTGGCGCTGATCTCGGGGATCGCGCCGAGCGACTTGTCGAGGCGAACTTGCAGCAGCGAATACGTCCGCCCCTGCAGCATCTGCTGGAATGCACCAGTCTGCGCCACGCGTGCGCTGTGCTGAGCGCTTTCGCGCAGCAGTTTGAGGACGATCCCCAGCGCCTGGCTGAACTGCGCGAGCGGGCTGATCCAGGCTTGCAGGTCCGCGCTGCGCTCTTCGATCGGCCGGGTCAGCCACGCGTGGTACGAAGGCAGGTCGAACTCGCACGTCCCGCCGGGAATGATCGCGCGCGATCGGATGCTCATCAGCCATTCGTTATCGCGCAGGTACTGCCCGGCGCGACCCGCCGTCGCGCTCAGAGTCGCCTGGGCGGCCTCGATCTGAGCCAGCACCGACGCCAGCACGTTCTCCGCCACCTGTGGGTTGTTGCGCAACGCCAGCAGCGACTGCTTGTGACGCTCCAGCTCCTGGACCAGCTCGCCTTTCAGGTCCGAGCGCGAGGTCACCTCGAGCACCTCGAACAGCGTCAGCAGCGCGGTATGGTGGCAGAAGCTGTGCTCCTGCGCGCAGAAGAAGTTCAACTTCTCGAACAGATCCTCCAGGCGCAACAGCGTTCGCACCCGCTCGTTGAACGGGTATTCGTACAGGACCTGCTCACCTTGCGTCATCGCCGAGGAAGAAGAACGTAAATCGAAGATATCACACGGCCGCGTGCCGCAGCGCCGGGTCGCCGTACCGCGCGTGCAGCCGGCGCGCGTGCGAGGCGAGCTCGGCCAGATCGCCGCCGTTGAACACGACGTCGTCGGCCAGCTCCAGCCGCCGCTCGCGGCTCGCTTGGGCCGCGATGATCGCCTCGATCTGCGCGCGCGGCATGCCGCCCCGCCGCAGCACGCGTGCGATCTGCAGTTCGGCCGGGCAGTCGACCAGCAACACGCGATCGAAGCGGCGCGATTCGCCCGGGTTCTCCGCCAGCAGCGGAACATCGAACAACAGATACGCCGACACCGCTTCGAGTGCCGCTGCCCGCTGCTCGGCGTGCTGCCAGATGATCGGGTGCAGCAGCGCTTCCAGCTTCGCGCGCGCCGACGCGTCGGCGAACACACGGGCGCGCACGCCCGCGCGATCCAGCGCACCGTCGGAGCCCAGTGCCGCATCGCCGAACTCGGCACGGATCGCCTCGATCGCGGCTCCGCCCGCGGACGTGAGTTCGCGAGCGATCGCATCCAGATCGATCAGACCGGCGCCCAGATCGACCATCATCTTCGCCAGCGTCGACTTGCCCGACCCGATGCCGCCGGTCAGTGCGATGCGAAGAGTCATGGCAACCCGACCAACGGGGCCAGGCGGTCGCTGTACATGAGCACCAGGAAGCCCGCTGCCGCAAGGTAGGGGCCAAACGGGATCGGGATGTGCCGGCCACGCCGCGCCAGCACGATCAGCCCGATTCCGACTACCGCGCCGACCAGTGACGACACCAGCACGATCGGCAGCAGCATCTTCCAACCGAGCCAGGCGCCCAGAGCGGCGAGCAGCTTGAAATCGCCGTAGCCCATGCCCTCCTTGCCGGTAGCAATTTTGAAAGCCCAGTAAACGGTCCACAGGAACAGGTAACCGGCGATCGCGCCGATCACCGCCTGCGGCAGAGGCACATAGATCGAGCGCAGGTTCCACAACAGACCCAGCCACAGCAACGGCTGCGTCAGGTCGTCGGGAAGCAGCGTCGTGTCGGCGTCGATCAGCGCCAGCGCCAGCAGGAACGCCGTCAGCACGAGTGCCCCCGCCGCAGCGGGCGACCAGCCGAAATGCACGGCCACCCAGGCGAACAGCAGCGCGGTCGTCGCCTCGACCACCGGATAGCGTGGCGAGATCGGGACTGCGCAGAACGCGCAGCGACCGCGCAGTACAAGATACGAAACGATCGGAATGTTGTGCGCGGCACGCAGCCGGGTGTTACACGACGGACAGTGGGAAGGCGGCACGCACAGGTTGTAGCGCGCCTGTGGGGCAACCTCGTGCCCCTCGAGCTCCGCGCATTGCGCCTTCCATTGCGCCTGCATCATGCGCGGCAACCGGTGCACCACAACGTTCAGGAACGAGCCGACTACCAGCCCGAACACCGCTGCCAGCCACGGGAACAGCGCTTTGAGCTCGGCAGTCACCGCCAGTGGCATGGGACGGCACTACCGAATCGGGTGTTACATGCCACTACGCCGATCCGGTGGCCGAACGCGAGGCTTAGACCACCTGGCCGAGCTTGAAGATCGGCAGGTAAATGGCCACGACGATGCTGCCGATGATGCCGCCCAGCACCACCATGATGATCGGCTCGATCAGGCTCGCAAGCGCGTCGACCGTCTCGTCGACCTCGCGCTCGAAGTAATCGGCGACCTTCGAGAGCATGCTGTCGAGCGAGCCGGACTCCTCGCCGATCGCGGTCATTTGCACCGCCATCGGAGGAAACGCTCCCGAGTTCTGCATCGACTGCGCGAGGCTCGTGCCGATGTTGACCTCGCCCTGGATCTGGCGCGTGGCCTCTTTGTAGACGGCGTTGCCGGACGCCGGCCCGACCGAGTCGAGCGCTTCCACCAGTGGAACGCCGGCGGCGAACGTGGTGGCAAGCGTTCGCGTCCAGCGCGCGATCGTCGCCTTCCGCATCAAGGCCCCGATGATGGGCGGCTTCAACAGGAAGCGGTCCATCGCCATCTGTACCGCCGGCGATCGCTTCCAGGCCTGGATCAGGAAGTAGAAGACACCGACCGTGCCGAACAGCAACGGCCACTTGTACGCTACGAAGAAATCCGACATCGCGATCACCATCAGCGTCGGACCGGGAAGGTCTGCGCCGAAGCTGGTGAACACGCTCTTGAAGGCCGGGACCACGAAGATCATGATGATCGACGTCACCAGGATAGCCACCAAAATGATCATCGTCGGATAAAACAGCGCTTTCTTGATCTTGCCCTTCAGCGCGATCGTTTTTTCCTGGTAGGTCGCCAGCCGGTCCAACAGCGACTCCAAGATACCGGCTTGCTCCCCGGCCGCCACCAGGTTGCAGAACAGCGCGTCGAAGTACATCGGATACTTGCGAAACGCCTGGTTCAGGCTGGTCCCGGTTTCCACGTCATTGCGGATATCGTTGAGCAGGCGCGACATCGACGGATTGGAGTGCCCGCGGGCGACGATGTCGAAGCACTGCATCAGTGGAACGCCGGCTCGCAACATCGTCGACAGCTGACGCGTAAAAAGAGCCAGATCCTTGGAAGAGATCCTGCGCCCGCGCGGTAGCGTTTGCTTCTTGATCTTGGTGGCGAGGACCCCGCGCCGGCGAAGCGAGGCAGCGACGACCGACTCTCCTCCCGCGCGCATCTCGCCGCGCACGACCCGACCCGCCTTGTCGCGGCCCTCCCACAGGTACACGGATTCGCGTACCACCTCGCGCGAACGCGCAATCGCGCCGGTTGCCATATTTGTCTCCGTTGCCCTCAGTCGTTCGTGCAGCCGAGCACCTCGTCGACCGAAGTGACTCCTTGTTTGACCTTCCACAGCCCCGAAGTGCGCAGGTTGCGCACTCCTTCGCGTGCCGCCTGCGCGCCGATTTCCAACGCGCTGCCGTTGCGCAGGATCAATTTCTGGATCTCCTCGGTGATCGGCATCACTTCGTAGATCCCGACCCGCCCCTTGTACCCCGATCCCTTGCAGCGATCGCAGCCGACGGGTCGGAAAGCCTGCCAGGTGCCGTCCAGGTCCCGCTGCGTAAAGCCGGCGGCCAGGAACGCCTCGGGCGGCAGTTGCGCGGGCTGTTTGCACGTACACAGGCGGCGCGCGAGGCGCTGCGCGGTGATCAGGATCACCGAGGAGGCAATGTTGAAGCCGGGAACCCCCATGCTCGACATCCGCGTCAGCGTGGAAGGCGCGTCATTCGTGTGGAGCGTCGACATCACCATGTGGCCGGTTTGCGCGGCCTTGATCGCAATGTCGGCCGTCTCCAGGTCGCGGATCTCACCCACCATGATGATGTCCGGGTCCTGCCGCAGGAACGCCCGCATCGAGTTGGCGAATGTCAGGCCCGCCTTCTCGTTCACGTTGACCTGATTGATTCCCGGAAGCTGGATTTCGGCCGGATCCTCGGCGGTCGAGATATTCACGCCCGGCTGGTTCAACATGTTCAGACAGGTGTACAACGACACCGTCTTGCCGCTGCCGGTCGGCCCGGTCACCAGAACCATCCCGTAGGGCCGCTTGATCGCATTGACCAACGCTTCGCGCTGGTCGGGATCGTATCCGAGCGACTCGATCCCCATCTTGGCCTGCGACGGATCGAGAATCCGCATCACGATCTTCTCGCCGTACAGGGTCGGCAGCGTGCTGACGCGGAAATCGATGGCGCGCTGGCCGGTCAGCGCCAGTTTCATGCGGCCATCCTGCGGAACGCGCTTCTCGGAGATATCCAGCCGCGAGATCACCTTGATCCGGGTCACCAGCCGTTCGCGGATTGCCAGCGGCGGCTGCGCCACCTCGCGCAGGATTCCGTCGACGCGGAACCGGATCCGGTAGAACTTCTCGTACGGTTCGAAGTGCAAGTCGGATGCCCCATCACCGATCGCGTCCAGCAGCAGCTTTTGCAGGAAGCGCATGACCGGCGCATCGTCGACCTCCGCCGAGGAGCCGGCCTCCTCGGCCTCCGACTCGGGGCTCTCTGCGAGCAGGTCCTCGAAGCTGACATCGTCGTCGATCAGGCGTTCGAGCGACTGGCTGGTGCTCTGCGTGATCGCCTCGATCATCCGCACGAGCTTGTCGTGCTCGACGACGACGATGTCGAGTGCGAGTTGCGTCTGGAACTTGATCTGGTCCAGAGCCTGGTAGTTGGTCGGGTCCGACACGGCGACCGCGAGGCGATTGCCACGCTTGCGCAGTGCGAGGACGCGCAGCGACGAAACCAGCTTCTTGTCGATCGTGTCCTTTGGCAGCTGCTCGGAGTCGATCGCCGAGAGGTCGAACAGCGGATGCCCGAAGGTTTCCGCTGCAAAGCGCGCGATGGCTGTCGCCGACAGGCCGATCGACTCACCGATTCCCACGAGCTCGTCGACGAACAGCGAGTTGCTCTGGCTGGCTTTGCGAACCAGCGCCTCGGCGCGGTCCGCCCTCAGGCGACCCTGTTGGATCAGCGCGCGGGCGAGTCCGGTGAGAGCACCGGAGGCTGCGGATGGACCTTGGGTGACGGCGGACATCGTGGGCGCAAGGAGGCAGGCGAGAGAGTAGCGCGTACACCCACGCGGGTTAAGCGCAAAGATGGTGCTGGTAAGGCCCTGAATTGTAAAGCTTGAATCCCGCGAAAAGGGGCAGAGCCTGGCCGAACGGCCGGCTGCCCCTGGGAGGCGAATTTGGAAGGGGAGCCAAGCGTTCTTTTCCCGGCCTGTTACCCCCGTTGTTACCGCTGATTAGGTGCTGGCAGTGCGGATCAGCCGCACGCTGCGCACAGCCTGATCCTGCACCTGAACGACCTCCAGCACGCAGCCGGGCAGGCGGATGCAGCACGGCCCGTCCGGGATCTGCTCGAGTTGCTCCAAAATCAGCCCGTTCAGCGTCTTGGGACCATCCACCGGCAGCAAAAGCCCCAGGCGCCGATTCAGCACCCTCAAAGTGGCAGCGCCGTCGACGACGACCTGCCCGGAAGGGCCCCAGCGCAGACCCGCCTGGCCGGCGCCGGCGCCGGGAGTCGTGAACTCCCCGACGATCTCCTCGACGATGTCGTCGACGGTCACCAAACCCACAAGTTCGCCGTATTCGTCCACCACCAGACCCAGCCGTTGCCGGTTCTCCTGGAACATCTGCAACTGCTGCAGCAGCGGCGTACCGGTCGGGATGTAATACGGGGCGGTCAGGAGTTCGCGGATCGTTTCGTGGCTCAGGTTTGCCGCCGACAGTGCGGCCAGCAGCTTGCGCACGTGCAGCACACCCAGCACGCGTCCGATGTCGCCCTGATGGACGACGAGCTTATTGTGGTAGCAGGACGTGACCTGATCGGCCAGCGCGGTGATCGGCTGCTCGATGTCCAGCGCTTCGATGGCCGCCCGCGGCACCATCACGTCGTCGACGGTCAGCTGCTCCAGGTCGAACACATTCAACAACAGGCTGCGGTGCTTGCCGCGGATGAAACTGCCGCTCTCGAGCACCGCGGTACGCATCTCCTCCGGAGTCAGCCGCGTTGAGGATTCGCCTGCAGTACGCGGGATCCGAAGCAGACGCAAGATCGCATGCAGGAACAGGTCGGCGAACCACACCACCGGCGTCGCGAGCCACGCGAGGAATTTCAGCAGCGCGCTCGACAGCAACGCCAGCGTCTCCGGGTAGGTGGCCCCGACCACCTTGGGCGTGAGTTCGCCAAACACCAGGATCGCGAATGCGATCAGCGCCGTGGCGATCGCCAGGTTGAAGTGGTGGTTGCCGAAGTACAGCAGCACCAGCGCGGTAAAAAGGGCCGTGATCGCCGCGTTCGCGAAAGCGTTGCCGATCAGGATCACGCTGAGTAGTCGGTCGGTCCGGTTCAGCAGCTCCTGCGTGCGCCGCGCTGCAACGTTGCCCTGCCGGACCAGGTGCCGCAGGCGGATGCGGCTCAGCGCCATCATCGCCGTCTCGGCCATCGAAAAGAACGCGGACACGAGCAGCAGCGCGACCAGCGCGGCGACCTGAGCCCACAGGGGAAGATGTTCCACCGCGCCGGTCGCCGGTTTACACCGCTTTCAATTGGATGCTGAGGCGTCCGGGCGAGTGGGGGAAAGCTGGTCGGGGTGAGAGGATTTGAACCTCCGACTCCTGCGTCCCGAACGCAGTACTCTACCAGGCTGAGCTACACCCCGTATTACGTCCCGTATGACGCCCGTCTGATGGCCGGCCGGCAGCTTGTTCTGGCTGCGAACGCTCGGCGCGGCGTACGACCTGTACGACGCTCGCGCGATCAACGATCGCGCCGCATCGCGAACGACGCCAAGTCTAACAGACGGTCCCGATACACCGAGGGCGGTAGCGCTCGCGCCGCGTCCGCCGCTGCCGCCGACTCGGCCTGTGCGCGGCGCCGCGCATACTCGATCGAGCCGTGCGCATGCACGATGCGAGCGATTTCGGTGAAGTCGCCGCTCCCGTCACGGATCGCCCGCTCCACCTGAGCGCGCTGAACGTCGCTTGCCTGGCGCAGCGCATGAATCACCGGCAGCGTGGGCTTGCCTTCGCGCAGATCGTCGCCCACGCGCTTGCCGATTTCGTGCGGATCGCCGTCGTAGTCGAGCACGTCGTCGATGATCTGGAACGCCGTTCCGAGCGCCGCCCCGTAGCGGGCGCATGCCTGTTCCAGGCTCTCCTGCGCGTCGCACAACACCGCGCCGATACGGGCTGCCCCTTCGAAAAGGGTCGCCGTCTTGCGCTCGACCACTCTGAGATAGCGCGCCTCGTCGACCGTCGGATCGTGAATGTTCATCAACTGCAGCACTTCCCCCTCGGCGATCCGGTTTGTCGCATCGGCCAGAATTCGCATGACTCGCATGCTGTCGACCTCGACCATCATCTGGAACGAACGCGAATAGAGGAAATCGCCCACCAGTACGCTGGAGGCGTTGCCAAACGCGGCGTTGCTGGTCGGTTGACCCCGCCGCAGATCGGACTCGTCGACCACGTCGTCGTGCAGCAACGTGGCGGTATGGATGAACTCGATGACCGCCGCCAGCACGATATGTGCGCGACCCCGGTAGCCGAGCGCGCGCGCCACCATCAGCAGCACCGCCGGGCGAAGCCGTTTGCCGCCGGCGCCGACGATGTAGTCGGCAATGGTTCCGATCAGTGCGACATCCGATTGCAGCCGCTCGCGCACCACCTGGTCGACCTGCTGCAGATCGGCCGAGATCGGCGCCAGCAGCGGCGCCAGATCGTGGGCCGAGCTGTCGGAGGCCCGGGTTGCGGATGCAATCGACACGTTTGGGCGGGGGCAGCGGATGCCAGCGGGCGGAAGCTTCATTATATGGACGGCATATTCGGGCCTTTGAAGAACCATCCGAACCGACTCAGGCAGCGATGCGGATCCGACTTGTGCTCGGGCAGGGCGCGTTGACTGTGTTGCCGGGCGATGTCAAAATGGAAGGCTAACTTGGCGTTGGGTAGAGCATCAGCATGTTTGCGGTCATCAAAACGGGCGGCAAGCAGTACCGGGTCAGCGCGGGCGATCGGCTGAAAGTGGAGTCACTGCCGGCGGCGGTGGGCGAACAGGTTCGCCTGGGCGAGGTGCTGGCGGTCGGCGAAGGCGACCAGGTACGGTTCGGTACTCCGTTGGTTGCGGACGCGGCGGTGACGGCGACCGTGCTGGCGCACGGACGACACCCGAAAGTGCGTATCTTCAAGATGCGCCGGCGCAAACACTTCCAGAAGCACGCGGGGCACCGTCAGAACTTTACCGAGCTTCTGATCGATCGGATCGGATAGAGTCAGCGGATAGAGTCAGCGGATAACGTCAGCGGATAACGTCAGCGGATAGCTTCAGCGGATCGCTTCTCATGGCACACAAGAAAGCAGGCGGCTCATCCCGGAACGGCCGCGATTCTCAGCCGAAGATGCTGGGAGTGAAGGTATACGGCGGCCAATCGGTCAACGCTGGCAGCATCATCGTGCGTCAGCGCGGCACACGCATTCACGCCGGCGAGAATGTCGGCGTCGGCCGCGACCACACGCTGTTCGCTTTGGTGGACGGCAAGGTCCGCTACACCGTTGGCGGGCGTCACAATCGGCAGCGCGTGGATGTGATTACCGCAGGATCAGGATCGTCGCCGGCCTCATCGGTCGCTGCCGCCCAGTAGCACTGCAGCGGTCCGGGGTCGCCGGATGAGATTCGTCGACGAAGCTCGGATCGAAGTCATCGGCGGTCGCGGTGGCGACGGTTGCGCGTCGTTTCGCCGAGAGAAATTCATTCCCAAAGGTGGTCCCGACGGCGGCGATGGCGGCCGCGGCGGCACCGTCTGGGCGCTTGCCGATCGAAACTTGGCCACGCTGCTCGACTACCGCTACGCGCGCCGCCATCAGGCGGGCAACGGCGAGCACGGCCGCGGTTCCGACTGTTTCGGCCGCGGCGGTCGCGATATCGAGCTGCGAGTGCCGGTGGGCACGGTGATCATCGACGAATCCACCGGTGCCGTGCTGGCGGATATGGTGGCGGACGGGCAACGTATCGTCCTCGCGGCAGGCGGGCGCGGCGGACTGGGCAACCTGCACTTCAAATCGAGCACCAACCGCGCGCCTCGCAAGCGCACGCTGGGCGGGCCCGGCGAATCGCGCAGCTTGCGCTTCGAATTGAAGGTGCTCGCAGATGTCGGTCTGCTTGGAGCACCCAACGCCGGCAAGTCGACGCTGCTCGCGGCGGTCTCGAACGCGAGGCCGAAGATTGCCGACTATCCTTTCACCACATTGCATCCGCATCTGGGCATGGTGCAGCTCGAGCACAGCAAGGGTTTCGTGCTCGCGGATTTGCCCGGATTGATCGAGGGAGCGGCAGAAGGCGCCGGGCTGGGACATCGCTTCCTGCGGCATTTATCGCGCACACGGCTTCTGCTGCATGTGATCGATGTAGCTCCGTACGAAGACGAAATCGATCCCGTCGAGCAGGCGCGGGCGATCGCCGCCGAGCTCGGGCGTTTCGATTCGCGCCTGCGCCGAAGGCCGCGCTGGTTCGTTCTCAACAAGATCGACGCGCTGCCGCCGTCGCAACGAGAGCGGCGGGTCGCACAGCTGGGGCGCGAACTGCGGCGCCGTTTGCGCACCGAGGCGCCGGTGTTTGCGATCTCCGCGGCAACGGGAGAAGGCTGCCGCAACCTGATGTGGGCGGTACAAGAGTTCCTCGCGAAGCGTCCGGTGCGCGCTTCCAAGGCAACGCAGCCAGCCGACGTGCGCTTCGAGCGCGCCGCAGCATCGAGCGCGCGATGACGGCGAGCGTGTCGGTGCTGGCGTCGGCGCGGCGCGCCGTCATCAAGGTCGGAAGCAGCCTGGTCACCAATGAGGGGCGCGGCCTGGATAGCGGCGCGATCGCGCGCTGGGCCTCACAGATCTCGACGTTGCACCAGCTGGGCAAGCAGGTCGTGCTGGTGTCCAGCGGCGCGATCGCCGAAGGCATGCAGCGCCTGGGTTGGAGCCGGCGTCCGCAGCAAATCCACGAGCTGCAGGCGGCTGCGGCGGTCGGGCAAATGGGGCTGGCGCAGGCCTACGAGTCGGGCCTGGCGGCGCACGGCTTGCACAGCGCACAGGTGCTGCTGACCCACGCGGACTTGGCCGACCGCGCGCGCTATCTGAACGCCCGCTCGACGCTGATGACGCTGCTCGGACTGCAGGTCGTACCGGTGATCAACGAGAACGACTCAGTCGTCACCGATGAGATCAAGTTCGGCGACAACGACACGCTGGCTGCGCTCGTCACGAACCTGGTCGAAGCTGACGTGCTGGTGATCCTGACCGACCAGGCCGGGTTGTACAGCGCCGATCCGCGGGCCGATCCGGCCGCGGTCCTGATCCGGCAGGCGCAGGCAGGCGATCCGGCGCTCGAGACGATCGCTGCGGGCCCCGGCAGCTCGATCGGCTCGGGCGGAATGCTGACCAAGGTGCTGGCGGCGAAACGGGCGGCCCGCAGCGGCGCCTGGACGATCATCGCCAGCGGCCGTGAGGACGATGTGCTGGTGCGCCTCGCGAACGGCGTGCCGGTGGGAACCGAGCTCACCGCACGCGATGCGGTGCTGACCGCCCGCAAACAGTGGCTCGCAGACCACCTGCAGCTCAAAGGACGGCTGACCGTCGACGCCGGCGCGGTGCGCGCGCTGCGCCAGGAGGGCAAGAGCCTGCTGCCGGTCGGAGTGGTTCAGGTCGACGGCGAGTTCGCGCGCGGCGACGTGGTGTCGTGCGTCGGCCCCGACGGCCGCGAGGTGGCGCGGGGGTTGGCGAACTACTCGAGCTCCGAGGCGCGCCTGATCGCGCGCAAGCCGAGCTCCGAGATCGCCGCAACGCTCGGCTTCATCGAGGAGCCCGAGTTGATCCATCGCGACAATCTGGTCGTGCTGTAGCGCGCGAACGCTTCGATACCGGGTGCTCGCCGCCGCAGTAAGCTGACGCTCGTGAATGACTCTGGCCGGCCAACTGCGGTCCCTCGGGTCGTCGACGAACTTCGTCCATTTTCGGGGCACTGGCGGTCGGCTATCTGGCGTCGGCAACTTGATTTTTGTATCCGATCGGATACAATCCATCGATGTTCACCCTGCGCCAGACAGAAGAATTCCAAGGCTGGCTCGATGGACTCAAGGACAGGCGCGCGCAGATCCGCATCGTGGCTCGCTTGCGGCAGGCCGAGGCGGGCAATCTCGGCGACTGGAAGCCCGTCGGAGGGGAAGTATCGGAGATGCGGGTGGACGTTGGTCCCGGCTATCGGCTCTATTTCACTCGAAGGGGTAACCTGCTGATCGTCATGCTGGCCGGAGGAGACAAGTCGAACCAGGCCCGCGATATCAAGCGGGCCCAGCGGATTCTTCAGCAATTGGATTTGTAGCCATGAGCAACCGGAAGACCAAATCGAAGCTGCTGCCGTTCGATGCAGCACGCTATCTGACCGACGATGCGGCAGTCGCGGAGTATGTGACGGCCGTGCTGGAGACCGGCGACCCGGATCTCCTACTGCTTGCACTGGCCGACATAGCGCGAGCGCGCGGAATGGCACAGGTGGCGAAGGACGCGGGCCTTGGCCGCGAGAGCCTGTACAAAGCTCTGACCCCTGGTGCGAAGCCGCGATTCGACACCGTCATGAAGGTGGCGCACGCGCTGGGAGTTCGTTTCTCTGCGCGCGTTCAATGACGTCGCAGACGCTCGTAGCCGCGGCGCCTGCTCGAGGAAGTTAACGCGAAGTGCCGCCGGTGGACTGGGAGCCAATTGCGAAGACGGCGCTACAGGCGCGCATCGCTCAAGGCGTCGCGCGGATGACCGGTGCCCAGCGGCGGCTGTGGCATGCGATCGAAATCGAACCGGTCCGATGGGAGCAACACCCGTACGGCGATCCAGGCGGTGGCTTCTGGGTGGTTGCGATCATCGGAGGGACAGTGGTCTGGTACAACGACATCGAGGAAGGATTCAACAGATCCGCTTACTCGAGGTTCGGCATCATTGACGAGTACTTCTGCAATCACGATGAGCTCGAATTGACGATTCAGTACGTCGCCAGTGCCATTGACGGCGGCCACGATCTGCTGCGGATCCTGGCGCGATATCGCCTGAAGCATGAGATACCGTGAATTGCGGCCGAGTCGGTCCAGCACTTTCTGAGAGAAGAGAGATGACCCCTCAGCAGATGGTCGGTATCGGAGTACGCCTGGTTGCGATCTGGATTGCCATTGGGAACGTTGGCCAGCTCATATCGTGGTCTCTTGCGCTTACGCAAATGGACAAGGCAGACAAGATCTGGGGCGCCTACCTCGTATCGGGATGGTGGCTCGCGATCGCCGTGCTGCTCTGGTTCTTCCCCATGTGGACCGCGCACAAATTGGTTCCTCGCACTCGCTTCGAGAACAAGCTGAACCAGGGCCCATTGCCGTCCCTCGATTACGGAACCCCCGCTATCCTGCAGAGAGCGGCTGCAGCGGGCGGCCGCTGCTTTCGGCAACGGACCGAGCGTGATCGGCCATGAGCAGGCCAGGTGAATATCGGCTATCAGGTAAGGTCGTAGGCTAAGGTTTTGCACTTGCTGCCTTCCTGACCCGTGG